>JBEGTS010000001.1:0-22763 GCA_041179265.1 Pseudomonadota bacterium
TTTAAGATAGACATGATTTGGCTATCACTGTGCTTTGATATTGTCATTTATAGAATCTCCTTCTTTGTTCCTAGAAAATTCTACTCCTTTTGTCGATTGTTTTTGGGGAGGATTACCATTACATGCAACATTTTTACTCCAATGGGGCTATAGAATTTAATGGTTCACCATTTTGTGTTTTATTCCAATTATCTACTAGGCTCTGTGAACATTTCTAATTGATTTTCTATTTTGAGAGGTTTTTTAGCGAAAATTAATAGGATTTTTGAAGGAATAGTTATTCTTATTTCAAAAAAATCTTATAATTTGCAGCAAAAAACAACCAAAATTAAATCTTTTTAGAAATGTTCACAGAGCCTAGTTCTTCTCTATGTATATTTAACCATTCTGTAACTAATTGCAAAGCTCTTTTAGGAAATTTACCTTCTAATATTTTGCCGTTTAGTGAAATTATTACTTCATAATCACCATATTTAGCATGAAAATGAGGAGGATTATGGTCTCTATAGTACATCATAATTATTATCCCAAAAAAACGACTAATTACCGGAATAATAATTTTTTTATTTATATTAATATTTTGAATATTAATTTATTTTTTATATTATTTCAAGATCCCATAACCACAATAAAGAATTCAGAATATCTTCACCCCACAATCGATTTTAGTTTTTCTATAGTTTTTGGATCTTTTGCAAGTTTTAAAAATATTTCCCGCTCATATTCTAATAACTCTTCCTCATTCGTTTCACTATGTTTATCAATAATATTTTGGAATTTGCTAAGTACTTTATTTTGTAGGTCATTATATTTTGACGTATCTATTTCATTTGCTAAAATTACTTTAGGCAAAGTAATTTTATGAGGAACAGGTACTATTTTTTTAGCTAGGTTTAATTTTAAAGCTTCATCTAAAATATAATGCTTGTTCATATTTACTTGCATATTCTCTACATCATAATCTGCTTTAAAGTAATCTGCCGAACTTGTTTTATTCTGCTCTATAATATTTTTGATATTTCTAATTAATTTAGTTTTATCTCCCTTGCTTCGAGCAAACATTTCAGTAACACCGCCCCATCCCGGTATTAAACCGACGCCAAGTTCTACAAGTCCAGCGTTCAGTTCTTGATTTGCTACAATATAGCTTGAGTGCAATAGCAGCTCACACCCACCTCCAAGTGCTACTCCTTTAGCACAACTAACAATATGAACCCCGGAATATTTTAAGTGGAGCATGGTTTGCTGTCCCAGCTTTAGTAAATTCTCTAGGTCATGAAAATTGTCGTCTTCAATATAGGAAAGAAGAAGCTTTAAATCCGCACCTGCAGAAAAATTATTTCCTTGCGAATAAATATAAAGATTCTTACCATCATTTTCAGCTTTACTCGCTGCTTCTTGCAGTAGATAAAACACATTATGATTTAAACAATTCATCTTGGTAGTAATAACAAAAATGAAATTCTCACGGTAATTTATTAGCTTTGCAGAATCATTTTCTAATACTATCTGACTTTCTTTTAAAATATCCTTGTGAGAATTAAATTTTTGCTTATCGATTTTTTGATATTCTTTATTAACTAAATATGGCGGAAGCGGGATATGCATTACACCGGCATTTTTAATTACCAAGTCCCAACCGTCTTTAGCCGCTATAGTCAATAATTCAAATGGACCGTATTTCCAGCTATAGCCAAGTTTCATAGCAGCATCTATATCATAGATATTATCCGTGACTGACGGCACTAAACCAGCTAAATAAAGATAAAATTCCGTGATAATCTCACTAAAAAACTTGCCATAAACCGAATCACTTGCAAGAAGCTCATCAAGACTATTAAATGAAATATCCACTTTTTGAACAGGGCTATAAGATAAGTCGCTTATATTGATAACTTCTTTAATCTTTTTGCCGTTTGATACCGATAAACGATAAAACCCACCACCTCCTTTACGACCGATTAGTTTCTGCTCAATCATTTGGTCAAGAACTGGTGTATTTATATATATTTTGTGATAAGCATCATTTGAAGGAAGAGCGGCAAGTAATGAACTTGATATTAACTTCATTACGTCATGCCCTATTAGATCATACAGACCGAAAATTCCCGTACTCGGCAGCCCTAGACATGTAGTAAATATTTTATCTATAGTAACAAAATCAAGCTGCTCTTTTATAGCTTTTCTTACAACTAACTCCAGTAAAAAACACCCTACTCTATTCGCTATAAAGCCTGGAGTATCGTTACATTTTACTATAGTCTTACCAAGAGTTTTCGTTAAGAATCCTGATACTCTTTCTATTACTTGCGGCTCTACTATAGGGTCAATAATTAACTCCAATAACTCCATATATCTTGGAGGATTGAAGAAATGCGTAATAACGAATCTAGATTTGATATTATCCGGTAAATTTTCTTTGAGTCTTTTTAGAGGTAATGTAGAGGTATTAGAAGCAATAATTGCATCTTCTTTAAGATAAGGAATAATTTTATTATATAAGTGATGTTTTATTTCCAGCTTCTCAACAATAACTTCAATAACTAAATCACATTCTTTAATTAAATCTAAATCATGCTCTAAATTACCGATAGTAATGAAATTTTCTTTATCAGGAAAAGATAAAGGAGGAGGTTTTTGTTTATGCAAATTTTCTTTAGCGGTTTTGACTATTTTATTAGGATCATCGGAATCTTTAGCTGCAATATCCAACAATACAACTTTGTTAGACGAATTAGCAATTAAAGCTGCAATTCCTGACCCCATAACTCCTGAGCCGATAACACAAACTTTTTTTATTTCATTTTGCATAAATTACCTTTTGTGTCACCCCGTGGCCCCGCCACAGGATTCATAAAACAATTAAAAAAGACTGGATACCGCAGGTACAAGCCACGGTATGACAAATCTCTACTAAGTCATCGCAACACTTAAGACCTTTACCGATTCTGCCCCCGCTTGTCGTAAAATTTTAGCACATTCATTTATAGTAACACCGGTAGTAATAACATCGTCAACTAATAAAACTTTTTTTCCGGCAATATTATATTTTGTGTTAAATTTGATACTACCGCTTATATTATTCTTTCGTTGTCTTCTTGATAAAAAGGTCTGAGACTTTGTCCATTTTGACTTAATTAAAATATCGGCTTTTAGCATTTTATTTGTAATTTTTGCAATATCCATAGCTAAAATATGAGCGGGGTTATACATTCGTAGTAACCTTTTAAACCTATTCATCGGTACGGATATGATTAGATCAGTATCATTTATATCTTCATGATATCTGTTATATAAAAGCTTAGCAAAAGTTTTAGCAAATATTGTTTTATCTTGATATTTAAACTGATGAACTATTTTTTTACTATATTCATTAAATTTAAATAAGCTACGAGCCAAATCATAATTAGGCTTGCTGCTATAGCAACGTCCACAAATGCAGTTATCTAAGATTTTTATACTAAATCTTTGTCCGCATATACTACAATAAGGTCTTGTTATAAACTCTAGATTCTTCCAGCAATCACCGCAAAATTCACCTCTACCATTTGATATTTCTGAGCATCCTAAACATCTCTGCGGCAAGATATAATCTATTATATAATTGTAAGATTTAACCAACATTCATTCCCTTTGAAGATTCTTGTTTCTTAGATGCACTTTTTCCTGTTGGCAGTGGCGATATATTATTACTGCGAGAGGTAACCTTACCATGCGTTAAGCTTTCCTGCATATTATGTACTTTTTTCTCTACTTTAGCAATTTCAGGAGTTTTTGGTTTTTGAATATTAGGAGTAATAAAAACGGTACTAGGTTTCTGCTCTTCCTTTTTACCATATATTTCTTTTAAATCACCCAATTGTGATTCAACAAAACAATCCTTCAACTCTTTTACTCCTGATTTAACTTTTTGATAATTAGTTTTCTCATCCGGAGGAGGAAATTCTTTTGCTACTTTTGCTCGTGTTACACTATAATGATCTCTAAGATCCTGCTCACTTAATTGATCAATTTTAGGAGTAGTAGTTAAAAACTCGTTTAATGCTTTGCTGTCTATTTTTGCTTGCCTTTCTTTTTCAAGTAAGTCTTTCGTATTTTCATAATTTCCTATCGATGTTTTTAACTTATTTATTTGATTTTTTTTGTCTTTCTGTTGCTCCATACGCACTAATTTGCTATCAGCTTCACCTAAAACATTCGCTCCTCCTCCAACTACAAATGCTGCTGCACCGGCTGCAATACCGCCTACTGAGCTTGCTTGTGCAACTAAAGCGGTAATTTCTAAAGCAGTATCTCGAACTGCTTTTAAAATCTCTTTAGTTCTCGTAGTATTTAATTTTTCAGGTTCAGCTTTTTCTTGATAAATTTTAGGTAATTTAGTATCTAGAAAATTTTTAAGTGCAGGACTATCTTTTGCTTTATTTATTTGAGTACTAACTACTAAATTTGCTTGCTCTACATAACTAGCTTTAATATTTTCTAAAATTTCTTTCTGCCTATTTAAGCGTTTATCCGCTCTTACTTCTAGAGTTTCTTTTCCAACATTATAAGCAACAGCTGATAAAGAAAGTGCAGCAAGGCCAAGCCCGACGGGAGTGGGGTTAAGTGCTAACGATGCTGTAATACCGGCAATTCTAGCTGTACGCCTTACTGCTTTACTACCTAACGTTTTATATGTTTTTTCTAGTACATTTGCCGCCGTTTCACCACCTGGCATCGTTCTGATTTTATTTAATGCCTTATCAGCTAAACCAGGGCTTGGAGGACCTTTTTCTTTAATTTTTGCACCTTGCTGAAGTTTATCAATCGGATCATAAGCTTTTGCCACTTTTTCTCCGACATCAATTACTACATCTGCTACATGAATAGGGTTATGGGTAACGGCAACTTTACTGACTCCTTTTACTATTTCCAGTGCTACCCCACCTGCAGCGATTCCGGCACGAGCAACTCTAGCACCGTAAAGTGCCGTATCCTCTTTCAGCGTTCTTTTTCCCGTCGGCTTATTGTTTTGCGATTGCTGTTCTTTTTGCGGTTCAGAATTCGGCTGTGTTACGCCTTCCGGTGTGTTTATAGAGGTTTTTGGTGCTCTCTCATTACTATCCGTTGCATTCTTTATTCCTTCTTCAGAAGCATTAATAGATGATTTATTACTTAGATTTTCTTTACTCATACATACTCTATAAAAATTAAATAATTTTAATGAGGGTTACCTAAATCTTCATAATAATCTCTTGCCGGTTCTCTATTTACTGGTATATTTTCACGGGATTCTTCAACAATATCTTGCTCAGGAATAAAGCTCGAAAAAATTTTACTGATTTTTATAATTAACGTATGTAAACTTATCATGATTATTACCTTATATGTTTTTACTTAATTTTCTATAGATTCCCGCTTTTGACGACTTTGTTGCTTGGATTCCAAAAAAACAAAAATGCCCTTGACCGCGACTTATGACCGCTCGCAAGACATTGCCTGCGTGGATATATTCCACCACTGTCATCCTATTCAGTTTAAAATACTAAGATTTGGTACTTTAAGTTACTTTTATGGATACCGTGGTCAAGCCAAGGTATGACACCAAGCACTTTTTTCGTTCCACACAATAATGCCCGCTCGCAATGACGGACTTGAATGCCATGCGAACAACACTCACCGCTCTCCCATCGCATAACTAGTAATCAAGTTTTTAATAGGTTTAAGATTATTTATTGCTTTAAATCCTATTTGCCTTATACATCTTAAATTTTTTGAATAATGTGAAAAAATATTGTTTAGTTCATCAGTCAGCTTATACATAATAAAATTATCGTCTTGCCTTAATTTTTGATATTCTTGCAACGCACCATTATTGCTAACTATTGTACTTAAAGTCTCTATATCTTTTATGCCCTGATTAAGCCCCTGCCCCGCCAGTGGATGTACCGTGTGAGCAGTGTCGGCAATAAGCACTATACGATTATGAAAATATCTATTTGCCATACGGGCTTTTAACGGGAAGCTACTTATTTCGCTATCAATCGTAATTTTACCTAGAGAATTACCAACATTTCTTTGAGTTAAAAATCTAACTTCTTCTACGGGCAAATTCATAATTAAAGCAGCTTGGTCAGAAGAAGTTGACCATATTACGGAAGAACTATATTGATCTTTCAAAGGCAGCAAAGCAAAAGGACCAAGCGGCAAAAAATGCTCCATAGCACAATTTTCATGCGGCTTTTCATGCTTAATATTAAATGTTAGAGCTGTCTGATAAGGTTTCTCTATTTCATTAGCAAAATAATGAGATCTCACTTTTGAGTTTGCTCCGTCACATATAATTAATAAATTACATTTTATTTGTTCATCATCAAATTTTATAATCGAATAGTCATTATAGCTTATAACCTCTTGATATTGATTGTTATCAATTAATGTTATCAACGAATTATTAGTTACTTTTGACAATAATATTTTTTTAAAATCGCTATTTTTTATTACGTACCCAAGCAAGCTATCATCGTCATTTCGTAAATCTAATATCTCTGACGCCTTATTATCTACTACATATACGTCTTGCATTCCTGCCACAAACTTCTCAAGCTCTTCCCATACATCAATAGAGGATAAGAAATTTTTAGAATGCGGCGTTAAAGCAGTCGTTCTTATATCTTTAAAGAATTCCGGACTTTTTACCGATTTACTCTCGAATATAGTAGTTTCTATACCCTTTTGTGCAAAAGAAAGTGCAGTTAGCATACCGCTAAGACCGCACCCCAAAATTATCGTATTAATCTGTTTTGTTTTCATTCGACTCATGTATGAAATATTTTAAATATCCGTTTGTTGCTATAAAGCTTAGGAGGAAATAAATAATTGCTATATCCAAATATGAGCTATTTCCTGAGTATAAGCCTAAACAACAAATAAATAAACTCACTAAAGTCGTGAAACTATTTAACATCAATAAATTTGTAAAAATATCCGTTTTTCTGATAAATAGGTAGGTTATTAAGCAAATAAATAATGAAATAATAATTAAAAAGATGTTAAGCATAATTTTTAAAATTAGTTTTACTGCTTGTTATAGGCTTTGGTACCACTGTGATATGTCATTCCCGCAAAAGCGGGAATCCAGTTGCTAAAAAGTATAAACACACTAAATTTTTTAAATTAAAAGCTCAAATAATTTCGCTTTTTTCTAGATTCCTGCTTTCGCGGGAATGACATATCATGCAACAACACCTTTATTATATATAATTAAATATAATCCTACAAACTGCAAATAAAATTAATTAAAATTCCTTAAATAATTTTAATATTATGTAATCTTAGCCAGTCTTTACATTATAAATAGCTATTGTGACAAAAATGTTATAAAAAAATGTTGCTTTCTTTTACATTCGGCATTAACGTATACTTAACATTAATATTTTTAAGGTAAATTGTAATGTCACCAATAGATGTTTTAATAGTAGACGATGAAGAGGATATACGAAATATTATTGCCGCAATTTTGAAAGACGAAGGTTTTAACCCTAAGGTTGCCGCTAATAGTACTCAAGCCCTTAAAATACTTTCCGAAAAACCGGTCTCTGCAGTTATACTTGATATTTGGCTTCAAGGAAGCGAAATTGATGGGCTTGGGATTTTAGAGATAATTAAAAAACGTTATCCTTTAATGCCGGTAATAATTATTAGCGGTCACGGTACTATAGAAACAGCAGTAAATGCTATAAAAATGGGGGCTTATGATTATATAGAAAAACCGTTTAATAATGATAAATTGGTTATTTTACTTAAAAGAGCTTGCGAAGTAACAAAATTAAAACGTGAAAATATAGATTTAAAATCAAAGGTTATAGATAAAACTGAATTAGTAGGCGGATGTTCGGTAACTTTAAAATATAAAATGGAAATAGAAAAGGCAGCTAGCTCTAGCAGTCGTATAATGATCCACGGTAAAGTCGGTAGCGGTAAAGAACTTGCAGCAAGGTTAATTCATAAACAATCTAAAAGGGTTAATAATCCGTTCATTATTTTCAGCCCAACCTGTATGACTACAGAAAAAATCAATCAAGAATTATTCGGCGAATCGGAAAAACAGGAAAATAATAATAAACGCCCTACTATCTTAGAATTTGCCAATAACGGTACTTTATATATAGATGAGATCAGTAATATTCCAATTCCTATTCAGGTAAAATTATTAAAATTTCTTAAAGATCAAACTATTACAAAACCTTGCGGGAAAAATATTAAGGTTGATATAAAAATTATCACCGGCACTTCTAAAAATATACAAGACGAAGTTAATAACGGTAAATTTCTAGAAGATCTATATTATCGCCTTAATGTGTCTTCTCTAAAAGTACCTTCATTATATGAAAGAAAAGAAGATATACTATTACTCGTAAAATATTTTGTTAAGCAGCTTTCAAAATTTTCAGGTTTAAAGGAACGCACTTTTGCCGATGAAACTATAGCAGCACTTCAATCCTATGAATGGCCGGGCAATATTAGACAATTACGTAATGTTGTTGAATGGACTTTAATTATGAATCCGTTAACTACAGGTAATAATGAAATTATCAAGCCTTATATGATACCTTCGGAAATATTAGCAAATAGTGCTAATCTTACAAAACTTGAAGATAGCTTTGATATGTTATCTATGCCGCTTAGAGAAGCTAGAGAAGTTTTTGAGCGTCAATATCTATCAGCACAAATGAGTCGTTTTAATAATAATATTTCAAAAACATCGTCATTTGTCGGCATGGAAAGATCGGCTTTGCATCGTAAATTAAAACTATTAAGCTTACATATACCTCCTACAAATAGAATAAATGAAGAAGAATATGAGGAAGCAAATGCTTAAAGTCATATCAATAATTACTATTTACTTGTTATTAAGCAGCTGTTCCGAATCTACTCATGATGCTAATGGATTACTTACAGATAACCAAAGCACGGTAATTCGAAATTATATAATATCGCAAAATTCTAAAAATCTTAAAGTGAACCTTAAAGAGAAATTCGGCTCAAATTTAAAAGGAGTAAAATTAATAGGAGTAAAGCTAATAAATGAAGATTTATCAGGAATAGATTTAACTTCCTGCGAAATATTACGTGCTGATTTTGCAGGTAGCAATTTAGAAAAAGCTATATTAACAAATGCTATAATTCAAGAAAGTAATTTTGCAGATTCAGTAATAAAAAATATTTCCGGATATAATTCTGACTTTCAAGGTTCAATTTTTAACAATATAACATTACAAAATACAAATTTTGTTCAATCAAATTTTAGCGATACTGCTTTTAATAAAACTACTATACAAAATGTTAATTTTGAAAACTCTAAATTTAGTCATGTATTATGGAGCAATAATACTATCGACGGTGTTAATTTTCAAAAAGCTAACTTAAAGAATAATAGCTTTAAAAATACTAATATAACAAATTCAATATTTTATGGTACAGATTTAGAAAAAAGTGTAATAAGTAACACCAATTTTACTAATAATTATTTTGAATCTAGCGACCTAAGTCAAACTAAATTAACGGCAGTAATAATTAAGGATTCTAACTTCACACAAAGTATTTTTAATGAAGTAAACTTTAATAACGTACAAAGTAATAACTCTTTCTTTTCATACGCTTCCTTTCAAGGTTCAACATTACAAAATATTAGCCTTACTAAATGTGATTTACAAAACAGCACAATTAATAGTTCAGTTTTAAATCAGTTTAAAATCGATAATTCTATATTAAATAATATGAGTCTAAACGATAATAAATTTAATAATTTATCAATAAAAAATAGTAATGCTAATTTTGTAAGGCTTAATAAAATTAACGGTTCCAATACTACTTTAGATACTATAAGCTTTGCTAATAATGTTTTTAGCAATAATGATTTTAAACAATTTACAGTTATTAATAGCGATTTAACCGGCAGTGAAATAATAAACTCAAATATAACTCACGGACAATTTAATAATGTAAATTTTTCTAAATCTTTAATACAAAACGCAAATTTTTCAGATGTTAAAATTAATTTAGGCAATTTAAACCAAGTAGCTCTAATAAATTCTAATCTAACAAATACTGCGGTTATTAATTCTGTCCTTTCTAATTCACAAATAAACAATATTAACTACCAAGCATATTCCGGTTTTATTAATACTAATGTTTCTAATAATATTATTTTAAATAGCGATAATTCGAGTAAAATCCCACCAAATAATATAGTAATAAGTTCGGTAAAAGATTTGCAAAAAATAACCAACTTAACAAATATGAATTTAACAAATCTTGACTTAAGTAATCTAAAATTTGATAAAGTAGATTTTTCAAATAGTATTTTTAAAAATACTAACCTAACAAATACGGCAATTAAGAACTCTTCCTTACAAAAGGTAGATTTTTCTGCAACAACAATTTCTAAAACAGATTTTTCAAACTCAATATTAACAGATAGCATATTTAAAGCAGCTAAAATTGATCAGGCTAACTTTAGTAATTCCGACCTAACAAATGTTGATTTTAGTGATGCGGCAATTAAAGATACTTCATTTGATAAGGCTAAGACAGGTGGCATGAAAGGGATAGATAATTCTAATTAAAGTTAGAATTATTATTTATTATTATTAATTATGAGAATAATTAATAAAAACTTTAGGATACTTAGAGGCTATTTTTAATAAAGATATAGCGGAACCTGTAGGTTTACGTCTTCCTTGTTCCCATTCTTGTAATGTTCTTACATTAACTCCCATAAGTACAGCAAAAGCTGATTGAGAAAGATGTAAGTGTTTTCTGATATCTACTATATCCTCTTTTGTTTCTATTTTCTTTATGTGTCCCTTTCCTAATTTTATATCTTGAATCGATTGCAAAATTTCAGCTCCAATATCTCTTTTTACGTTCATAAACCTAACTCTTCTTTTATTTTTTTTAAAACAGAAGCTGGAATATTTTCAGCTTCATTTTTTGCAGATATGGTTAATAACCATATCTGTTCTTCTTTACTTTTATAATAATAAATTATACGAACACCACTACGTTTTCCTTGTCCTTTAGTCATCCAGCGTATTTTTCTAAGTCCACCACTACCTACTATAACATCCCCTGATTTAGAATGTAGTGACAAGTGCCATTGAAAACCTGCATACTCATCATCTGTAAAATATGAACTCAATAATTTATTAAATAAAGGGGATTCTATATACTCCATATAAAATATTATACGTCAGTGACGTATAATGTCAACAACATTTCTATAAAAAAACATTGATATATTCACCTTTGGTTGCTCTTTGAAGATTTTCCTTTATTAGTAGGTGTATTAGAGGGTGTAAATGAATTATTATTTATAAAAGCAGCAGGGCTTTGCTTCTTCATTCTATTAATAATTTGTTGTTGTTTAAGATTATTTATCTTTTGTTTTGCGGCTATCCTTATAGATTTAGTAATTTTAGCAGTTTCTACAAATATTTCCTGAGGAGTTTGTACCTGATCAATTTGCTCATAATGTTTTTTAAGAAATTCTTCTTTTATCTTTGGTTTTACTCCTTTCAAATCAACATATGTTTTATATAACTTCTTTAATTGCGTTTTAGATTCTTTCATTTGTGTTTTAGAAGATTTTTGGGGAAGTGTTTTAATCGAATTAACAAAACTACTACCTATTTCTTTTATAATATTAACTACAGGAAAAGCTATTTTCTTTATTCCTTCAAAAATTTTATTTAATCCGCTAGCGATAACATCTAATATTTTAGGCTCATATTCTTTAGATATAGGGGGTGTATCCCTAATAATATCCCTAGCTTCAGTTAGATTATTAGCTAAATGAAGTAATGCTTTTTTCTTCTCTAATTCAGTAGATCGATTAGCATATAAACTAGCTATATCTGCCTGAGCATCTATAGTATCGGTAATTATTGATTTAGTATCATTAAAAGAAAGATTTATAGATGTCTTTTTTCGCGTTACCGGGCTATCTTCTCTTAATTTATCTAGCCTATCACGTATTGCTTGGTCTTTTTGATCATTAAGATTTTTACTTTTTTGTTCTAGTTTAAGCTCAGATTGCATCTGCTCAATTAGATCGTCTACTTCATTACCGGATTTTTTCGTGGGGATATAAGGTCTATCTTGAAGCTTTGCAAATCTTTCTTCTAATTCTTCAAGTGTTGGAGGAGTGCCTTTAAGCTTTGCTAGTCTTTCTTCTAATTCTTTTATTATTTGATCGTCTTGCTTTTTCTTAGACATATATACCTCTGCAATAATTTCTAGGTTTTGTGAAAGAATATTAATAAGATTTTTGCAGTAATAGTTGTTCCTATTTCAAAAAAATCTTATGATTTACAGCAAAAAATAGCAAAAATAGATTAATTTAATTTTCTTTCACAGAACCTAGTTATTAATAACATAAACTACTAACTAAAATAAAGTATTTTTTAATATGAGTAGAAATACAGAGATATAAATATTAAGAATGATTGCAATCAATATCGTCTAAACTTGCACCTGCTATCTTAATGCTACTATCTTCAAAATGAAGATACTGAGTTATCTCGCCTATTATTTCTGCTTTAGCTATTGCTTCAAAAGCACTACCGACAAGATTTGGACCTATCAAAGCTATTTTAAAAAAATGAGCTTTTATATAATTATCTACTTTTATAAGATCATCAGAATTAAAATTCTTTTGTGCTAATATTATTTCTAATACTTCCTTTTTATGCTTTGTCAAACTGCTATATTCTCTAAGAGCAGCATATTCTTTATATCCTATAGCACTCTCTTTGCTAAACTTCTTTTCAATAAATCCAGCAAGTTTGCCTAAATGATCTCTTGATATTCTAACGTCCCAAATTTCTTGAACTTCAGAACTTGAGGTTGTATATGCATTAACAAAATCGTTACCTTGTAAATTCTCAAGTTTTTTTATAGAGAGCAGCAGATCTTTAATAGTCCCCTTAGTAGGATATCGTTGTATTAACGAATCATCACATAATATATCTATATTATCAGGCATTTGCACACCATGCCTAACAAGAAACTTAGCCATTTCTATATAGTTAAGTTCTATATCATCTGCATCGCATACAATATTTAAAATATCACGCAATGCAGTTTTTACTATTCCATACTTAAATTCAGTATTCATATCTGCACCTCTTTTTAATAAAAGCTTTGCAGCCTCTATATTATTCCATTCAACAGCAGAATGAAAAGGTGTTCTACTATTTTCAAGAGCTCTTTGATCTGTGATAAAAATATTGTTATCAAGTAAATAATTTATAACATTTAAAGCATCTCCTTCTGCAGCAACATTAAGCAAATTTAGTTTTTCGCCACCTTCGTTTATTACAAAATGTAAATTACCTCCATTTCTAAAAAAATGTTCTACTATAGGTAAGAAACCATTTCTAGCAGCTAAGATTATTATTTCTTCTACTGTACAATTCGTACATTCTGAATTAATAACTTCTAATATTTCTTCCCTTGAACAGCTATGTTTTTCTTTAGTTAACTCAACAAATAATTCTTTTAATTCTTCGAACATATTTTAACCTAATTTGTTTCTAGCCATGTTATATGGTACATAATAGTAGAAATCAACTTAATTATTTAATAAATTATAAATACTTATCCAGCACATCAGACATGATTTTGCGAGCTATCGGGGCAGCAGCTTTACTGCCTCCTCCACCGTGATCAACAAAAATAGTAACGGAATATCGAGGGTCATGATAAGGAGCAAAGCCTATAAATAACCCATGATTACGTCTTTCCCAAGCGATAGAATCACGGCTTAAATCGTCTTTAGCATGTAGTTTGCCTTGTACCTGAGAAGTACCGGTTTTACCGGCAAGCTGCCTATTCTCGCCTAGAATCCTATTATAATACGCTGTACCTCCTGCAACATTAACGGTATTATACAAACTTTCCTGTATTATTTTGATATTTTCGGGTTTAATATTGACATTATAAAACTCCGGATCATTTTTTAATATTCTAGGTGTATATAGCTTGCCATTGCTTGCAACAGCCGTAATAAATCTTGCAAGCTGCATTGGTGTCACTCCTAGAAATCCTTGTCCGATTGCCAAATTAAAACTATCCCCTATTGACCAAGGAAGCTTTAATTTTTTCTTTTTCCATTCTTTTGACGGCACAAAACCCGTATTTTCAGGAGCTAAATCAATACCGGTTTTTGAGCCGAAACCAAATTCTCTTGCAACTTCAAGAATTTTATCCGGACCTACTATTCTTGCTAATTCATACATATAAATATTACAAGAATGCTTTAAAGCAGACATCATATCTATCGTTCCGTGTCCGTTATGATTCCAGCATCTAAAGCTATTAGTATTAAGAGCAGAACTACCGTCACAAAAAACTGTTTTTCTAGGATTAATACCTACTTCAAGGGCTGCAAGTACGGTAATTATTTTAAAAACCGAACCCGGGGGATAAGAACTTTGTATTACCTTATTAATTAAAGGTTTATAAGGATCGCTCGTTAAACTTTGCCAATAACTTTCTGATAATTTACTAAAATTATTCGATTCAAAACCAGGAGTAGAAGCACAAACTAATACGCTTCCGGTTCTAGTATCCATAACTATTGCCGAAGAACCTTTAGGATTTAAATATTGCTGTATATTTTGCTGAAGAGAAGCATCGATATTTAAATGCATGTCTTCCCCTGATTTAGTAGGGGTTCCTGCTATTTCTCTTACTTGTTTACCGTAAGCGTTTACTTCAACTTTTTTATAACCGAATTCTCCTCGCAATTTGTTATCGTAATATTTTTCAATACCGGATTTGCCGATATTAAAATCACTTAAACTATGTATATTTAATTCCTGCTTTTCTTGCTCATTTATCTGACCAAGATAACCGATTAGATGAGATACGGTAGCTGAAAAAGGATATGATCTTAAATATCCTATATCAATAAATATTGAAGTTAGTTTGTGCTTTTGTTCTTCAATCATCGATACTTGCTGCCAATCAAGCTGATCAAGTATTATTAAAGGAGTGTGACGACTAGATTTTTTAATCTTTTGTTTAATATAATTATATTTTTCCGGAGATAAATTTAAAATATTACTAATTATTTCTAATTCATCCCTATAATTATTATTAATGCTCCTATCTATTACTAGCTGATAACATGGTTTATTAGTAGCTAAAATATTGCCTTCTAAATCATAAATCCTTCCTCTACTAGGCGGAAGTACAACAAAATTAATACGGTTTTTGTCTGATAAAGTCTTATATTCTTCACTTTTAATAAGCTGTAAATAAAACATTCTTATTCCAAGCAGCGATAAAAATCCAAGTTTACCTACTCCGATTATAAAAGCCCTTCGTGAAATTAACTCACCATGGAGTATTTTTTTATTTAGCATACTTTTTAAAGTAATTCAGAGGGGAGTCAAGTATAAGACGAACCAAATTATAAGAAAATATAGTTGTTAAAAACTGAAAGAAAATTATCAAATATCCGTCTGCTTCTAGCTTCTTGATTGTTATTAATAAATATTTAAAATTCAATATAAATAAACAATAAACACAAAAAACAACAAAATTTATCAAATAGTTTTTAGCTATAAAAAATTTTGAGGATAATTTATAAATTACATATGCCAATAAAAAAACTAACGAATTTGTACCGATAGGCATACCGCTTATTTGATCTATCAATAAACCGAGAAAAAATATTCCAAAAATATTTAAGGAATATAACGACATAAAATAATAAATAAATATAATTTCTATCGCTGGAAAAATTCTACTTTGAATATTTATTTTATAGCTCACCAACGGAAATAATATTATAAAAAAACATAGCAAAGCAAACAGCAATTTAAATGTTATTTGTAAGCTATTTTTATATATGTCCTGTTTTATCTTTAACATGAATAGTTTTTTATTATTATGTAGCTTTGTACTGTGTCAAACCACGTATGACACTCGTATACAAAATATAAATTAATTTTCTATTTTGTACAGTTTAAAAAATAGACTATCCAGCTAATGGGATATTATTTCTATTGAGTTATAACAAAACTTCTTTATATTGTCTTAATTAAGTAAATTTATGAAATCCAATCCACCAAAAGTAATAGCCGATCATGCACAGGCAAATGGAAACCCAATGAGGTTTAATATACCTCTTAATAGTAAGGTAGAAGTAAAGCATGATATGCTTGAGGTTTTAAGTTTATATTACTCTAAACCATCTCCTTATATACGTTTTACTTCTACAAAACATGATGATAAAGCATTGATCATACAAAATTATAAAGAGCTTTCTACTGACAATCAACTATACATACAAGCTTTTAAAATACCTCAAGAAAGTGATGAAATAGCTGTCCAAATATTTAAAGTAGGCAATAATACATTTTCTATAGATGAGGACTTTAACATGGAAATATTGGGTACTCCTATAGATTATCTAAATTAGATTAAACGTCTAAAAAGAACCTACAATATCTCACAACAGCTAGAGTTAGGTCTTTTATCATTACCGCTAAGCTCTAATTCTTCTTGTATATCAGAGCTTGTGGATGTAAATAGTTGTTTTGATATAATGTTATTTCTTGTTATCGTAGGATCAAAAGACTTAAGCCGTGGGATAGGTATACTAGTTTTATCTGTTATATTTTCATTTTTTGACATAAAAACCTTCTTTTTGAGCTTATAAAAAAGATTAACTTACTTCAATGTCTTAGCTTTCCTCTTCACTTTGTTCTATCGGTTCTAAACCATATAAAGATATCATACGTTCAAAAACTCTACCGGCAGTAGGGGCAGCCGTCCAACTTGCCGTTGCAAAGCCAAAGCTTTCTTTAGTTGGCTTTGGCTCATCAAATCTAATAAAAATAACATATTGCGGGTTAGATACGGGCAACATACCTAAAAACGATGAAGCTCTACTATTTTTTAAATATTTCTTTTTGCCCCCAACACCTTGTGAAAGTTTCTCTGCCGTACCTGTCTTGCCGCCGACAAGATAGCCTTTTACTTCTGCTCTTTTACCGTTACCGTCTTTTACTACCGATCTAAATAATTTCTTCATTTGGGTAGAGGTATTTTCACTAAAAACTTTTGTGCCTATTACTTTTTCATCCTTTCTTTTTAATAAAGTAAGATCATATAAAGTACCGCCGTTAACAACCGGTAACATTGCTCTAACAAAATGCAAAGGGCTAATAGAAATACCGTAACCGTAAGACATAGTAACACTAGTTAGCTCATTCCATCTTTTCTCGGAAGGAAATAAGGGAGTACCGCGTTCAGGTAATTCTATTTGTAACTGATCTAATAAACCTAATTTTTTTAGATATTTTTTAAAGTTACCTTTACCGATTTCAAGCATAATTTGACTTGTGCCGATATTTGAAGAATGCAGGAAAATCTCAGGGACGCTATGCCACCCTTGCCTTGGCGTATAATCCTTAAGCTGGAATCCTCCTACTTTCATGTAACTAATGTCATAAGCGTCATTCATATTTATTGCACCGGTATCAAAACCGACTGCCATAGTTAATGCTTTAAACACCGAACCCATTTCGTAAATACCGAGGCTTGCTATATTAAACAACTCTTCCGGTTTCGCTAAACTCGGATGATGAGGATCGAAATCAGGCTTATTTACTAATGCTAAAATCTCTCCGTTATTAGGATTCGCAATAATACCTACTGCTCCTATAGCGTTAAATTGCTTTAAAGTTTTATCAATCTCCTCACTTAAAATACTTTGCAGTCTTATATCAATCGATAATTTAAGCGGCTCTTTCCTGTCCCTTGGTTCATTTAATTCATGATCGGAATTAGTTAAATATTTATCGTAAGCGAGTTCTAAGCCACTAAGCCCCACCGAGTCTCTACCTACATAACCCACAACATGCGACAATAAATTAGAAAAGGTATAAATTCGTTTCTGCTCATCTTCAAAATCAAAACCAAGTAATCCAAGGCTAGTTATTTTTTCTTGCTGACTAGGTAATAAATCTCTTTTTACCCATATAAAGCTTTTATTTGACTTAAGTTCTGCAAGTAATTTAGCTTTATTAATATCAGGTAAAATTTCAGCTAGCCTTTTTACGGAAGTTTCAGGATCGAGAACTATTTGCGGATTAGCGAATAATGACGCAGAAGGTAGGTTAACTGCTAATAAATTACCGTTTCGGTCAACTATTTCTTTTCTAAATTGAGGATTTTTTTTGAAGGAATTAGGATTTTTATCGTAAACATTCGTAGCAACGATTATCAATCTGTAAGATAAAGTGCAAAAAAGAAAAGAAAAACCGCAAATAACAATCAATAATCGGATTTTTGTATTTTTACTACAAACATTCCAAAATATCAGACTTTTAATTGCAGGTTTCCATTTTTCTAAAATTTGTTTCATATATTATTTATAATGACGTTTGTAAAAGCCCTACAACAACCCTACTTAAGATACGAAGATCAACTTCAAAAAGAGCAAGGAGTTCACAAGGCGAGGATCGCAGCGTATACTTAATACGTGAGAACCGAAGCTCTTGTAGAACGACGTAGCCAATTTTTGAAGTTCATCGAGTATCCTTAACTCTACTCGAAACAGTCTGTATATATTTATTATTCGTAGTTCTTCTGTAACGCCATTTACTGCCTTTCGGAATACTAATATTATGATCAAATTTAATATTTTGTTCGCTATTCGGGGCTAATGGATCTTTTATCATTTGATAAGATTTAACTGTTTCTAATGTTAAATAAGCTGCCATAAGTTTTTTTAATCTAGCCGGCGAAAGTAAATAAGCTTGCTCTGCTTTTAAAATATGAATATTCTTATTCTCACTATTTATCTGTTTTTCAACGCTACCTAATTGATAATCAAGAGTTGAGACTCGCTCCTTTATGTTAAACAAGCTACATACAGCTATAATTATTATCAACAATATTAAATAGTGAAACTTTCTTATAGTCATAATTAATTTCTAAATTTACCCATAATAAAAACCGGTAGACGAAGTTTAATTTGGAAAAGAGCAAGGCGTTTCATATTTTTTGACCGCAGCGTACATACTAGTACGTGAGGATCAAAAAATATGAAACAACGACGCCAATTTTTTAAATTAAACGAGTATACTTTTTGCGGCTCTAAGCTTTGCCGATCTCGCTCTAACATTCAACCTTGTCTCTTTATCTGAGGGCACTTCCGCTTTATTAGTAATAATCTTAAGCCATTTATTCGGATCAATTACCGTATCGTCTTTAGCATATTTCGACCTTGCTACCGGCTTTTCCGAATTTTCTTTAAAGAAATTCTTAACTATTCTGTCTTCTAAAGAGTGAAAAGACACAACAACTAAACGTCCGTCTTTCTTTAATATATTCTGCACATTTGCTAAAAATCTTTCTAATTCTCTAAGTTCATCATTAATATAAATCCTAATAGCTTGAAAGGTTTTAGTTGCAGGATCAATTTTACCTTTTCTAAATCCTATACTACTCCTAACAATCTCGGCTAATTTGCCTGTGCTATCAATTCTTGTCGTTTTTCTATATTCTACGATTCTCTTAGCTATTCTTCGTGAAAAACTTTCATCACCGTATTTGTAAATTACGTCGGCTAGCTCCTTTTCTTCTACGGTATTTATAAATTCCTCGGCACTAAGCCCCTGCCCACTCATACGCATATCGAGTGGTCCGTCATGTAAAAACGAAAACCCTCTCTCAGCTATATCTAACTGCATTGATGAAACACCTAAGTCTAGAACTATTCCATCAAATTTTTTTTCCTTAAGCTTTGCAAGACTATCCGCAAAATTCGTTTCTATAAAATCAAACCTCGCACCGTAATTTTGTTTAATTTCCTCAGCTTTTTTAATCACGTTCGGATCACGATCTAAGGCTGTGACATAACAGTCACAGCTTTCTAATATTGCTTTGCTATACCCTCCTGCTCCAAACGTACAATCTAAATAAGACTCACCGTCTTTTGGAGCTAAATTTGCTAGCATTTCATTTAACATTACCGGTATATGTGGCTGCTGCATCAATTCGCATTCCTTAGAGTTAACCGCTTTTCATGAGCAATCTTTTGAGCGGAATTTAAATATTGTTCAAAATTCTTTGGCTTCCAAATCTCAAAAATCACCCCCTTACCTACAAAACATGCCTGCTCTTCGATCCCCGCATGCTGCATTAAAGACTGCGGCAATATAACTCTTCCCTCCCCGTCAAAGGAAAGCTGCACGGCTTCCCCGAATATCATAGTCTCAAAGGCATCACGCTCTTCGGAATAAGGGTCAAGAGTTTCAATCATCTGCCTTAATTTCTCGATATGCGAAATACCACATACTTCTATACAATTATTCCTAATCGACGGATAAGCAATTACGCCGTTAAATAATTCTTTCCCTAGTACCGCACGGTAATTTGCCGGCACCGACACCCTACTCTTTTTATCAACACCATTTACATACTTAGATAAAAATACATTCATTGGTATAATTTGGGTTAATTTGGGATTTAATGGAAAATTATAGGATATTATAGGAATATAACAGAGTCAAGAGTTTTTAACAGTTAGGAGTTAAATTATTAACTTGTGCTTTAAAAAAGAGTAAATAATAGCGTTTTATGTCATTCCCGCGTAGTAAGCGGGAATGACATAAACGAGCCATGCAACAACGCTTTCAGTCGCTCACAATGACGATTTTGGTAGCCACACAACAAAGCTTATATTTACCTTGAAAATTTGTATTATTTAATATATTAACTTAAAGTAAAGATTATAAGTAATTTTATGGCTAAAACTAAAGGTAGAGAAATAGAAACTGACACAGCTACTCTAACAACAGGAATATCTTATGGTGGTACGGGTATGGTGTCCGGATGTTACCTTACTACTTCTTCCTATTTTATCCCTAGCATTCGTTTAGACGTGCCACCATCCTCATCTTCTAAACAAGACTCCGGCTACATTAATCCTGAAAAAGATGAATTACCTTGCGATTTAATTAAAAAAATGAAGGATTTTGGACTTGAATTAACAGGTGCAGTACCTGAAGAAAGTTCTTAAAATTTTTATCGTTCTTAACTCTTTTTAGACAATCTCTAATAACTTAACATTTAAAATATTGACATATATTTTAAATCAAACTAAACTAAGCTAGTTTAAAACAGTTAAAAATTTGAAGGCTTAAAATGCAAATAGTTAACATTCACAATGCGAAAACTCATTTATCCGAATTAATAAAATTAGCTGCAAACGGTGAAGAAATAATTATATGTAAATCAGGAAAGCCTACAGTCAAGCTTGTACAATATAATTCTAAGAAGCAACCACGTAAACCTGG
Organism: Pseudomonadota bacterium; assembly: GCA_041179265.1. Taxonomy (GTDB): domain Bacteria; phylum Pseudomonadota; class Alphaproteobacteria; order Rickettsiales; family Rickettsiaceae; genus Rickettsia. The sequence continues at coordinate 21,363 of JBEGTS010000001.1, forward strand.
ATATTGGGAAGGTAAAGTTGTTGTAAAAGAGGATTTTGATGACTTACCTGATGATTTTATGGATTTTTTTAAATAATTGTCTCAGATGAAATACCTATTAGATACACATATTTTATTGCAGTGGTTAAATAATGATAGAACCTTACCGCATAAAATATCAGAAATTATAGCTAATCCTGATAATATAATTTTTGTAAGCAGTGTAAACACATGGGAGATTACTATTAAAAAATCTTTAGGAAAGCTAGAAGCTCCAAATGACCTAGAAAAAGCCATTGAGGCTAATGAGTTCCAAAAATTACCGATTACAATAGAACATAGCACTTATACTGCAAATTTGCCGTTATACCATAAAGACTCCTTTGATAGACTATTGATAGCCCAAGCAATAGTAGAAGGTTTAACCTTACTAACTTGTGATACTCACATATCTAAATATTCAGTACATACAATTAAATGTTAAATTATTAAACATACTTACCTTGCAAATTCATGTTATTTAATATATTAACTTATGGTAAATAATTGCGGTAATTTTATGGCTAAAGATAAAGAAATAGAAACTGAACAAGACTCCGGTAACATTACAGCTGGAAAACTATTTGGACAATTTCACATCATTTACCTATCAAACTCTTTTTACGAATCACAGTCTTTTCGAACCGCTAAACTAAAGCTTCTTATAGAAAAAGCTTTAAAGCAAGGTATTGATATTAATATTCAAGGTCTATTTAAATATACATTTCTGCACAAGGCTATTTACCACGAGCTTTATGATGTAGCTGAATTTTTACTAGAAAAAAGAGCTTCAACAGAGTTACAAGATTTAGATGGATACACACCTCTTCAATTAGCTGCTCATGAAGGCTACACAGAAATGGTTAAATTACTAATAATATATGGAGCAAATTATCGAGATAAAAACCTAATAGAATTAGTACCCGATGATAAACCTGAACTAAAAGCTTTTCTAAGCCTTACAATAGCATGTACAGATAATAATTCTGCTATTATTGCTAAAGATAATGATACTACAAATTCCTGCACAGGTTCAAGAATATCTAGAATTGTTGAAATTGCTGAAGAGCCTGAATATTTTAAATATGAACTACGCCGTAAATTCACTAACAAAACCGAAGAAATTGCTGAAGTTACTAAAGTTTCCGATGCTCCTATATTATCTGATGATTTAATTGAAGAAATGAAAGAGTTGGTACTTAAATTAACCGGCGAAATAAATGAACTTAGCACTGAGTAACTCTTTCTTACATATCCTAATTAGAGTCTTCCCAAATAAGTGTGTAAACTTTTCCAAAGGCCTAGATTCTATCTTCAAATTTTATTAAAAAATGAGCCATAGCAGCATTCCAATTCGGGATAGGCATGGACCATTTTTTGGTC
>JBEGTS010000002.1:0-46848 GCA_041179265.1 Pseudomonadota bacterium
AACTGACGGAGTAATGTATTTAATCCTCCTAATATAAATGATAATAAATACATTGATCGGTTAAACTTTAAATTAAAAATACAAGCAGCAACAATATAACCTATAATTATATAAAATTGCAAATTTTTTAATAGATTATAATATTATATATAAGTTTGTTGATAAAAAATGATTTATTTACTAATATCTATATTTCCATAAATAATATTAGTTTTATATGCTACTGTTACTTCCTGAAATAACTTTGATTTTAATAGCACTCTTAGGGCAGTTTTTTGCCGTAATGATACCAAGTAAAAATAGAATTATTTATAATATTATTATTTTATTATGCATATTATCAATTTTTCTTACCTTTAAATATTCAAGCTATGAAGGAGTATGGCACTCATTTGCTACCGGAGTAAATATCGGTATTAGTAAAAGTATAGTGTTACTATTTACTATTATATCCATGATTATGTACCGCGATTACTCTATTCTTGCCGACGAGGAAGTAAAATTTGAATTTATTACTTTAATATTATTATCCGCTGTAGGTATTTTTGTTGCAATTTCATCACGGAATTTTCTATTATTATTCTGCGGTATGGAGCTTACCGCTCTAACTTCGTATGCACTTGCAGGATTCAAATTAAATGATATTAAATCATCAGAAGGTGCTTTAAAATACTTTATCTTAGGTAGTCTAGTTAGTTGTTTATCATTATTTGGGATTTCTTTTATATATGGATTCGGTGGAAGCCTACAATTTGAGGATATCTTATATAAACTAAATGATAATTCTGGGATAAATCTTGGTTTAATAATTGGTATTGTATTATTTTTAAGTAGTATTTTCTTTAAACTCTCAAGCGTTCCACTTCATTTTTGGGTCCCTGACGTATATGAAGGATCGCCGATTACTTCAGTTACTTATTTTACTGCTGCCTCAAAAATAGGTATGGTTGTTGTTTTATTAAATATTAGCAAATTAATTATAGGTAATTACTACCCTGTTAATTATAATTTAATAAAGATAATTGCTATATTATCTATGCTGTTTGGGGCTTTTGGAGCTATTCGTCAAACTTCTCTAAAAAGATTAATGGCATATAGCACTATTTTAAATATCGGTTATGTATTAATCGGCGTTCTTCTGCATAATCAAGAAGGATATAAAGCAGCTCTGCTATATATTCTAATATATGCGGTAGGGAGTATAGGATTTTTTACTTGCTTAATTATGCTGCTCGGTAAAGACGCCGATAAAGCTAGTTTTAAAAATATACAAGGAGTTGCAGAGAACCATAAAACTATAGCTGCCGTAATTAGCATAGTTATGTTCTCAATGATCGGAATTCCGCCTCTTACAGGATTTTTCGGTAAATATTACCTTTTTTACCAAGCAATTAATCAAGAAGAATTTGCATTAGCTTATTGCGGTATTTTTACCAGTGTAGTTGCTGCTTTTTATTATCTTAAAGTAGTAAAAGCCATGTATTTTTCTAAAAAGATTGAGATAATTAAGTTACCGATGCAATATGGGCTTTTACTCATTAATTACTTAGTTGTAGGCTTCTTGTTGCTTGGTTCATTTATTATCTCGTTTTAGATGGTGTAGACTTTTTATTAACAACACTAGCTGCAGTAGTTTTAGTAGGCTTCATAACCTTTTCTTTTAGATTCTTTATATGTTTTAGATCTTCTTCATCTAATTTTAATAAATCTTGGTCTTTCTTTTTAGCTTTTTTAGCTAAGCCTAATTGACTTGGAGTAACACTAACAATATCATCCGTTCCGACTTCTTTCTTGTATTTTTCTAGAGCGTCTACATATTCTCTGTTTGCATCTATATTTGTCTTTACCGATTTTTGCTCCGGTTCTTTCTTGGTTTTTACTTTATCAGAAGAATCAGCTAAATTTCTTTCATCTTTAATATCTTCATTTAAACTTTTTATTGTCTTTATTAAATGTTTTTTTGCACTATCTCTAATACCTAGTATTTCTAAAATTCTTGCAAAATTAGTAGTAACTTTATTTCTTAATTTAAGTTTTTGTCCTCCTTTTTTTCTTTCTTCATAATTAAGAATTTTCTCAAAATAATCAGGATATTCTTTCATTAATGTTTTTAATCCTTGCTCTTTCACTTCGTAATAAGGAAAACTATATTTTTTAGAAATTAAACTATTTACTTTAATTTCTAAGCCATATTCCTTTAAGGATTCTTGCCTTTTTTTCATTGTATCTATTAAACTAGCCTTAGTTTCTTCAGGCGTTATTTCTTTAGATTTTTTATTATTAAATTTCTTTGGCATCGCTTGTTTTGCAAATTCTGCAATTGCTTCATTACTATAATATTTAGTTAATTCATCAAAACTTTTATCAATAGTTTTACTTAAATCAATTTTAGAAACTTCAAGTAAGCTATCAGCAAATTTAGGATTTTTTGTTCTTAAACTAGAGGGAAATTCTCTAAAATGGTTAGTAGGACCGAATCCAGGCAAATGTTTAGCTCTTGAATGCGGGTAGATATTATTTGTTAAATTATCAAAACTACCGGCAAAATCAATCCTTACTAATTTAGGTAAAGCTTTTGGGTTTTTTTGGTCTCTGATAACTCCTATATTTCCAACATGTATATCAAAATCGCCAATCAATAAACTCGCCGGCATAATATTTTCAAAATTCTGATATTTAATTTCCTTAAAAGCATTTTCTAAGGTTCTAAATAATTTATTTCGAGCCCCCATAAAAAGCGGTCTACCACCATCTTTTCTAAACCAAGAACTCGGTTTAGTTTTAGCAGACATATGTTTATCCATATCCACATACATATCGCTACTATAATTCTCAAAAAATTCAGATTTGACATATATTTGTGAATCAACGGCTTTAGATTTATTAAAATTATCAGGAGCAATCAAATTAACCTTTGCTCCATTTCCAGGACTTATAGCTTCAAAAATTTGAGATCCTAAAAACTCGGCTATATTTTTTGAGCTTGAAGCCTCTTTTTTTATCATCGCCGTAATTTTACCGTCTGAGCTTTGATATACTCCGCCATGCTCTCCTGCCTCATTAGCTCCGCCTCCTTTAGGCTTTAAAAAGTTCCAATCTTTAAATACTGATTTTTTATTTTGAGTCATCCTAGCCTCTTTATTAATAATTTAAATAAAATTGATAATTTTGATATAATTATAAAGCATATTATTTATTTTATATCAAGGGTAGAAGGCACTTTTCTACTTAATTTTATTGTTCTTTAATATTTCTGCTACTTCAAGAGCGGCATAAGTAAATATAGCAGTTGCTCCTGCTCGTTTAAAACTAATTAATGATTCAATTAGAGATTTTCCCCAATCAAGTGCCCCTGCTTCAGCTGCAAATTTTAACATTGCATATTCTCCGCTAACCTGATATGCAAAAATTTTAGCATTAAAATTATTTGCTGCTTCACGAATAACATCCAAAAACGGCATACCGGGCTTAACCATCACCATATCGGCTCCCTCTGCTATATCATGCTCAATCTCAAGCATTGCTTCCTTAATATTACGCACATCCATTTGATAGCTTGATTTATCTAAATAATTCTTTTTGTTACTCCTAGCTGCATCACGAAACGGACCGTAAAAGCTTGAAGCATATTTAGCGGCATAAGCAAGAATTCCAACATTTATAAAACCCTCTTTGTCAAGATATTCCCTTATAGCCCCGATTCTTCCATCCATCATATCGGAAGGTGCAACAATATCTACCCCTGCTTTTGCTAGCACTAATGCTTGATTACACAAAGCTCTTACTGATTTATCATTATCAACTTCCCCATGATGCACAATACCGTCATGACCATGTGTAGTATAAGGATCAAGTGCTACATCGCATATTACACCTATATCAATATTAGCGTTTTTGATGCATCTAATAGTTCTACATATCAAATTATCTAAATTATAAGCCTCATCGGCATTTTCACTTTTTAGACTTTGATCAATACTAGGAAATAATGCAATAGCATTAATGCCAAGCTCTGCTGCTTTTTTTGCCGTCTCTACTATTTGATCGATCGATAAACGATATATACCAGGCATAGTCTTAATTTCTTGTCTTTCATTATGCCCTTCAACAACAAATAAAGGCAGCACTAAATCATTAACCGATAAATTACTTTCAGCGATTAGCTCTCTAAGCCAAAATGCTTTTCTATTTCTTCTAAGTCTAATAAGGGGGTACATAAAATTCATATCTCATTTTAGTTAATAACATAGATTCTGTGTGCATAATTTAAATTATGCACACAGAATCTAATTATCTTATAATAAAAATATCGCACTACAAAAAGAAATTTTACTTGCAATCTATAAAAAATTTAAGCAAAATAACGAAAATTAAAATATGGTTTAATTCTGTAAATAAATATAGGAGTTTAATATGAAACAAGATAATATTCCAAAATCAGTAAAAGATAGAATAAAAGAGTGGGAAAACAAAACAAATATGTCAAATAACCCACCAAAAAATACAAAACCGGCTGTTCCTCCAAAGCCTACTTCTGAGAAAATAAAGGCATGGGACGAGGGACATAAAAAACAGACTGATTTAACTACACATTCCCAAGCACTTAATATAGTTGTCGATGCCCCATCTCAACAAGTTGAAACCCAAAAGCCTATTATTCTTTCAAAACCAGCTCCAGAACAAACAAAAGCACCAGAAGAAACGCATAAAACACAATCTAATTTAACCGTACAAGAAAAAATAGAAGTTTTTTTTAAAGATCATAATATTGATACCAAAGACGCTCTTATTCCAGAATTTAGCCGCTATATAGACAACGCTGGTCGTAAAATAGGAGATGAGGCTAATAAATTTATTAAATTGTATGAACGTGGATTAGAAAAATTAATAAAACAAGTAAGAGTACCTCAAGAAAAATTTATGGATCTTATGGAGGAACTAATAAAAGATTATCCACATAAAGATAAGTTTGATAGAATTAATCAGTTATATAGAGATAAATCCAAGGAACAAGATTATAGTCAAAATGAAAAGCAATCCAATTTAACCGTAAAAGAGAAAATAGAGAAATTTTTTAAAGATCATAATATTGATACCAAAGATGCTTTGATTCCAGAATTTAGCCGCTATATAGAATTAAGCAAATCTATGGAAGGAAAACGACTTGACGTTACTATTAAAGCTTATGAACAATCACTAGGACGGCTAATAAAACAAGTAGGAGCACCTCAAAAAGAGTTTATTTCTTTTATAGAAGACGATCTAATAAAGAATCACCCGCATAAAGATAAATTTGAGAAAATCAATCAACATTATAAATTACCCGAACCACCTAAATTATCTGATATAATTGATAATCTTAGAGAATTAGTAAACAGTGATGATATAATAGCTAATTTAAAACAAAGTAGAAAACACATTGAATTTAAAGAAACAGTAAATAATCTTATTCAGATTTATGATGATAATAAACATAATCCAGCTGCTATAGCTAAAGTTGAAACAAAACTGAAAGAAGTAGGTAAATGGTGTGAAGAAACTACAAAAATGGATGATACTCCTATTTGGAAAAATATTGGTAATTTTATAAAATATTCTTTTACCGGAGATAAAACTAAAGCTGCTTTTTATAAAGATGCTATAAAAAATTCTACTCAAAATACTAAAAAAGCTATAGCAGAAATACAAAAATCTCTTACTAATCCTTCTTCTCATTCATCTAATGTTCCACCAAAGAATAAGGGAGAAAGATATAGAAGCTAATAAAAACTCTTAGGATCGATATCTATTTTTATTTGGCAAAAAGAGGGAATTTTTATAAGGCTTAGCCAAAATTTTAAATATTTCTGCAAATTAAATTTCTTATCGGCTATAATAAGTATTCGGTAACGATATTTACCGGCAAGTTTTGACATTAATGAGCTTGCCGGTCCTAAAATTTTTACATTTGCTTTTGGTGCAATTCGGACCATATCCCTAGCTATTTCTAAAATTTTAGACTCACTGGAACCTGATAAAATTACCGATGCCATTTTTGAAAATGGCGGCATATCAGCGGATTTTCTTATTTCGAGTTCATTTGCAAAAAAATTCTCTTCGTCACCGGTTTTAACATAGCTAAAAATTATATTATCGGGATAATAGCTTTGTAGATATACCACACCTTTACTATCCCCCCTCCCTGCTCTACCGCCTACTTGATGTAGTAGCTGGAAAGTTCGCTCAGATGCTCTAAGATCGGCGTTATTGCTTCCAAGATCCGCATCTATTACTCCAACTAAAGTAAGATTCGGAAAATGATAACCTTTTGTTATTATTTGTGTACCTATTAAAATATCAATTTCTAGATTTTCCATTTGATGTAGAAGCTGTGCTATTTTTTCAGGATTTTTAGCATGATCTTTACTTATCATCGCAATTTTACTTTCAGGGAAGAAGGCCTTTACTTCCTCCTCTATTCTTTCTATTCCTGGACCGCAAATAGTTAATGCTTCATCTTCTAGACATTCAGGACAAGAATTAAAAATTTTACTTTGATAACCGCAATGATGACATTCAAGTTTTTTAGTCGCTTTATGTACTACCATCCAAGAAGAGCAAAATTTACAGGTAAATCTGTGACCACAAGCTTTGCAGAGCATTAGCGGAGCATAACCACGCCTATTAAGAAATAATAATGTTTGCCTTTTATTATCTAAATTACTTTTGATAGCTTCTATAAGAATCTTAGATAAATAGGAATTCTTAGGTAGCTTTTCTTTAGTCATGTCGATCATTTCTATATTCGGTAAGTCGACATTTTTGTATCTATTAACTAGCGTAATTAATTGATATTTACCTATTTCTACATTATACATCGTTTCAATAGACGGCGTTGCCGAACACAAAACAATTTGTGCTTTATCAAATTTGCTTCTTACGATAGCCGTATCTCTTGCGTTATATAATATACCGTCATCTTGTTTATAAGAATCGTCATGCTCTTCATCTATAACCACTAAACCGAGATTTTTAAAAGGCAAAAATAAACTACTTCTAGCCCCGATTACCACTTTAACTTTATCGCTTAATATGCCTCTTAAAATCATTTTCTTTTGAGCTTTAGTAACGCTTGAGTTCCATATTATAGGCTCAAAACCGAATCGTTCTATAAAGCGATTAATAATTTGGGTACTTAAAGCAATTTCAGGCAGCATCACAAGCACTTGTTTGCCTTTTGCTAAGTAATCTGCTATTAAATGAAAATATATTTCCGTTTTACCTGACCCCGTAACACCTTTAATAATCACAGGCTTATTGCTTTCATTTAAGACTATTACTGCTTGTTTCTGCTCTTCTGACAAATCAGGTAGCACAAAGTTATTATTTACTTTCTGCTCTTTAACTTTGATCGGCTTCTCTGCAATATCTATAGGTAATACTAACTTGGCTATGCTTCCAAGTTCTGACATATAGTAACTGCTCATCCATTTAATTAATTCTAAAACTTCTGAAGTAAGACTTAAATTTAACGGCACTTTTTCTTTTATGGTTTTTAGTCTCGTTGCTTCAGGAATAGTAGCAAATTCCCACACTATGCCGGTTAATTCTTTATTTCTAAAAGGCACTACAACAAGATCACCGATATTCAGCTCTAAATCTTCAGGTATTAAATAATCCAAAGGGAATAATTTTGCCGCCGGTAATAATATTTTTGCTATTCGCATATAATATATTTTATATTTTTTTTTTTTATTATATACTAGACTTATAAATTATAGAAACCTAGATGAATAAAGAAAAAAAAATTGTTATAGCAATTTCCGGAGCTTCAGGTGCTATATACGGTATTCGTTTGCTTGAAGTACTAAAAGAGCAAAATATCGAGACTCATTTAGTTATTTCAGAAGGAGCAGCTCTTACTATAAAAATCGAAACTAAATATTCTTTAGATGAAGTTAAGTTTCTCGCTAATTATTGTTATGACGATAAAGATTTAGGTGCTACTATCTCAAGCGGCTCTTTTAAAACCTCAGGAATGATAATCGCCCCTTGTAGTATGAAGACCTTAGCTAGCATCGCTCACTCAATGGAAGATAGTTTAATTAGTAGAGCGGCAGGCGTTGTACTTAAAGATAGAAGAAAACTTATTTTAATGACCCGTGAAACTCCACTACATATCGGACATTTAGAAAATATGCTAAAAGTAGCGAGTTACGGCGGCATTATAGCACCGCCCGTACCGGCTTTTTATAATAACTCTACAAGTATAGATGATATAGTGAATCATTCTATTACTAGAGTTTTAGATTTTTTTGATATTGAAACTAATTTAATTAAACGCTGGGGTAGTGTTTAGGTAGGGATATTATATCGTCATTGCGAGGAAATTACAAAGTAATTGACGAAGCAATCTCGTGCCAAAATCTTGAGATTGCCATGCTCCTTTTAGTCGCTCGCAATGACGCTCCAACAACAATAAACTTTAACAAATAAAATGGCACGTAATAAAATAAATAAGGAAACAAATATATTAGCTGATAATGAAGATAATTTACCAATACCAAAGAGGAGATTACCTTATAATACTCAGGCAGAGCAAATGCTACTTGGAGCAATTCTAACTAACAATGAATTACTTAGTTACGTATCGGAATTTTTGCGTTTAGAGCATTTCTTTGAACCTATTCATCAAAAGATTTATAATGCAATTGAGAAAATTAATGAAAAAGGTTTGATAGCTACTCCCATAACATTACGTAGTATGTTAACTCACGATGAGTTATTTAAGGAAATGGAAGAGACGGAATATTTAGCAAAATTGATAACTATGTCAATGATGGTAATAAATCCAGTTGATTACGGTAAGATAATATATGATTTAGCAATAAAGCGTAATTTAATAAATATCGGTGAAGAAGTAGTAAATAATGCCTATAATTCTTCATTAGAAGTTGAAGCAAAGGAACAGATTGAACATGCCGAAGCTAAACTTTATGATTTAGCTAGCGAAGGCTTGAATGAAAAAAGTTTTACTAAAATCGGTATATCTATTTCAGAGTCACTAGCTAGCATCAATAGAGCTATGAAAAATAACGATCATGTAATCGGTATATCTACCGGTCTACTTGATTTAGACAATAAATTATTCGGTTTTCATAATTCTGATCTTGTAATCCTTGCAGGACGTCCATCGATGGGAAAAACGGCATTTGCTATAAATCTTGCACTTAACGCCTGTAATAATATGCGTCTTAAAAATATTCGTGATAATCAAGAAATTCAGTCGGTAGGTTTTTTCTCTTTAGAAATGTCCTCAGAACAACTAACCACACGTCTACTTTCAATGTGTGCAGAAATTGATTCCACTTCTCTTCGTACGGGGATTCTAGGTGAAGAAAAATATAACCGTCTTCGCAAGGAAGCAAATACTTTATCGGAATTACAATTTTTTATTGATGATACCCCTGCTCTATCTATTTCCGCTATAAGAACAAGAGCTAGAAGAATGAAACGCAAGCATAATCTCGGTATATTATTTATCGATTATTTACAATTAATTAGAGGAGCGAGTAAATCCGAAAATAGAGTTAGCGAAATTTCAGAAATTACTCAAGGTTTAAAAGCGATCGCAAAAGAGTTAAATATTCCGGTTATTGCGTTATCTCAGCTTTCAAGAGCAGTAGAACTACGTGAGGACAAAAAACCTATGCTATCCGACCTTAGAGAATCAGGAACTATAGAACAAGATGCGGATATAGTAATGTTCATTTACCGTGAAGAATATTATCTAACTAGAAAAGAACCGGCAGCAGGCGACGTTAAACATGCTGAATGGTTAGATAAGCTCAACAAAGTATATAATATTGCCGATATAATTGTTGCAAAACATCGTAACGGACCGGTTGGAAATGTTCCACTTTACTACGATAGTCAATATTCTAAATTTAGTAATTTAGAGAAAAGAACTTTTAACTCTGCTTAATTATAAGCACTATCGTGATCTGTAAATATTGCTAGTAACACAAGATAGTTTCTCTCTCTGTAAGCAGTACCACGATATTTTTGAGAAAATCTAAACGAATAAATATTATTACCTTTTGAAGTTATTTTAGAAGTAATTAATTCCCACCTTATACCTTTATCCTTATATAATTGATCCCCGCTTAATTGTTTGATTTTTTTTAAGGTAGAAAGTAATGTATGTTGTTCGATCTTTTCTAAACTAAATAACTGTTCTTGAAAAGCAGGATAGTTCATATCTAATAATATTTTAGTCATGCTTTATAGATTCTAATATTTCATCAAAATTTTCACGTCTTTTATTTTCTTCTGTCCATCTTATTGCCTTATCAAGCATCTCGTTATTATTGTTCCTATAAAGCCACATCTCATTATCAGGAATGAACTTACCGGGCTTTATTATTATAGTACCGTCACTTAAGGTTAAAACTTGTATCTGTTTTCCTGCATATTTCTTCCCCAGGGATATTTGCCCATTATTTCCTACATGTTTGATTGTTTCTATATTATTTCCTATTATCATAATATTTATATTTACAAAATTCCTATTTTTCAATATTACAATATTTGTATTTATAAAGCAATAATAAATAGCTTTATTATTATTTAGCTAATATATTAACAAGTTCATAGCCCATTATAAGTATTCCGACAATTACACATGCAGTAATCAAATATTTTTTCTGTAATTCTGGATAATGAAATTTACTTATCTTTGCTTTGTATAACAGATAAACCGGTAATAAAATTGCAATTATTACAAGAATCATACCAGCAAACCCTAAAATTGTGATAAAAGCATTCGGTACTACTACTGCTACAATGTAAGCCGGTAATATAGTAACAATAGCGGCGGTTATGTTACGAATTACCACATTCGGTATCACATTCATAAGCATAGTTTTAAGAGAATCACATAACCCTACCCCTACTCCAAGTATTGATGTAGCGATAGCAAGAGTTGAAATTATCCAAACTAATAATTGTACGGACTGCCATTTTGCTATATTGCTTAATTCCTTAATTAAATCTCCAACTTCAACATTACTTGTAATCATTTGTTGATAAAATATTGGATTATTATGATGTACTACAATAAGGATACTACAAGTCCAAATTATATATACTATTGCAGGAATTAAGCTTCCAAATAAAAACGCCGTCTTTAGCATTTTAGCATTTTTGTTACAATAATTAGTTAAGGTATGGAAGATTACTTGAAAACCAAATGAAGTAAAGACTATCGGAGTTACTACACCCCATACAGATATTTCTTTATAATTTGATGAGAATAACGGTAAATCATCCCACTGAATCATAGAAACAAGTCCAATAACTAAAATTGCAATTATTATAAGTAATCCGATAAATAGCACCCGATTTATATAATCTACTAACTGTAGAGGCAATAATAATACTAGAATGCTAATAATAACATACCATGCTCCTATATAAGTTATACTTGTATTTAAAGTTAATAACTTCTGTAATATTGAAGAGCCTCCGTATATAAATACTGCAAGTAACGCATATGAAAGGAGCTTAAGGCTTACCGTACCGATGATTTGAGCAGTACGTCCCGAAAAATATTTTCCAAGTGCTCCGAGTGTTAAGCCTTTACCAGCTTGAAGGTTAAGCTCTAGATTAATTAAAGAAGTATAATACATTATAAACCAAATTATAAACATCAATATTATACTAGGTACTAGACCTAATTTTGCTAATACCATAGGCAGTGCTATCATACCGCTACCTATACAAGTACCTGAAATTAACAGGATTGAACCAATAAGTTTTTGCATAATTTAATGAAAGTTAGATTAAAGAAAAAAGATTTAATTTTCGCTAAAAAGAAAATCAGCCAAAAAAAGAAGATAAGAATTTTAAAGAATAAAAAGTTTTGATAAGTAAAACTAACATTTGTATAATTTTATTAAAATGTATGTAACAACATAATATAATTATATTAATAATTAATGTCAAATTATTAATATTGCTTTTTAAGAGTATTTTTATATATTCTTATTGAAATTTTCAGTAATTATTCAATAAAATGCAGAGATTAGCCAAAGTAATTAGTAATGCAGGTGTTTGTTCTAGGCGTGATGCCGAAAAGCTAATAATTGAAGGGCAAGTGAAGGTAGATGGCATTACAATTTTATCACCGGCTATAAATGTTGATATTAGTAATCAAATTGAAGTATCAGGCACATTAATCAATCAATCGCAAAAACCAAGGCTTTGGATATATTACAAGCCTGTCGGTTTAATTACTACTCATAAAGATCCTTTATCTCGTAAAACCGTGTTTGAGGATTTAACCGGTTTACCTCGTGTTATTTCAATAGGTAGGCTGGATTTAAATAGCGAAGGTTTGTTATTACTAACTAATAATGGTGATTTAGCAAGACAGTTTGAGCTACCTTCAAGTAGGTTAAAGCGAGTATATCATGTTAGGGCGTATGGGAATCCTGATATTCTACTAAAAAGCGATTATAAAAATTTAGAAATTGACGGTATATTTTATAATCCGGAGTCAATAAAGTTACTTAAACAAAATAAGACTAATGCTTGGTTTGAAGTAGTTCTATTTGAAGGAAAAAATCGTGAAATTAGAAGAATATTCGAGTATTTTGGGCTAAAAGTTAATAAGTTAATTAGGGTTCAGTATGGTAGTTTTACAATAAGTAATCTAAAACCTGGAGATTATAAAGAAATAAGTAATAAAATACTGGAAAAATAATTAGTAATGTGCTATTATTAACGCATTTTAACTAATCATATAAAAAGCACATGACAAATCTTAATATATATAAATGTGAAAAACAAGACTTAAACGATTACCTTGGTTATATAAAAGATAACCCTAATACCTCACTAAATGATTTTATCAAAAATAAATATTTTGCTGAAGATAATGATAAAATTGTTATTACTAGTTTAGAAAATATGGAAATTAACGCAGATTTAGAAAATGCTAATTTCCAAGGTACAATACTAACAGATGCCGTATTTAATAATTGTGACTTAACAAATACCATATTATGTGATTCAGATTTAACAAATGTAGAATTTAATGATTGTAAATTTATCGGTACTGACTTTAGAGGAGCAAACCTTCATTACACAGATTTTAATTATAAAGATTATGACTATGATACCTATAAAATCCCCAATCTAAAAGATAAAATACGAGATATAAAACTATCTTTTTCAGATCTTGAAAGATTAAATAAATATATAGATAAGGATTTAGAAAAAGAACGCATTAAAGAAATAGTTATAGACGAAGTTACGAACAAAAAGAAATATATTTTGGCTGGGGAAGACGAAAAAACTTTATGGGAAGTCAAATCAAAAGAGCTAAAAACTAAACAAGAAGAGTTAGAAGGTTTAAAGCAAAACTTAGATAATCCTGGGATTGCTACCAATCTTTTAAATGCTTTTTGGAATAGTACAGAAACCATCGCTCAAAACCGACAAAATGAACTAGCAAAGATCAACCTATTACAGCATGAAGTAAATAAATTAGAAACTGAGGTGCATTCTTTAGATAACCTCAGAATGTTCTGTGGTAAGGGTTTAGATGGTATTTTTGAGCAGCTAAAAGACGAAAAAATACAAGTAAAACTGGATCCTTCATATGTTATAGGTTCAAGTGCTAAAGAACGAGATATATCGAAAGAATATATAAAATTAACTTCTGCTGAATTTGATCTATATTTAACTGAAGCAGCAAAACAATCTGACACAAAATTATCTCTCACCGAATTTGTTAGAAAGCAAAAAAATCTTTCAAAAGATTTACATATAGTTCCTAATCTTTCAAAAATTAATTTATCAGGTAAGTCTCTTACTAATCTTGATCTAAGAAATACATTATTTGCTTCAGCTAATTTAGAAAATATTAAAATCTCAAATTGTAACCTAGATTTTACTAATTTTGAAGGAGCTAATTTACAAAATGCCGTTTTTCAAAATGTTACCGCTCGTAACGCAGGATTTCTTTTTGCTGATCTTAAAGGCAGCAAAATTGAAAATAGTGATATGTCGAGAGCTTATATGCCTAAAGTAGATTTGTCTGAAGCAGAAATAACAAGTAGCAAATTTAATGCAGTTATGATGGTTAATGCCGATGCTGAAAAGGTAAGTATTAAAGATTCAGAATGGAAAAATTCTAATCTTACCGGTATATCACTTGCTTATGCAGATATGCAAAGGGTTCAAATGCAGGGAGTAGTTTTAAATAACGCACTTCTAGATCAAGCAAATATCGTTTCTACCGATCTTGAAAACGCTTTTATGAATAAAACACATGCATTAGAAGCAAAATTTAAAGAGCAATGTAACATGCAAGGCATAACTGCAAGGAATGCCTATTTTAGCGATGCTGAATTTGAAAATATACTATCTTTAAAAGAAGCTGACTTAAGAGAAGCTATAATGCAGCGTGTTAAACTTAAGAATGCTGATTTAACAAAAGCAAAGCTTGATAAAGCAAATCTTGAATATGCCGACCTTACAAACGCTACGCTTACTAATGCAACTGCACAATTTGCTAAGTTAAGTAATGCTACTTTAGAAAAAGCAGAAGCTGAAGGATTAAATATTTCAGATGCTATTGCTAAAAATATTAATGCTAAGGAAGCTAATTTTAAAAACGCAATTATGCAGCGTGCCGATCTTACTAAAGCTGATTTTACTAAAGCAGTGTTTGAAAATGCTGATATGCAAGCAGTGGAAGCAATTGATGCTATATTTAAAGAAGCAAATCTAAAACAAGCGAATCTAAAAGCAGCAAATCTAGCTGGAATTAATAAAGAAGGAGCAGATTTTGATAAAACAAAAATCGACGATGCTACAAAGATGCATGATACTAAAGGTGAAGCTAAAGGGAATTTAGATCATCAAGATAAAGACGGTAAAAAAACATCTGTCAATGTTAACGAACATGCTAAATTACAAGATAAAATTCATGCAAGAGAAAAAAGCGGTTGGTTTCTGAAAACCGGAGTAGGACAGCTTTGTACAAAACTTGCTAAAAGTACTACATCAGGAATTAGCAGCATAACAAATTTTTTAGCAAGTAAAAAGTTTTTAGTAGGGCTTGCCATAGTAGCGGGGCTTGCAGTAGCAGCTGCACCTTTCGTAGCGATGCCTGTGTTATTGGTCACCGGCACGGCACTAGCTACTAAAGCTGTTATTCTAGGAGCAGGTATTTTAGCCGGCGGGCTAGTAGCTACCGGAACTTATAAGCTTACTCAAAAACCTTTACGCAATCTTCAGAAATCATTTGAAAACTTAACTAGTAGTATAGATAAATATATCTCACCGCCTCCTGAAAATATTGATGAATTAGTAACAGAAAAACAACAAGCAAGACAAAAAGCCGAAACAGAAAACTCTAAAGCACGAGAAGAAAATTTAAATAATGTAAACAATAATATTGATAAATCTAAAGAACAAGATATTTTAAAACAGGTCCAAAATAACTTGAATCCAGAAGCTTCGATAGTAGAAATAAAGGACAAGAAAGATAAAACTGTAGAAAAACAACAAACAAAATCTAATACATTCGCAGCAGAATTTAATCCTAACACTAAAAACAAAGGATTTGCTGCACGAGAAAAAGAAAAACAAATAAAATCATCACAACAAGCAGGTGTTAGAACTAAATAAGTGTTAAAAATAATATCCGGTAAATATAGAAACCACATTATACCTACCGCTAAAAATATCAAATATCGCCCTTCTACCGGTAAGCTCAAAGAAGCAATATTTAGCATATTAACTTCCGGTGAGTTTACCGGTAATAAATTATTTAATGAAAATACTCACATACTTGATTTATTTGCCGGTAGCGGTAGCCTTGCTTTTGAGAGCCTGTCAAGAGGAGCAGGTTTTGCTACCTTAATTGATATTGATACATCCTCATTAAAAATAGCAGAAGAATTTGCTAAATCTCTAAATATCAGTGATCAAGTTAATTTCGTTAATATTAATGCCTTAAATCTACCGAAAGCTACTAGACATCTTTTTAAACCAGCTTATAGAGAGGAATTTAAAGGAGACACTTCACCTTGCACCGCAGCGTATATAAACATACGTGAGGATGCGAGTACCGGATCGACGTCTAAATTACCTCTAGAAGCGAAGTTTGGGAAGATGTCTAATAAAGCTTTTGATCTTGTATTTATCGACCCTCCTTATCATAAGGATATAGTGCCTAAAGTAATGAAGTTACTTATAAACAATAATTGGCTTAAAGACGGCACTATCATAGTTATTGAGATGGCTAAACTAGATGACTATGTTTTAAATGAAAATATTGAAATTTTACGTGAAAAACTATATGGTAAGAGTAAGCTATTGGTTTTGAGATATTCCCTTGCAAAATGAAAGGTTGGTAGACGAAGATCAACTTCAAAAAGAGCAAGGAGTTCACAAGACGAGGAACGGAGCGTATACTTAATACGTGAGTACCGCAGTACTTGTAGAACGACGTAGCCAATTTTTGAAGTTCATCGAGTATACAATGACCAAAGACAAAAAGCATTATATATGTTCTAACTGCGGAAATATTAGTCCTAAATGGTCTGGGCAATGCTTTGATTGCGGAGTATGGGGTAGTATTGTTGAAGAGATAGCAAGCACAAATAAAGCAATTGTTAAAGTCGGTAGTAAACAAGATTTTGATAAGCTTTCTAATAACGTAACAGAGCAGTTACGCATCCCTACCCCTATAGGTGAATTAAATAGAGTACTCGGCGGCGGTTTAGTACTTGGCTCTGCTATATTAATAGGAGGAGACCCAGGTATAGGCAAATCTACTTTGTTACTACAGTTAGCGGCAAGTAACTTTACAACAAAAATGAATTGCTTATATATAACCGGTGAGGAGTCGCTTGATCAGATAAAACTCCGAGCTATAAGGCTAAATCTTGCTAATAACAGTACAAATATTTTAGCAGCTACTAATTTGGAAGATATTCTAGCAAGTATAGAAGCCAATAAAAATAATATTGATTTAGTAGTTATTGATTCTATTCAAACAATTACCACAAAAGAATTATCCTCACCTCCGGGTACTGTTTCTCAAATTCGTACATGTGCAAATGAGCTTGTCAATTATGCTAAGCAAAACAATATAATTATTTTGTTAAGCTGTCATGTAACTAAAGACGGACAACTAGCAGGTCCTAAAATACTTGAGCATTTAGTTGATACTGTGCTATATTTTGAGGGAGATCATAATAATCACTTCCGTATTTTACGCTCATATAAAAACCGTTTTGGCGGTGTGGGAGAAATAGGAGTATTTGAAATGAGCGGCAACGGGCTTATTGAAGTAACAAATCCGTCAGAGCTATTTCTAATGAAGCGAGAGCAAAACGTTATAGGTACGTCTATTTTTGCAGGAATTGAAGGTTCAAGACCGTTACTTATGGAAGTACAAGCCCTTATAGTACCCTCAAATATGGTAACTCCTAGACGCTCTGCGGTGGGCTGGGATGCTAACAGGCTATCAATGATACTTGCCGTGCTTAGTAGTAGGATAGGACTTAATCTTGCTAATTATGAAGTATATTTAAGCATTGCTGGGGGGCTTAAGATTGCCGATCCTGCTTCTGATTTAGCAGTAGCAGCGAGCTTAATATCTGCTGCAACCGGCAAACCTGTACCCGAACATAGCGTCTTTTTCGGCGAAATAAGCTTATCGGGTGAAATAAGAAAAACTGCAAAAGCAGAAACAAGAATAAAAGAAGCCGTAAAACTTGGATTTAATAAGATTATCTGCTCTAAACTTGAAAATTTAACTTATGACTTTATATCTTCCGTCTCACATTTAAAGGACTTAAAAGAGATAATTAAATGAAAACTTATACTGTAGTAAGTTTGGAAGAAGCACGTGATTTTTTATCTAGTGTAGAAGAAAAGCTGATATTAACAAATCATACCTCTAGCGTGAAGTATTATGGTATGCTAGTAATTGATTATATGTTTAAAACTTTAAGCAGAGAATTTCCTGAGAAAGTTTTAGATCTTACTGTAGATGTAGAAGATGATCACGTCGCTTTATTTACTGCAATCAAGCTAGGATATAAGAATATAGTATATGCCGGCGATTCAGAGGAAGCTAGGAGGTTGTTGCGCGGAGTGGAAAAACACTCTATGTCATACCGTGGCTTGACCACGGTATCCAAAAAAAAATTAAAAAAGACTGGATCCCGCGATCAAGTCGCGGGATGACAAAGAAACCATGAATATCAAAGATATAGGGGTAATAATTGCTAAAAAACCTTTGAAAGAAAATATTTTTATTATTACGGTTTTTACTAAAAATCATGGTTTATATTCAGGAGTCGCAAAGGAATCTTCTAAGAAAAGCAAATTCATATATCAAGAGGGGAATATTGTAGATTTTCTTTGGCAGGCAAGATTACATGAACATATCGGCATGGCTAAATGTGAACTCATCAAATCTTACACCGGTCATTTTATTACAAATAAAGCTAAATTATATGCCTTTAATTCCGTTATATCTTTAATTAAAGAGTTATTTCACGAAAGAGAAGAACATTCTAATTTTTTTTCATTTCTAATTAACTATTTAGATAATTTATCAAAAAATTTTTGTTTTCGTGATTATATTAATTTTGAGCTGGCCTTACTTGATATAGCAGGTTATAAACTCGACCTTAGCAAGTGTGCAGTTAGCCATACAACAACTAATTTAACCTATGTATCGCCTAAATCAGCTAGAGCATTATCATATGAAGTAGGGAAACCTTATAAAGATAAATTATTGATTTTACCAAGATTTTTACTATCAGATAATAGCGAGATTACATTAGAAGAAAAAAGACAAGCTTTAACTCTAACAAACTATTTTTTTAATAGATATTTATTTCATAATAATAGACAGGTTGAAGCACGCCAAGCTTTTGTTGAATATATTTATAACTTATATACTCCTGTAAAATGAAGAGTCGGTATACGAAGATCAACTTGAAAAAGAGCAAGGAGTCTATAAGTCGAGGTGAGCTATACTTAATACGTGCAGACCTTATTAAAACGACGTAACCAATTTTTCAAGTTCTATCTGAGTATACAATGAAAATACTAGCATTTGACACAGCCAATAATACTGCATCGGTAGCAATATCCGAAAATGAGAATATTCTTGCATATATAGAAGAATTACGCCCTTCTATGCAAGCAGAAAATCTAGTGCTGATGGTAGAGGAAGCATTGAAAGAAGCTAAATGTTCATATGATGATCTAGATTATTTAGCGGTAACTCTAGGCCCCGGTAGCTTTACCGGTATTAGAATAGGACTTGCTAGTGCTAAAGGTATATTATTTGCCAAAGAAAATATTAAAGCAGTAGCGGTTAGCAATTTTGAATATGCTTATTTTAGAGCCATAACACAAGTTAAAGACTATGATAAAATATATGTCTTTTTAAACGCTTATCGCTCACAGCTTTATATGCAAGTTTTTCATAAATCAGGAGAAATAGAAGAGCCGTTATTGATAGATTTCGAGTATGCTATAAAGTTGCTTGCAAATGAGAAAGGTAATATAGTGTGCTGTGGTAGCGGGCTTGAATTTATATATCACCAAATTATACATTTACCTAATATAATCACCTTACCGCGTTTTGCAAGAGTTAAAGCATGGGTTATTTGTAGATATATTACTAGTAAGTTGCTTAGCGGTATAAAGTTAAATAGCTCTATCGAACCGCTTTATGTACGTCCACCTGATGCTAAACTAGCAATCAATTACGTCATTCCTAGCTAAAAGCAGGAATCCATTTTTTTGTCATCCCGCGGCTACGACCACGGGATCTTGTATCACAGGCTGTGCTGAGATTCTGCAATCAAGTTGCGTGATGACAATAATTTCGCTTTTTACTAGATTCCTGTGGTCAACGAAATGACATAAGAGCTTTATTATACGTATACTACATCATCTTCACAATCAAAGACTCTAAAATCATTATAAGATAATGCACCTGATAACTTCGTATCAAAATCACTATTATACTGTTCTGCTTGATTGCTTGATACTTCTATTTCATCTTCTAAGTCAGAATCAATTCCAGAATCAACATCACTATTAGAGGGTTCTTGTTTTACACGCTTCTTGTTATATATGAGAGTTATTATTTGTTGAATTAATGATCCTGATAAACTATGACTATCAATGATTTTTTCTAAATCTTCATCTGAAGTATTATTAATTAATTCTGCTAATTTTTCATGTGTGATCTTAATTTGATCTAATTCATTATCAGGCGTATTTATAATTTCTTCTAATAATTGTTGATTTTCTAGCTGCTCTACAACCTCTTCACCGTGGATTAAAATCATTATTTGTTTAAATTTTTCTTCAGGTAACAAAGACGATATCTCTGACAATACCTTTGATAAGTTTTGATCTGAGATACTATCAACTATTCTTTCTAAATTTTCATCTGAAGCGTTATTAATCATTGTTGCTAATTTATTATTTGAAATACCATCAATGATTCTTTCTAAATTTTCATCTGAAATATCACTAATTAATTTATCTAATTTTGTAGGCTTAATTTTATCTAATTTACTATCAGGCGTATTTATAATTTCTTCTAATAATTGTTGATTTTCTAGCTGTTTTACAACCTCTTCACCGTGGATTAAAATCATTATTTGTTTGACTTTTTCAGCAGGTAATAAATGCAATATCATTGGTAAATTTTTATCTGAAATATTATCAACAATTCTTTCTAAATTTTTATTTGAGGCGTTATTAGCTATCACTGCTAATTTATCATTTGGAATACTACTAACGATTCTTTCTAAGTTTTTATTTGGAATAATATCAAGCTTTTCTACAAGTTTTTCTCCTTCTGATAAAATAATTATATTTTCAAGCTGTTTATCGGAGATATTTTCGTCTGATAATTTTTTTAGCTCCTGCTCTATAAGCGTATCAGGTGAAATTGCTATTACTTTTTCAAGATGCCAAGGCATAATGTAATTAACTAATTCTTGTGCTTTTTCACTTGTAGCATTATTAATTAATTCTACTAATTTTTCATATGTCATTTTTTCAAAAATTGCATCTAATTCTTCCTCAAGCGTATTTAAAATTTCTTCTAATAGTTGATCATCAGAAAGATTTTCAATTTGATCTAAGAAACTAAATGTTTCTTCAGCTTTAATACCAAAATAAGAAAGAGCTTTATTGCTTACAAGATTAAAAGTTTCAGCAACTTTAGAAGAAAGGATACTAGATGTATTTTTTATAATATTAAAACTCTTTACTCCAAAATTATAAACTGTTTTTAATGGTGAGCTAAATGAACTGAAAAAACTTTTGTTTTCATGTGCATTAGTTATTTTTTCACTATCATCAAACTTATCTAAAAAATCTGTAAATTTGATTTTAGAGATGCCTAAAGTATCTTTATATCCCCAAATTTTTAATTCTATATTTGAAAAATATTTAAATTCATCGTTAGCAAGATAGGAAGCTGATTTTGGAGAAGTATTATGTGTGATTAAATTTCTTAAGTTGTTAAAAGACCATTTTATTGCCATAATGCTTCCTCATTTTTTATTATAGTAGTTCAGCGTTGCACTATAATAGAAATTATGAGGAAGTCAAGATAAAAGCTAACGATTATTAACTTTATTATTATATTTTACTTAAAATTGATTAGTATATAGTAATGCGAAAGAAAAAAAGTCATTCCCGCGGAGGCAAAAATCTAGAAAAAAGTGAAATTATTTGAGCTTTTAATATTAAAAATTCAATATATCTATACCTTTTTATTATTGGATTCCCGCTTTCGCGGGAATGACATAGGAGTCATACCCCAAATCAGATCAAATTAGCTAGGGCAACAATTTTACAGCGTAAATTCATAAAGATTCAGAAGATGAATTTAAAGACGAGCCTGCGGAGCGTATACTAAAAGGCGAGACCTGCAAAATTCGCTTGCATCAAGCTTTATGAATTACAGCTGTACTATAACTGTCTCTGTTCTTGAATTAGCTCAAAGACTTCAACTACATCATTTTCTCTAATATCTTCGTAATTTTCAAATGCTATACCGCACTCATACCCTTCTCTAACTTCTTTAACTTCATCTTTAAAGCGTTTTAAAGTTTTGAGTTTTCCTTCATGGATGACTACATTATCACGTAATAAACGTACACCCGCTCCTTTCTTAATAATACCTTTAGTTACGTAGCTACCAGCGATTTTGCCGATTTTGGTAATATTAAATACCTGTCTAATTGCTACGCTTCCGATATATTGCTCTCTGATAATCGGATCAAGCATACCGCTCATAATGGCTTTTATATCATCAATTAAATTATATATTATACTATAATATCGAATATCAACTTTTTCTTTTTCTGCTGCAGTTAAGGCATTTACCCCTGCTCTAACATTAAAGCCGATAATAATAGCCGAAGAAGCATGTGCAAGTGATACATCGGATTCCGTTATCGGACCTACACCACTATGAAGTATACGCAGTTTTATCTCATCACTCGGTAATTTTAATAAGCTACCTGAAATAGCTTCAACCGACCCTTGGACATCACCTTTAATAATTAAAGGCAGTTCCTTAATTTTACTATTACCGGAAGCTTTTAAAAATAAATCTTCTAAACTTGAACGCGGAGCAATAGATATTTTCTTTTCTTTAGCAAGACGAATTCTATATTCAGCTATATCTTTTGCTTGTTTCTCGTTTTGTACTACGTTAAATTTATCACCGGCAAAAGGCACTTCGTTTAAGCCTTGAATTTCTACAGGAACGGACGGAGTTGCTTCCGTTATTTCCAGTCCCTTATCATTATTCATCTTTTTAACTTTACCGTAAGAAGCACCGGCTATTATAATATCACCGTTTTTTAAAGTACCGCGTTGAACTAAAATAGTGGTTAGCGTTCCTCTTCCCTTTTCAATTTTCGATTCAATTACAACACCTGCAGCTGCACCGAAAGGACTCGCTTTTAAATCCTGCATTTCTGCAATTAATAAAATTGCTTCTTCAAGTTTATCTAAGTTAATTTTCTTTAGTGCCGAGATAGGAATAACCATAACGTCACCGCCTGCCTCTTCACCTATAATTTCATGAATATATAACTCGTTTTTTACACGCTCAATATCAATATCAGGCTTATCAATCTTATTAATGGCTACAATTATAGGAACACCTGCTGCTTTCGCATGATTAATTGCCTCAACCGTTTGTGTTTTGATTCCATCATCTGCCGCAACTACTATAATAACTATATCCGTTACTTTAGCACCTCTTGAACGCATTTCCGAAAAAGCTTCATGCCCCGGAGTATCAATAAAGGTAATTGCTCTACCGTCTGCAAGAGTTACTCTATAAGCACCGATATGCTGAGTGATTCCGCCTAGCTCACCTGCAGCAACATCTGTAGATTTAAGAGCGTCAAGTAATGAGGTTTTACCGTGATCTACATGACCCATTACCGTTACAACCGGTGCACGTGTTCTTAAATCTTCAACCTTATCATCACTAATTAAAACATTTTCAACATCTGACTCTTGGACTCTTTTTACCGTATGCCCTAAATTTGTTGCAACTAGTTCCGCCGTATCAGCATCTATTGTTTGGCTGGCATTTGCAAGAATACCGAGTTTAATTAATTCTTTAATTACATCAGCCACTCTTTCAGACATAGCATTTGCAAGATCACCGACTCCGATAACTTCTGGTATCGTCACTTCTCTATATACTTTCTCAGGTGCTTGTGATACTAATTTACGTTTTTCTTTTTCTCTTGCTCTTCTTATAGAAGCAAGGCTTCTAGTTCGACCGCTGCCGCTTTCGTCGTCACCAAGCATATTAAAAAGATCAGCTTTTTTGAATTTTTTCGGCTCTTCTAGCTTAACCTTTGGTGCAACTACTTTACTCTCTGCTGTTTTCTCTAATTCTTTCTCTGATTCTATACCGTAACGTGTTCGCATTCCTACTAAAGGAGACTTTACAAAAGTCTCTTCTTTCTTTTTAGGTGTTTGCGATGACATATCTTCATCGCCTTGAACGGTTTTAGCACTAACTTCTACTTTATTTTCTTCGGTATTTTGCTGTTTTTGTTCAACTTCTTTATCAGTTTCTAGCAGTTCTATTTTTGAGTTAGAAGACTGGTTAATACTTGCAAGTTTACTTAAAGTGCTTATTTGTGAAGAGTCATTTAATTTAGATTGCTCAGCAGCTTTTTTAAGAATAGATAAACGTCTGTTAAATTCTTCCTTATTAGCATCAATAACGGTTTGATCTAAGCTATTTCTTTCTTTATTTAATGAAAGGGTAGTAGTACTACCGGTAGAGCTTTTTCTAACTTCTACTAGCGTTTTAGATTTAGCATTAACAAAGCTTTGAGCTCCTGTAAGAGAGTCAAAAGACTTATTAAGCGATAATTTTGAATTGCCAAGTGTCAACTTTTTGGGTTTGATTTCCTGGTTATCCGTCATATTTAAAACCTTTGTGTTTCTGTTTTTCCGTTTATTACTTTTATGTCATTCCCGCAGAAGCGGGAATCCAGTAAAACCTATAAAAAAACTTGTTTTTTATAGGTTTATTTTATCAAGGACGTCCTAATTACTAAGCTATTTCTGGATTCCTGCGATCAACGGAATGACATATTGAACGTTCATACACTACTAGGTCAAGCGAACTAGGTGACATTTTCTTTAAGTTGACACCCATACACTTTCGCAGGAATAACATCACCCTACACCCCATCCTCTAACTATCTTTCAATTCACCATGCTGTCTAGCAGTTTTAATTAGCAATTTAATATTTTCGTCCGTTATATTAGAATTTGGAGCTAAATTTTTAAATTCATTTACGCTCATCTCTCCTAAATCTTCTATGGTCTTTATACCATATTCGGCAAATTTTAATATTAATTCAAGCGGTAATTCTAATATATCTATTAATTCCTGCTCAACTCCCAGCTCTTCTAGCTTTTTGATAATCTTCTCATTTTTAAGGTCAACGTAATTAGTAGCACGATTTTTGATCTCTACGGCAAGTTCTTCCTCAAAACCTTCAATTCTTGTTAAAGTACTAACTTCACTAGTTGCAATTTGTTCTACCGAATTAAATCCCGTTACCGATAAAAGCTGACCTATAACTTCTTCAACATCTAAAGCTTCCATAAATAATTCCGTAGAAGTTAAGAACTCTTCATTTCTTCTTTTTGATTCTTGCTCTTCGGTCATTATATCGATATTCCAACCGGTAAGCTTAGAAGCTAAACGAACGTTCTGCCCTCTTCTACCTATTGCAATACTTTGATTTTCTTGCGAAACTACTACTTCTACCTTATGCCTATCCTCATCAATCAAAATTTTTGTGATTTCCCCAGGTGCAAGCGGTGCAAGAGCATTAACTATAAACTGTGCAAGATCATTACTCCATAATACTATATCAATTTTCTCTCCGTTTAACTCATTTGTTACGGCTTTTACTCTATTACCTCTAATACCTACGCATGAGCCTACAGGATCTATACTACTATCCGAAGCAAATACCGCTATTTTTGCTTTTGAACCGGGATCACGTGCTACTGATTTTATTTGAATAATATCTTCAAGAACTTCAGGTACTTCTAGCTTAAATAGCTTAACCAGCATTTGGTTATCTACTCTAGACAAGAAAATCTGCGGTCCTTTTGTTTCTTGTCTTACATCCTGTACATATGCTTTTATACGATCATTAGGTTTAAAATTCTCGCCCTTAATTAATTGATCTTTTTTTATTATTGCTTCAGCACGACTCAAGTCAACTATTATATCACCGTATTCTATTCTCTTAACTATTCCGTTTATAATTTCGCCTTTTCTATCTTTAAAGTCATAATATTGTTTTTCACGTTCAGCCTCTATAACACGTTGAGTTATAACTTGTTTTGCAGCTTGAGCCGATACTCTAGCATGATCAATCGGCGGTAAATATTCATATATCTCATCACCGATTTTAGCTTCCGGATTCTTTATTAAAGCTTCTTCAAGTGAGATTTCCGTTAAGTAATCTTCTACATTTTCTACTATTTTTAAGATCCTTAAAAGATTTATCTCACCGGTTTTCCTATTTATCTGAGCTTTAATATTATATTCATTACCGTATTTTTTTCGTCCTGCTACTTGCACCGCTTGTTCAACCGTTGAAATCAAAATTTCTTTTGATATCCCCTTCTCACGAGCTACAGAATCTATAATTTGTAAAATTTCTACATTACCTATATTAGACATACATTATCTCTTACTGCTTTTTAGGCTCTATAAAGATTTCTAAAAAGATTTAATTTTAGTTATTTTTTGCTGCAAATTACAAGATTTTTTTGAAATATGAATAACTATTTCTTCAAAAATCTTATTAATTTTCGCTAAAAAATACCTCAAAATAAAAAATCAATTAGAAACCTTCATAGAACCTAGTAATTTTTTAAATACTTCTTCCGTTAAAACTAGATTAGCGTTTTTAATTAAATCATAATCTATTAGTACTTCTTGTTCTTCACATTTCAAATATATTTTATTATTTTCGGCTTTAATTATTTTACCCTGATAACGAGTTTTGCCGTTCAATAATTCTTTAAGTTTGATTTTAGCTTCTCTTTCTAAAAATCTTTTATAATTTTCAAACTTTACTAACGGACGTTCAAGACCGCTTGATGCTACTTCTAAAGAATATGCATCTTCTATTAAATCTTCAACATCCAAAATAGCGGAGATAGTCCTGCTTGCTTTAGTACAATCTTCCACAGATATTTTTTCATTGTTTAAGCTATCAATCAATATCTCGACTACTTTAGGATTAACACCTTTAAACTTAACAAGAACTAACTCAAACCCCATATCCGTCAAGGATTCTTCTATTACGTTTGTTATTTGTTGTTCAATAGTTTGCATATTTGATGTTTATAACAAAAAAGGTGGGATATCCCACCTTTTTTTAAATTTTATAATGCTTATCCGTAACGAAAATACACTAATTAGAATATATAAGCAATATTTAACTTTATATTTTTATAATATAACTAAATACCAAAAATTTTAAGGAAACGTGCTTCTTTCTATCTTTACTGTTTAAAAAAATTATTTATAATGAACTTCTTGTAACTAAATAGTAAGATATATGTTTTTAAAATTTAAGGAAGCTTTTTCTTATTGTAATGTGATTTGCTTTATCATAGGAATTTTTTGTCTTGTATTATTGTCAGCAGGATTGTATGACAAGTATATTTTGTGGCAAGATAGAAAAATTTTTTTGTTTGACCGAGCAGCTATTAATTTAAGTATCTTACTTTTATTTTTAGTAGTTCCTACCTATTTTATAATAAAAGATAAACTTTTTAAAAAAGCACTTTTTACGACATTTTATCTTGCTTGTTATTTTGGTCTCTTTGCAATATTGCATAATTTTTGTTGGATTTATTTTCTAGGCAAAGAGTAACTAGTTATTTAATTATCAAACCTTAAAATGTCCCGCTATTAAAAACTCTTTATTCCCTTTAGCCCCTAGTATAGGGCTTTCTATAATATCTAATATTTTAAAATTATATTCTTTCTCAAGCCAATCTTTTATTTTATCGCATACTTTTTGATGTAAGAGAGGATTTTTAATAATTCCCCCCTCTTCTACTTCATGCTTTTCAACCTCAAACTGCGGTTTTATTAAAGCAATAAGCATGCAATCTTCTTTAGATAAATTTAGTGGAGTCGGTAATATAGTAGTTAAACTAATAAAGCTGGCATCACAAACAATTAAATCAGGCCTCGTTGTTATTTGTTTATCGGTTAAATATCGTGCGTTAGTCTTCTCGAGCACTTTAATTTGTGGATTATCACGTAATTTAGGGTGAAGTTCACCATAACCTACATCTACAGCAAAAATTAGTTTTGCTTTACGCTCAAGTAACACTTCAGTAAAACCGCCGGTGCTACTACCTATATCAATACAAACCAAATTTTCAGGATTAATTTTAAAATAATCCAAAGCAGCAATTAACTTTAATGCCCCTCTTGAAACATAATTATGTTTCGGTAATTTTACTTTTATATCCGTGCTATTTATATTAACTTGTGTACCTGGTTTAGTTAACTGCTCATGTTTGTTATGTACTTTACCTTGGATAATCAAGCTGCGTGCTATGGTAATATCCGTTACAAAACCTTTTCGCAGCAAATATTCATCAAGCCTTATTTGGGTCATAATAATAAACTAAAATACTCAACCCCTAACTAATATATGTCTTTTTTTACCGGCAGAGAGCTTTATAACATTTTTATCGAGTAAGAAATTAGTATTAATTATTATATTCTCATCTGTAACTAACTCATCATTTATTTTAGCACCCTTCCCTCTTATAAGTTTACGTGCTTCCGATTTAGAGCTAGCAAGTCCTGCTTCATGAAATAACTCGTATGCACTAATACCAGTTTGTAATATTTCCGGTTCTAAAACAACCGTATGCAGGTTTTCATCGATTTCTCCTTGCTCAAATATCTTTACCGCAGTTTCTAGAGCTAATTTTGCTGCCTGCTCCGAGTGACAAAGTTTAGTTAACTCATAAGCTAGTTGCTTTTTAGCTGCATTAATATCTTCAGCCGCTAAGCTCTCAAATTTTATAAATTCTTCAGTGTTTAACTCACTATATAGTTTGGCAAATCTAATTACATCGGCATCTTCACAATTACGCCAATATTGGTAATAATCATACGGGCTTAGCAGTTCTTCATTAAGCCACACCGCCCCTGCCGCAGTTTTACCCATCTTAGCACCTGAGCTAGTCGTAAGTAGCGGCGTCGTCATACCGAACACTTCTTTGCCGCTTATTTTACGAATTAAATCCGCTCCCATTACGATATTGCCCCATTGGTCACTACCGCCAAGCTGCAGGCTGCAATTATAATGCTTGCTTAAATAGTAAAAATCATATGCTTGCAGTAACATATAGTTAAATTCTAAGAAACTTAAATGCTGCTCACGTTCAAGCCTTAGCTTTACCGAATCCATAGTTAGCATACGGTTTACTGAAAAGTAACTACCAAAATCCCGTAAGAAATCTAAATAATTAAGAGAATCTAGCCACTCTGAATTATCTAGCATAATAGCATCACTTTTACCGTCACCGAATTTGATAAATTTTGACAGTGATTTCTTTATACCCTCAGCATTTTTAGCTATATCCTCTTTTGTTAAAGCTTTACGTGCTTCATCTTTACCTGAAGGGTCACCGATTTTACTCGTACCGCCGCCAATAATCACAATAGGTTTATGTCCATGCTGCTGTAATAGTCGCAGGATCATTATCTGCATTAAACTACCGATGTGAAGTGATGTAGCAGTACAATCAAACCCGATATAAGCAGCTATCTTGGTTTCTTTCGCTATATTAGTTAACCGATCCAAATCAGTACATTGATGGAAATATCCTTTATTTATAAATTCTTCTATAAAACTCATATATTATTTCTTATCTTTTAAAAATTCTTTTTTTGCTTTTCTACTAGGGAATAAAGTCTTAAGAAAAATGGTATCTTCGTCTTCTTCTACAAACGGCACAGCATATACTTGCTCAATCATTCTAACATATAAAATTTTTTGCCCTTTATACTTCTCGTGATTATAATGTAATTTAATATCTAATAAATTACCGTCTTCAATTGATTGAACTATCTCTTCAAAGCCTATACCACGCTCATGTAATAACTTAGCGTTCTTTTCGTGATTATATCTAAATTTGATCATTGGTATTTACAATTTAGTAGCATCTGAATGAATTAGCATATTAAGATAGGTTTGATAAGGTAAACCATGCTTAGAAGCTTTAATTTTTATTGCTTCTATATCATGCTCTGCAATCCTAATAGTAACAGATCGCTTTTTATTAATATGTGCTCTAGCAGACTTTTGAAATAATTCAATGAGAGCCGGATCATCAATTGTTTGCTGCTTTTCAAAATTATCTTCAATATCTTGTTCGTAAGGATCTAGTTTGATACTCATAACACAACCATTTTTAATGTTAATTTATTATAAATAATGTAAGTACTTTGTCAATACTTGATATATTAAATTATCATGCAAATAGTTGTAAATCGGTACATTAGATTTTGTGAAAGAAATTTAATTTAATCTATTTTTTAGTTCTCTTTGTATCATAGGAAGTAAAATATAAATTAAAACAGGTAATAAAGCAAATTTAAGCAAAAGTATAAAATTAAATAATATTGTTGAATTTTTTATTACAGGAAAAGTTTTATAAAAAAAGAATAACAGAGTGAAACTAATAATTATACCTATAGTTTTTTGAACATTATTTAAGATCAAATCATAATTATATTTAAAGCAAATATATACGATACCATAACCCGCTAAAGTTCCTATTGGTAATAAAAGCAGTAAGGGAAAAGGATTGTCTTTCCATAAAAAGAAACATATACCTATCACAAAAGCCAATGTACAATAATAAGATTTAGCACTATTTTCCCATCTACTTATTTGTGCTTGCATAAAATTACTTCTATAAAATAAAACAATTAACACTCCAAAAATCATACCGCCTATAACATCATATATACTATGTATTCCAAGATATAGGCGTGAAAACATAATATTAATAATCATTGCGATAGATATTATTTTTAACGTTTTTGAATTAAACGATAAAAATATTATCATAAAGAAAACAGTAGCCACCTGTACATCTCCACTAGGGAAACCAAATGATCCATCATTAATAGGTAACATATGTAATGTACTAGGTGGACGAGGAATAGAAAAAGCCTTTTTAATAATAACATTCAATAATGTTGCAGATGATATAATCCATCCTAAATCCAAAAATAATCTATTTCTTGGATTTAACCAATAGGCAATCGCAATAATTGTAATGTAAAAATAATCACTAGCGAAAAAAGGAAATATTTTAAACCAGCTAGTTAACATTTCACTTCTAAAATTCAATATCCATTCAGGATTTATTTTAAATAACATCATTACATATAATATTTTTTAGAATAGTATAGACATAACCACAGATAAGATAGATGGTCAATGATAGAATATGTTTGTTAAGTACTGTAGTAAAAAATTTCTTAATTTTTTACTAATTTATTAGTATTTTCTCTTGACATGTGACCGGCTATTAGTGTATAATGCCTTTAAGACAAAAAAAAAGACCGTCGAAACAGATTATAATTTTTAGCCAGAATAAATTAACTAGTTGCTAATTTATTAACTAAAAATTAGGTCTTAGTTAGTAATTAAATCAATTAATTTTTAAAGGGGAAAAATTATGTTTAGCTATTTATTTTCAAAGACTACAGTTGCTAATAATATACCAGCTGAAGTAGTAAACAAGGTAGTAAATAATTCAACTACATATGCAGGAGTAAAAGTTTCTGATGCAACATACAACTACTTTGCTAATGCTACAGAACATTTTGCAAATGCTGCAGAGGCTGCTACAAGTTGTGCAGGATATGCTACTTTAACTGCTGCTCATGCAGCACAAACAGCTATGCAAGGTGTACTCTGACTTTGTGCTTACAAAGAATTTGCCGGCTACTTAATGACTGGACACGCATTTGGCTTTGCTGTACCAGCAGCTGTAGGTGGAATTCTAGGAGGAATTGCTACTACAATGGTTAGTCATCCTACAGCTTTTATGGTTGGCTTTGTTACAGCAGCAATTGCAGTTTCACCGGAAAATGCAATAGAAACTGTAAAGAATGCAGCTTGTACAGTGGTAAAAGCCACAGAGTTCGCATATCACGATGCAGCTGGTATATTAAATGCAGCAGCAGGTATTGGACATCTTGTTTATGATAACTTACCAAGCTACAGCGAAATAACTCCAGTAGATCTAGCCGGTAGTATGGAAGATATTTCATGGATAGGCGCTGTTGCGTAAATCTCCAAAATAGCTACTAACTAAAATCGTTATTGCGAGCGGACATTGTTGCGTGGATCAAAAAACGCGTTCGGTGTCATACCGTGGCTTGACCACGGGGTGACACAGTGGATTTTACCGGTCCACGCAACAATACCTTATCGCAATGACGATTTCACTATACACACACAACAATGCCTCTTCATCCTCAAAAACTTATCAATAAAAATCTCACTCAGTGCTTTTTAAGTAATAATTTAATAATATTTAACTTAGTTTAATTTAAATTAACTTGTTAACAGAGTTAAATAATAGTTTAATTAAATTAATAATTAAGTTAGAGATTTTATTATGTCGAAAGATAACCAACCAGCTAAATTACCTATTAATAAGAACCAAATTAAAGAAATTATTAGTGGTGCAAGAAACGATATAAGGGATATAGAAGGTTATGTTCTAGGGCAGTTAAAAAATCAAATAATAGCAGATAAAAAACCTATAGATATCAATAGCGAAGATTTTAAAAAAGCTTTTAAAGGAACATTTGAAGCTGATCCTAATGAAACTTCTACCGTAGAAATAGACGGGAAAAAAGAAGTGGTAAAAAATAACGTTATAAATGTTCCGGCAACAATACTTGCAATAACCGAAAAAATCAATGATGCACAAGATAGAGGAGCTTCGTCTGATAATTTTGCAGAACTTAAACAAGAAATGGAAAAGTTTTCCACTGAATTTCGAGAAGCTTTTACTTCTAATGAAAAAATAAATAATTTAATAAAAAATCGTTTTAAACAAGAGGTTATAAATGAAGCTGTACCTTTTAGTGAATTAATAAACGGTCAAGACGCTCAAATGAATATGGGCGAGAAAAAAAACTTGGTTAACAATATATATAAAAATATAGAGATACCCGACAAATTATATGAAGATATAGTTATAAATGGAAATAATGGGCTTAAAAATCAGCTAGTAAATAAAGTTATTGGACCGGAAATAAAAAAAGCATTTGGTAATCCCTCAATTACTCTTAAAACTAGCTTGGATGAGGCTTATGAAGTCACAACTTTAGACAACAATAAACTAACACCGAAAAATATAGAAAATTTTACCAAAGTAGTGGATGATAAGCTTAAAGAGGTGAATGACCGATTAATACTCAATGAGAAAATATTTGATAGTTTAAAACAAACCAATCCTTCCATTAGTGATACTCAAATTAAGCAATTTGAAAGTTTTTTATCCAAATTAGATACACAATCTTTAGAAAAAAATAAAGAAAGCATGGTTAGATTATTTAATGGCGTAAATAAGAAAGCTGAACTTTCACCTTTGGAAAAAATTTATACAACAATTACCGGACAAAGCCAGGAAGAATATCAAGCTAAAAAAGTAGAAAAGATCTTAACAACAGAATATCCTAACTATAAAGTTATAGATGATACCAAAAGCTATAAAAGTTAAATTCAAACACCTACTCCGGCACAAATAAAGCAAGAGCAAGCAAAGCACATACAACAAGCTTTAAATACACCGACTAAGGCACCACCCAAACCGGCTAGAAATTTCAATAAAAGCCCGAATCAAACACCCAACACTTTTAAAAATAGTTCAAAACAACATGAGATATAATTTTCTTCAACCGATAAGGTATGGGATTGCCTGCCTGTGGAAGCCAAATCGTCATTGCGAGCTGGTGCTGGCCTTGTTGCATGGCTCGTTTTATATCATTCCCGCGGAGGCGGGAATCCAGTAGAACATATAAAAAACTTGTTTTTTTTAGGTTTATTGTATCAAATATATAACTTCTATATCTATATTTGAAGTTATTTTTCTAGATACCGTGGTCAAGCCGGTATGACACCTGAGCGTTTTTCAAGAGCCATACAACAAGGCCCCGCTTTCGCAGGAATGACATCTAGGCTCTGTGGTCAAGCGAACTAGGTGATACACATATAATTTAATGCCAATATTTTACTAATTTTTGCTATAGTTTATAATAATAAAATTTTATTTCGTTGTTTTTAAATGCATCTTTTTTATTCCTAAAACCTTTTTTCAAAGAGCTACAGGAAAAATTAATATTACCGGCTTGAGCCGTATCCGGTCCTTCATTTTTTATTTTCTCTATATCCTTACTACTTGGTACTACAACGGCAATATGCCCTGCTCTTTTTGGATTAGCATTTTTATACACGGATACAACAAAATATCCTTGATTAGCAAACTTTTGTGCTTGAATAAAACTATCATCACGATTTCCTGCTTTAACCAAATTCCATCCGTTTTTTATTCCGTCTGTTTCAAGCCACTCAGCTTGCTTATTTGATAAAGTAGGTATAAATTCTTTATCACTTTCAGGATGAGGAAGTAGAGACTTATTCGGAAGACCCAAGGCTGCACTAGCAGCATACGCAAAACAACTACAATGAGTCAAACGCTTTAACTTAGGAGAATTATATTTTTCCGTTTCTTCTAATAAAGTTTCACCCGTTCTACAATCTATTACATTACCTTTCTGCCATTTTTCTTCAACATTTAAAGAGCTAATTACCTCTAAATTTTTTTTAGCGGCTTCTGATATGTTGTCTGCTTGTGCAGTCATATTAATACAAAGTAAGTAAACTATAATTAATTTTATTTTATTCATTTTTTTCTCATGTTAATTTATAAACCTCTATATACAATATCTAATATAATAATTCAACTACTAATTGTAATTTTTTTATATTTTATTATTTAGAGAAATATAAAAACACTCTATGTTTCTTGACAAATGCTATGCTCTTATATATGCTCCTTCGTATGTTAGCAACAAGAAATAAGGCTTAGAAATTAAGTACTTCAAGCTTAGCACCCGTAGCTCAATTGGATAGAGTATATGACTACGGATCATAAGGTTAGGGGTTCGACTCCTCTCGGGTGCGCCATTCTTCGATTTCTCGTGTTTTGGCGTTTTTTTATTTAATAAGTTTTAATAAACGTTGTTTATTACGTTGTGCCTCAGAATCTGTAGGGTTAAGTTCAATTGCTTTATTAAAAGACTTAATAGCTAAATTGTATTTACCTAATCCTGCCAAAGCAAGTCCTTTATTATAATATACCTTAAAATCATTAGAATTTAACTCAATTGCTCTAAAGCATCGTTAATATAAGCTATTATTATTTCCTCATTTTGTAATTTTTTTAGACAATCTGTAAATTTTTCCATATAACACCTAATACATTCCAATATCTAATTTCTCTAACCAACCTTTGAATATGAGATTTATTTAGTTTTTTGTATATTAAGAGTTAGCCAATAGATAATTATCAATTTTCGTGACAAGCTTGATTTACCAATAATTGATAAATTAAATACTTCTTAACTTTAAAATACTAATCTAAATTAGGTAATAGTTCATTTTAATCTAGACTTAATAATATATTTTATATAATAATTTTACTACTTTTAGGCTCCGTGAATAAAACTTAAATTAATGGTAAAGAATATGAAAAATTCAGAAGACAACTACTATTTAGAAGTAGGAAAAAAGGGAGAAGAACGTCTTAATATACTAAATCAGTCAATAAATGAGTCAAGCTGTAATTTTTTATCAAAAATGGGTTTGAAGTCGGGAATGAAGGTTTTAGAATTAGGGTGCGGTGTAGGACAAATGGCTATTTGGCTAGCACAACAAGTTATGCCTTCAGGCATGGTTATTGCGATAGATAACAGTTCACAACAAATTGAAATAGCCCAAAAGTCCGCACAAGCAGCAGGAGTAAATAATATCGAATTTCATGTAATCTCTGCATACAATATTAATTCTTTAGGTTTAAATAATACAATTGATCTAGTTTTTGCTAGATTTTTGTTTGCTCACTTAACTGAGCGTCAATCCGTACTAAATACCGTTAAAAATTTTCTTAAATTAGAAACGGGAATTATTGTGCTACAAGAGCCTATATCGAGCCAAAAATTTTGTTATCCTGAAAACCAAGCTTTAAATAAACTAACTGCTTTATCGGTTAAAGTTAGTAAGTATTTTAAGAAAGACATTAATTTAGGTATGAAGTTAATAGAACTTTATCATAACACGGGATTAAAAGTTTTAGGTTATGAATACCATGATCCTTTATCAAAAACGAAAGATGAAAAACTACAATTTTATCAGGCTCTTGTGGAAGCAGAATCAACGGTTTTAAAATATAATCTAGCTACTGAAGAGGAAATTAGTAATCTAAAAAAAGGTCTTCTAGATCTTGCAGAAAATGAAAATATTACGGTAAGCGGTATACCTAACCTAATTATCGGCGGTGTTAATGTAGAAATGATAGGCGACCAAAATATGACGGTTATTACGGACTTGGAGTAATAAAAAATTACAATCAACAATTTAAATTGTTGACTTATTTTAATTATTTCTATAGCTTACTTCTCGCAAATGATAATTAAACTCTATCATTCATATATAAGCTAATTTTTAAGAGGTAAAACATGGAAAATAACGAAGAACAAATTTTAACCTCTGAGTCTTATATTGATGAAGAGAAAGAAAAGCGATTAAAAGCTCTAAATGCAAGGAAAGAACTTAAATTAATATTAATAACTCTTGGAATAGTTTTAACTAGTTTTTTAACTTTTACTTATTTCTTTTTAAATTACGTAGAAGAAAAAGCAGCAGAGTATAAATTACAGCAGGAACAAGAAGCTAAAGCAACTAATAAAACAGAATGAAGTTGTTTAAATACAATATAACTAAAAGTTATTAATATATTTAAAGTTAAAAAACTATTTGTTATTGCAATTTTTTAATTTTTACTATAATTGTAATCAACTATTATTACCAAAAATAAGAAAATAACTTTTATGGAAGATTTAAGCTCTTGGAAAGAAAAGTTTGAAATTTGTGTTTATGCTAAGAAACTATTAGACAAAATCGAATATTTAAACATTAAAGTAAAAAATCCTGTTGATATAGAGGAAGTTAAAAAAGGCATTTTCTATGCTCGTAAATATCACGGTTCACAAATGCGTCAATCAGGCGATCCTTATTATTCTCACCCGATTGAAGTGGCGATTATGCTTGCCGTGTTTGTAGCCGAAGAAGCTCCTAAGCTTTATACTTCTATTATGATAAATGCTGCTTTATTACATGATACAATCGAGGATACTGATTTAACTGAAGAAATGATAAACGAAATTTTTGATAAAGAGATAGCAAAACACGTAGAGGGTTTAACTAGAATCAAACTTTATGGCAAAATAAGTGCCGAGGAAAGTCTTAATTTACTGATCAAACAAAAAAAATATAATACAGCTCTTATAAAATTATTTGATAGAGTGCATAATATACAGACTTTAGGAGCTAAATCACCTGAAAAGGCCAAAAAGATTATTGAAGAAACTTTAATAAATTTTGTAATTCTAGCTGAATATTTAAAAATACCAGTAATAAAACAAAAAATAGTTGATTTATGTTTCCAACATTTATCTATTAAGCAACTTCTAGCTCAGGAAGATGATCTTTTTCAAAATAATTTTCATTCTTTTTTTCTAATGTTTCAAAATGAGTTATCCCGAATAGAAAACCTAAACCGGTAGGTAGCATAATAATTAATAATCCCCAATGGTTAAAATATTCTATTATATAAACAAAACCAAAAGATGTAACCACATGCATAATAGCACGTGAAATAGCAAAGGATAAAGCAATAGAGGTAAACCGTTTAAATATAGGAAAATACTTAAAGAAAATTGGTAAACCGGTAGAGCTGTCAGGTCTAAAAAAAATAAAAAATGATTGTATTAAAAATAATTCGGTCGGAGACCCTACTTTTAAAATTAGATATGGACAAATAATAGCAAATCCTAAAAATATTATTAATCGAGCTTTGGCTATTTTTAGTGGATAAATTTTATAGTATAGATAGATTAATAGCACCGTACTAGAGAAATGAACTACTGAAACCCAAAAATTATGATGTATTACTTCCTCAGCACTATAACCAAAAGTAGTTTTTAATATATTACTACAATAGAAATATAAAAAATAAAAACATACAGGCCATGTGCAATCAATTGAGAACAAAGCAAAAAATGTTTTTAAGTTAACTTTTTCTTGCCAAATTGGATTATTTTTTAGTTTATTTCTATCTATATTAGCTTGCTCCAGCAATTTCTTTAATTGTTTCTTAGCGTTGGCGAAATCAGCAGTTTCTCTTAAAGCTTTCCTTGCTACAGTTCCTATAATTGCAACGAATGCCCCTGCTAAAAAAGCATACCTCCAATTTAACCCATTAGAAGTAACAACAGATGCAACTGCTAAAGCTCCCATTCCTCCAGCCGCAGACAAGCAACCGATTAATGATACACTTGAATATTGAATAGGAGGTTGGGTTATTTCTGTTACGTAAAGTTTTGCTCCTATAATTTCGCCCATAGAAGCCATACCTTGAATTATACGGCATAACGTTAGGATGACGGATGCTATGATTCCAATTTGAGCATATGTAGGAAGTATTGCCATTATACCGCAGGTTAGAGCCATAAAAGTAGTTGTAATTATAATAGTAGATTTTCTACCTATATTATCTCCTAACCATCCAAATATCATGGCTCCGACAGGTCTAAAAACAAATGTAGAACAAAATGCAAAGGCAGTAAGAAGAGAATTAACAAA
The DNA here is from genome assembly GCA_041179265.1 of Pseudomonadota bacterium. Classification (GTDB taxonomy): domain Bacteria; phylum Pseudomonadota; class Alphaproteobacteria; order Rickettsiales; family Rickettsiaceae; genus Rickettsia. Next base: position 38,619 of record JBEGTS010000002.1, read on the forward strand.
AGGGTCATATTTAGGAAAAAATAATTCGTTTAAAAGTACTGCCATATGAACATAAAGCATTAGATCAAAATACTCTAAAAATGTACCTATTGATAATAACCCAACAGCCTGTTTTTGTTCCCTTGTTAAACTTCTTTGTTCCTTTACATAACCTAGCATAAATTTTTTATAAAAAATTAAATTGTAAAGAAACTTATACTGTTTTATATAAAAGTCAATAGGAAATTTCACCTAATGCGATAAGTAAAGAAATGAAGTGCAACTTAACCTGCTTCATATACTAATGCGTTGATCGTACGTGAATATGGCATAACCTTACCGATAACGGAAAACTAAAGCCTATTAAGAACCAAGTTAAATAAAATTTATATCCCAAATATTGTTTGAAGAAATAATTAATATATTCAATCAACGCTATTAAAACGACAATTATAACTAAGTTAAAGAAATAATTTAATTTTGATTGAGGTAGTTCCAAATATTTATAAAATAACCCCCAAGAAATAGTAAAACCGAGTAATCCCCAAAATACCGTCCATACCCAAGCAAGACAATTCACGTCAATAATTTTAAGATAAGCTACCATAGGCACAGTTAATACCCATAAAAACGTTCCAAGCATAAAAGGATATTTTTGAACAATATCCTCTCTTTGGTTAAACTATATACAAAAGCAATAACCATCATTCCAATTGTTACAGACGCAATAATATCAACCGAATAATGATACCCCTTATAAATCAACGAAAATCCAATACCGGTTAAAATCACTACTATTATTATTCTTAATAAGAAATGTCTAATATTTGCAAAAAACCAACCGTAAAATACTACGCCACTGCTCATATGACCGCTAGGGAAGGCAAAACCTTTAATGTTTAGAGCAGGATTTAAAGGTATTTCAAATGTATATTTTAGCAATATATTTAAAATTGTAGTGAAAAGTAATACACAAATAGCTCGTGCAAATAGTTGCCTCCTAAATATAGTAAATCCGAGTATTATTATAATCTCGTAGATATATTCCTGACCGAATGATAAAAAAAATTTTGTTAAATATTGAAAAAAAATATCCTTATTCATTGCTTTACTTAATTTTATTTATATATAATTGAAATTAACAAAAATTATAAGCTATAGATATGAAAAATATTTTCCGCAAATTTATATTCATAATTTTCTTATGTTTAATAAATTTACAAGTAATTGCTGCCAGTTTTAACGAAAAAATACCTTTATATTTTAAATTAACTAATGAAAATCTGTTAGCCGGTAAGAATTCGTTAAATATTGACCTTTGCGATTCTAGAATTAAAGAATGGTGTACAAAGCCGCAAAGAGAGCTAGGACTTAACGGAAAAAGGATGAATGATTACATATCTATTTCACCTGATATTAAAGGAGAATGGCGATTTGGCTGGGGGTATAATATATATTTCACGCCTGAAGAAAATTTTTTAGCTCATCAAACTTATAAAATTACTATCGAAGATTATATATTCCCTCATTTTATCGGTTTAAAAAGTAACAATATAAGTTTTACAACTTTACCTCTACTTCCTATTATTAAAGAAATGAATTATCTACAGGATAATATCGATATTTCCAAAAAATTTGTTCAAACTAAAATAGCTTTTAACTACCCTATCGATCTTAAGACTCTAGAGGAAAGAATAGAGTTTATAAGAACCTCAACTAAAGAAAAATTATCGTTTTCTATCAAATTTAACACAGATAACACGGAAGCTACGGTTATTACTAATATACCACCGCTGAAAGATAAAGAAGATACAGTTTCCATAATTATAAAAGACGGTGTTAAACCTCTATACAGCGGAGAGAATTTTGCTCAAAAAAATGTTGAAGCTCAAAATAATAAGACATCAAATAACCTAAGATATTCTTATAAAGAAAACGTATTAATTCCAAGTTTATCATCATATTTAAAAATCACTAATACTACTGTTACAATTGTTAAAGACGACAAACTGAAACCTGAACAAATAATTATAATTACTACAAATACACCAGTGTCTAGCGAAGAGGTAAAAAAACATTTAGAGTTATTTTTATTACCGCAAGACAAGCCGGCTTTCTTAGGGGTTGCAGGCAAAAAAAACTATAAATGGCAAAGCCCTAAAGAAATAACCGATGATATCCTTAAATCGAGTGAAAAAATAAATTTTGAGTTTTTACCTTCCGTCCCAAGCATTACTACTATGCATAGTTTTAAAGTAGATACGCCCCCTACAAGAACTTTGCTTGTTAAAGTAAATAAAGGTGTTAAAACATCGGATAATTTAACGCTTGGCTCAGACTACTCTCTAATATTACAAATACCGGATAATACTAAAGAAGTTAAGCTAATGTCTGACGGCTCTATTCTTTCATTAGCCGGCGAGAAAAAGCTTCCCGTATATTCACTTGGTATAGATAAACTATATGTAGAAATCGATAAGATTAATCAGCAAGAAGTTAATCACTTAATCAGCCAAACAAATAGATATAATATTTTCCAAAACCCGGCTTTCATAAATGAATATTCTTTTAATGAGTATAATATTTCTGAAGTATTTCAAGAGGAAGTAATAGTTAATTTACAAAATTTAAATTTACCTAATTATACCGATTTAGATTTTAGCAAATATTTTAATTTAGAAAGCTCAGGTAGCTATTCTAAGGGTTTATTTTTAGCAAAAGTTTATGCTAAAGATCAATCTGATAACATAATTTCTCAAGATAAAAGATTAATTTTAGTAACCGATCTTGGTTTTATAGTAAAAACCGATAAAAGCGGAACGCATCATATATTTGTTTCTTATATCAGTAACGGTAAACCGGCCGGCGGAGTTAAAGCAGATATTATAGGACTTAACGGTGAGGTGCTAGTCAGCAGCAAAACCGATAGCCAGGGGCATGCCGTTTTATCAAATATACGTGATTTTACAAAAGAAAAAACTCCAGTGGCTTACATATTAACGACAAATGATGATTTTTCGTTTATGCCCTATAGTAGAGTTGATAGGCAGGTTAATTATTCACGCTTTAACGTATCAGGAGCAGTCAGTTCTGATCAAGGGTTAAAGGCTTATTTATTTTCCGATCGTGGCATCTATAGACCAAGCGAGCAAGGTCACATAGGCATTATGCTTAAACAAACAGATTGGCAAGGAAAATTAGACGGCTTACCTTTAGAAATACAAATAACCAATCCTCGCGGGAAAGTAATAGATAAAAGTAAAATAACTCTAGATGCGGAAGGGTTTAGCGAATATTTATTCGCAACGCTTGATGATTCCTTAACCGGTTTATATAATATAAGCCTATATTTAATAGGCGATAAAGGCAGCAATAATTATCTTAATAGTTTATCGGTAAGAGTTGGTGATTTTCAGCCTGACCGCATGAAAATAAGCGTAAATTTCAATAATTTACAAGATGAACTATGGACGAATCCAAAAGACCTTAAAGCAAATGTTAATCTTATAAATCTTTATGGCACGCCCGCAGAAAATAGAAAAGTCAGCGGCTTTATTGATATTAGACCTACCGAGTTTTTTGTACCTAGCTTTAAAGACTATAAATTTTATAGTAGCAAAGGAAACAAAGAGTTTTTTAATGAGCGTTTAGGAGAGATTACTACCGACTCTACAGGTACGGCAAACTTTAACCTTAACCTTGAGAAATATTATAACGCTACTTTTAATCTAACATTTTCGGCGGAAGGATTTGAGCCTGACTCAGGAAGAAGCGTAAATGCAAGCAAATCGCTTATAGTTTCACCTCTGCCTTATATTATAGGATTTAGAAGCGATAGTGATTTAAAATATATTAAGAAGAAAACAAGCTCAGCAATAGAATTCATAGCCATATCAAATAAAGCAGAAAAAGTAGCCGCACCTGATTTAACGCTTAACTTAAAAAAGATTAATTACGTAAATAACTTAGTAGCAGATAGTAGCGGTAGTTATTCTTATAAGTCGGTACCTATTGAGACTAATATATCTTCGGACAAGGTTAATATTACGGCTGCAGAAAGTTATATTTATAAAGTGCCTACTAAAGAGGCAGGTGATTACGTTATTTACTTAACTGATAAAGAAGATACAATCTTTGCCCAAGCTGAATTTTCGGTAATAGGTGAAGGAAATGTTACAGCTAATTTAACAGACAAAGCTAACTTAAAAGTTAAGCTTGATAAAGACGATTATAAAGCCGGCGATACTATTCTTTTAAATGTTATAACTCCTTATACAGGTTATGGATTAATTACTATCGAAACCGATAAAGTACATAATTTTGTATGGTTTAAAACTGATGAAAATAATACAATCCAAGAAATTAAAGTGCCTGATGATTTTGAAGGTAAAGGATATATCAATATACAATTTATAAGAGACATAGAAGCTACGGAAATCTTTATGTCACCGTTTAGCTATGCGGTTGTGCCGTTTACTGCAGGCATTTATAAACATAAACAAGATATTGAATTAACGCTTCCTGCAAAAATCAAATCAGGTGAAAAATTAACAATTAATTATCGTACTTCAAACCCTGGTAAAATCATAATATTTGCTGTTGATGAAGGGATATTATCATTTGCAGGTTATCAAACTCCCGATCCACTTAATTACTTCATTAACGATAAAGCCTTAGAAGTCCGAACATCACAAATCATGGATTTAATATTACCTGAGCATCCTTTATTAATGAAAGCTTATATGGCAGCACCTCCAGGTGACGGTTTTATAAATGTCGCTCGAAACCTTAATCCATTTAAAAGAAAAAGCCAGCCTCCAGTAGCATTTTGGTCAGGAATTTTAGAAGCGGATCTTGATGAAAGAGAAATCACATTTGATATACCAAGCTATTTTAACGGCACTTTAAGAGTCATAGGGGTAGCCTCAAGTCTTGACGCTATAGGAACTTCTAAAGCTGATTTATTAGTCCAATCCGATCTTATTATCAATCCAAATTTACCTTTATTTGTAGCTCCAAGTGATGAGTTTACAGTACCGGTAACAATCTTAAATAATCTAAAAGATTCAGGAAATGCTCAAGTTTTCGTAAACATCGAAACAAGCGAAGGGCTTAAAATATTAGATTACCCTACCGAAATACAGATAGATGAAGGCAAAGAAGCTACTATTAATGTTAAATTAATAGCGACTGATAAACTCGGTTCGGCAGATTTAAAGGTTGTGGCTTCTATAAATCACCTAAAGCCGGGTATAATATCTATGGCAGTAGTGCATAGCTCAGAATTAACTACTACTACGAGCGTTCGCCCTGCTAGCCCGAGCGTCACAACGGTTGATACAGGCTTTATTACAGGCAATACAACTAATTTAAAAATCTTAAGAGATTTATATCCCGAATTTGCTAAACTGCAAATTTCTGCTTCTAAATCGCCACTTGCTATTATTTCTGGCTTTAAAGATTTTCTAGATAATTATCCTTATGGCTGCACTGAGCAATTAGTAAGTCAAAATTTTGCTAATGTTTTATTATATAATGAACAAGAGCTAGTTCAGATTCTTAAAACCGATCGCAAAAAAATGGATGAATCATTATCGAAAGTATTTCAAACTTTATCGGAACGTCAAAATTATGACGGTGGATTTAGATATTGGAACAATTTTAACGATGATTCTGATCCTTTTATTTCAGTTTATACTATGCATTTCTTAAGCGAGGGAGCAACTAGATATTTAGCCGTTCCAAGCGATATTTTTAATCAAGGTATTTACTACTTAGAAAATATGGCGAATAGATCAATAAACTCCTTAGATGAAGCAAGAGAAAAGGCATATGCAGTTTATATCCTGACGAAAAATAGCGTTATTACTACAAGCTATATTGCAAATATTTTAAAATATTTAGACGAGTACCATAAAAATACATGGCAGGATGATTTAACTAGCGTTTATTTAGCAGCTAGCTATAAAATGCTGCAAATGAATGAAGAAGCGGATAAATTATTAGATAAATTTACTCTAGATAAACCGATATCGAAAACAGACTATCAATATTATAATCCTCTAATAAAATATAGTCAGTATTTATACTTAATTTCTTTACATTTTCCGGAAAGACTAAAAAACTTTGACCAAAAAATTGTACAGGATATCGCTCTTTTTGCTAAAGATAACTATAACAGCCTATCGGCAAGCTACGCCATTATGGCAAGTCTTGCCTATGCCGATAAAATAAATAATGTAGATGAGGCTACTATTAAAGTGACCTCTACAGATAAAGAAGTTACTTTAAAAGGCGATAAAGTGATGATTGCTGAGCTGTCAGTAGAAAATAAGGATATAGACTTAACATCCTCAAGTAACGGCTTTTTCTATCAGCTTCTAACTTCAGGTTATGACAAAGTTTTAAAAGAAAATAAAGAAATCATTAAAGGCGTAGAAATAACCAAAAAATATCTTGATGAGAATAATAAAGAAGTCAGCAAAGCAAAATTAGGTGATAATATTACGGTAGAAATCACTATGCGATCAGGTAGCAATAAACTTCTTAGCAATATGGTGATACTTGACTTATTACCGGCAGGTTTTGAGCTTTTACCGGATAACAATAACGTAAATATATTAGAACGCACGCAGGAAGTAATGATATGGAAACCGATATATGTAAATAATCGTGACGATAGAGTGATGATTTTCGGCACTATTTCTGATCAAAAAATGACATATCAATATAAAATTAAAGCTGTGAATAAGGGAGTATTCTCTACTCCTGCTATTTATAGCGAGGCTATGTACGACCCTCAGACTTACTATCGTGGTGTTATAGGTAGTATTATTGTGGAGTAAAATGTATGGTAAAAATTACAAAAGTCAAAGATGCTTATGCTTTAGGAGGTATTATTATCTCCTATTCTACTAAAAATGCTTATTATGGAAGAGAAGAAGCAAATATATTTGGTGATAATGTAACTTTTGCTATAGTAAATCCTATAGCAGATATATGGACTTCGTATGTAGGTAATAACAGTTGTGACGGTGAAATAGCATTAAAACTTGATATATTTAGAAAAGCAAATTCTTATTATGTACCTACATTATTAACTACTGAAAATTTAAAAAATAGTGGTGTCGGTTATTTAGATGTAAAATATGCTACCGCCCCGGAAATAAGTAAGTTAAAAAATCTAATTGAAAATAGGCAAATAAAACTTGGGGATCAAAAACAAGAGCAAACGTTAAAAAATTTAACAGCTTATTTAGATGGTGCAATACCACCTTACCCACATTTGTGGCTTCCACTTAAAGATGTAACTACACAATATTGGCAAAAAGTAGACCCTTATCAAATGTTTGAAGAGGACTCATTAACTACTACTTTAGGCAATATAGACGATCAAGTGAAATGTAAATTATGAAAGCAAAAGAACTATATGAAGATGGGTTAACATATGAGGAAGCAGGATATTATGTCAATGCTCTGTTACAATATATCTATGCGTTAGCTTTCGATAGGAAATTAACTATAGCTTATAATAAAATAGGTAAGATATTATATAATAATTATAATAAATATCTAGAAGCCTTGCATTGTTTTACAGCAATAAAAAATTTATCTGAAATGGAAAAATGCTTTCAAAGATTAGACGAAATTTATCCTAATAGTGCTTATATTGAAGATATTAAAGGAGATTGTTACGCCACAAGCGATCTCATACTAAAAGCACAAAAATGTTATTATAAAGCTTTAAAAATAACTGAAGATACTGAGTTTAAATTCGATATATATTATAAAGTGACGAATTTATCAGAACAACACTATAATGAATTTGATATTAATTATATATATAATGCTGTTTATGAATTGTATAAAATTGATCTTTCTTATGAGTTAGATTACTTTTAGAATCTCAAACAGAGTCTAAATTCTCCTTTAAAAATTCCGGAGCAAAATCTGCACCGTTAGACCAACTAATAGTTTGTAATTCTTCGTCTATTGTTACCTTATTAAATAAATTTTTATCTTGAAGCGGTTCAAAAATTGACCCCTTAAGATGTGGATATAGATTTATAATACCTTTTGTTCCATCATCAAAAACTAATTCTAAATAATAATTGTCAATATATCTTACAGATATGGTAATCCTCCCCAAAAACAATCGACAAAAGGAGTAGAATTTTCTAGGAACAAAGAAGGAGATTCTATAAATGACAATATCAAAGCACAGTGATAGCCAAATCATGTCTATCTTAAA
>JBEGTS010000003.1:0-103770 GCA_041179265.1 Pseudomonadota bacterium
GACCAAAAAATGGTCCATGCCCATCCCAAATTGGAATGCGGCTATGGCTCATTTTTTAATAAAATTTGAAGAAAGAATATAGTCCTTTGGAAAAGTTTACACACTTAATTGGGAGGACTCACGGGATGACAGAGGTAAAATATCCACGCAACAATGCTTTATTATCTAGTCCGGCTAGTTTGTTTGCTTTCCTCTCCTCTTTTTTCTAATAGTTTGGCTGTGTTCGGTCCAAGTACCTTATATTTCCCTAAATTAATTGCACTTTCTGCAATTACTCCTAGAACCTTTGGGTCTGTTGATAACTTTAATACTGATCCCACCATAGAAATATATTAACCCTTACTAAATTTATCAGCAATATTAATTAAGTCAGGAGCATGTTTACTTGCTATGTTAACTAGCTTTTCTCCATCTAATTTTAATTTTTGCCCTATAGAAGTTTCTTTTAGGAACTCATTTACTACCGGTCCTAAAGTATTAGCATGTTTTTCTAACAACTCAGGAAGCTCTTGTTGAATAACTTTCTTTATCTCCGGATTATCATTTTGTAGTTGTATTACTGCATTAATCAATCCTTTTACTTCTTTTGATTTTTCTTCTTTTGGGAGTGATTTAATTAGCTGGGCTTTTTGAATTATGTCAGCAACTTTCTCACCTTCAGCAAGGCTAGAGCTAGCAAGCTTAGTAAGCGAGGGCAAAGCCTCTGCTAAAAAAGGCATTGATGCATCTAGGGCTTTACGTACTAATTCCGGTTCTATAGCTGATGATTTTATTTTTTCTGTTACTATAGGATTATCTAATATCCCTAATATATTTTGTTTATTAGTATCTAGGTATTTAGGCAGCTCCTCTTTTAATATAGGAGCTAAATTATCAATGGCTTTTTTAGCATTATTTACTAACTTTATTACTTCAGGTTTTTTTGCCTGTAATAACTCTTTTTTTAATTCAGTGTTTACTCCCTCTAGCCCTAGGTTGGTATTAGTCCAAAGTTGGTTTTCTATAAATTGCCTAAAAGCTTCTATAGCAAATGGAGTACTTTCTATTAATTTATCACTAGAATTTGCAATCAGTCCTATGGTATTTTTAAGCAATTCAGGTGCAACGAATTTTTGTACTTTGTTGTTTAAAATATTTTCTGTAACCTGAGCTAATTCTTTTTGATTCTCAGGCTTCTTTAAAAATTTTACTAGATTTTCCTTAAGAAGAGGATTTACTTTATCTGAGGTAATAATGTCATGTAGGTTCTTTAATATATTAGCTTGGGACTGGGGAGTTTTTTGTTTAATATTTTTATATATTTCTTGTACTTTTGGATTTAACTCTCCCCCTAATGCATTAGAAGCTAAATCTACTCCTAATGTAGCTAATTCTCTGATGAATCTAGGGCTTAATCCTTCTAACACATTTATCTTTTCTAGCTCGGAGGTCTGGAAGTTTTTGGTTACCTTAGTAAGTTTTTTATTTAAAAGAGGAGTAAGGATATATGGAGTAAATGCATATTGCAGTATAGCGTCTTTTGATGCATCGGAAATCACTCCAGAATGCAAGATAGAAGAAAGATTTTGGGCTATAGGTCCTACATCTTTTATCGTCTTTAAGGTTGCATCAACAGTATTTTGTTTATCCCCAGCTTTTTTGGCAGCTTTAAGAGCCTGGACGTCATCTACTAATTTTTTTGCCTCTATTACAGCATTTATACCACCGCCAAACGTATTGGTAATTGCATTTGTAAAATTGTCTATTATGCCTAAATTATTATTAGTAAGAGTTAAATATTCTTTATTTAAATCATCGTATTTTTTATTTCCAGTTTCAAAAGGTGAGAAGGCCCATAAGGCTTGGGTATAAGTAAGATTTTGATATTCTTCTTTAAGTTGTTGCTCAAGTTCTTGTTTTCTTTTCTCTTGATCGATAGCTTCGTTTGATTCTGGACTTTTAGACATTTCTAATACCTTTATAAGTGTTATACTTATTGTAATAAACCAGCTCTTGGCTTTATAGTTTTTTATTGATATTATGATCAATATGTTGCACTAGTATTGTATAAATATTATAGATTATTGACATGAAAAATTTTATAAAATATTTGTTTTTTACTTTTTTATATATAGCAGTAACGATAATAGTTGCTTATATGATTTTGGCTCAAACGATTCCAAATGATGGGCAATGTCATATGATGGATAGACCGCTCGTTATTCATTATATTTTAGCTGCAATTATTACTGCTTTACCGACGCTAGTTTTAATATATAGTAAAGGTAAGAAAAAGAAGAAATAAGTATACTACCAATTTCTTTATTTATGATAGGTATATATGATCGGTAAATTGAGTGGTAAAGTTGATTCCCAAGGGGATGATTATGTTATAATTGACGTAAGCGGGGTAGGGTACTTAGTCTATGCTTCAGGTAAAACTTTAGGTAAACTTGCTGAAGGGGAGTTTTACAAACTATTTATCGAAACCCATGTTAGAGAGGAACATATTCATCTTTACGGTTTTCTGACTTTGGAAGAGAAGAGTTTTTTTAATTTGCTACAATCAGTAAATGGTATTGGTACAAGAATGGCTTTGTCTATCTTATCAAGCCTGACGCCTGCGGATATCCAAATTGCTATAAATAATGAAGATAAGAATATATTTAAAGCAATATCCGGAGTTGGAGCTAAGCTTGCCGAACGTATAGTATTAGAGCTGAAAGGTAAAGTAGCAAAAATATCAAGCGGTTCAGCTATTATCAAAGATAGCTTAAATATCAAAAATATTACCCCCGTCGCAAGCAATGAAGTAATAAAGGCCTTAGTAAATCTCGGTTTTTCTAGGTTTGAAGCTCAAAACGCTGTTCAAGGCATCATTATCCAAAATCCCGAAATCTCTATTGATGAATTAATCAAAGCAGTCCTGAAAAATCGAAATTCTAATTTTTAGTTGATAAATTAACAATTATTTTATATTAATCTTAGTAACTAAAAATTAATATAAATTATGTTAGAATTGAAAACTTTTTTAAAAAGTATAAATGCTCAAGAAGCATTTAAAAATCCTTCTACCTTATATTTAAAACATGAGCATAATGTTTGGCATTCAGAAGAGAATTTAAATAAGTTATTTAACCTTTTAAGGGATACCGGTATTAAAAGTTTGGTATTTATAGGTTTATTTGCAATTAAAAAATGTTCCGAATTACTAGCTGAATTTTTAATAGATCCTGAATGTTGTATTACTAGTATTAAAATAGATAGCAGTTTTGTAGATCATGAAAAACTTGCGATTATTTTAGAAGCTTTTAAAAAAAATAATACTCTTCAAAAAATTGATTGGAGCAATACTAGGGTAAAAGCCTGTGAATTTAAGGCATTTTTAGTTAATATTTCTCAAAAACCTAATTTAAAAGTTTTATCTCTTCCTAATGTAGAAAATTATTTCTCAGACACAGATAGGTTAGTAGATAGTCTTAATAAATTTTTTTGCATGAGTAATGTTAATTCGTTTACATTAAGTTATTGTTTAATACAAAAAGATATAATAGAACTATTTCAATCAATAAAAATAATAAACTCTAGAGTTTATTTGAGGAATGATGCAAAATCTAATTCCTTACAATTCTTTGAAAAGTTTTTTCGAGATTCTCCTATTCATGCTTTAGATATGGAGGGTTTTTATTTAGATGATATAGGAGTAGCAGCTATATCTTATTTTTTAGAAAGGAATAATTACACTATCTCATTAAGCTTTTCTTTAGCTAGCGAAATAAGTAAAGAATCAATAGAAAAATTACTAACTTCAATAAGAAATAGTAAAGTTATTAGCTGCTCAATTAAGAAAGAACAAGGGATATTTGAAAGAGGAAAAGAACAAGAACAACAATTATCTAAAGCTATTAGAGAAATTACTGCTATAAATTTGAATAAAATAAAGCATGTATCAAAGGAAATAGCAAGAGAAATAGCAAAGGAAATAATACCTACTTTAAGAAAATTTTATGAAGAGAAGTTAAAGCTAGTAGATTGTAAAGCTGACGACGAAACTTTTAAATATTTAAAATTATATCGAAATTTACATCTTAAAGAATATTTAAAAGAACTAGAAGTAAACTATGACAATTTAGACGCTATAACTAAAAATGCAGATAAATATATTAATGAGTGTTTTTTTGAAATGACAGGAATTGCAAAAAATCCGGCAACAGGTTATTTCCCCCTAGAGATAATGAGACATATAGCATCTTGTTTAAAATTTTCAGATATAAAATCCATAAATGCAAAACCAGGGAATGTAGTACTTTTATCCGGGGAAGATGGGACAAGCGAAGAGTGGGTGTTATTATAATATTGCTCCAAATCCCGAAATCTCTATTGATGAATTAATCAAAGCAGCCCTAAAAAATCGAAATTCTAATTTTTAGTTAAATTAAAATATAGCATAAAACTATTTTTTAGCTATTATTAGTCATTATATTTAATCTAAAATAATGACTAATATATTATCGCCCGAAAAAAGTGAAAATGATCAAGAGTTGCCGATAAGGCCGTCATATTTGCAAGAATTTGTCGGTCAACAGCAGATTAAAGAAAACCTTTCGGTATTTATTAAGGCTGCAAAATCTAGAGGAGAGCATCTTGATCATACTTTATTTTACGGTCCGCCTGGGCTTGGTAAGACTACACTTGCTAAGATTATTTCCAACGAAATCGGCGGTAATTTCAAATCTACCTCCGGTCCTGCTATACTTAAGGCAGCTGATCTTGCCGCTATCCTCACCAATCTTGAAAAAAACGACGTATTATTTATCGACGAAATTCACCGTTTAAATACTGCGGTTGAAGAGGTTTTATATCCTGCTATGGAAGATTTTGAGCTTGATATAATTATCGGTGAGGGACCTGCCGCAAGATCGGTTAAAATAAATCTCCCGCAATTTACCTTAATCGGTGCTACTACACGCCTTGGTTTGCTTAGCAATCCTCTGCGTGATAGGTTCGGCATTCCTATGCGTTTGAATTTTTATAATACGGAAGAGCTTAAGAAAGTTCTAAATAGAGCAAGTAAATTATTTGGTATTGATTTGACCGATTCGGGTTCTGAAGAAATAGCTAAAAGAAGTAGAGGAACGCCAAGAATTGCTTTAAGATTGCTCCGTCGTATAAGGGATTTTGCGGCGGTTGACGGTAAATCAAGAGTAGATAAAGAAATCTCCGATTTTGGTTTAAATCGTTTGGAAGTTGATCGCATAGGGCTTGATAGCAATGATTATCGTTATCTAAAATTCATAGCGGATAATTATAACGGCGGTCCCGTTGGGATTGAAACGATCGCAGCTGCCTTGTCTGAACAGCGTGATGCACTTGAAGAAACTATAGAACCGTACCTAATACAGATAGGTTTACTACAAAGAACACCTAGAGGTAGAGTAATCACTATTGCTGCTTTTGAGCATTTGAAAATGCCAGTGCCTAATCAATCAAATCACCAATTTAATATTTTTAACGAGAATGAGCAATAATAATAATTTAAATGATAGTTACACGGCCATTTACATTATAAAAAGGCTGATAAAAGATCATGTTAAACCTTATGCAAATAAAATATATTTTGCAATATTTTGTATGGCTATTGCAGCAATTTGTACTGCTGTTATCGTGCATGCAGTCAAGCCTATTATTGATAAGGTTTTTCTAACGCATGATAGGCAGATGCTTGTAATAATGCCGATAGTGCTGACGATTACTTTTTTTATAAAAGGAATTTCAGAGTATTATCAGAATTATCTAATAAAATTTGTAGGTCAGAGGGTATTAAACGATTTGCAGATGAAAATGTATGAGCATTTGTTATTTGCCGATATTTCTTTTATCCAAAAACAAACTTCAGGGCGTCTTATATCTCGTTTTACTAATGATATTTCTTTGATGCGCGGGGCTGTTTCTAATTTACTTGTCGGATGTGCTAAACATTTCCTAACGGTAGTATTTTTAATAGGATCAATGTTTAACTTAGAACCGGTATTATCGTGCGTAGTTTTTCTTGTTTTCCCTTTGGCAGTTTATCCGGTACAAAAAATGGGAAGAAAGATACGTAAAATATCATCGCAGTCCCAAGAGGAATTAGGACATTATACTTCTAGGCTTGATGAAGCATTTCAGTCAATTAAGATTATAAAATCTTTTGTCGGTGAAAAAATAGAAAGTAATAGGGCGTCATTGATTGTTAATAATATTTTAGAGTTTTATAAAAAAACATCTAAGTTAGATGCGATGGTTTCGCCCATTATGGAAGGATTGAGCGGTCTTGCGGTTGGAGGGATGGTATGGTACGGAGGTAATTTAGTCCTTGAGGGGAAAAGTACGCCCGGTGCTCTCTTTGCTTTTTTGGCTTCTTTTGCTGCGGCTTATAGACCATTTAAAAGTTTAGTATCCTTAAATGTTAATTTGCAAGAAGGAATTGCGGCAGCTAAAAGAGTATTTAATATTTTAGATAGCGAGCCTCTTATTAAAGATTGTGAAGATGCTAAAGAAGTAGATTTATATAATCCACAAATTACTTTTGAGAAATTGGCTTTAAATTTTGAGAGTAAAATAGCTATAAAATATATAGATTTAAAGTTAGAGCCTCATAAAATAATAGCGTTTGTCGGGCGTTCAGGTAGCGGTAAGACTTCTCTTAGTAATTTATTAGTACGTTTCTATGATACAAGTGATGGAAGAATTTTAATTAATAATCATGATATTAAAGATGTTACGCTAGCTTCGCTTCGCAGTCAGATTGCTTTAGTTACTCAGGATACCCATTTATTTGATACAACAGTTGCAGAAAATATAGCATATGGTCTATCTGATGCAACAAGAGAAGAGATAATTAGAGCAGCAAAATATGCCGATGCTCATGAGTTTATTATGCACCTGCCAAACGGTTACGACACGCAGATAGGGGTGCAAGGTTTGACTCTTTCAGGCGGTCAGCGTCAGCGTTTATCGATTGCTAGAGCTTTCCTAAAAGATGCACCTATTTTAATTTGGGATGAAGCAACGAGTAGCTTAGACCAAGCTTCCGAACAGAAAATTCTAGAATCTTTAAAGAAATTACGCCAAGGAAAAACCACTTTAATTATTACGCATCGTTTAAGCAGTATTACCGATCTTGATAACATTATCGTCATGAAAGAAGGTGAGATTTGTGAGCAGGGTACTCACACTCAATTACTTAAAAATAAAGATGAATATTATAGGTTATATAATAAAGAATTAAGAGAAAATAGTTGATTTATAAAGTAAATAGTTTATATTTCTTAATCTTTATTAACTATTATTATGTAGCTCTATGTCATTCCCGCTTTCGGGCGTTGTTGTATGGCTCTAAAAAAGTGTTCGATGTCATTCCTGCGAAAGCAGGAATCCAGTTAAACATATAAAAGCTTGTTTTTTATATGTTTATTTTATCAAATATGTATCTATATTAAGGTTATTTTCTGGATTTCCGTCTCCGCGGGAATGACATAAGAGCCATGCAATAAGGCCCTTTCGCGGGAATGACATAAACACAAGGAATAACACAATGCTCATTACCAAGATTTTTAAAGACTATCGATTATTTGAAATATTTATTTTAGGAATAGTTAGCGGTATGCCGCTGGTTATAATTTTTTCTACTCTTTCTGTATGGCTAAAAGAATCCGGTATAGATATCGCCGTTATTACTACTTTTGCGATTGCAAGATTATCATATTCGTTAAAAGTATTTTGGTCACCTCTAGTCGATAATTTTAAAATACCTTTTTTAAGTAGGTGGGGACATCGAAAAAGCTGGCTTATATTATGTAGCTCTTTAATGGTTTTAGTGTTAATTGCTATAAGCAAGGAAGATCCTAAGATTTCTTTAGCTTCTTTATATTTTTTGACTATAGCATTAGGTTTTTTATCTAGTACTTTTGATATTGCTGTTGATGCGTTGCGTATAGATAAGTTTGATCAGGAAACACAAAGCATAGCTAGTGCAACTGCCGTATTCGGTTATCGAATCGGTATGCTTATTACAGGTGCAGGTGCTTTATATCTTGCAGAAATAACAGGTAATGATTGGCAGCTAACTTTCTTTGTTATAGCTATAATATTTGTTGTTGCAACGATGTTTATAATAACCGTAAACGAAAAAGAATTAGTAAGAGAAAAAATTAATATTACTTCTATTACTTCATGGATTTATACAGTCATTAATCCTTTCAAAGATTTTTTCAAAAGAGAATTTGCTGTAACTATTTTACTCGCGGTAATATTTTTTAAATTAGGCGATGCTATGCTTGGAGCGGTTGCTTCACCGTTTTATATAGAGCTTGGTTATACAAAAGGCGAGATAGCAATAATTGCTAAACTTTATGGATTGATTGCGACCTTAGTCGGTGGCTTTGCCGGTGGTATGGTAATGTATAGACTCGGTAATTTTAAAGGTTTAATTATTACCGGTATTGCCCAAAGTTTAACACATTTTGCATTTATTTGGCTTAATCACCAACCACCTTCTTTTGAAGCTTTATTAATTGCTATTACTATAGAGAATTTTGCCTGTGCTATGGGTGCTGTTGCTTTAGTCGGATATATCGGTAATTTATGTAATAAGAAATATTCTGCAACGCAGTATGCTTTACTTAGTAGTGCTAGTAGTTTATGTAACAATACTGTCACTATTTATGCTGGTAAACTAGTAAATATGATGGGCTGGGACGGTTTTTTCATCTTTACCATAATTTTAGCCTTGCCTGCTTTACTTATATTAATGTATCTTAATAAAAAGGTTAAAGTATAGTAAGGTTTATTTTAAATGTCATTGTGAGCATTTGTTCGGAGTGTGGCAATCTAGAAAAAAATAAAAAAAATCCTACTTGATTTAATTTGAATAATATTTTATTTATTTAAAATGTTTAGTAAATTTTTATTACCTTATAT
Source organism: Pseudomonadota bacterium (assembly GCA_041179265.1). Taxonomy (GTDB): domain Bacteria; phylum Pseudomonadota; class Alphaproteobacteria; order Rickettsiales; family Rickettsiaceae; genus Rickettsia. The sequence goes on from JBEGTS010000003.1 coordinate 8,941, forward strand.
TTTTGTCGTAACATTTTTCTTTGCTCCTATAAGCGAAGCTAAGAAAGCTGTAAAAAATTCTCCTAAACCTCCTGTTCAAACTAGTTTAGTAATTGATGCGAAAGGCAAGGTTTTACATGCTCATAATTCACAAATTCGGATTTACCCTGCTTCTTTAACTAAATTGATGACGTTATATTTAATGTTTGAATCAATTGAAGCCGGTAAGTTACCTTTAGATAAAAAATTACTAGTCTCACAGAAAGCAGCAAAAATGCCTCCTTGTAAGCTTGGTTTAAAAGCAGGGGAAACTATAACCGTTAGAGAAGCAATTAATGGATTAATCGTAAAATCTGCTAATGATGTTGCCGTAACGGTTGCTGAGGGGATGAAAGGTTCTGAGAAAACTTTTTCTCATTTAATGAATGTTAAAGCTAAACAGCTCGGTATGAAAAATACCTATTTTAAAAATGCTTCAGGTTGGCATGACCCATTGCAGCAAACTACCGCAAGAGATATGGCCAAACTTGCTATGGCCCTGAAGAGAGATTATCCAAAATATTATCCGTTATTTTCTAAAACCAGCTTTGTATTTCGCGGAAATATAGTAAACGGACATAATAGAGTTACTAAAAATTATCAAGGTGCGGAAGGCATGAAAACAGGCTTTCATACCCCGGCAGGTTATAATTTAGTAACTACTGCTTCTAGGAACGGTAAATCATTGATTGCCGTTGTTACAGGCGTCAAAAGTGCCGCATCTCGTGATCAAAAAATGATTGGATTATTGGATCAGCATTTTGGCGTTAAGCCTATAGCCGCTAAACCTTCAATCAGACTTGCTTCTAACAATAAATCTACTACAAAAACTAAATCAAAAATAATAAAGAAAAAGAATCTACGTAGTTGATATACATCGTCATTGCGAGAAGAATTACGTAGTAATTCGACGAAGTAATCTTGTCAAATATCCTGAGATTGCTTCATTAATTATTGCATAATTTTTCAGCGTTGTTGCATGGATCGGTTTATGTCATTCCCGCGTAGGCGGGAATGACATTGAGTACGCTTTTCAATCCATGCAACAAGGCTTAATTTTTCTTGTAATGACGATGAAGCTGAGCCATGTAACGCTCGTACAATAACAATTTAATATTCACGCATCTTTTAAGGATTTACTGCTAGCTTATACTTTAAATTTACAAGCTTTATATGACAATTAACGCTACACTTATCGTTTTTTGTAACTTTAGTAGATGAAGGTTTTTTGGAGTTTTTAGCTAAAGTTTTACTTTGTGGTTTTTTTAAATTAATATTTTTTAGAAATTTCTCGGTTTCATCAGATAAATATTCTATTTTTACTTTAGTTATACCTTGATTTTTAAACGCTAAAATTTCAGCCGCTTTTTGGGAAACATCTATTATACGATTTTTCTTAAAAGGACCTCTATCATTAACCATTAATATTACTGATTTATTATTGGATTTATTGGTAACTTTAACTAAGCAAGGAAGCGGAAGAGTTTTGTGTGCGGCAGTTAATAGATTTCTATTAAATTTATCACCGTTAGCTGTTTTTTTACCGTTGAAACCGTCCTTGCGTCCACCGTACCATGATGCATAACCTGTTTCGGTAAAAGATTTAGGACTGTGAGGTTTGTAAGTTTTGCCTTTTACTTTATAATTTTTACCAACCTTATAATGACCTTTATAAATAGTATTGTGCGGATCATCTTTTGATAATTCTTTGTATGAATATTTGCGGGAATAAGGTAATTTTTTTGAGGTATTACAACCGCTTAGTCCTAAACAAAAAATTAATAAAATCAATAATTTGAATTTATGATTCTTCACTATTATCATTATTTGTGTTAAAGTTATCCATTATTTTAGCGTAACACACAACTTTTTCAACACCTTTTATTTTTGATGCAATAGAAGCAAGCTTTTCTAGCTCTTCTTCTGATCTTGCAACTCCAAATAAATAAACAATATTATCTATAGTTAGAATAGTATAATTAGCAAATTTAATGTCTTTTCTGACTAAATTTTTAGCTTTAATTTGCGTTGTTATCAGACTATCTTTAGTATATTGTGCTAAATCAAAATGATTACTGTTTTTATTTACTTTTAACTCGTTGATAACTTCTTTTACGCCTTTTTGATTCCAAGCAATTTCTACGGCTTTTAATGCATCAGGTTCTTTTTGAATATTTCCTGTTAATAATACTCTTCCTTGTGATACTTCGACCTTTATTTTAGCTCCTAAATCTTTAAAATTATTTTTTACTAAATCAGCTTTAATGCCGGCAGAAATCCTTGAATCATTTAATGTTTCAGACATTGGTTGATCTTTTGAGGCAACAATACCAGTGGTGGTTGCTGCGGTAAATATGACCGGTAAACAGGCGGATAGACTAAAAGAGAGAGCTATAAAAATTAGGATTCGTAATATCATATCTTACTATCCGGTAATTTATTCTTTAATAAAAGAGGTAATTGAAGTAAAATAAATATAAAGGTAATAGGGATTACCCCGAATACTTTAAATTTTACCCATGTTTCATCTGAGAAATTACGCCAAACTATCTCGTTAACTATAGCCATAAAAAAGAAAAAGGTTGCTGTTCTATAGCTTAGAGTTATCCAGCTTTCTTCTTTAAGACGCACTATACTCTCTAAAGCATATTTGATAAAAGGATTTTTTCTTATACCACTCATAAGAAAAATTATTCCAAAAATAGTATATAATATAGTCGGTTTGATTTTTATATACATTGAATCGCCGCTAATTAAAGTTATACTTCCCGAAACTAATAAAACAGATGAAGAAATAATAGAAAGCTTTGATACTTTTTTGTCTATAAAATAACAAAGAGTAATGCAAATAACAGAGGTAATAAGCATATAAAGAGTGGCATTTTGTATGCCGCCGCCATAAAAAAAGCCTCCAAAAAATGCTATTACTGGACCAATTTCTGATAAAAGTTTAAACATATTTAATTTAATTGCTCTCTCTCTTTAATAAAATTAATTTGATTCGTTTTTTTGTACTGTTCTAGAATATCTTAATTTTATTTGTATAAAAATATTTATTAGTAATATAGTAGTAAAATAAGCAAGTACTTGCATTCCGTTAGGTCTTGCAATATAACCGGTAACAATATGTAAGATTTTGCCAACCATACTTCTATCTGCTACTAGCCATGAACTATCCCAAAGTTGATCGGATAAAAACATAACTAGACCGGAAGAAGTTAGAATACCTGCCGCACTTGCTGCGAACCCTCCTGCTATCAGCATTAATAATACAGAAGAGATTTTAAAAATATATTTTTGATTAGCAATCTTAATTAAACCGAAATATATTACTAAACCAAGTAAAAAACCACTTGTAGCACCTATTATTACTCCTTGCAAGTAAATACTGCTTGATATTGTTTCAACTGAAGATATACTATATACTAAAATAATAATTTCTGCACCTTCTCGTAGTATAGTAGTGGCAACTAAAAAAACCAACATGAAATAACTGGCATTACCTTCATGAATTTTTACGGATAAGTCGTTTATATGTTGCTTTACTTTTATACCGTAACCCTGCATCCATATTATTGTCCAGCTAATCAGAATTGTTATTAGTATCATAATTCCGGAATCGAATAACTCGTCTCCTATTCCGCCAAAAGATAAGGATAATTTACGCGTAAAAAATGCAAAAATTGAAGCAAATACTACTCCAAGCATTACTCCGGCAATAATATAAAGCCGAGATTTTTCTATTTGTTTTGTTACGGCGAGTATTACACCAAGTAATAAGGATATTTCTAAACATTCGCGAAACACTACTAAAGCAATTTTAAACATATTTTTATCTAATCATTAACAATTATAAAACCCTGAGCCGTATCTTGATGAAAATCTCCAAAAAATTCATATTTTCCAGGATTAAGCGGTGCAAGTATAATATTTATTGACTCATTTGGCATAACTATTTTTTCACGATGTAAATCATGACTTTCAAACTCTTCTACCGTATCATCTTCATTATGAACAATTAACCTTATCTTAGTAGATTTTGGTACTTCAACTATATTCGGAACAAATTTATGATCTTTTATAGCTACCTTTACTTCTAATATATTATCATTTGGTTTATTATCTGGACTCTTACTTGCAGAGATATAAATAATTACTGCTAAAAATATTAAACCTACTATTATAATAATATTTTTGTTTTTTTTAATAATTTCCATACTAAACTCCTGGCTTAATTAAAGTTTAAAGTAAGAATACTAGTTTAATTTGAAAAATTGGCTTCGTTGTTTTTTGCTTTTAATCCTCACACTAGTATGTACGCTGCGGTTAAAAGCTTCAAAACGCCTTGCTCTTTTCCAAATTAAACTTCGTCTATATACTAAATTATCTTTCTCATCTAAGTTTCAAATTTTTGATAAACACAAAATTTATCCTGCGATTTTTATTAAAGCTATAAGATATACAATTATTATCATTATGACAAGGATAGATAGCAAAATATAATTTTTTTGTTTTTTATTAGCCCTATTTTGAAACTCTACTTCTAGAGGTAATTTATACGTCGAACCGGTACTCGCCTCCTCACGTATGCTTTTGTACGCTGCGGTGCTGCGTTCCGTTTCTCCTTTAAATTCCTCTCTATAAGCGAGTTTGAAAGTAGGGCTATTATCCGATATTTTAGATTGTTTCATATTTATTTAATTTTGTTTAAAGTCTCCTAGTTCAAGCAAAAGATATTCATTTATTGGTAAAGATTCATGAGAAATAATTTTATTTATGTTAGAACCTAAAGCTTTAAATGTTTTGCCTTCAGCAATAACACTGCGTGTTCCAACCGTTACTTTACCTTGCAAGGCGTAAGAAAAAATTAAAGGATATGTAATATCGCCAATTTTCATATCTATTTTTTGTCCTTTTGTTTTGGAGTCATATAATATTTTACCGTTTGATAAGCGAGTAATTTTAGCATTAAAACTTACTTTTTCACCACATAATAAAGGAACACGATAAGCTATCTCATCGTCATAAATTTTAACTTCATCATTTTTAATAAAATTTTGCGGTAATATAGATTTTAACATTACATTAACTTTATAATTATAAGCATTATCGAAGATAATATTATTACTATTATTAACGGCGTATTTTGCCGGAATAATAGCTTCTCGTGCTTCTCCTACCATCATACCGATTATTACATTATCTAAGCCAAGCATTATAGGACTCGATCCTAAAGTAAAAGTTTTAGTATCTTCAGATATTAAAGTATTGTTCATATCTGATATTTGATAAAATACAGTAACTACATGTCCGCAAGAAGCGGGACCGATATTACCGCTACCGAGCGTATTAATTTTAAACAGTGTTTTTACTAAATCCTTACGTACTTCAATAGTGTAATCATTAGGATTGATAGGTCCATTTAACGGCTGTAAAATATTTTCAAAGAATGCTTTCCCTTCTTCGGTTTTAAGAGCATTTATTACTATTTTTGAAACCGTACGTTCAAATAAATTACCATTTAATGAAATAGGTGGTTCATTATTTATACTAGTTTGGTTTTCATTGGTAGATGAATTATTTGAAGCCGTTTGTTCTACAGCTGTAGGATTATTGTCGTCGGGGGATATTTTTAACTTTACTATATTGTAAAGTATTAGAATTACAATTATTAAAGATAAAAATTTTTGCATGTATATAATATTTTAGTACAATAAAGTTTACTATAACAATCAATTACTTAATAATCAAATGAGAATAAAAATAATTTGATTATTATAAATAATTGGTCTAATTTTAGATATACTAAGATTAATTATAAAAATAAAAGTGGTGAAAAGTGAAAAAATTTATATTTTGTTTTTTATGTTTTTGGACATTAAACATATTTGCTGCTTCTGAAATTTATCCTAATAAGCTTAATCGTTGTAAAATTACTAGAAATATATTCAATGATTATGAACCAAAAGTTTTTGAACCTACTAATAATTTATTACGTAAAACAGGAAAATTATCAAAGTTTTACGGTAAAAAAATATTAATTAAAGGGAAAGTATTAGATCAAAATTGCGTTCCAGTGGCAGATGCTAAAGTTTATTTATGGCAAGCAGGAAGCGGTGGTAAATATCCTTATGAAGCTTTAAAAACTCGAATCGATAAAAAAAGATTCACAAGTAAAAGCGATTCAAGCTTCACCGGCTCCGGTACCGCTACTACCAATAACAAAGGAGAATATTACTTTATTAGCATGTTGCCTTATAAATCTTCTCGTTATTTAAGAAGTGCAAATATAAGGGTAGAGCATCCGAGTCTTACGACCCTTGAAACACGCTTAGACTTATCTAATAAAAATATGTGTGATAATGAGTGCGGTGAAGTAAATCCGATATTGATCGAACCGCAGGAAAATATGGTGTCGTATTGTTTTGATTTAGTATTACAAGGTACGACGCTTAAGAGATATTGATAGTAACGTCATTGCGAGCAGCCATAGGCTGCGTGGCAATCTTAGGACTTTGGCACAAGATTGCTTCGTCAAAACTTACAGTTTTTCCTCGCAATGACGTTTTGCCTCGTGCACGGGAGCTTCTAAAGGTTTTTTTATACCGCAACCGCATAATATAACGCATATAAACGTTAATAAGAATAAATAAAGTGTTTTCATTACCTAAATTATTATATGATCTTTTATATATTATAGTATTTTTATTATCCATAACAATCTTTATTCCTAAAAGTTATGCTAAGCTTTATGAGAAGCCCAAGGATAAATTAGAATTTTTAAGAGGTTCAAGCGTTCCTGATAATGTAATTTTTTTTGATGAAGAAAAAAATCAATATTCTCTTGATCAGTTTGAAGGAAAAACTATATTGTTAGTATTTTGGGCTACTTGGAGTGCTTCTTGTGTCAAAGAAATGCCTGATCTTGATATGTTGCAAAAAGATTTTAGGAAATTACCTTTTTTAGTAGTTCCAATTTCAGAAGATTATCAAGATATAAAAGTTGTTAAAGAATATTTTAAAAGCTATCAGATAAGATATTTGCCTATTTATCATGATTATAGGAATCAATTATTTAAAGCCTTAGGGGTTATTAGTTTACCGACTAGTATATTAATAGACCCAAACGGCAAAATAATAACTAGCTTTGTCGGTAATACAAATTGGTATGACGAAAAAATTAGAGAAACTATTTTATCTGCCATCCCCGGAAATTATCCTGAGCCGAAAAATAGTTATAATGAACAATCTCTTAATAAACCGGCTAAGCCTTTGCCGCCAATAAAAAAGGATGCGATGAAGGAAAGTAACATACAAATTAAAAATGAGCAAAATTAATGAATGAAGTGAACAAATCGGCTATTGCGGGTGCAGAATTTGAGCAGGTAATAGCAAAACGTCAGATAAGTAAAATAGAACAGTTATTTGCTTCGGTTTTCGGTGATTCTAAAGATGTAATTGCTGTTTTACGTCTCAGCGGTGTTATCGGTAAAGTAAGTACCGTGCAATCGGGTCTTACGTTAGAATCATTAAATCAATTAATAGAAAAAGCTTTTAAAATAAAGAAATTAAAAGCTTTATGCTTGATTATCAATTCCCCCGGAGGTTCGCCCGTACAATCTGAACTTATTGCAAAACGTATTCGTGACCTTGCTAAAGAAAATAAAATTAAGATTTATAGTTTTATTGAGGATATGGCAGCTTCAGGCGGATATTGGCTTGCTTGCAGCGGAGACCGGATATATGCTTTGCCAAGTTCGGTTATCGGTAGTATTGGAGTAGTGTCAAGCGGGTTTGGTTTTCATGAAGCGATTAATAAACTTGGAATAGAGCGAAGAGTTTACACAGAAGGGAAAAATAAATCGGTATTAGATCCTTTTCAGCCTATTAACAAAGATGATATTAAAATTATAAAAAGTCTACAAAAGCAGGTTTATGAGCATTTCGTAGATTATGTTAAAACAAGGAGAGCAGGGAAGTTAACACAACAAGATGAAATTTTATTTAACGGTGAATTTTGGGCAGGACAAACGGCTCTTGATTATGGTTTGATTGATGGTATAGGGGATATGTATAGCGTAATGAAAGAAAAATTCGGCGATAATATTAAGTTTCAATATCTGTGTGCTAAACAGCCTTGGCTTAAAAAGAAACTTGGCATGGGAAGCAAAATATTAACCGATAATTTTGCTAATTCTTTAATTGATGCCGTTGAAAATAAAATTATTAACGATAAATTTGATATAAAATAATATGACTATTACACAAGTTAAAATTAAAAAACTAGAAAATTTTTTCGGTAGTTTGCCGGAATATGCTACGCAGCATAGTGCAGGGATGGATTTAATAGCTGCAAACGAACAACCTATAACAATAAAAGCAGGTAGTATACAGCTAATCCCGACCGGTATTGCTATAGCACTGCCGGATTCGTTTGAAGCACAGATAAGACCTCGTTCGGGGCTTGCCGTTAAACACGGCATTACGGTTGCTAATTCACCAGGTACTATTGATGCAGATTATCGAGGCGAAATAAAGGTGATTCTTATTAACCTCGGCACGGAAGATTTTGTTATAGAAAAAGGCATGCGAATTGCACAGATGATAATTTCTAAGTACGAACGCATATCATGGGAAGAAAGTAGCACGCTTGAAGAAACGCTGCGTGGTAGCGGCGGCTTTGGCTCTACGGGTGTTTAAGGGTTCTAAAAACGTCATTGCGAGAAGCGAAGCTTTGCTGCAATCCAGAAAAATAATTAAAAAAATTCTGCAAATCAGAATTTTTTACTGGATTGCTTCGTCAAAACTTGCAGTTTTTCCTCGCAATGACGGAAAAATCAATCCACGCAACAAATCATAAAACTTATGAAAATAAAATTATTAATTACTATATTCTTATTATTAGCTTTGAAAGTAAATGCTAATTCCGGTCCTGTAGATAATATAAAACAAGTTTTTACCTACATCGATGAAAAAAACTGGTTACAGGCTGAAGATTTAGCTTTAGAAATAAATAATAAAGCTTTAACAAAAATCGTTTTTTCACAAAAGTTTTTGGATAATAAATATTCAGATAATAGTTTTGAGCAGATAATAAAGTTTTTACGAAATAATCCGGATTGGCCTCAAAATAAACTCCTCGAAGAAAGAGCAGAAGAATATCTAAATAATAGCACGAATAAAAAAGTAATTTTTGATTGGTTTATTAAACATCCGCCGCTTACCGGTAAAGGTTATAAGTTTTATGCGGCTGCTGCGAGTAGCTTAATTAAAGATCAGAAAATATTATTATCGATTATTAAGGAAGCGTGGATATACGCTAATTTTAGTCCTGAAGAAGAAAATGCATATTATGGTAGATGGCATAAATATTTAACTGCGAGTGATCATTTAGAACGAATAGAAGAACATTTATGGAAAAATGATATTAGGTCTGCTGAGCAGTCGCTAAAATATGTAGATCAAGGCTATCGTAATTCTTTTAAAGCACAAATTGCGATTATAGGTAAATCACCAAACGCTGAGAAGCTTTTTAGAAGCATTTCTGAAAAATACTATACTTCTGGTTTGTTATATCGTTACTTAGATTCTAAGAAAACGCAAAAACCAACAAGTGGAGATATTGCTTTATTTAAGAAGGCAAAAAACAACCGAAAGCATTTTGCTAAATGGTGCCGGATTCAATCTTATTATGCTCGTGAATTCATCGATTACAAAGATTTTGCTAATAGTTATAAAATGGCAACGATGCCCTTTGCTACTTGTCCTGAAACTATAAGAGAGCAGGAGTGGCTTGCAGGCTGGCTTTCTTTAAGCTTTTTAAAGAAGCCAGATCAGGCATTAGTGCATTTTAATAAATTTATTAAGGTAGTTAAAACCCCAATTAGTTTGGCACGTGGGTTTTATTGGTTAGGCCGCACTTATGAAGCAAAAGGCGATAAGCAAACAGCTAAGAAATTTTACGAGCAGGCAGCCAAATATTCTTTTACCTTTTACGGACAGGTAGCAAATGTTGAATTAAATAGGACGAAGCTAGTTTTGCCGCCTATTCCCGTAATAACTTCTGAAGAAAGAAAAACCATAGAAAATAAAGAGATTATTAAGGCAATAAGATTGCTGGTTAAATATAATAAGAATAATTTAGCCGTTATATATTCCAAAGCAGCGATTAAAAATACTAAAAATCCTGCTGAAATTCAAATAATTGTGAATATTATTAAAGCAAATAATAATACTAATCATATGGTTGAGGTGGCAAAAATTGCTGCTCAAAATAATATTTTTATTGCAGATTGTGCTTTCCCGACCCCGTATAATCTAGCAGGTTTACCTATCTCATCTCATTTAACTTATGGAATAATTAGACAGGAATCGGTTTTTGATCATTCGGCAATAAGTAGTGCAAGTGCTATGGGCTTAATGCAGCTTATAGAAAAAACTGCTTGCGATACTGCAAGATCTATAAATGCTAAATGTAATGTAGCGGATTTAACTAGGAATCCGATATATAATATTAAACTTGGTACTCATCATTTTAAACAATTGCTAGGTGACCATAGAGGCTCTTATATTTTGTCTATTGCTTCTTATAATGCCGGAAGTCATAATGTAGTAAAATGGATAGATAGGTTTGGTGATCCAAGAGATATAAAAGATACTAGAAAAATCGTAGATTGGATGGAGCTTATACCTTATCGTGAGACAAGAGATTATGTTCAAAGAGTACTTGAAAATATTCAAATTTATCGTACTATCTTAGATAAGAATAATAATTTTTACTTTAAACGTGACTTGCATGCTTGTGATATAGCAAAAAATTAATTTCTATTAGTATTTTATTTTGACATATTGTAATATGTAAGTATTATTCAAGAATAATTACAACTAATAATATAAATTAAGGAGAAAAAATTATGAAAAAAATAGAGAAGCACATTAAAAAACAGCGTAATGATACAGATACTCAAGTAAAGAAATATAAACAAGATCTTGATGCAATAGGCATTAAATATGACCATAAATCTGTACATGTTGAAGTTCCTAATCATGCTACTGGTGGATTTGAATATTTTAAATGGGATTGGATGACAAGCACTACGGGTAGTCATTCAGAAATAGTGCAAATATTTAAGAAAATTGTAAGCACTTTAAAAGAAACTAAAAATAACCCAGCCCAGTATGAAAACTTAGTATCTAACTTGGATGCTAGTACTAAAAATGCACTTGATGTTAATATTAAGAAGCATAATATTACTGTACCACAATCTTCAGAAACATTACAGCCGGTAAATGATGTAATTTCATTACTGCAAAAATATTCTATTGGTTATGATGGATCAATGGTTCAGATACAATCTATTGATTATACAAATTGGAAGATTCCATTACAGAATATATCAAGTGATGACCCTATGTTTGGTTATGCCATAAGAGCATATGATGCGGTTAAAACAAGTAATCAATCACTATTTAATCAAAATTATAAAGAACTTGATGTAAATGGTTTAGTTATACTTAGAAATATACCTTTTGTTTCACATAAGGAATCAACTCCTATGTCTACTGTACAGCAAGCAGCAGAGTTTATAAAAAATTCAGGTATAGTACTCCCGCTTCCAGAGGAGTATAAAGAAGTATTACAGGAGTATACTAATGATATAGGGACAACAGTAATAGCAATGTGTGATACAGAAATGGCAAGGATCAATGCTAAAATTGAAAAAACAACGAGTAATTTAAATACGCTATCAGTAGAAGAGTCTGCTGCTGCGTCTGCACCAGCTACTACCTCAGATGATGATTCAGATGATGATATAGAGGTTATATCAAAATTACTAGAATCTGAAGTGACGCTTACTAATGGTAAAAAAGTTGAAGTTAAGAAATTTATAGAGCTATTAGATAAAGGAAATACAAAAGAACTAGCATATAATTTCACAAAGCTTAATAGTACAGATAGTGAATCTATAGCAAAAAAAATGGCATTAAAATTAGCACATGATTTGTTACATTCTAAAAAAGATTTTGATATAGTTGATGCTACTGCACAAAATATAGGTAAAGTGATTCCTGAGTTTGTAGCAACATATGAAAATTATGGAGCTTTAACTGATAGACAATTACATGATAAAGAAACGGAAATTTCTGAGGTTTCACATTTATTTGATTGTGACTATACAGCTTAAGTAGCTGTATAGCATTGTTGTTATCTTCAATGTTATTCTCGTTTTTTGTGTCATTCCCGCGTGGTGTTGTTGCATAGATCGAAAAATCTACTCAATGTCATTCCCGCCTACGCGGGAATGACATTGGAAATAAAAATAATACCATATAAAATCCCTATCAATTATCTTCCATGATTCTTAAAAATTTATCTTTACTAATAGTATTATTCTTTTCAATATCAGTTTTTTCTGCGGCTACTAGCCTAAAAAATATTCCGATTAGCGTTATTGCTCCTGCTTCAGGGGCTGAGAATAAAACCTTGTCAGATTTAAAAAATATTAACGGATTAAATTTACAAATTTCTTCTAAGTGTTTTGCTAAAGATAAGCTACCCTTTCTTGCAAGTAGTGATGAGGTAAGGTTTAATTGTTTGCGGGATGCATTATTTGATAAGTCTGATAATGTAGTATGGAGTTTACGAGGCGGTTATGGTTCGGCTAGATTAATTCCCGATTTACTAAAACTACCAAAACCAAATAAAGAGAAATTCTTTATAGGGTATAGCGATATAACGGCTTTACATCTTTTTTTATCACAAGAATGGGGCTGGAAAACTATTCACGGCAGTAATATAGCTGATCTTTTAAAGCCCGAAAAAGATCAAAGCAATTTTACTAAGCTTGCTGAAATATTAAAAGGTAAAGTAAAGAAAGTTACTATATATAATTTATTACCGCTTAACGATATAGCAAAATTAAGCGATCTTGTTAACGGCAAACTAACCGGTGGTAATTTAACTATGGTGCAGACTAGTATAGGAACGAGTTGGCAGATAAAAACTAAAGGCAAAATTCTTTTTTTAGAAGATGTGAATGTAGCTGCTTTTAGATTAGATCGTGAGCTTTTACACTTAAAGCAAGCAGGATTGCTTGAGGATGTTAAGGCCATAATATTTGGTTCATTTGATAAAGATTCTGAAAGTACAATGTTAGTGCTTCGTAATTTTGCAGATAGTTTAAATATTCCGGTATTTAAAACAAATAGATTTGGTCATGAAAAAATTAACGATCCGATTATTTATAATACAGATAGTAAGATTATTAAAAATAAAGGATTTAAGTTAGTGATGGAGTTGTATACTCGATGAACTTGCAAAATTGGCTGCGTCGTTCTACAAGAGCTACGGTACTCACGTATTAAGTATACGCTCCGTTCCTCGCCTTGTGAACTCCTTGCTCTTTTCCAAGTTGATCTTCGTATACTGACTGGAGTATAGTAGTTTTTTTGGATTCCTGCTTTTGCAGGAATGACATAATTAGCCTATCGACCCAAATGCAAATAATCATTATATTTTGATAAATTCAAATCATAAGAAAAGGACTTATTTGTAACGTAGTACTCAAGTAATTTTACTAATCCTGCTTTATGTCTATTTAAAGTCTCAATGTTTAAAGCTATTTCCGTTGTTTGCACATAAGGTTCGGTACTAGTTATTTTTACATAGGCAATGGTAATATTTGGATTCCCGCCTTCGTGGGAATGACATTCTGTAAATCCGTTTTCTAGTAACATCAAACTTTCTATAATAAGTTGAGGAGAGAGGCCAAGCTCTATTTCTTTTTTAGTCGGAATAGTACCGGTTTTATAGTCCAGTATAGTTATATTGTTTGATTTACTTATTTCAATTCGGTCAGCTATACCGATTATTTTTATATCTTGACCTGCAATATTTAATCGTAATTCCCCTTTAATCTCAAAATAGATTTCTTTACAGTTTTTTCGACGTTCTATATCAAATATAATAAAGGCTTTGCTGAAAGCTGTGAGTTTTATTTGCCAAGCTTTTTTTGTATATACTGGTAAGATAGTACTATATAAAATATGATTCCCGATATTTATTAAAGTATTTTGTTTATCAAGAAAATTTAAATTAATATATTGTTTGTCATAATTTTTAGAATATTCCTCTAAAACTTTATGAATAAAATTGCCGAAATCCGATATTTTAGGCTCTTCCCATATATTATCTTTTTTACGTAATTCAAGGATTTTCTTAGCATAAAAACCGCATGGGTTTCTTATTAATATTTCTATATCGGTTACGGATAAGATTGTTGGGAAAGTAGTACTAAGAGCTGTAGACTCATTGTTATACCGCGACTTGATCGCGGTATCTATTATTTTTTGGATCCCGCTACAAGCTCGCGGGATGACATATTTATTTATGACACCTTTCGATAGCTTCAAAAATAAATTAGAAGGAGTTGACAACTTCCCATCATATTTTTTAGCGTTTAGTATAATTACTTGTTTATTTTGTAGAAATAAATTGAAGTAACCTGAATATAGAGTAGAGCCAACTTCACCATAATCTATATTTAATATCTGCAAAGCTTTCTTGCTAAGCCATGGGTGAGCCTTGTTATTAGGAGACCAGTTTTCGCTATTAAAATGAGGTAATATAATTAAGTCAAATTCACATAATACTAAATCTTCAGGTTGTCCTATAATAACATTAGCAGAGTCGGTATTTTTATAATATTTGTGACTTACAAGTAAAAAAGAGAAAATTTTAGGAAAATCTTTTTTATCACTGGATTCCTGCTTTCGCGGGAATGACGTAGAGAGATATGAGGTTAAGTTTGTTAAAAATTCAAGTAGTTCTGCTCCTCCTTCTTTTTTCCAAATTTCAGGTACAAGTTTTTCAGCTATTTCTTTAGTTAAGGTTAGAATATCTTGTATACTATGTGGAGCATCGTTAAATAAAATATCTATTAGGTTACGGCAATATTCTTTTACCTCTTCATTATCAAATTGTAATTGTAATAAATATTTTGGTGAAGATATAAAACGGTTTTTACCTGATAGCATTAACTCTAACTTCTGTACAGCAGAGCAGTTAATCAAAGGGTTTTTAAGTAATAAAAATAGAAGTTTTAGATCAAAGTTATTACATAATATTTTAATAATAGATATCAGTAAATTGGCAATATTCGTAAGAGCTAGATCATTACCGATTAAATCTTCAAAAGCTAAGCAATATTTATCTAAAAAATTACAGTATATTTTTTTAAGTTTGTTATTATTTATAACAATTGCTATCTTTTTATTACTATTTTGAGTGCATATATAAGCTACTGCTTCCGCCTCTTCATAAATATTTGTGGGGTCGTAATAGGATATATTATCCTTAATTGTAGTTAAGTTGGGATTGTAGTAAATTACATAATCCTTTAATTCTTCTTCAAATTTTTTTAAGAAAGGATCAGGTTTGAATATTCCCGCTAGTATTACGTGTCTATGATTCGTTTTTATCTTTATTATTTCTGCTTGTAATAGCTTTAATTTATAAACTGTTTTACTAGACCTCTTCGGAAACTCTACTTCTAGGGGAAATTTGTATGTCGATCCGGTACTCGCATCCTCACGTACTAGTGTGTACGCTGCGGTTCGAGGTGAAGTGTCTCCTTCAAATTCCTCCTTATAAGCGAGTTTCCGAAGAGGTGTAGTTTGTTTTTGAGTAAGCGATATTTCTTCTTGCCATCTCAAAAAGCAATATTCTAGAAATTTATAAATCTTTTGCCAATAGTTAGAATTATTATAAGTTTCTATTAATTTTATATCGATATTATTGATTATAAGATCATTAAATAACTTTCTTAGAATTTCTGCGGCTTTTAACGATTCTTCAATATTAAAAGGTAATTCTTTATATTTGGTGATGATTTCCGATAAAATAAATAGTTCTTCTATTTTAGATATATAATCCGAATCATTTTTTTTTGAAATGATTGCATTAAAAGGAATAATGATAGGTAATTTAATTTGATACTTATCGGTTAAAATCTTCTTTAATTCTAAGCATGAAAAATTATTAGGCAATATTATTTGAACTTCGTTACCTTTACCTAATTTATCAGTGATATACTCAGCAAAATTTTCTAAAAAAGAATAATCAGCAGTCATAAGTAATGTTTTTTACGATAAATATAGCAGATCAAAGATCCAAAACAAATCTTATTTAAAACGATAGTGTAGTACAATAAATAATATTTGATTATTTATTTCTTATTAAGTATCTTAAAATATATTAATTTATTTTTTATAAATAAGGTATCATATGAAAAATTTTATTATATTATTTGCTATTATAGTCTCTATAACGTCAGGAGCTTATGCTAATAATTTAAACTCACATATAGCTTATTGTGATAATATACAGGTAGCACAACAAGAAGATTTAGTAATACAAAAATTGGTTAAACTATTTGCAGCTGAAACAAATTGTATTATTAGCGGCTGTTTACAACAATGGGATATGCAAGATAATCGGGTAAAATATTCAATTGCTTGGCAAGAACAATGTGGACCTGTAATTTATGGTCAGTACCAACTAGGAGACAATGGTAGAGGTTCTACTTTCGTATGTGAATACTCTAAAAATTCCGTATGTTGTTGGCCGCTTGGATATGAATATAATAAAGCGTTTGTAATATGTTCGTCTGATGATATTGAAAACTAATATTTACTTACTAGCTTTTACGAGTTCTTTAAATAATTCTAAATCTACATTATTATCATTTAGATATTCAGGATGCCATTGAACGCCGATAACGAATTTATGTTTTGTTGATTCAATGGCTTCAATTATTCCGTCTTCTGCTTTTGCAGAGACGATAAGACCGTGACCGACTCTACTAGCAGCTTGGTGATGGGTCGAATTAACCATAGTTTGTAGCTGATTATTAGCTATCTTAGCAAGTTTAGTATTTGCTTCTATATTGATTGAATGCGAAACTATGTTTTTAGGTGAAGGCTGTGTATGATTAATTATTATGGATTGTTCTGTTTCTTTAATATAATCAGGAATATGCTTAATAAGCGTACCTTTGAAAATAACGTTTAATAACTGCATTCCTCGGCATATTCCTAAAACCGGAATATCTTTCTCTAATGATTTCTTTAAAACTAATATCTCAAAATTATCACGTTCTTCATTAGAAATTACTACATCTTCGGCATATTCCGGCTCATAAAATTTAGGATGTATATCCTCATCACCTCCTGGAATTACAACGCCGTCAACAAGGTTCATAAGTTCGTTTATTGTTTCGCTTTGATATGGTAGTAATAGCGGTACACCGCCGGCTGCAATAATCGCATCAGTATAGTTTCTTCGCAAGGCATACCACGGAAAAGCAGCGTAAGTATATTTTTCACAATTTTGAGCTAAATCAGGCGTGATACCTATTATCGGTTTTTTATACATCTTTATCACCTTATTATCAATTTTCAATATGTGGTGGTGTTTCAAACGTATGGAACGGAGGAGGGGAGGTAAGTGTCCACTCTAAAGTATCTGCACCGATTCCCCAAGGATTAGCAGGGCAATCTTTACCGTATTTTAACGTATAGAACACAATAAATACAAAATAAAGTGCAGCTGCCATAGAGATACCTGCTCCTATTGAAGAAACCATATTCCAGCCGGCAAAAGCTTCAGGGTAGTCAGGTATTCTTCTTGGCATGCCCGCAAGTCCTAAAAAGTGCTGGGGGAAGAAAGTTAAATTAACCCCAATAAAAGTAATCCAAAAATGGATTTTGCCTAAGATTTCGGGATATTGTTTACCAGATATTTTGCCGAACCAATAATAAAAGCCGGCAAATGCTGTAAATAAAGCACCAAGCGACATTGTATAATGGAAATGTGCAACAACATAATATGTATCATGTAATACTCTATCAAGTGCCGAATTTGATAGAATTATGCCGGTTACGCCGCCAATCGTGAATAATATAATAAACCCTATAGAGAATAGCATCGGCGTTGGGAATGTAATCGAGCCACCCCACATGGTAGCTATCCAGCTAAATATTTTAATACCCGTCGGAACGGCAATAATCATTGTTCCGGCAGTGAAATATATAAGTGCATTATAAGAAAGCCCGACAGTAAACATATGGTGAGCCCATACGATAAATCCGACGAAACCGATTATTACCATAGCTCCAACCATACCTTGATAGCCGAATATAGGTTTGCGTGAAAAAGTCGAAATAACCTGACTTACTATACCAAAGCCCGGAAGTATTACGATATATACTTCAGGATGACCGAAAAACCAAAATAGATGCTGGAATAATACAGGATCACCGCCGCCGTCAGGCTTGAAAAAGTTAGTACCGAAATTACGATCCGTTAATAACATAGTGATAGCTCCACCAAGTACCGGCATAGCGAGAATTATTAAGAATGCAGTAACTAAAATAGACCAAACGAATAGTGGCATCTTGAAAAGCCCCATCCCCGGAGCTCTCATATTAAAGATAGTAACGATTAAGTTAATTGATCCAAGGATTGACGAAAGACCCGTTAAATGTAAGCTGAAAATAGCCATATCGACTGCTGCACCAGGGTGACCGCTCAAATTACTTAAAGGGGGGTAGAGCGTCCAACCCGTTCCAGGACCGCCGTCAACAAAAGCCGAACCCATAAGTAAGAGAAAGGCAGGAACTAACAGCCAAAAACTGATATTGTTTAATCTCGGAAATGCCATATCGGGAGCCCCTATTAATAGAGGTACAAAATAGTTACCAAACCCGCCGAATAAAGCCGGCATAATCATAAAGAATACCATAATAACCGCATGTGCAGTAATAAGCACGTTATATAGCTGGAAATCATGATTAAGAAATGTTCCGCCGGGCATTGCAAGCTCTAACCTAAAAAGCAGTGAGAACAAACCGCCGACAATTCCGGCAAAAATGGCAAATATGATATACATAATGCCGATATCTTTGTGATTGGTAGAAAAAAGCCACCGCCTCCAACCGTGAGGAGTGTGATGGTCATCATGATTTAGGTTGTTAGTTGTTATATCCATAATTATTATTCTGCCTGTGTTAATTTTTCGATATCTGCTCCAACAATTACCGGAATATTTCTAGTAATTTTATCATAATTCCAATCCCACCATTTAATTTCAAGTAATTGCTCAACTATCTCATCAGGAAATCTATAGCGTACTATCTTTGCGGGATTGCCGACAACAATACTATATGGCGGTACATCTTTAGCTACCACTGAGCAAGCACCGATAATTGCTCCGTCACCTATATTAACTCCGGGCAAAATAGTAGAGTTTGTACCAAACCATACATCATTTCCTATAACGGTGTCTCTTCTTTTGTCAGGCGAAGGCGTGTGATCATTCCAATTTTCAAAAATAAAGAAAGGATAAGTAGAAAATCCGTCCATAGGATGATTCATATCATCGGTTATAAAACTAGTACCCATAGCAATAGCACAAAATTTCCCTATAATCAATTTAACAAAATAAGCTCCTCTAACATTTTCATATTCAAATTTCTCAGGGTTATTAGCGTCATTGTAATAAGTGTAATCTCCGACTATTATATTTGGATTGTGGATGAAATGTTTTAAAAATATCGTTTCTTTCGCTTGTTTAAGGAAAAGATGAGGATAAGGGTTATTGTGGTTGGTCATATATAAAAAATTTAAAGTAATAGTTTTGATTTATAAAATACTTTCTTTATAAATTACCATGCTTCTTTATCTTCTGAATTATCGCTATTTAATACTTCTTGATGTCGATTAGAATCGGTTATATCGTTTAATAATTTATCTAATTCAGATATTTTCGTATTATAATTTTCCATAGAATTCCTAAATATAATTAATTAGTAGCCAATTTTGGATTCTCGCCATTCATAGCCGTCTTATTCTTACTTGCAATCCAATTGTCAAAATCCTCTTTGCTTACTACTTCTATAGCAATCGGCATAAAGCCGTGATTGATGCCGCAAAGCTCCGAGCATTGTCCGTAATATACGCCTTTCTTGGCAACTCTTGTCCATGTTTCATTAATTCTTCCAGGTACTGCATCTATTTTAAAACCAAGTGACGGAACAGCAAAACTATGTATTACGTCACCTGCGGTAATGAGAAACCTTACGGTAGCATTTTCAGGAATAACAATTCGATTATCGACGTCTAATAATCTTTTCTGGTCAGGTTTTAGATTCTCATCAGAGATCATTACGCTATCAAATTCTAGATTCTCATGATCGGGATATATATAGTGCCAATACCACTGGTAACCTACTACTTTAATAGTTAAATCTGTTTCGGGTATTTTTTCGGCATGACGCAATATTCTAAAAGACGGCACGGCTATAATAACTAAAATTATAATAGGTATTACAGTCCAAATTATTTCTATTAAAATATTATGTGAAAATTTTGCCGGTAACGGATTATTTTTAGCACTAAATCTAATACATACATAAATAAGTAGCCCAGTAACAAATAAAACAATAGCTGTTGAGATATAAAGCAAAAAATTATGAAAATGATGTAATTCTTCCATAATCGGGCTTGCCGGCGGCTGGAATGTTACTTGCCAAGGTAACGGCTCGGAAGCAAAGCAGCTACTACTAACAATCAAAAAACAAATTAAAGCAATAATATTTTTCATAGCACATATAAAGTTATTTATATTTAATATAAATGGATATGTATTTTTATTAAAGTAAAAATCAATAAATTTTTATAAAAAACTATATATTTTTAATAATATTTGAGCTAGAAAGTGTACCTATATTAGGATGTTGCAGTAAGTCAATAACTTCTATTACTTTTGCATTTATTACTTTTGCTTGAATTTGTTTATTTATTAACTGAGGATCGTGCTTTGTTACGGCGATTACAGAGGGACAAATATTTTGCACCAACCGAGCATAATCATTAAAATCTTTCAGTTTAGGTAATATAAGTACTTTATCAACAAATATGAAAGAGCTTAAAATTTTTGCTCGTTGCAATTGATTATGGATAGGTTGACGTTTTTTATATTTAATAATTGTTTCGTCCGGCTCTAAAGCAACGATTAAGTATTTACCTTGTTTTTTAGCTTTGCGTAGAAATTCTATATGACCGTAATGTAATAAATCAAAACAACCGCCTACTAGAACTATTTCACTATTTATAGGACAGTTTTTATTTAAAGAAATATTCTCATAATATTCTATTTTAGGCATTTTGACAGCATTATAGTTAGATGAACAGGAGATAAGATTTATAAAAATTAATAAAAATAGAAAAAGTCTAAGCATAATCTTCGTCTTTACATAAGTTAATTTTTATTAATTTATATAAAGAATTTAATTTTAATCAATAAAAAACTAATAAAACAGAAATAAAACAAAATTTTACAATTTTCTATTGTAATTTGTTTGTATATAGTTCATATTATTATTAGTAATGAAAAATTGATTCAAATAATCTTCAGAGCAATTTTAATGAATGATACCGCACTATCTTATGATTTAAATGGCATATTACCATCATCTTTTATTAGTGCACGTCTTAGGAAAATCCTCACCTCTGCCTCCTTATTATTATTTATAGGATTAGTTGTTTTTGTTTCTTTTGCCGTTAATAATTATGTTAACGACACTTTGTCTATAAGTTTAGTACAGCCTGATAGTAGCGAAGAAGAAACAATTTCATTTAAAGAAGTAGTAGTAAAAAAAGGCGATACTATTAAGTCGATCTTAATAGAGCAAAATATCCCTAAAAATGAAATAGAAAAAATTGTAAATTTAGTAAAAGAGGGTAAATTATCTTCTGCTCTTAAAATAGGGCAACAAATTACTTTTGAATATGAAACAAAAATCACCGAAAACGAGAATGAAGATTTAACCTCAGAGGTAACGTTCTTAAATAAAATCGTTATAATTATCGATAAGCTAAAAACTATTGAAGTAATTAGAGAAGGTGATAATTTTAAAGTTGAAGAAATTGTAGTACCTTTAAGTAAAAAAGTTGCTAAATCGTCGGTAAGTATTGAATCAAATTTTATGTCAGCCCTTAAAAAACTGGGTTTATCGAATAATAGTATAATAGAGCTGATTAATGCTTATGCCTATCAAATTGATTTTCAGCGTCAAATAAAAAGCGGTGATACTGCAACTGTAATAACGGAAAAATATGTAACGGAAGACGGTAAATTTTCCCACCACGGTAAAATTCTATATGTTTCATTAAATCTTTCAGGAAAAGAATATAATATATATCGTTATTCCCATGATAATAACGCAAATAATCATGCATTTTTTTCCGAAGACGGTAAAAGCGTAAAAAGAAGCTTACTTAAAACTCCGCTAAAAGTTATAAAAGTTTCTTCACATTACGGTAATAGAAAGCATCCGATACTTGGTTATACTAAACTGCATAAAGGAGTTGACTTCGCAGCTCCAACCGGTACACCTATATATTCCGCAGGAAACGGAGTTATAACAGAAATAGGATGGAAGTCGGGTTACGGAAAATTTATTCAGGTAAAACATAGCGGGACGCTATCTACTGCTTACGCTCATGCTTCAAATTTTGCAAAAAATTTAAAAGTGGGAAGTATAGTAAAACAAGGGCAGATCATAGCATATGTAGGAAGTACGGGTAGAGCTACAGGACCACATTTACATTATGAAGTTAAAATTGACGGCAAACACGTTAATCCTATGTCAGTTAAAACAACACCTGGTGTAGAATTAAACGGAAAAAATTTAGAGAAATTTAAACAATTTAAGAAAGAAATAAAAACTTTAAATGTTAAGCTTGATAAAGAGCTACACGTAGATAGAGCAGCTGAAGTTTCTTTATAGAGTGAATCCTTGTCATACTGTGGCCCCGCCACGGTATCTAGAAAAAATAAAAAAAAAAGACTGGATACCGGTGGCGGGGCCACGGTATGACAGTATTGTAAACATCATAAAACCCCTATGTTCCTACTATTTAAAAAACTATACCTAACATTCGCTCGTAGTAGTCGTATAATAATAACATTAGTTATTGTTGATCAGTTAAGCAAATGGTGGTTTATTGATAATTTAAGATGGAAACCGGGCTTAATGCTTAAGGTTACTTCTTTCTTAAATATGGTTTATACTTGGAATTACGGCATCAGTTTTGGGTTAATGCGTGAATACTATCAATATAGTAATGCTATTTTCTTAATAACGAATACGCTTATTGTCGGTTACTTATACTATCTAATGGTGCGTTCAAAAACGATTGGGGGCTTTGCAGGTTATAGTTTTGTAATCGGTGGTGCCGTCGGTAATTTAATTGATAGATTTTTTAGAGGGGCAGTCTTTGACTTCATTCATTTTCATTATCAGAATTATAGTTTCCCCGTATTTAATTTAGCTGATTGCTTTATTACAATAGGAGTAATTATCTTAATAGAAGATTATTATAGTACTAAAAAAGTTATTGAAGAAAAGGCTAAAGAGAATTATGATAATGCCCAAATTGAAGCTATGGCTGAAAATATTCGTAACACCGATCATAACGGTGACGATAAAATATAATTTTAATCTAAAGGTGTTTAAGTGAAAAAGATTTTTTTATTATTTACTGTTTTATTAATTACTTCTGCTTGTAGTAAAAAGTTAAAAGAAACCGTAGGTATATCAACAGCCGGACCTAATGAGTATCAAGTACAGCGTGCTAAAGCACTGGAAGTGCCTCCTCATTATTATTTACCTGATCCTGGGAGTAGTCAAACAAATTACAGTAATGTAAAAGGACAAGGTGAGTTTAATGAAGGTGAGCAAGCATTAATGCAGGACATGAATTAGTATACGTAGATAGAACTTCAAAAATTGGTTACGTCATCCTACAAGAGCTGCGGTACTCACGTATTAAGTATACGCTGCGTTCCTCGCGTGGATTCCTTGCTCTTTTTGAAGTTGATCTTCGTCTACCTGTTCTTGGATACTAAACTACAATGTTCTTTCAAATTAAATCATGACTTCTCGTAAAAAACAAAAAATAGGTGTTTTTGGGCTTGGTATAACCGGTATGTCGGTTTACGAGGAGCTGCAAGATAAATATGATATAATTGTTTATGATGATTTAAAAGCAAATAGAGATATATTTGAAGAATTATATATAGTCAAATCAGTTGGATTCAATTACAAGGAGCGAGGAGCGAAGCCTATAGACAATAGGAGAGCGACGAGTGACGATGTAAGTGAATTCAAATCATTTGACTATAGTAAAACCGCTATTGCTGCTTTATCTGATTCAAGATGGCAAAACTTAGATAAAATTGTCTTAAGTCCCGGAGTTCCGCTTACGCATGAAGTAGTAAGAATTGCTCATCGTTTTAATATATCAATTACTTCTGATATAGATTTATTATTTGAAAAATCAAAAAATTTAAACTTTATCGCCGTAACCGGTACAAATGGTAAAAGTACTACTACTGCTTTAATTAGCCATATTTTAAATAGTAACGGTTTAGACTATCCTGTTGCCGGTAATATTGGAGTTCCTGCTTTGCAAGCTAAAGCAAGCAAGGATGGGTATGTACTTGAATTATCTTCTTTTCAGCTAGATTTAGTAAAAACCTTTACAGCTAAAATAGCAGTACTTCTTAATATAACTCCTGACCATTTAGATAGACATCAGGACATGAATGGCTATATTGCAGCAAAATCTAAGATTTTTGATCGAATGGATAAAGATAGTTATGCAGTAATTAATATTGATAATAATTATTGTCATGAAGTCTTTATAAAATTGCAGCAAGAACAACGTATAAAACTAATTCCTTTTTCAGTTACCAAAATTCTTGAAAATGGTATATCGGTAGTTAATGATGTAGTTAATGACAATTTTTTTGGTAATAATAGCTTTAAATTGCTGTTTAATAAAAATTTGCAGGGAATCCATAATTGTGAAAACATTGCAGCAAGTTATGCAATAGCTAAGATAATGGGAGTAGAATCTACAAAAATACTTGAGTCTTTAAGTAGTTTTCAAAGTTTACCTCATAGAATGCAATATATCGGTAGTATAAATAATATAAATTTTTACAATGACAGCAAAGCAACAAATGCAATATCTGCTATGCAGTCAATTAAAGCACTTGATAATATTTACTGGCTTGCAGGAGGAATACCGAAAGAGGGAGGTATTGAAGAAGTAAAACCTTATTTTAGTAAAATTAAGAAAGCTTATTTTTATGGACAAGCTAAAAAAATATTTGCAGATACTGCTCTTGGTATAATAGATTTTGTAATATGTGATGATCTTGAGCAAGCTTTTGATCTTGCATACAAAGATGCTTGCAGCGATAATGCAAAGGTAAAAAATATTTTGCTAGCACCTAGTTGTAGCTCATATGATCAGTTTAAAAATTTTGAAGAGCGTGGTGAGTTGTTTACTAGATTGTGTAGTACTCTTAGTGTCATTCCTGCGAAAGCAGGAATCCAAAAAACAATAATTAATAAGCTGGATTCCCGCCTTCGCGGGAATGACATATAGCTATGAATAGGAAAAACTTGAACAACGAAATATCTAATAGTTTTATTAAATTATGGTGGCGTAGCACCGACCGTCAAATAATAATTTCTTTGATAATTTTATTTGCTTTCAGTCTAATGCTGGTTACTACCTCAGGTTCGGCGGTTGCAAGTAGAATAGGACTTGAAGAAAATTATTTTGCATCTAGACAAATATTTTATTTAGCCGCCGCTTCAGGGCTTATATTATTATTTTCATGCCTTAATAAGAAATGGTTAAGGCGTTTTGCAATAGTTGGGTTTATTGCTAGTGTAGTTTTATTAATAGCAGTTAAATTTTTTGGCTATGAAGTAAAAGGGGCAGTGCGATGGATTAATATTCTAGGTCTATCTATTCAGCCTTCGGAATTTATCAAACCGTTTTTTGCAGTTGTTACGGGCTGGATATTATCGCTAAAATTTAATGATGATTTTCCAAGTTTTACAATTTGTGTAATACTTTATTCTATTGTTGCTATTCTTTTAATTATTCAGCCGGATTTTGGAATGCTTGTAATGATTACGGCAGTTTTCGGTATTCAGCTGTTTATTGCGGGTATGCCGATATTTTGGATTGTTCTAGCCGGTTTTTTAGGAATGATAGGAGTAACTATTGCTTATTTTTG
The DNA here is from genome assembly GCA_041179265.1 of Pseudomonadota bacterium. GTDB lineage: Bacteria > Pseudomonadota > Alphaproteobacteria > Rickettsiales > Rickettsiaceae > Rickettsia. The sequence goes on from JBEGTS010000003.1 coordinate 35,124, forward strand.
GTTACCTCACGTAACGCAAAGAATTAATTCATTTTTAGATCCCGATAGTAGCGAGAATTATCAAGTGAGTAAGTCTCTTAAGGCTTTTGAGCATGGCGGTTTATATGGACGCGGTCCAGGGGAGGGAGCAGTAAAGCAGGTACTACCCGATTCACATACGGATTTTATTTTTGCTGTAGCAGGTGAGGAGTTTGGAGCTATTATTTGCCTGATTGTTATAGGTATATTTGCTTTTATAGTATTAAGAAGTCTTATTAAATTATTAAACGAAACAGATAAGTTTGTACAATTCGCTGCTAGCGGTATAGTTGCACAATTAGGGCTTCAGGCAATAATTAATATGGGAGTGACTTTACATTTACTTCCTACTAAAGGTATGACATTGCCGTTTATTAGTTACGGTGGTTCTTCAACGCTTGCAATTGCTATCGCTACCGGTATGCTTCTTGGCTTTACAAGACACCGAACACCTTTAAATTCTTATAAAATACATAATATTGAAATATGAAAAAAATAATTTTGGTAGCAGGTGGCACTGGTGGGCATTTTTTTCCGGCAGTAGCTCTTGGAGAGGAATTAATAAAACGTGGCTATGAAGTTCATTTTATTACTGATTTAAGGTGCCAAAAATATATAAATCAGGATATAAAAGTAATTTTTCATATCTTAGATTTAAAACGATCAAGTAATATTTTTTTATTTTTACCAAGATTATCAATTGCAGTTTTGAAAGCTATTAGATTATTATATAATATAAAGCCTTCTGTCATTGTGGGATTTGGCGGTTATCCTGTTATATCTTCAATGTTTGCGGCAATTTTTTTAAGAGTACCGATTATAATTCATGAACAGAATTCTTACCTTGGAAAAGTTAATAAATTTTTTGCAAGCTTTGCTAAAAAGATAGCTATTTCTTATGAAAACGTAAAGAATTTACCGGAATTTGCAAAAAGTAAAATAGTAGTTACCGGTGGGATAGTTAGGAGGAATATTAGGGAGTTAGATTCCGTGGGGCATGTCATACCGCGGCTTGACCGCGGTATCCATAAAAACATTAAACAAGATTGGATCCCGCGATCGAGTCGCGGGATGACAACAACCCACGAGAAGCCACGGAATGACAAGCTTTTTACTATATTCATCTTCGGAGGGAGTCAGGGAGCTAAATTATTTTCAGAGTTAATCCCGGATAGTATTAAAATTTTGATGCAGAAGCAGCCAGAATTAAAATTGTATGTGGTTCAGCAAGCAGCATTTGATGATCAAGAAAAAATAAGAAAAATATATTCAGAATTAAATATTACTTATGAGCTTGCTGAATTCTTTGATGATATGGTATCGCAGTATAAGAAGGCTGACTTAGTAATTTCAAGAGCAGGAGCGTCTACGATAGAAGAGTTGACATATATAGGGTTACCTGCAATTTTTATCCCGCTACCAAGTGCTGCAGATAATCATCAATATTATAATGCAAAATTTGTAGAAAATGAAAAAGGAGGATGGTGTGTGAAGCAAGATAGCATATCTGCCGAAAAATTAGCCGATAAAATACTTGATTTGATAAGTAATCCAAAGGTATTAGAGGATACCTCACAAAATTTATTAAAAAGAAGAAAAGAAGGGCATAAGTTGCTAAGTAACTTAATAGAAGAGGTAATTTGAGTAATATTAGCTCTTTATTCTTGCAAGTTAAGGCATTATATGAGATTAATTAACTAATTAAGAAAAGTTTTGGAATAATATATGTTTAAGAAAATTATAATATTATTTTTAGGAATGTTTTTACTTTCAGCTTGTACCGATAATTTTAGAAGCTATTTTCAAAGATCCGCAAATAATAGATTGGTTGATAGTAAAGGTGCTAAAGGCGGCAAAAGAAAACCTGTATATAATAGTAAATATATTACTTTGGCTAAAAAGAATATAGTAGAAGATAATCTTGATGATGATAACGACGATGACGATAATTATGATAGCGATAGCCCTTTAAGAGGAGAAAGAATTGATCCTGTAAAGAGAAATCGCGAAATGTATCTTAAGATGATTAAAAGGGATATAGCAAGGCAAAAAGCAGAAGCTGGCGTTGCTGAATCCGATGATGATATGACTTTAAGCAGAGCGAATAAAAAGGTTAGAAAAGACGATAGCGATAAAGAAAAAAAGATGCAAGAGGAATTAAACCAAATAAAAGCAATGCTTAGAGAAACTAAGCGTGATATATCAAAATATACTTGTCCCAATGCTACGGTAAACCAAAATTATGCACCGCCCGTTACAAATTATGAGCCTGTAAATTATCCACCGGTAAAAAATAATAAGCCGTATAATAACAATTCTAAGGTAAAGCAAAAATTTATCCGTGAAGATGATGATAACGGCAATAATGCTTGTTCTATTTAAGTCTAAATATATAAAATTTATGTGATATATTTAGCACTGCTTAATATATTTATTATTTTTTAAGTAAGATTACTGTTTATTAATAAAAATTAATATTTCAATATAGAAATACATTAAATTTATTAATAGGTAACAACAATGAAGAAATCAAATAACCTCTTATCATCGAAGAAGCTCTCAGGAAGTAATATTAGCCTTGCCTCTATAAAAAGTGTTCAAAGCCCTGTGGTTGCTGAAATAAATGAATTAGCAGGAAAATGGGGTATTAAAGAAAAAGTACTTGATGAAGCTTATAAGATAGCGGAAACCAAAACACAGGTATTAAACGCTTTAAAAGTTCTTGACTCAGCAGAACAGTTTTCTTCAGATGAAACAAAGGTATCATGCAACGTGCTAGATGATGTTAGCAGTGCCTTAATTTATGAATTTGCTGTAAAAATTAGTGAGAAGTATGAGACTAAATCAATGGTTGTATTGGCTTGTTTAAAGTCATTAAAAAAATCACCTGAGAATCCTGATCCAAAGGAAAAAAAGCTTCAGCCAAAAATTGACGAATTTATAAAGGAAATGGCACAAAAAGAACAGATGAAACAAATTACACAATCTATGTTAACCAAGGCAGATGCAGAAGAATTATTATTAACCAAGGCAGATGCACATCAATATTTTGAGCCTAAATCACCTACTAGCCCAAATGCGAAGGTATTTCTTACTAGTCTAGATGTGTCTCCTAATGTATCTAGATCTACTACGCCTACTAGTTTAGATTCATCTATTGATGCTGATTTGGTAGGAGAAGCATCTCCGGAACAAGGTTAATATAATTGGCGTTGTTACATGGCTCGGTTTTTCCATTATCATTCCGCGACTTGATTGCGGAATCCAGTAAAAGTACTAGAATTATTAGTACTTAAAGTTATTTTTTGGATACCGTGGTAAAGCCGCGGTATGACATCGAGCATACTTTATGATCCATGAAACAATAATGTCATTCCGTAGGAATGACATTAGAGACATCATGAGAAATACTTTAAAGTGTTCTATCTGTTTTTATTCACAATTAATACTCGTGTTATCACCAGTTCCATCATTTCCCAAACATTTTAATTCTTGTATGGTTTTTACTATACCACAACATCTTGATTTATAAACGGCATATCCAATAGGAAGTCCAAGTATAAGTGCTACACCGATAATATTGAAACCTAGATATATCCAATCATTAGTACTATATTGGGAAGTTTCTACTTCAGACGAATCATTATTAAGGTTACTTATTGTTTCTATCCAATTTTCTAGATATGAATTATTTGACATTATAATCTCCTTTTGCTATTCCTATCTTTTAGAATAGGATAAATATTGATTACTTATCAAGTAATTATTAATTTTTATTAATTATCTTGATGCAAATATAGAGAGAATCAATAAGAACCTAGATAATTACAAAATTAAGATTTCCAATCTAGGCTCTGCAAACAAAATTTAAATTAATCTATTTTAGCTCTTTTTAACTGCAAATTATAAGATTTTTTTGAAATATGAATAACTATTCCTGCAAAAATCCTATAATTTTCGTATAAAAATATCTTAAAATTTATATTATTTATATTTTATTCACAAAGCCTAGTTCTGGATAGTTTCTAATTTCAGCCTTGTAATTGCTACGCTTTAACCATTTCTTAGCTGCTTCTAAATACAAGAAAATTATCGGTGTAATATAAAGAGTAAGTAATTGTGACGTGAGCAGACCACCGACTACGGCAAGCCCTAGGGATCTTCTCTCTGCTCCCGTTGCCCCGACTCCAAGGGCAATAGGCATAGCTCCCATTAATGCAGCTAAGGTAGTCATCATAATCGGTCTGAATCTTATTATACATGCTTCATAAATTGCTTCATGCGAAGATTTATTGCCCGTTCTCTTAAGTTCTAAGGCAAAATCGATTATCATAATAGCATTTTTCTTAACGATACCGATTAGCATAATAAGCCCGACAAATCCGTACATATCAAGTTCGCTATTAAATATCAGCAAAGTAAGTAATGCTCCAAATATAGCCGTAGGTAGCCCTGAAAGGATCGTTATAGGATGTACAAAACTCTCATATAACATGCCAAGGATTATATAAATAACTATAACGGCAAGTCCAAGCAGTAAACCAAGATCAGAAAAAGACGACTGAAATGCCTGAGCCGTGCCTTGGAAGCTTCCGGTAATCGTAGCCGGCATTTGTAACTCTCTTATAGCTTCATTGACTTTTGGAACGGCATCACTAATTGAATATCCATCTTGCAGGTTAAATGATACTGTAACCGAAGGTAATTGTCCGAAATGTGAAATACTTAAAGGTCCTACCGTATTAACAATTTTAGCAAGTGTCGTTAGCGGTACTAAATTGCCGTTTGCAGAGTTAATATTGACTAAAGATAACATTGATGAATCTGTTTGATATTTAGGATCTAGTTCTAAAATAACATCATATTGGGCTGTTGGGGTATATAATGTTGAAATCTGCTGTGAGCCGTAAGCCGCATATAAAATATTCTGGATTTGTTCTACTGATATACCGAGTTTTGTTGCTTTAAATCTATCAATTTGTACTAGAGTTTGCGGCTGTGCTATTTGTAAGTCCGAAGTTACGTCAATAAAACCGGGTAGCCGTGCGAGTTTGTCTTTTAATTTCGGTGTAAAGCTAAATAGCTCATCTTGATCGAGTCCCTGCATAGTATATTGATATTGGCTTTTGGTTGCTTGCCCGCCAATCGTAATAGTCGGTACATTTTGAATATATACTTTTAAGCCTACTAAATGATTTAGTTTTGAGCGTAACTGATCTATAACAGCGTCAGCTCCTATTCTTTGATCACGAGGTTTTAAGCTAATAAAAATCGTGCCTTGGTTAACGGCAGAGTTTCTACCTGAAACACCTACGGCAGAAAAAAATGAATCTATATTAGGATTTTTAAGTAATACATCACTTACTTGCTGCTGTTCTTTTACCATCGCATCAAAAGAAATAGTTTGAGCGGCTTCGGTAAAAACTAAGATTTGTCCCGTATCGGAATCAGGCATAAAGCCTTTACGGACTTTCCCAAATAAATAAGCCGTTGCGATAATTACTAAAAGAAATATAAGCATAGTAGTTTTTGAATGCGCTACTACCGTTTTTAGACTGCTACCATATTTTTGTTTGATATATTCAAATGCTTTTTCGGTTAGTGGAGTGTTATTTTTTTTGTCATCCCGTAGCTTGACCACAGGATCTTGTGAAATAGTCTGTGATAATATATTTCCTGAGATCCCGCTATCAAGTCGCGGGATGATACCTTCTTCGTGCGGGATGACAGAGGAGTCCCTCAAAAACACATTGCATAACATAGGGGTTACGGTTATCGAAATAACTCCCGAAAGCAAAATAGCGGTAGTAATAACAACGGCAAGTTCGTGCAGCAATTTCCCTAAAATTCCGCTCATAAATAATATTGGGATAAATACCGCCATTAAGGATAAAGTCATCGAGACAATAGTAAAACCTATTTCCTTAGTACCGCTAATACAGGCTGCTATTTTACTCTCGCCTTTTTCCATATGCCTTGTGATATTTTCAAGCACAACTATTGCATCATCCACGACAAAACCCATCGCAAGCGTTAGAGCCATTAATGACATATTATCGATGCTATAGCCGAATAAATACATAAAGGCAAAAGTACCGACAATAGATAAGGGGAGGGCAATAGTCGGAATAATCACGGATCGTAAATTATGTAGAAAGAGAAATATAGCAATCACTACGAGTATTAAAGCAAGGAGCATAGTAAAATTGGCATCATTTACCGATTCTCTAATAGAAATGGATCTATCAAACATAATATTTATATTAACGCCTTCGGGGATTTGCCTACGGAGTAACGGCAGTACTTCTTTTATAGAGTCGACTATTTCAATAGTGTTAGTGTCAGGTTGTTTTTGAATAGCAAGTATGATCCCAGGTTTATCCCTATACCAGGCGGCTATTTTATTATTAGCCACGCTATCGATTGCTTTCCCGATATTTTTAAGAAAAAGCGGATTACCGTTTTTATAAGTTAATATTAATTCATTATATTCTTTAGCATCTTGTAGTTGTCCCGGTGCTCTAATACTTGAGTAAATATCTTTACCGTACAAAGCTCCGGTCGGTAAGTTAACGTTAGCAGAGCTGATAATATTCGATACTTGGTCAAGCCCTATATTATTTGCTGCCATCTTAACCGGATCAACCTGCACACGTACTGCATATTGCTGTGAGCCGTAAACTTGTACCTGTGCAATGCCCGGTAACATTGATAAACGCTCAGCCATGATTGTTTCGGCGTAATAGTCAACGCTGTATAAAGGCATGGTATCGGATGTTAAAGATAAATAAAATATAGGTGCATCGGCGGGATTTACTTTACGATATGAGGGCGGAGTAGGTAAGTCGTTTGGTAATTGCTTGGCAGCGGATGAGATAGCTGCTTGTACGTCTTGTGCTGCTGCGTCTATATCACGATCTAAATTAAACTGCAAAGTAATTTGAGTAGTACCGTTACTATTAACCGAACTCATCGAATCAATATCGGATATTGTCGAAAATTGCTTTTCAAGCGGTAAGGCAACTGAAGATGCCATAGTAGTCGGGTCGGCTCCCGGCAAGCTTACTGAAACCTGAATAGTCGGGAAATCAATGTCAGGTAAAACGCTGACCGGTAATAAGCCTATAGCCGAATGCTCCAAATAGCAAAATAGTTGCCATGAATAAAGTAGCAAGAACCGGACGCTTAATAAATATTTCTGAAATACCCAATTAGTTTTCTCCTGTTTTATGGCTTTTTTTATGTCATACATATCGTCATTGCGAGCGACTGTAAGGAGCGTGGCAATCTCATAAAGCGGACTCCTGAGATTGCTTCGTCAATTACTTTGTAATTTCCTCGCAATGACGATTTGACACTATTCCTCCCGAGCATTCACCTCTGCACCGTTAGATAGTCGTAGCTGCCCGTTGGTTATCACAGTTTCACCCTCATCTATACCGCTTTTAATAACAATAAAATCATCATTAGAAAAAGCTATGTCTATATTCTTGACCACAGCTTTATTACCTTTATCGACAACAAATACATAAGGTCCTTGATCGTTAGTTTGCATTGCTTTAGACGGAACTATTAGAGCGTCTTTTTCTGTATAGATGCGTAATGATACACGGACAAATTGTCCTGGCCATAATGCTTCATCTTGATTAGGTAATGTTGCTTTAACTTTGATAGTACCGCTATTTGCATCAATTGAGTTATCGACAAAAACGATTTCACCATCTTTAATTTCTTGATCGTTTACGGTTCTAACCGTCAAAGCCAAATCATTAGATTTTTGAGATTTATTGATTCTATCTAAATGTTCTTCAGGTACGGAGAAACTGACATAAATAGGTGAGATAGTATTAATGCTTACTAAGCTAGCGAAATCCGGTGACACTAAATCACCTATGTTACAGTTACTCTCACTAAGTTTACCGTCAAAAGGAGCTACTATTTTTGAATATTCGATTTGTAAATTAGCATCTGCAATAATTGCTTTATCACGTTCCACTGCAGCTTTTAGCATATTCATATTAGTCAGCATCTGTAAATATTGCTCTTCCGAAACGGCTTTTTCTGAATATAAAGCACGATATCTTGATTCTTCTTTTATAGCATTTTCAAAGTTATAAGTATCACTTAGTAAACTTGCTTGTGCTTGCTGTAGTTGATTTTGAAACGGCCTAGGATCAATTTCATATAATAAATCACCTGCCTTTACTTCTTGTCCGTCATCAAAATTTACGCTTAATATTTGTCCCGTAACTTGAGGTTTAATATTGACACTTTGGTAAGTTTCAGCCGCTCCTGCAAGTTCTATCACATAAGGTACGTCTTTTCTGATAACTTTTGTTACCTCAACCGGAGCTGCTATTATTATTTGTTTATTACTTTTATGATGATGTTTTATCACCCAAACTACTAATATTACCGTCAGTACTAGTAATGTTATCAATATCAAATTCCGCATTATTGTTTTAAGCATTGTTTTAATGTGTTTGTTTATATTAATGTCATTGCGAGGAGTTTTTACCAAATCGTCATTGCGAGCGAACGAAGAGAGCGTGGCAATCTCATGAAATAAATAACAAACTCCTGAGATTGCTTCGTCAATTGCTATGCAATTTCCTCGCAATGACGTTGCTCATGCTACCATTCCCCTCCGAGAGCATGGAAAATATTAACCATAGAACTTAGTTGTGAAAGTCTTATAGCAACAAAGTCAATTTCATTTTGTAGTACGTTTTGCTTTGCGGTCAGCACTGTTAAGTAATCTATATTGCCACGTTTATAACGTTGATTGGCTAATTTTAAAATAGAAGTTAAAGCTGCTTCGTTTTGTTGCCAAATATGAAAATTATTGTTTGATGTTTGCTCGAGCGATAAAGCATCCATAACTTCCCCGAAAGCAGTACGTACTACTGATTTATATTGTGCTATATATTGCTCCTTAACGCTTTCGGCAATCTGCACATTGGCTTTAGTTTTGCCAAAATCAAAGATAGGCCCCGCTATGTTGCCGCCTATTTGCCAAGTCTCAGCTGAGTTAGTAAATAGAGTATTAAGTTTATTGCTACCGAATCCTAGTAAGCCTGTTAAAGAAAGTTGTGGAAAATAAGTAGCTTTTATTGCTTTTAAGTTTGCGTCTGCTGCTAGTAAATTCTGCTCTGCTGCTTTAATATCCGGTCTCTGTTCTAAAAGCTCTGACGGTAATATTTTAGGCAGTACCGGCTTCACCGGAAAATAATCTATTGGTTTATCACGATAAATTAAGCCGTTTACAATATTTTCAGGAGTCCTACCTACTAAAATTTTTAAAGCTGTTTCCTGCTCATGTCTTTGTTGTTTTAAAGGCGGTAATGATAAGTTAGTAAGTGCAAGCTCAGAAGCAGCTTCGCTAACCAATATTAAATCACCCACACCAAGATTATATAATTTCTGATTCAATTTATAAATTTCCGTTTGAGCCTCAATTAGCTTTTCAGTTAGATAGATTTGTTTGTCTAATGCTAAAAGATTAAAGTAACTTATAGTGACGTTACTTATAACAGATAAACGTATCGCTGCCTTGCTATACTCACTTGCAAGGAAAGTTTTTTTAGCCGATTCGCTAGCGTTTGCAGCTGCCCCCCACAAATCCAGCTCGTAATTAAGCATGCTTGCTAGCCCGAAATTATTAGAGAATTTTGGCTCATTCGGTGCTTTTGTTTCTTTACTGTTTTTTGTTCGATTTGCTCCGCCTTGTAAATTGATTTGTGGAAATCTATAAGAATTAACAAGGTTAAGCTGTGCTTTTGCCGCTAGCACATTACTCATTGCTAGCTCAATATCAGCATTACCAGCTAAAGATTCTTCAATTAACTGATTTAATACCGGATCGTTAAATTGTAACCACCACTTGGATGATGAATTATTATTTTGTTCTAGAGAATAATAATTCCAATTAGTGGGTAATGGGAGGTTAGGTATAGTATTATTTTGTTTAGTACTGCAATTACATAATAGAAATGACGAAATCGATAAAACTAGGATATATTTTAAGTAAATGAAAAATCGGCATACGAAGATCAACTTCAAAAAGAGCAAGGAATCCACAAGACGAGGAACGGAGCGTATACTTAATACGTGAGTACCGCAGTACTTGTAGGATGACGTAGCCAATTTTTGAAGTTCATCGAGTAGGTTCATTAAAATAAATTAATATTACTTAATTTTAATTATGAATCTTTAAACCGCTATGTCAATATAGACTATTATTTTTTCAACTAACTATTTTTGGAATTGCGTAATAATGTTGCTAACTTCTTAGAAACAACCTTAATATCATAATTTTGCTTAAGTGTAAGGTAGGAGTTTTTAGAAAATTCTTCTGCTTTTAAGGGGGTATCTATTAGATAGACAATTTTTTCTGCTAAATCTTCCATCGATCCAGCTTTGCAAATAAGCCCGTCTTTCATATTTGTTATAATCTCTGTAGGTCCTTCAGTATCTGTACTAACTATAGGCACGCTTGCTTCCATTGCTTCAAGTACTATAATTCCAAACGGTTCGTGCAGTGACGGGAGACAAAAAATATCGATCTGTTTAAAGAATTTATCTCTATCGTTAACCCATCCTGTAAATGATATTTGATCTTGTAAATTAAGTTTATTAGATAAAGCAATTAAATTATCTTTTTCTTCGCCGTTTCCACCTATAACTACTTGAATATCATATTTTTTTTCTTTTAAAATCTTTATAGCTTTAATAAAAACATCAACACCTTTCTTAGCTACAAATCGTGCTAGTACACCAATTACGATAGGTTTTCTATATGTTTTATTTGGAATAAAATCTTTAGTAATATTTATCATGTTCGGTAGAATAAATATCCTAGACTGGGCAAAGTTATTTTTTAGTAAAAATTCTTGCATATGATTCGTCAGAGCAATAACAAAATCACATTTACGTAGTCCTTTTAAACTATAATTATGAGCGATACCAATTAATTTTATATTTTGTGATTTAGCAAATTTGCTAAAATTTATTGCTCTATTACCGTGAGCTATAATTATATCAGGCTTAGTTTTATAGATTATATATTTAAGAATGGCTATAGAGAGTAAATCAAACGGTACTAAGTTAGGTAGTTTAAAACTTGTCTTACATAGAAAGGAGTTTATTTTTGCTTTGTAAGAAGTGACGTTTATAACCTCAATTTTTTGTATTTCAAGAGCTGCGTTATAATCTAGAAATGCTTGTTGAATGCCGCCAAGGTCACGACTTAGCATAATATTTAGTACTTTCATTTCTATTTTTTATATATAATAACTTCATTATAGCAAATTTGCTATAATTTGCTATAATACAAATCTTAAATATTATAATTGATTATGATTAGTAAAATTAATTTTGTAAAAATGCAGGGTCTAGGTAATGATTTCGTGTTTGTTAACAAACGGGATTTAACAATTTCATATGATTTATCACAATTAGCAAAAAATATAGCGGATCGTCATATGGGTATAGGCTGTGATCAGTTTATTATTTATGAAGAGCGTGATGATTTTTATGAAATGATTATCTATAATATAGACGGTTCTAGTGCTAAATTATGCGGTAATGCTACAAGGTGTTTAGCCAAGTTAATTTATCTTGATACGGGAAAGAAAGATATTACCGTAATGGTAGGCAATAAAAAATTGTTATGTAATGTGGAAGATGAAAATAAGATTAGCGTTAATGTAGGAACCGTTAGTTTTAATGAAGCTTGGATGCCAAGCCGTGATAAGATTTGGGAATTCGCAGAGCGTTATATGATTGATTTAAAGGAAACTATTTGTGTTGATGTCGGTAATCCGCATTTGGTTATTTTTAGTAAGTTAGAGCCTCAAGATCAAAAAATTGTTGGTGAAAAATTGCAGGCTAAGGAATTATTCGCAGATGGGGTAAACGTTAATTTTGCTGAAATTAAAGACAATAAAATTTATCTATCTGTTTGGGAGCGAGGGGCAGGGCTAACGCTTGCTTGCGGGAGCGGGGCTTGTGGCAGTTTTGCTGCTGGTTTAAAGCTCGGTTTTGTCCATTCACCAAGTACAGTAGTGTTTAAGCACGGTAGCCTTACTATGAAAGAAGAAAACGGCAATATAATAATGCAAGGACCTGCCGCAATAGTAGCTGAAGGAGTATATTATTGTGAGCAATAATCTGAAGCAAGAAGTAGTAACATTTGGTTGTCGGCTTAATATTTACGAAAGTGAAATAATACGAAAAAACTTGGAATTGTCGGGTATTGATAATGTGGCGGTATTTAATACTTGTGCCGTAACTAAAGCAGCTGAGAAACAAGCAAGACAAGCTATTCGCAGAGCTAAAAAAAATAATCCTGATTTAAAAATTATCGTTACCGGTTGTAGTGCTCAAACAAGTCCGCAAATGTACGGCAATATGCCGGAAGTTGATAAGGTTATAGGTAATGAAGAAAAATTGCTGCCTGGTTACTATCGAATAAACGATGAAAGAGTAGTAGTTAACGATATAATGTCGGTAAAAGAGACGGCAGGTCATTTAGTAAGTAGTTTTGACGGTAAATCTCGTGCTTTTATTCAGGTACAAAACGGTTGTGATCATTTTTGTACTTTCTGTATTATCCCTTACGGTAGAGGTAAAAGTAGGTCAGTACCGATAGGAGCTATAGCAGAGCAGGTAAAGCTATTAGTATTAAACGGCTTTAAAGAAGTGGTTTTTACCGGTGTTGACGTTACGGCTTACGGTAGTGATTTGCCAGGAAGCCCAACATTCGCACAAATGATTAAACGAGTTTTGAATTTAGTCCCTGAATTAAAAAGGCTTCGTTTATCTTCGATAGATGTAGCTGAAATAGATGATGAACTTTTTGAACTTATAGCTTATAGTGAGAGGATAATGCCGCATTTTCATATTAGCTTGCAAGCAGGCGATGATATGATATTGAAGCGTATGAAAAGACGACATAATAGGACAAACGTAATAGAGTTTTGTCGAAAGCTGCGAGCTATAAGACCGGAAGTATCGTTTGGTGCGGATATTATAGCTGGTTTCCCGACGGAAACCCCTGAAATGTTTGAAAATACTAGGAAATTAATCACGGAAGCAGAACTGCAATATTTACATGTTTTTCCTTATTCGGAAAGAGAAGGGACGCCCGCAGCTCGTATGCCGCAAGTACCAAAAGATATAAGGAAAGAAAGAGCAGAGATTTTAAGGCAAGAGGGACAAAACCAATTGACCGAATTCTTTAAAAAGCATATAGGGCAGAAAGTGGAGTTATTAGTGGAGAATAATAATATTGCCCATACCGAAAATTTTATTCCGGTAAAGTTAGATAAACCTTTAGAAATAGGGCAGATATTTAAAGCAAAATTGGTGGGGATAGAGGAAGGGCATATGAAATGTATGTTGGTTTAACCACCTCGTCATTGCGAGCAGTCGTAGACTGCGTGGCAATCTCATAAAGTAATATTAATTCCTGAGATTGTCGCGTCGAGGCTTTGCCTCTCCTCGCAATGACGTTAAAATCAATACATAAAAAACAAACAAAAAATTATGGAAAATATAGAAACAATATTAAGGCTTGCTGAGGAAAAAATATTATTAGTACAAAACTTAAAAGATCTACAAGAATATAAAGTAGAATTTTTAGGCAAGAACGGTATAGTGACCGGTGAGCTTAAAAAACTAGGCAGTTTAAATGAACAAGAACGTAAAGAATTTGGCTTAAAAATCAATAAATTAAAAGATAAAATACAGAATATAATAAAAGCAAAAGAAGAAATTTTAGAGGTGCAGGAACTAAATTTTAAACTTGCTGCCGATAAAATTGATTTAACAATCCCTGCAAGGAGATATAAACAAGGTTCTATTCATCCAATAACACAATGTAGTGAGGAGTTAATACAAGTATTTTCACAATTTGGTTTTACTATAGAAAACGGACCGAATATTGAGAATGATTTCCATAATTTTACCGCTCTCAATTTTGAAGATGACCATCCGGCAAGACAAATGCATGATACTTTTTATTTAAAAGGACAAGAAAACGATAAACCGATGTTGCTACGTACTCATACCTCAACAGTGCAGATTAGAGCAATGAAAAACGGTAAACCACCTTTTAGGTTTATAGCTCCCGGTAGGACTTATAGATCAGATTCGGATATGACTCATACACCAATGTTTCACCAAATAGAAGGGCTTGTTATTGATAAAAATATCAATATGGGGCATTTAAAATACGTTATTACGGAATTTATAAAAAGCTTTTTTGAAAATTCTAATATTGAATTACGCTTTAGACCTAGCTTTTTCCCGTTTACCGAACCTTCTGCCGAAGTTGATATTCGGATGAATAAAAATGATAAATGGCTTGAAGTGTTGGGATGCGGGATGGTTCATCCAAACGTACTTAAGAATGTCGGAATCGATAGCAGTGAGTATCAAGGTTTTGCTTTCGGGCTTGGGGTAGAGCGTTTTGCAATGCTAAAATATAATATTAAAGATTTAAGACAGTTTTTTGAAGGGGATATGCGTTGGCTTAAACATTATAATTTCGGGGGCTTTGATATACCGAATTTAGCAGGAGGGCTAACGAAATGAAATTTACCTTATCATGGTTAAAGCAATTTTTAGAGACATCGGCTTCAGTTACTGAAATTGCTGAAGCCCTAACAGCTATTGGTCTTGAAGTAGAAGAGGTGATAGATAAGGCGGCAGAGTTACAAAAGTTTGAAGTAGCATATATTACAAATGCTAAACCTCATCCGTCAGCTGATAAGTTAAAGCTTTGTGACGTTGAGACTAAAAGCGGTATGTTACAAATAGTTTGCGGAGCAAGCAATGCAAGAGCAGGTATAAAAGTAGTGCTTGCAAATATCGGGGTCGAGATACCAAACGGTAAGTTTAAGATTAAGGAATCTGTTATTAGAGGCGAAAAAAGCTGTGGTATGCTTTGCTCTGAAGAGGAATTACTGCTAGCTGGGGAATCTCAAGGGATTATAGAGCTATCTGAAGATGCCGTCGTTGGAGAGCCTTTTACTAAATATTACGGTTTAGATGATCCTATATTTTTGATTAACATTACTCCTAATCGTGGTGATGCACTTGGAGTTTACGGCATTGCAAGAGATTTAGCAGCCAAAGGAATAGGGGCACTTAAAGAGCTAGAAATTCCAGAAATAAAGAGTACATTTACTTCTAAAATGAAGCTTAATGTACAGGATAAAGAAGCTTGTCCTTTATTTACGTTTAGAGAAATAAGAAATTTAAAAAATAAACCAAGCCCTGATTGGTTACAGAAATTATTAAAAAATGTCGGGGTAAAAACTATTTCAAGCTTAGTCGATGTAACAAATTACATTTCCTATAGCTTTGGGCAGCCAATGCATGCTTACGATGCGGATAAGATACGTGGGGGGATTACAGTAACACGTCATTGCAAGGATAGACAATTGTCATCCCTCGGCTTGACCGCGGGATCCAATGAAATTACTAGTGCTGTAAATTGTTCTATGGATCCCACGGTCAAGCCGAGGGATGACACTAGACCACGGTATGACAAAGATGACGTAGTTAACTTCCACGCCCTAAACGGCAAGGAATATTTACTTACCGAAAATGATTTAGTTATAAAAGATGAAAGCATTATCCATGGTCTTGCTGGTGTCATTGGCGGGGCTGATAGTAGTTGTCTAGATAGTACGACTAATATAATACTCGAAGCTGCTTGCTTTAATGCTAAAATTGTTGCAGCTAGTGGGCGAAGATTCCAAATTGATACGGATGCTAGATATCGTAATGAGCGTAATATCGATAGAAATTTTACTGAAAATGCTTTGGACATAGCAACTAATCTTATTTTGTCAATATGTGGAAACGGTGAAGTATCGGAAGTAGTAAAAGTCGGTGAAAAAGAGTCGAAAAAAACCCCTTTAGATTTTTCAGCATGCTATTTAGAAAAAATTATAGGAATTAAACTAAATATCAAAGAGATAGAAACTATATTAAATAAACTAGGATTTATTACGGATGTTAAAGGTGAGATTATAAAGGTAATAGCTCCTTCTTGGCGTCACGATATAACTATTTTAGAAGATATAGCTGAAGAAATCGCACGTATTTACGGCTATGATAAAATAGAGAGTATAAAATTACCCGAACTAGACCAAGATAATAATAAGCTAAGAGAGCATAAAAGAATCTCTAGTTTTAAAAGGATATTAGCAAGCAAAGGCTATGATGAAGTAGTAACTAACTCTTTTATGAATAGTGAAGATGCAAAATTGTTTGCGGAAGTGAAAGAAGAGTTATTTTTGCTTAATCCTATAAGTATAGAGGACAATTATATGCGTCCTACTATACTGCCGAATTTGTTAAATATAGTAAGTAAAAATCTAGCACGCTCTATAAAAGATATGGCGTTTTTTGAAGTCGGTCCGAGTTTTATAGATTTAAGTACGGAAGCAACTTATTTGACGGCAATTATAACCGGTTCATATAATAATAAAAATCCCCATTCGCTTGGGCGGAGCTATGATGTTTTTGATCTCAAAGGTGATTTAGAGCTGGTAGCTGATTATGCAGGACTATCTACAGATAAATGTATAGTAACAAGTAACCTTGCACCGTCATATTATCATCCGACTAGATCGGCAAATTTAGCCTTAGGGAAAAATTTATTTGGGTCTTTTGGACAGATACACCCTAAAATATTGAAGCATTACGATATTAATCAGGAAATATTTGCCTTCGAGCTAAATATTACGAATTTGCCTTTATCTAAAGCTAAATTCGGTAAAAGAGACGAACTTACAGTATCGGATTTCCAAGCTAATTTTAGAGATTACGCATTTATTGTTGATCAAGATCAAGCGGGGGGTGAAATAATATCATATATAAATAATTTTAATAAAAAGCTTGTCAAATCAGTTATATTATTTGATATTTATAGCGGTGATAAATTACCTGAAGGTAAAAAATCTATAGCGATTAAAATAGAGCTACAAGCAGATGATCGCACGTTGTCTGATACTGATTTAAATTTGTTCAGTAAAGATTTAATTGCTGCTATCTCGCAAAAATTTCAAGGAACATTAAGAGAATAACAATATGTTAAAATTAATAGTTGAAACAAAAACGTTAGTTCAGTCCCTAGGGTTTGCAAGTTCCGTTGTTGAAAAACGTAATGTAATACCTGAATATGCAAACATTAAATTATCGGCAAAAGACGGCAATCTAGAGCTTAGTTCTACTAATATGGATTTGTACTTAAGTCAAAAAATAGCAGTACAGGTAGTAAGTGAAGGTGAACTTACCGTTTCTACAAAAACTCTAAATGATATAGTTCGAAAACTTCCGGATTCCGAGCTTACATTAACTGATCTCGGTACAACGGGACTTGAGATCAAAGGAAAAAATTGTAAATTTAATTTATTTACTTTGCCGGTCAGTTCTTTTCCTGCAATGGACAGTATTAATCCTGAAGCAAGTTTTAAAATTTCCTGCACGGATTTTGCTAAAATAATCGAATCGACAAAATTTTCGATTTCTTTAGATGAAACTCGTTATAATTTAAACGGTGTTTATTTACATATAAAAGACAAAGAGTTTTGTTCGGCAAGTACCGATGGGCATAGGCTTTCGATTTCATGGGTAACATTAGAGAAACAAATAAAGAATTTTGGGGTTATATTACCGCAGAAAAGTGCAGAGGAAATTTTAAAAATAGTTAAAGATCCTAAAAATATAAATGCAGATATAGAAATTTTATTAAGTAGCAATAAGGTTAAATTTATATGTAATGAAAATACTATTATGCTATCAAAGCTTATAGACGGTACATTTCCTGATTATAGTGCTTTTATTCCGGAAAGCAGCAGCTCAAAGTTAGTAATTAATCGAAAAATATTTGCAGATAGCATCGAGCGAATAGCGATAATAACCGTTGAAAAATTTAGAGCAATAAAATTATCGTTATCTCGTGAAACCTTAGAGATTAGTGCTGTCGGTGAAGCAAGAGGCAATGCAAAAGAAGTTATTAATTCTTCACAAAATAAGGAAAATTTTTATGAATATAATAGCGATGAGTCTTTAGCTATAGGCTTTAACCCGCAATATTTAGAAGATGTATTAAAAGCTGTGAAATCGGATTTAGTAGAATTATATTTTTCAGATGTTTCAGCACCGGTACTTATTAAATTTCCTGAGAATCCTAAAGATATTTTTGTCGTCATGCCTGTTAAGGTGTAAGTTTTATGAAAGTCGGAATATATAAGCATTACAAAGGAAAATTATACCAAGTTATAGATACCGCAAAACATACCAAAACTTTGGAAGAGTTAGTAGTTTATAAAGCATTATATGATGATTTTCAGCTTTGGGTAAGACCGCTTGAAATGTTTAACGAGCAGGTTTTATTAAACGGCAAAAATATTCCACGTTTTGAATTTATTTCTGAGAAATAATTTTTGACTAATAGTCAAAGCTTCTCTATTATTTCCCTCAAGCACTCTAATTAAATATTGGTTATGAAAAAAATTATCGGATTATTTTTTGTAATTGTACTTAGTACAGTAAGTACTAGCATTTTAGCGGATGATTATCCAAAAACAGAACGAGAGCAGAAATGGGACGAGGTAGGTTCTATAGCAGGTGAAGAAGGATTAGTTTTTAGACCCGGTAGGGTAAAAAACGAATCTACTAAAGCTGTAGGAGGTTCGGTTAATAAATATCTTTGGCAAGCAGCATTAGAGACTATAAGCTTTATTCCTCTTGCATCAGCTGACTCAAACGGTGGCGTGATTATTACGGAATGGTATAGCCCGCGTTCTAATTCTAATTTTCGATTTAAAATAAATATATTTATCAAAGGCGATGTAATAAGCCCTGATTCAATCGAAGTAAGAGTGTTTGAAGAAATGCTTAAAAATAAACAATGGGTACTTAACGAAAAACCCTCAAATCTTCCTATTACGCTTGAAAGTAAAATTTTAAGCAAAGCTAGAGATTTGTATATTTACACGGACAGAAAATAAGAAAATATGAACCAAACAGAACAAAAATGGCAGCAAATTTGGCAAGAAGAAAAAGCTTTTGAGGTATTAAACGAGAGTAATAAGCCAAAATATTACGTGCTTGAAATGTTGCCTTATCCTTCCGGTAAAATCCATGTAGGTCATGTACGCAACTATTCTATAGGTGACGTGATTGCTAGATTTATGACCATGCAAGGTTTTAACGTGCTTCATCCGATGGGCTGGGATTCTTTCGGTTTGCCTGCCGAAAATGCTGCAATAAAAAATAATTCTCATCCGAAAGATTGGACATATTCTAATATCGAGAATATGAAAAAGCAGCTAAAATCTATGGGTTTTTCTTATGATTGGTCTAGAGAGATAAATAGTTGCGATCCTGAGTATTATAAACATGAGCAGAAATTCTTTTTAGAACTCTATGAAAAGAATCTTGCTTATCAAAAAGAATCGCTTGTTAATTGGGATCCAGTTGATAATACCGTGCTTGCAAATGAGCAAGTTGTTGACGGGCGTGGCTGGCGTTCAGGTGCAATAGTCGAAAAACGCTATTTAAAACAATGGTTCTTAAAAATCACTGGCTATGCTGAAGAGTTATTAAATGAAATTCAGAATTTAAAAGAGTGGCCTGAAGCTGTTCGGTCTATGCAAGAGAAATGGATTGGCAAATCGATAGGTGCTAATTTTCATTTCAAAATTAAGGATAATGAAGATACTACTATAGAAGTATTTTCGACCAAGCCCGAAACTATTTTCGGAGCTAGCTTTATAGGAATTGCCTTTAATCATCCGATAATAGAAAAATTAGTTTCCAAGACACTAGAAATATCGAATTTTATAACTAAATGCTCTCATATTACAGGAAATAGTGAGTTAGAAAAGGCTGAAAAAGAGGGCGTAGCTACAGGTCTTTACGTTATTCATCCTTTTGATTCAAATATAAAGCTGCCGGTTATTATTACTAATTTTGTGCTAATGGATTACGGTACAGGTGCAATATTTGGTTGTCCTGCTCATGACGAGCGTGATCATGAATTAGCCGTTAAAATGAATTTGCCTATTAAACAGGTAGTTGAAACGAATCATATGGAAGATGGAATTTTAATTAATTCAGATTTTTTAAATGGTTTAACTAGTAATGAAGCAAAGCGAAAAGTAATCGAGGAATTTGAAAAATTAGAGATAGGCAAACGCAGCGTAAATTATCGTTTGAAAGATTGGGGGATTTCTCGTCAACGCTTTTGGGGTTGTCCTATTCCAATGATTCATTGCGAAGTTTGCGGTATAGTTCCCGTGCCTTACAAAGATTTACCTGTTACTTTACCTGATGACGTAAACTTTGACGGTCACGGTAATCCGCTTGATCATCATCCTAGTTGGAAACATGTTAATTGTCCGAAATGCGATAAGCCGGCTATTCGTGAAACCGATACTTTTGATACATTTTTTGAATCATCTTGGTATTTTACTAGATATTGTAATAGTCAAGCTACAGAGATGACCGATAAAAAAGCTTGTGATTACTGGCTACCTGTTGATAAATATATAGGTGGCATAGAGCATGCAGTGATGCATTTGTTATATGCAAGATTTTTTACTAAGGTAATGAATGAACAAAATTACGTAAGTGTTCGTGAACCTTTTAAAGGGCTATTTACTCAAGGAATGGTGCTGCATGCTACTTATAAAGATGAGCATAATAATTGGTTATATCCTGAAGAAGTAGTTAAAAAGGGTAATGAATTTTTCCATACAGAAAGAGGTAGCTTAGTTGTACAAGGTCGTATTGAGAAGATGAGTAAATCTAAAAAGAATCTCATCGACCTTGAAACAATGCAAGAGCAATACGGGGCAGATGCAATTAGGCTTTTTGTGCTGTCGGATAGTCCGCCTGAGAAAGATCTAGAATGGTCGGCAAGCGGTATTGAAGGCTGCTCACGTTTTATTAATAAGTTTGAGCATATGTTTGAGGCGATAGTTTCTTTAAAAGATGATGTAACTGAAATTAATAAAGAGTTAAACAGATTAATTCATTTTACAATAAAGCACGTAGCTGATGATATAAAACATTTTGCCCTAAACAGAGCAATAGCACGCATGCGTGAGCTTTCTAATGCTATATCCTCTGAAATATCCAAAGATAAAATTGATGTAAAAACTGTAAGGTATGGCTTTAATGTTTTAGTACAACTATTAAATCCTTTTATCCCGCATATTACGGAAGAAATTTGGCAAAAGCTTGGCAATAAAGAACGGTTATATAAATCAGTTTTTCCTGCATTTGATGAATCAATGCTAGAGTTAGACACATATGTTATGGCAGTGCAGGTTAACGGCAAACTCCGTGATACCTATGAGTTTAAAACGGCTGCAAGTGAAGATGAAATAAAGCAAATTACCGTCAATTTGCCAAAGGTACAAAAATTCTTAGAAGGAAAAGAACCGAAGAAAATTATTCTCGTTCCCCGTAAAATTGTGAATATTATTATTTGATGTTGGTTGTCACCCCGCAACTTGATTGCGGGGTCCAGTTTAAAATACCAAAATTATTAGTATTTTAAGTTGTTTGGATTCCGCGATCAAGTTAGCTAGGATGACAGGGGGGTCGTATCAAGAGTTATTTATAAGCTATTTCATTACTCTTTAGTGTACCTCTATTGCTATTGGGACAGCACCTCCAATTTCAGTAAAAGTATTAAATTCAGGACATTCCTGATCTAAGAGTGCATACTTATATTGTTGCTTCGTATGTTCTTGTTGTTCTGATGAAACTTCGTAATTTTTTAAGTCTTCTTTAAGGTAATTACAAATATTTCTTGCGACTGATTCTATTACATAATTTACTACCCACCAAAATGCGACAACAATATTAATACTTAAAGCATTTACATTATTATCAATACTTAAAGTATTTTCATTTTTTGATGATTGTTCTGTTTCGTCTTGTGATTTTATCTCATCAAATATACCGCTTAGAGTCATTGATAGGATTTGGTCTGGTTCTAGTGTTTTATTAGTCATATAGATCCCCTATTTTAGTGATTAATTGTGTAGACTAAATAATTTAAAAAAATCAATTAGCTACTATGGGACTGTTAACAAAATAATTTTAAAGCTATTTTGTTAGCAATCCTATAAATAGTGTGCCTGATTTTATACCTAGAGTCAATTTATTATGTTAATAATTTAAGATTTTTATTAATTTATCTTAATTTAAATTAATGCATGAAAATGTCGATTTCATTCCAACCGATAAGGCCTAAATTAGCTCTTGTCGATAAAAACAAAAAATATTTTTTGTAAAATATCTCTTAACTGATGCAAATAAAGCACATCCTTTGCTGCCTATTCTTGTTGTTCCGAAGATAAATTTTTAGCATATCAAAAAATGATAGTTTATAGTATTTTTTTTATTTTGTGGATTGCCACGTAATCCTACTATATGAATGTAACTCCAAAATGTAGTAAAAACACCATTACTTATATCTGAAGTATTTTCCTCTTCTAAAGACGTATACTTAACTATTTTTACGGTTAGATTAAATCATTTACATCTCCCATAAACTCAGTATGTGTTTCATCTATATTATTTGAACTAAGTTGTGAAACAGGGGGTTTAATATCACTTAATTTGAGGTACGATACAATTTTTACTACTATTTCATTAGGTAATCCTATTGAATTACTAAGAGATTTAGCAATACCGGTAAGTGCAAAATAGTTATTATCTATATAAGAATCAATTGCATTTTTATTTATAGTTATATTATTTTGTTGAAGAAATAAACTGAATTTTGTGCTTTTTGTATAAATGATTAGTTCTTTTAACGTATAATTTTCAGATTGTAAACTAACGGCAGCGTATGCAAGTTTATGAATGTTATTAATTGTAATTTTGCTATCTGAATTCCATTGTGTAGTTGTTTCGTTATTTAGTTGTTTAGGGTTATGAAAACTATATTCAGTCTGATCGAGAGTAAATATAAACTGTGCTTGTGGATTTAAAGTTATACTTTTTATAGGTAAATTTTTGCCTTTTTGAGTTAAAATACTGTTGTTACCTATATTAATATCTGTCTTAATTTTTCCTTCATAATTGTTATGTAGTGTTAATGTGCCTTTGTTAACAATAAGGCTATTTAAAGGTCCTTCACTATCTGTTATTGTTATATTATTGTTATTATTAATTTCAATATCCGTTACATTTTTAAATTTATTGCGAGTGGAAATAATGGAGTTATAAGTAAGTATAGTTGTGTAAATAACTATACTTGGTTCTAAATTATTAATGTCAAGTAACTGAAAAGTATAACTTTCATCCGGTACGGAAAATATTATTTTTCCTGGTTTTAATGTTATTTCCGGCATAATTATTCTTGGATTAAAAATTAATTATTATTTAATGCATGAAAATGTCGAACTCATTCCAACCGATAAGGTCTAGATTAGCTCTTGTCGGTAAAAAACGGAAAATATCTTGGGCAAGTTCAAGCCTATTTTCTCTAAGTAGCATTTTTTGTAAAATATCTTTCAACTGATGCAAATAAAGCACATCTTTTGCTGCGTATTCTTGTTGTTCCGAAGATAAATTTTCAGCTCCCCAGTAGGAAGATTGTTGTTGTTTGGAAATATTTATGGAAAGTAGCTCTCGGCATAAATCCTTAAGACCGTGACTATCTGTATAGGTTCTAACTAGTTTTGAAGATATTTTAGTACAAAAGATATTTTCTAACTCTATACTCAAATATTTTTTTATGGCTGCTAAATCAAATCTAGCAAAATGAAATATCTTGCATCTAGTTTTATCTAGCAATAACGCTTTTAAATTAGGGGCAGTATAATCTTGATTTACAAAATGAACAAGATGGGCTTCACCGTTGCCGTTACTAAATTGTAGCAAACATAGTTTATCTCTCTGTAAATTTAGCCCCATTGTTTCGGTGTCTATAGCAATATCCCCTTCAAGTTCAAAATTATTAGGTAGGTCGTTTTGATAAATTTTAATAGTCATAAATTATGTTCAATTCCTTTTAATCAATAATGTTGTTGTGCGAATCGAAAAACGCGTTCGGTGTGATACCGTGGCTTGACCACAGTATCACAAATAGTTTGCTATTGGTGATTAAACACCTGCTCATTTGGAGCAGCTACTCCTAAAACTTTCTTTGCTTGTTCTTCTAACATATCTTTATTTAGCGATTCTGTGCGGAGTAATTTGACGTTATGTTCAAGTTCTACTCTTTCTGCTCGTAAGGTTTTTAATTCATCATAAGCTTTTTCAAGCTGCCTATTCACTTTTAAATATGCAATAATCCCTTTGTTACCATATATGCAATGAAAAACAAAATATCCAAGCAATAAAGCTAAAAATATATTTAAAATTATTTTTTTAGAATGATTATTTAAATTAAAAATATTCATAAAATATTACTTATAAGAAATAATATAGGAGCAGTTAAAATAATACTATCAAATCTGTCTAACACTCCTCCATGACCCGGTATTATGTGACCGCTATCTTTAATGTTAAATTTTCGTTTAAAATATGAAATAAATAAATCACTTAGTTGTGCTATTAATGCTAGTATACAACTAATTATAAACAAATAAACTTTATTTGAAAAATAGTAATTTTCAATATGAAAGCTTGGTATAAAACTAACTAATACCGCAACTAAACCTGATGATAATACTCCTGTAATCAGACCGCTCCAAGTTTTTTTAGGGCTGATTTTTGGAGCAAGTTTTGCTCCTTTAAAAGTTTTACCGCCGATCATAGCGAAAGTATCTACGGACCAAATAATGCAAAAATACAGCATTATAAGCCGGCTATTAGTATCTTCCAATAGTATTAATAGAGCTATAGGAATCGGAATAATAATTAGTCCGATTAATCGATAAGGAATAGAAGAGTAGGTCATATTATACCATTCGCTTAACATTCCCATACCTACTAATATCATTAGAATATAGAATAAAGGTTTGAACCATAATATAGCTACGACAAATAACGGAACTAAAACTATACCGGACAGGATTCTTAAATATATGTTTTGTTTATCTTTTGCCAAATGTTCTTTTCCTTGTTGAATAATCATTTATAGCTTCTTGTATATCATCTTTATTAAAATCAGGCCAATATTTGGGTGAGAAATATAATTCAGCATAAGCTGCTTGCCAAAGTAAGAAATTACTGATGCGATAAAGTCCCCCCGGTCTTATTAATAAATCTACATCTGGCATTTCAGGATCATATAAAGCGTATTGTATATCGCTTTCACTTACTTCTTTTTTACCGCTTACAATAATTTTTGTGCAGGCATCAACTATCTCTTGGCGACTTCCATAACTAAAAGCTATACAAAGCGTTATTTTATTATTATTTTTTGTTAATTCTATAGCATTATTTATTTGTTTTTGCAATGAGCTACTTAATAAATTAAGCCTACCTATTACTTTTATTTTAACGCCGTTTTTATGTAAATTGTTTAATTCGGTTTTTAAATAAATACTTAATAGTTTTATTAAAAAATCTACTTCCGTACTTGAGCGTTGCCAATTTTCGGAAGAGAAAGTATATAAAGTTACATAAGGTATACCAAGGTTAATAAACTCAGGGAGTAATTCACGAATTTTATCGGCTCCTCCTTTATGTCCTTCAGATTTTGTTAAGTTATGTCGATCTGCCCAACGAGCATTACCGTCCATTATTATTGCTAAATGTTTTATATTAGTCATTATTTTATATTTTAGATGTTGCTGCATGGATCGAAAAACGTACTTGGTGTCATCCCGTGGCTTGACCACGGTATCCAGAATAACAACTTAATAATGTTATTTTTTTGTTTATTTTCCTGGATCCCGTGAATAAATCACGGGATGACAGAGGAAACAAAGCCTATATTTTAGGTATTTCGATTCTTACCGATAGCCCGCCTAAATCCTTACTATCTTCTAGATAAATAAAACCTTTATGATCGTTTATTATTTCTTTAGTAATAGCAAGCCCAAGCCCTACGTTACTTGCATTATCAAGCTGTCTTGCTTTATCCGATCTATAAAACGGTTTAAATACAAGATGTTTTTCCGTATCATCTATACCAATACCGTTATCTTCAATAATTATAGCTACGTTAGATGAATTATCTTTTAAAGATATCTTAATTTTATTTCCATATTTTATAGCGTTACCTATTAAATTAGACAAGGCTCTTTCAAAAGAATTCGGTTTAATTCGTACTTTATCTAAATTAGCAGGTTTTATAAATTCAATATTTACATGTGACCATTTGTTTAAAAAATGTTCCATCCAAGGTAATAATAAAATTTCTTCAAATTCTTCTGTACTTTCGCCCTTAGCAAAATCTAAGTAAGAATTTATCATTTGCTGCATAGTTAATATATCTTGTTTTAATCCTGTTGTTTCTTCGCTTTCTTCCATCAATTCAAGTTGTAGTTTCATTCTTGTTAAAGGAGTTCTAAGGTCATGCGAGATCATAGCAAGCATAGTGGTTCTTTTAGTAATTTGTTTTTCTATGCGGGCTTTCATTTTTAAAAAAGCTAGTCCTGCTTTTCTTATTTCTAAGGCTCCTGAAGGTTTGAAATTTTTACCTTTTAAAACACCCTGACCAAATTTATCCATGCTATCCGCAAGAGCGAGTATTGATTTAATTTGATTTTTGGAGAAAATAATAGAAACGGAAAGTAATATAATAGTTAAAGATATAATCCATAAAACAAATATATATACTGTAGGATTAAGTAGTAATTTTGCAGGAAAAGTAATATATAATATTCCATCTTTTAATTCTAAAAATACTTCAATTTTATTTTCCTTATTCAGTTTAACTATATTTTTTTCATGGATTTTTGTAGCTAAAATATTTTTAAATATAGTTAAAGGCTCACCTAATTTAGGCTGTTTTATAGATAACTTTTTATTAATCTGAAATCGATAAGATAAATTAAGATAATTTTCCGATAAATGGGTTATCTCTCTTGAATTATTTCTATGTTCTTTAATCAGCGATTCTATTTCATTGATAATAATAGTACTAGTATAATATGAAACATTATACCAATGACGATCGTAAAACAAGAATATAGCAACAATTTGTCCTATTAAAATCGGAATGATTATAATGAACATGAACCGTATAAACAGTGTTCTCGGTAATAATTTAGATATAAAGTGCATAGCCCTCATTACGCACGGTTTTTAAATATTTCGGCTCTTTTGGATTGTCTTCTATTTTACTTCTTATTCTTGTAATTTGTACGTCTATAGAACGCATACTAAGCCCGCCCATAATTTTTGAAAGTTCAAAACGACTAGTGGATTTACCGGAATTTTTTATTAATATTTCAAGTAATTTTTGTTCGGTAGAGCTAAGAGATACAATTTGATTATTCTTGGTAAATTCTTTTGTATCAAAATTATAGAAATTATTGCCGAATTTAATTATATTTGTTTCTTTTTTAAAGTTGTTATAATTATTGATTAAGTTATTTATCCGAAGTAATAATTCTCTCGGTTCAAAAGGTTTAGTTATATAATCAGAGGCACCGGCTTCAAGTCCTTTAACACGGTCACCTGCTTCCGATAAAGCAGTAAGCATAACTATAGGAATATTATTACCGGCATTCCTTATAGTAGTAGCAAAATCAAGTCCTGTTATTTCAGGTAACATAACATCTAAAATAATTAAATCATAATTAGAATTTTTTAATAGATTTTTAGCTTCTATTACTGAGTTTGCCGTTGATACTAAAAATTCATTTTTATTTAAAAATTGCTGTAAAAGTGCTAATATTCTGCTATCATCATCGACAATTAAAATGTGTGCTTTGTATGTCTGCATACTGATATATAATTTTTAAATTGAGTTTACTCTAATATAAATATAGGTTAATGACAATGATAAAACTAGAGCAAATTTTTTGGCATGTTTGGATTAACGGTGATTTAGTTCCTTATCAATTTGCAAGGATTCATGTTTTGACTCATAGCCTGCATTATTCAGGATCGGTATTTGAGGGTGAGAGAGCTTATAATGGCAAAGTTTTTAAGCTAAAAGAACATACGGAAAGGTTAGTAAAATCAGCAGAAGCATTAGGTTTGAAAATACCTTATAGTGTGGACGAAATAATAAAAGCTCATGAACTTGTAATAAAACAAAATAATATTAAGGATGCATATATAAGACCGCTTATTTGGTGCGGAGATGAATCGTTAAATATTACTAATCCTGATTTATCTACTAATCTTTTGATTGCCGGTATTCCATCAATGCCAAGGTCTTTTGAGAAAGGTATAAATTTGCATGTAAGCCGCTGGCGTAAAGCAATGCCTGATAGCACGCCGGTACAATCTAAATCCGCCGCTCAATATAATATGGCAATAACGAGCAAAAAAGAGGCTAAAGCTCTTGGCTATGATGATGCATTATTACTTGATTATCAAGGTTATATCGCTGAATGCACTACAACAAATATTTTCTTTGTTAAAGATAAAACATTATATACTCCGATTGCCGATAGGTTTTTAAACGGTATAACAAGACAAACTATTATTGAAATTGCACAAGATTTAGGTCTAGAAGTAAAAGAAGAGCGTTTGAAATTAGAACAAATAGAGAATTTTACCGAATGTTTTGTTACAGGTACGGCAATCGAGGTACAAAATATTGATTCTATGGATCTTGGCAGTAAAAAGATTATTTTCGATGATCATCAAATTGCAAATACCTTAAAAAAAGAATATGATCGTTTGGTTAGGGAGTAGTGAATATGTCATTCTCGCGTAGGCATTGTTGCGTAGACCGGTAGAACCTACTGTGTCTGTCACCCCGTGGCTTGACCACGGGGTCCATAAAAACAACTTAAAATACTAATAATTTTAGTATTTTAAACTAGATACCGTGGTCAAGCCACGGTATGACACCGAGTGCTTTTTTATATCCACGCAACAACGCTTTTGCAGGAATGACATACAAATAGTAATAACATTTAAAATTCTATCAAAAAAACAATGTACAATATATTTAAAGGTTTAATTACCGCACTTATAACACCTTTTAAAGATAATAAGTTAGACTTATATGCTTTAGAGAAAAGTTTAAAACATCAAATAAAGCATGAAGTCGATGCAGTATTAATTGCAGGCTCAACCGGAGAAGGTAGTAGCTTGAGCTTTGAAGAATATAAATTATTACTGCAAACTAGCGTAGAAATTGTTAATAAGCGTATTCCTGTAATAAGCGGATGTTCATCAAATAATACTGCTTATGCAAGAGAGCTTGCAGCGGAATCTACAAAAATCAAGGTTGACGGTTTTATGGCTAGCCCCCCGTCTTATATAAAACCTACCCAAGAAGGAATTTATAAGCATTTTGAAGCGTTGCATGAAGCATGCGATTTACCTATTATGTTGTATTCAGCTCCAACTAGAAGCGGAGTAGATTTTTCTGATGAGACGATATTAAAACTTAGCAAGTTATCACGTATTTTAGCATTAAAAGATTGCGGAGTAGATTTAGAACGTCCATTGCGGATTAGAGCAACAGTTAAAAAGGATTTCAACATTTTAACCGGTAATGATGAAGTAGTCTTAGCTTTTAACGCTCAAGGTGGGGTAGGGTGGACTTCCGTAGCCTCTAATATTGTTCCCAATATATGTAAAGAGCTATTAGAAAAATGGGATAAGAACGATATTAAAGGAGCATTAGAAATCCATAAGAAATTACTGCCTTTATATAAAGCATTATTTGTAGAATCTAATCCGATTCCGATAAAATATGCCGCTCATTATTTAGGCTTATGTGAAAATGAAATTAGACTCCCATTAACTGAAGCAAGCGATAGTGCTAAAAAACAAATTGAAAATATTATAACATCACTATCCATAAAAATATGACCGAATATAAGAAAGTTATTGCACAAAATAAGAAAGCTCTTTTTAATTATTTTATTGAAGAAAGATTAGAAGCAGGTATTGTATTAAAGGGTAGTGAAGTACAGTCTTTGCGTCAAGGTAAAGCTTCTATAGAAGAAAGTCATGCGGCAGATACCGGACATGAGGTATTTTTGTATAACTGCCATATTGCGGAATATGAAAAAGCCGGTAGATTTAATCATTCTACTAGAAGACCTCGTAAATTATTGCTACATACTAAAGAGATAAAGAAAATTATCGGTAGAATTAGAATAAAAGGCTATACTCTAGTTGCTCTTTCTATGTATTTTAATAAAAAGAATAAAGTAAAAGTTGAGCTTGGTATTGCTAAAGGTAAGAAATTACATGATAAAAGACAATCTATTAAAGAAAAAGATTGGAAAAGAGATCAGAGCAGATTAATAAGACAGAAGTAAGGTATACTCGGTGAATTTCAAAAATTGGCTACGTCGTTCTACAAGAGCTGTGGTGCTCACGTATTAAGTATACGCTCCACTCCTCGCCTTGTGAACTCCTTGCTCTTTTTGAAATTGACCTTCGTCTACTGATTACTCAAAGTATAATAATAAAATTTAAAGGATATTTATGCAGCATATTATAGGTAAAATATTGGTTATATTTGTAGTTGTGATAGGAGTTTTATTTGTTTTCAAAACGATGAAAACTTATTCTACAAAGCCGATTTCCGTTGAGGTTAAACAAAGCGAAGATGTAAGGAAATGTGAAGAGGAAAGAGTCCAAGAAATAATCAAAGATTATTTGCTTAAAACTCCGGAAATAATAATAGAATCAATAGAAGGTTTGCAAAAACGTAAAGTACAGGAAAATGAGACTAAAGTTAATAACTATCTAAAAGATAATAAGTTAGGTATTGAAGATAGCACAAGCTTTCCTATCATAGGCAATAAAGACGGTGATATAACAATAATTGCTTTTTATGATTACAATTGTTCTTTTTGTAAAAAAGGTGATGTTTCTATAAATGAATTATTGCAAAATGATCCAAAAGTTAAAGTTGTATTACGACCGCTCCCTATCCTTGGAGATGCTTCTGAATATCTTGCAAGAATAGTTTTAGCCGTTTATAAGGTTAATCCAAGTAAATTTAAAGCTGTCCATGATGAATTAATAAAAATAAGAGATGTTTCTAAGGAATCCATAAAAGAATTATTAACTGAGAATGGCTTAAATGCTACAGAAATTGAGGAAATTGCCGATAGCACTGAGATTAAAGATTTAATTACTCAAAATATGAAAATAGCTAGAAGCCTTAGAATCCAAGGAGTCCCTGCATATATAATTGATTCAAAATTAATACCGGGGCTAATAGATTTTCCACAATTACTAAATATAGTTAAAGAAATTAGGGATAATAAGAGTTCTTAAGAAAAGATAAATGTCATTTCTGCAAAAGCATGGAGTTGTTGTATGGATCGAAAAACCCCTTCGATGTCATACCGTGGCTTCTTGATTATCTACGCAACAAAGCCAGCTTGAAATGCAAAATTTTTTTATAGGTAACGCCTAGACAATAAAGCAAAATAACTTGACTTCATATTATGTTGTAAGTAGATTACTTGCAGTATTTATTAAGAGTTTAAGAATGTCTAAAGTTTCTGTTAAGGATTTAGTTGTTTTTGTGACTGGTACTAACCGAAAAAAAGGTATAGGGCGAGCTCTTGTTGAAGAAGCGATAAAAAGAGGAGCAAAAAAAGTTTATGCTACGGCACGACACATTTCTCAATTAGATAATCTAGTTACAAAATTTCAAGGAAAAATAGTTCCTGTTGAATTGGACGTAACCAATTTGGAACAAATTCAAAAAATTGTTCAAATAGCAAATGATACTCAAATTTTAATAAATAATTCTGGAACAGTAGGGTTTACCGGTTGCATTCACAATTATGATGAAAAAATAGCACGTCGAGAGATGGAGGTTAATTATTTTGCTCCGCTTCATCTTATCAATGCCTTTTCAAAAAATCTTATAAAAAATAATAATTGTGCTATAGTTAACATCATTTCTATCGGAGGGTTATATCCTTCTCCTGTACATATTACTTATTCAGCATCAAAGGCGGCTTTGTATTCTTTGACACAAGCTATTAGAATAGAAATGATGATGCACTCACATTTTATTCCTGTTTTTGGTGTTTATCCCGGTCCTGTAGATACTGACATGGCTGAAGATATTGAAGTGAAGAAAGAAATACCGATAAATGTAGCGGTTCGTGTTTTTGACGCTATGGAGCAAGGCATCGTGGATATTACAACCGATGCCTTATCTGATAATTTTATAAGTTATTTAAAGAAAGACCCCAAAGTTATTGAAACAATTAAGAAAGAATTTAATAGAAAAAACTAATTATACAAATATTATGACCGATAAAAACTTAAATAAAGCAACATCTTATTATATGGCTATGCTTAATAAAAATTATGATGAAATGGCTTCATATATACATACTAATGTTCATTTTATAGGTCCATTAGCGATTATGGACGGTAAAGAATCAGTGGTTGAAGCTGCTAAAAACTTTTCGATGTTCTTTAAGAACCTTACAATTCGTGAAAAATTTCATAATGGAGATAAGGTTATGTTGGCATTGGAGTTTGATTGTCCTGAGCCTATAGGTATTTTCAGAGGAGCTTCATTACTATCTTTTACCGACAATCTTATTTCTCGTATAGAATTATTTTATGATGCTCGTCCTTTTGCAAAGAAAAAAGAAGAGATTTTTAATCAAAATTAGTTATTCTATAAATGATAGAAAATAAAAAGCTTTAAGTTTTTTACAATTGACTTCTTATATAACGTAGCTAAAAAGAGGAATTTGAAAGAGACACGGAGTACAGAACCGTAATGTACAAAGAAGTACATGAGGATTCGGCTACTTTCTCAACGGACAAATTATATTTAGAAGCAAGTTGCACAAGAAATCTACTTCAATTTCTAAAATTATTATTTAGTAAATAAACTGCACTATTCATTTCATTTAATCTTGAGATAGTGCATATATCTTATTTCTAACTTTTATTTAACAAATTCAACATAACCTTACCGATATCGGCAGGGGATCTAGTAATAGTCACACCGGCACTTTGTAGAGCTTCAAGCTTATCTTCGGCACTTCCTTTTCCTCCGGCAATAATAGCTCCAGCATGTCCCATTCTTTTACCAGGAGGTGCTGTAATACCTGCAATAAAGCTAACAATAGGTTTCTTGATTTTTGATTGTTTGATAAAGTCGGCTGCATCTTCTTCCGCATTACCACCAATTTCACCAATCATAATAATAGCTTTTGTTTCATCATCTTTCAAAAACATCTCAATACAATCAACAAAATTAGTCCCATTAACAGGATCGCCACCAATACCGACGCATGTAGATTGTCCAAGCCCTACGGCTGTTGTCTGTGCTACTGCTTCATAAGTTAAAGTACCTGATCTTGAAACAACGCCTATTGACCCCTTTTTGTGAATATGCCCCGGCATTATACCGATTTTACATTCATCAGGAGTTATAACTCCAGGACAGTTAGGACCGATTAATCTAGTTCTAGAACCGACTAAAGCACGCTTTACTTTCACCATATCAAGTACCGGAATTCCTTCCGTAATACATACTACTATTTCAATTTCGGCATCGATTGCTTCTAATATAGAATCAGCTGCAAAGGCAGGTGGAACATAAATAACACTAGCATTTGCACCAGTTTTTGCTTTTGCTTCATGTACGGTATTATAAATCGGTAAATCAAGATGAGTTCCACCACCTTTGCCCGGGGTAACACCGCCAACCATTTTAGTACCGTATGCTATTGCTTGTTCAGAGTGAAAAGTCCCTTGTGAGCCTGTAAAACCCTGACAGATTACTTTTGTTTTGTTATTGATTAATATTGGCATGTTGAGTAATTAATTTAAATATATTATGTTTTTATTTTACTTTAATGTCATCCCGCGATCTTGTAGCGGGATTCAGTCCTTTTTTAATTTTTTTATGGATACCGTGGTCAAGCCACGGTATGACATTAAACTGGTTTTTCGAGCCACGCAGCCTGCTCGCAATGACGAGATATCTACCTAATAGCCTCAACTATTTTGTTTGCCGCATCGGCTAAATCATGTGCCGGTATTATTTCTAAACCGGAATTAGATAAAATCTCTTCGCCTTTTTCAACGTTTGTACCAGCTAAACGAACCACTAACGGTACTTTTATTCCTATTTCTTTTGCAGCTGCAATAATTCCTTCCGCTATAATATCACAACGCATAATACCGCCGAAAATATTAACTAAAATCCCTTGTACTTCTTTATCAGATAAAATTATTTTTAAAGCTTCTTTTACACGCTCACGATCGGCCCCTCCGCCGACATCTAAGAAATTTGCAGGCGAAGCACCGTAAAGCTTAATAATATCCATAGTAGCCATGGCAAGACCGGCACCGTTAACCATGCAACCGATATTACCGTCCATTTTTACATAGCTAAGCCCTGCATTTGCTGCTCTAGTTTCTAAAGGATCTTCCTCATCGTGATCACGCATAGCGGTAATATTAGGGTGTTTGAATAGAGCGTTCTCATCAAAGGTAATTTTGGCATCTAAAGCGAGTAAATTTCCATCCGTTTGCACAATTAACGGGTTGATTTCAATTTGTGCTGCATCGGTTTCAATAAAAGCATTATAGACTGACTTTACTATTTCTTTCATCTGTTTAGCTTGGTTATCCTTAAAGCCTAACTCATAAGCTATGCCTCGCATGTGAAAATCTTGTAAACCGGTTGCAGGATCAACAGAAAATTTAACAATTTTTTCCGGAGTTTTTTCTGCCACTTCTTCAATATCAACTCCTCCTTCAGTAGAAGCTATAAAAGTAATACGGCTAGCTGATCTATCAAATACGATACTAAAATAATATTCTTTTAAAATATCACAGCCCGACTCGATATAAAGACGGTTTACTTTCTGCCCTGCGGGTCCTGTTTGATGCGTTACTAAATTAATACCGAACATGTCATGAGCAACTTTCTTGGCTTCTTCTTTACTCTTAACAACCTTAACACCGCCCGCTTTACCTCTGCCGCCGGCATGTATCTGTGCTTTAACCACATATACTTCCGTATTTAACTTATCTATGGTTTCGTTAATCCTTTCGGTTTTCGTAACAACTAATCCGGTGGAGGTAGGTACACCGTATTTTCTTAAAATCTCTTTTGCTTGATATTCATGAATATTCATTTTAAATAATTTATTTAAATAATAAAAGCCCAGTATAATAACTAATCTTTAAGCTGTAAAGAAGAGAGTTGTTTGTTATTTAATGTCATACCGTGGCTTGACCACGGTATCCAGTCTTTATTTTATTTCTAGATGCTGCGATCAAGTCACGGCATGACATCGGAAAGAGTTGGATTCCTGCTTTCGCAGGAATGACATCATTTTATTCATTCCACATCCTCTTCAGAACATTATCTTTTCTAATAAAGTGATGATAAAACGCAGCTAGTATATGCAAAATAATTAAGGCAGTAAATAACAAAGCAGCCTTTTTATGGATTTTTTTAAAAATTTTAGCAAATTGTAAATCTTGAGCAAAGGAATTTATAGTAAATAAACCGTAAAAATCGATATGATGATTTGATAAAATAGTCATTAAGAAGCCGCTTATCGGCATTAATAACATTAAAAGATATAGCAAATTTATATTAATCTTAGCGGCTTTTTTCTGCCAATTCGGTAAATCAGCAGGTAGTAAAACATTAGCATTATAGAATTTCCATAAAAGCCTTATTATTACTAAAGATAACACAACTATACCGGTTGCTTCATGTATTCCGTATAGTTGCCACTTTAGAGGTGGCTCTACGAAATTATCCATTAAGAAACCAACAACGAGCATTACTATAACTATAATGCTCATGAGCCAGTGAAAAAGTTTTGCAATTAAGCCGTAAGAATTTTCAGTATTTGTAAGTAGCATGATAGTACTCCAATTATGTGTCGTGGCCCCTCCACGGGATCTTAGGACTCAGGATGCTTTACAAGATGCCGTGGTCAAGCCACGGCATGACAATGGAAAATATGACATCTAGGTCAATTCCCAATCGCATTATCTATAATCTTTTCCGCATCGTTGCCGGTAACTTTTTCTTTATCATTCAGAATGAGATTAGCATTCTTTAAATCATCTCCGATATGCTCAGCTCTTCCTTTTAAAACCTTAGCTAAAAACTGCTCAGCAAGAGCATAATAAGATATTCTATTACCGGGTTTTGCAAAGCCATGTCCTTCTTCAGGATAAATGGCATAAACTACCGGTATATGGTTTGCTTTCATGGCATTTACGATTTTGTCAGATTGAGCTTGCACAACTCTAACATCATGAGCCCCTTGTGCTATAAATAGAGGCTTTTTAATATTATCAATAAAATTAATCGGTGATCTTTGTCTTAAGAATTCTTTTTCTTCTTCGGTATCCCAAGGTCCTATACGTGTTTTATAAAGACTTAACAATGGTGTCATATAAGGAGCTTTAGATTGCACATGTGTTAATAAATCAGACATACCGACCACATCAACACCGCAAGCAAAAACATCAGGGGTCATGGTAAGACCTACAAGTGTGGCATAGCCTCCATAGCTTCCACCCATAATACAAACTTTATCAGAATCAACTATATTATTCTTAATAGCCCAGTTAACACCGTCAATTAAATCAGTATGCATTTTACCAGCATATTCTAAATTACCAGCGTTTAGAAAATCTTTTCCAAAACCGGTAGAACCACGGTAATTTATGCTTAAAACTGCGTAACCACGATTAGCAAGCCATTGATGCTCAGGATCATATCCCCAGCTATCACGCACCCACGGACCGCCATGAACATTTAAGATTAGAGGTACTTTTCTATCAGGGATATTATTTTCATCAAGGTTTACGTCATTTGGAAAAGTGATATAGCTAACTAAATCAAGACCGTCACGTGACTTAATAATTACAGGTATCATTTTAGCAAGTTTATATTGCTCAAGATCTTTGCGGTTAGTAAATAAAAACTCAGCTTTTTTATTTATCCTATCATATTTATAATATTTTATCGGTGCATTATCAGCCATATAGGTGACGATCCAGGTTTTATCGTCTAACGTTCTGCTATTGATAATTAAATCACCACGATCAAGAGCTTGCAGATATTTAATATCTTCTTCAATATCTTTATCTAATATTTTATATGATGTTCTATCATAATCTATAGACACTGCTTGTGGAGTTTGTTTGGTAGGATGCACGGCAAATAAGCCTATATCAGCTTTTGCATCTTCTGCTAATATTTCTTCTTTATCCGTAGCTAAATCTATTGCTTTAAGTGCCGAAGTATTACGATTACGTCCCTCAAGCATATAAAGAGTTTCACCGCTAGCATCAAAACCAAGTATGGAAGTATTGAAAGAATCTTCCATTGATATTTTAGTGAATAATTTAGGTTCACCGTCTTTTAATTCATAATATTCAACAGCTCCATCTTTATCTAGTAAACTACCGAATCTTAAATTTAAATTTTCATCAGCTACATAATCGGTAAATCTATCATTTTTGTAAATCAGTTCTTTTTCTAGAGTATCTAGACTTAATTTATAAATATCAAAATATTCAGGATTACGCTCATTTAAATATATTAATATCTCATTTGGCTTTTTATAACTCATCCCAGCTATACCGGCTTTAACGCCTCTTTCAGGAGTAAGTAACTTTGTCTCTTTCGTTTCTATATTATAACTATAGATTCGGTCATTTTCATCACCATTAAAATCCTGACTATATAAAATATTTTTATTATTATAAGCTTTAGCATAAGATCTAATACCGCGTCCTTTATCGTGCGTTATGACTTCAGTTTTACTTAAATCACTTGATGATGCCATCCAAATATTTAAGACACCGTCTTTGGGTGCTATATATAGAATATACTTACCGTCGTGGGTTAGAGAAACTCTAGTTTTATCAGGATTGCCGAATAAAACTTTTCTTGGGATTATTTGATTATTATCTGCTACCGCAGTTTGATTTTGAAACATGAAAAGCACGCCTATTGTTAATATAGTAGCTATAATATAGGAAAATTTGGTCATTACTAATAGTTTGTTATTTAAATTGAAGTTCTTTTTTATGTCATTCCAGCGAGGATCAGTTTTTCCGTCATTGCGAGCAGGCATTGTTGCGTGGATCAATTCTACCTCTGTCATCCCGCGACTTGATCGTGGGATCCATTTTAAAATACTAATTATTAGTACTTTAAGTTGTATTTATAGATACCGTGGTCAAGCCACGGTATGACACCGAGTGCTTTTTTATATCCACGCAACAATGCTGAGCTAGGAATGACATTCAAACCATGGGATGACAAAAGTTACACTCTCTCAATATTGCTTAAAAACCAATCTACTTCTTTGGTATTAGCATTACGTGTAAACGTCCATTCTTCATTCAGATTCTCAATTTTGTCAACTACATTTTTACCTTGGAATAGTAATTTAATAAAAATATTATTGCCGAACATATAAATTTCTGAATATTTTGCATTTAAAGCCGATGAATCAAAAAAATCACCGTAAGATTGTGTTATTTTTTCAAATTCTTCTAAATATCTTTTATCTATCAGCTCAGATAATTCTTGATTATCCTTTTTATAAGCAGCTTCTATAATCATTTGAAAAGCAGTTTTAGCATTATTTATAAACTTAACCGGATCAAATGAATAAAGGCGTTTATGTACCTGTTCCATTCCGTCTACGACCGCAGTTATATTTTGTTCTACTATTATATCCTTAAAAGCTTTAATATCTTGGGCTGTTGGAAAATTTTTTTCTTCTTTATTAGATTTAACTGCACTCTGAGTTACGTCTTTAATAACCGGTTCGCCAAAATAAGATTTTTGCTTTGTCTGTTCCTCTTCTGAAGTAGAACCAAGAGTCGTAATTAATTTGTTGATAATAAAAAAGGCAATAGCGGCAAAAATTAATAGCTCTATTATTTGAGGAGACATTATTTTATTTATTTTTTATTAAAAGATGATTCTTATATATTAATATAAAAAAATAATCTTTTAAAGTTATTTAATAAAAATAAGGATTTATTTTTATTTGAGTTATACTTAAAGTTTAAAAAAAATATTAAAAAATAACTAAAATATCTTGATTATTTCAATTATTATGATATTGTCGTTTTGTAAATGATGTTTAAACTCCATCATTGCAAAACATTTTATAGCCTTTAGTCCATTTATGCTAGGGGGCTGTTATACTAACACTTATTTATTAAGTATTTTAGTATAACGGATAATTATTGTTTTCAATGATTGAGTTTATCCCCTAGCACCTATTTATCTATTCATTTATCTCATCTTTAAGGTTAATATTTTTTAGTAACTCTTCTACTTTTTTAGCATTCTCGAATCCATGATCGTAATAAAATCTTATATCAGGCGAGAATTTCATATTTATTTTATTAGTAATAAAATTTCTGATAGCATTTTTAGAATTATTTAATGCATCCATAATTTCATCTATTGTTAGTTTAGTATTAAAAGGCAAGAAATAACAATTAGCTATTTTTAGGTCGGCAGTAACTATAACTTTTGTAATAGTGAGAGGACAATCAAAAAGCCTGCTATCCAGCATTTTACCACGCCTTAGAATTTCGATTAATGCTTCATTTATAATGCTTGCTAATTTTTGTTGTCTATGAGAATTTGTTTTAGTTAATTTTTTCATAAGTTAAAATATATATAATTTTAGGTTTTGTGAACTTTTCTAAAAAGATTTAATTTTGGTTATTTTTTGCTGCAAATTATAAGATTTTTTTGAAATATGAATAACTATTCCTACAAAAATCTTATTAATTTTCACTAAAAAATACCTCAAAATAGTAAATCAATTAGAAATGTTAACAAAACCTAGAGCATAATAGCATACTTTTGCCAAACAACCAACACTCAAAAATTTTAGAAACCTGGTTTTAAAAAAACCGGAGAATAAAGAAATAAAACAGCCCCAAAAAGGAAACGCCATTAAGAAAAGTATAAATACCTCATATTTATAATATAGTTTTGTTAAATTTTTATGTCTTAAAATATTTTGTTCATTTTTGGAAGCATAAAAGATATTTAAAACTATTCTTCCAAAGATATAATTGACTGCATTACCGCTAAGAGAAGCACAAGTAGCTACTAACAGCATTATTAAACTATTATAGCCTCCAAACATTTTCATAGAATGAAATATTAATTCATTCTGAAAACCAATAACAAGATTTGAGACAAAACTATCAACAAATAATAAACTATATGCTTCAAATTGATTCATAAATGTAATATATTGAATTTTAATTAGTGGCATTAACCGTCATTGCGAGCAGCCGTAGGCTGCGTGGCAACCTCATAAAGTAATACTAATTCCTGAGATTGCTTCGTTGAAACTTACAGTTTCTCCTCGCAATGATGATTTCGGCAACCATTACTATCTAACACAAAAATAAAGTAACCGGCAATGAAAAAGCAAATTATTTATCCTGATTTTATAGCACGAATTTTTTCTACGGCACTTGATTTATCATTATTTGCCTTTATAGCAATCCCAATATCACAATTTTGTTCTTTTAATTTATTATGGTTGTTCTTTCATGATTATTTCCTTAGTAATAACATTACATTTCATAATCCTAATGAAATGTTTAGTTCTGTTATGAGTCAGGAATTTTATGAATATCTTAAAGCAGGAAATTTTAACAAATATATTTTGTTTAATGTTTCAATTTTTGCTACTAATATGTTAGTAATAGGCTCATATTTTGTAACGTTTTGGTATTATAAAGGTGCGACGCTTAGTAAAATGTTTCTACGTATGAAAATAGTAGATGCCATAACATTAAATCGTCCGACTTTAAAGCAGTTAATTAAAAGATTTTTAGGATATATGACTTTTCCTATCGGTATTTTTTTCATACTTTTTTCTTCTAAGAAACAAGCATTACATGATAAAATAGCCGGAACCGTTGTTATTAAGTCTTAATATATACTCGCTCAATTTGAAAAATTGGCTTCGTTGTTTTTTGTTTTTAATCCTCACGTACTAGTATGTACGCTGCGGTTAAAAGCTTCAAAACGCCTTGCTCTTTTCCAAATTGAGCTTCGTATACTAACTCTTCATTTATAATTATATATACTCCAATGAATGAAACAAATGAAATAGACCAGCTAATTTATCTTTTTTCAAAATTACCCGGTCTTGGTAGTAGGTCGGCAAGACGTATAGTACTATACCTACTACAAGATAAAGATATAAGGTTAAGAAGCCTGATTAATCACCTTGTAGAGATAGACAAAAAAATAGTAAAATGCGAGATTTGCGGTAATATGGATACGGAAAATATTTGCCGAATTTGTTCTTCTGAATATAGAGACAAGTCGGTTATTGCCGTCGTTGAAACCGTAGCTGAATTATGGGCAATGGAGCGTAGCGGTAATTTTAAAGGTTTATATCACGTACTAGGTCATAATTTATCGGCAGCTAGTAGGCAAAATCCTAGCATACTCAGATTACCTGAACTACTTAAAAGATGTTTTGCAGAAAATATTAAAGAGGTTATTATTGCTACTAATTCTACCTTAGAAGGGCAAACTACTGCCTATTTTATCACTGAATATCTAAGAGAACATCTTGCTAAAATTTCTCGTCTAGCTAGCGGCATACCTATAGGAGGTGAACTTGATTATTTAGATGAAGGTACTTTATCTGCCGCTATTAACCTACGTCAACCTTTTGAATAAAATATTAATAAATTTTTATATTTAATTGACATAATAGCTAAAAAACATTAATTTTTAACCTCTATATAATTCTAAAGGAGGTTTTATGAAAGATTTTAATATTAACTCAAAATCAGTTCTTCACATGGTAGCTCAAATTAGAGCTAAACAATTAGCAACTAGAGACGCACAAAATAAAGAGCAATACGCTATAGTTAAAGCATGGGAAGAAAATGGCATTGATAAAAGCGGTGAGATAACAGGAAAGGAAATTATCCAAGCTTTAGAGGATTTTTATAACACAAGTAAATCAGTAAATGACTATTTAAAAGAACAAGATGTAAATGATATCGGTTACCCTATAAAATTTAATAAAACTGATTTGCAATTAAAAATGGCATTAAATTATGCAAAGCAGCAAGAGGATAATTTAATAGATCAAATAATAAAAGGAAAGTTTTATAGTGGTTTATCAAACGAAATAAATTCTAACGAATTACCTGTTTTACAATCTGATAACACGGTATCGTTTTGGGGGAATGAAAACTCTTCTGTTAGTTCTGTGTTACTTGAAAGCATTGCTCAAATACTTGATATTGAGCCGACATCATTAGTAGGAGCCGGCACTGTTTATGAATTTTATAATTCACAATATGAGCTACCGAAAGAGTTAATACCGGAAGATTGTCATTTTGTTGGTGAAAAAGGGATGTTACTTTTTGGAGATTATCAATATGGTGGACACCGTTATTTTAAAGATCAATTAATATTTGGTCCTGAGGATTGTTCAAGTAGTGTAGGTAAAGCAACTTATTTACCTACTGAACAAATAAAAAGTATAACCACTGCCCAAATGAGAGAAAATTATTCTCAATATGACTATGAGTTAGTTACAACCTTAAATTCTAGTATTGGAGAAGATCAACTAAAACTAATTCAGTCGGGCGATATTTATCTTTACAAATCTCATACGGTAATTATTGCTACTGAACCTGATAATCATTCTAATATTACAACATTGGAATTTAATAGAGATATAGATACGGAAAACAGCAAGCGTTTAGGCGGTGGTACTTATAATTATAAACTAATTGATAAAGCTAAGGAAGATGCAAATAGTCCTGTTTATATTTTACGTGCAAAAAATTTAGAACCGCTGCATGCAGAATTATCTTCATCATATTTTTTAAGTAAAATAGATGCAGAGTATATAAATTTATATCCTAAAGGTTCTACTGAAGATATTGTAGGAGATTGCAGAATATTTTTTGAATCTTGTGAGCAAGCATAACTTTAATCGGATTTGTTGTGTGGATTGGAAAACGCACTCGGTGTCATCACGTGGCTTGATCGCGGGATCCAGTTTAAAATACTAAAATTATTAGTACTTTAAGTTATTTTTTGGATACCGTGGTCAAGCCACGGTATGACACCGAATGTCTTTTTCGATCCATGCAATAAAGCTAATTTTATAACAAATCTTGATGAAATTCTAGATGATGTTCGCCGGCAAATTTTACTACATCATTATGATTCCCTTGATGATCAAAGTTTATCAGTAATTCACCATGTTCGTTTGAATGTAATATATTTGCGAATAAACGCTGGTCACCGTCAATTTTAATTTCAACTACTTTTTTACCGATAAATTTAACGCCGTTACAACCTTGTTGTCTATATATTATACCTTTTTTTAAAGCATTCTCAAACTTAGTATACTGAGTATTATCGAGCTTTAATTTTCTGCTAATTTTTCCATAACACTCAAGTCCTTTATGTTTACCTAGATAAGGAGTGCTGTCGCTTGTAATCTCTCCTTCTTCTTTAATTTTCCAGTTACTATGGGTATTAGGAATAATTTGTCGGACAGCGTTTAATAAATGTGCTTCTTTTATTGACTGATAATATTCGTGAGTTTTTTTAGGATCTTCATACTGCACTAGTTCTTCTAGCAGATATAACAAGTCAGTATATTTCTGTATCTTTTCTTGATCATTAGCGAGCCTTGCAGCTGCTAATCCATTCTCAATGGCTTCCTGATTTTTATTATCATATTGTAAAATTTCCTCAACTTTGTTTAAAGCTAAGTCGTATTTCTTAATTGCGATTAAACAAGTGATAATCTTATTAATTTTTTCTATAGCTTGTGCTTGTGAAAAAGTAAGGTTGCTAACAAGAGCTTCTATATGAATTTGGTTAATATATTCTTCAGGATTTAATAAAAATTCTATTTCCTGAAAGATATTACTGAGATATGAAGTTATTTTATTTTTAGGTATTTTTTGTATAAATTGTTTAGCTAATTCATATTGTTTGGTATATAGTGCTGTTGTAGATAATAATATAGAACCACCAATAGAGTTGCTAACTTCGATTAACTCATCCTTTAGGTTTTCTTCATTTAAAATTTTCTCAGAAGCAGAATATTTATTGTATTTGGCAATATATTGAAAACATCGAAACTGTTCTTTACTATCTTTAGATAAATTATCTTGGTTAATTAGGTTTAATTTAGCTTCAGAAATTTCAGCTAAATTAAAACTCATTTCTGTTAAAATTTTTATATCTTTGGGAGCATTTTTTATTAAATTTTTTGCTTCTGTTGCCTTTCCGTTAAGTAAATAAATATTAAATAAGCTATAGATTGAATCGCTATCGTTTGGTCGATCCTTTAAAATGCGTAACAATTGCTCTTCGGCTAAAGACAATTTTCCTGTATTATTATAGGCT
Source organism: Pseudomonadota bacterium (assembly GCA_041179265.1). Classification (GTDB taxonomy): domain Bacteria; phylum Pseudomonadota; class Alphaproteobacteria; order Rickettsiales; family Rickettsiaceae; genus Rickettsia. The sequence goes on from JBEGTS010000003.1 coordinate 79,660, forward strand.
GCTGATAGATTATAGCGGCAAAAGTAGATTTCTTTGTTTTTGTGATCGCTATTAAGTATATTTGGTAACCGAGGCTCAAGTAATGTTATTACTTTTTCATATTGTTTGATGCTAAGCAATATTTCAGAAAAAGAACTTAAAGTACTGAAATCTCCTATATCTGCTAGCTGCTTAATAATATCAGGTTGAAATTCAGGTTTTACAAATAGTACAATTTCTTTAATAAAATTCAGATATTTTTGATACCATTCTTCTTGTTTTTGAGCTTCAAGCAAATTTAAAACTACATGTGCCGTTTTCAATAGATCTTTAGCTATTTCTTCCATTAATGAAATATTCTTTTCTATTACGGCTAGACGAAAAATATTTTCCTTAGCGATAAATTGATTAATAATCTTCGCTAAGTAGCGACTGCTGCTAGGTTTGTACTCAAAAAATATTTCTACGTTAGAATTTTTATTAATTAAAGAATTATATTCACTAATCTCATAATCTTTAAATAATTCATGATTTTTAAGTTCTTCGTAACTGTAATTTTTTAATAAATATTCCAATAGTTTTTTTTGGGTTTGTACCTTTTTTACCCTCTTAATTACTAAATTAGCAAATTCTAAAGCTAGTGTTGAGTCTTCTATTTCTTCAATAGTTCTTAAATAATCGTCTTTTAGCTTAAAATTTTTAATTATATCAGAGTACTTTTTTATAGCTGTATTTAGGATAGTACTGTGAGTTTCAAGTGGTAACCATAAAATATGATTATTTTCGGGGATTTTAAGAGGCGTTATTTTTCCTTTCATATAATAATACCTAGTTATTTTTAACAAGGCACTATATATGAATTTATTTTTTAGTAAAGAAATTATTAATATTTCTTAATAATTATCCACCGAATTGCTCTTTAATAATTCGATCTTCCAACGTATGATTTTTATTAAAGAGCAGTTTGATAGGTTTATCCTTAGTAGATTTAACGGTAACCCATATGATATTATTAAATTCCTGAAAGTCGGCAGTGGCGTTTACCGGTCTTTTGGTTGTATTAAATATTTCAAATTTAATCGTAGCAGATGAAAGCAGTAAAGCACCGTGCCATCTACGCGGTCTAAACGAGCAGATAGGGGTTAGGCATAACATGTTTGACTCAAGCGGTAAAATAGGACCCCCGGCAGATAAGTTATAAGCACTACTTCCGGCAGGTGTTGCAACTAAAGCTCCGTCTGCTACTAATTCGCTCATTCTCTCTATCCCGTTTACGTCTATTCTAAATTTTGCAGCTTGATTAGTTTTACGAAATATCGATACTTCATTAATAGCAAGTGCCGTATGTATTTGACCGCTCGTATCTTCGGCTTGCATAAGAAGAGGATTCAGGATAGAAACTGTACTTTCATGTATATTTTGTAATAAATTTTTAGTATCTAAAGGATTCATTAAAAAGCCGAGGCTTCCTAAATTAATTCCGTAAAAAGGTATATTAAGATGCATATAACGGTGAATATTATGTAGTAATTCTCCATCGCCTCCTATTACGATAATTACCTCTGCTTCCTCTATATTACAATAATTATAGAGTTTTTTTATTTCCTCTATAATAGCTATATGCTTGGAATTTTGGTTATAAATCAATGCTATTTTATTTATATTCATTATATGAATTTCTTTTTTAATATATAGACGCTTAACTAATAATAAGTTATAAGGATAAAGTAATAAAATAAATATTAAGTTAAATTATGTCATCATTCAACATCAAAAATCATAAAAATGATCTGCTATTTGTACCGCTAGGGGGATCTAATGAAATAGGTATGAATCTTAATCTTTACCATTATAAAGGTAAATGGTTAATGATTGATTGCGGTAGCGGCTTTGCTGATGATTATTTACCTGGTGTTGATATGATAATTGCCGATAGCAGCTTTATCGAGAAATATAAAAAAGATATAGTAGGTCTGATTTTAACTCACGCCCATGAAGATCATTTAGGCGGAGTTCAATATTTGTGGAATAGCCTTAAATGTCCTATTTATACTACTACTTTTACGGCAAATTTTTTAAAAATTCGTTTAAATGAATATGATTTTGCTAAAAATATAAAAATTCATGAAGTAAAATCCGGTAGTAAAATAAACCTAGATCCTTTTTCCTTAGAAATGGTACCGCTGACTCACTCAGCTCCTGAGATGCAAGCGATTATGATCCGTACGGAGGCGGGTAATATTTTACATACGGGAGATTGGAAATTTGATAACGATCCTATACTCGGCAAAAAAGCCGATGAAGAGCTTTTAAAATCTTACGGCGATGAAGGGGTTCTTGCACTTGTTTGCGATTCAACTAACGTGTTTAATAAAGGAAGTTCAGGTTCTGAGGGGGATGTTAGAAAAAGTTTAGTAGATATTATAGCCGGCTGCCCTAAAATGGTAGTAGTTTCAACTTTTGCCTCTAATTTAGCACGGCTTGATACAATAATTCATGCTGCAGGGCTTGCCGGTAGAAAAGTAGTCTTAACCGGTAGAAGTTTGCATCGTATGATGCTTGCTGCTCAGGAAAGCGGTTATTTTAAAGATATTACTCCTCTAATTAGTGAACGTGACGTTAGTAGATTTAGACGAGAAGAGTTACTTGTAATTGCTACCGGTTGTCAAGGTGAACCACTTGCAGCAACAGCAAAATTAGCTAGTAATGCTCATCACTCAATAAGGCTTGCTCCTAAAGATACAATGATTTTTTCTTCAAAAATTATTCCCGGTAATGAAAAGAAAATATTTAGATTATTTAATATATTTGTTAAATTGGGTGTCGAAGTTATTACCGAGCGAGACCATTTTGTTCATGTTTCAGGGCATCCATCAATTGACGAGCTGCAAAAAATGTATTCTCTAATTAGACCGAATATTTGTATACCTGTTCATGGCGAGCCAGTACATATTCATGAACATGTTAAGCTTGCTAAGAAAAACGGCATAAAACAGGCAGTAGAGGTTGAGAATGGCAGTGTAGTACTGCTTGATCCTAATAATGCGAAAGTAATTTCAAAAGTTGAAAGCGGTTATTTAGCCGTAGACGGTAATTATTTACTCTCTGTAGAATCGCCGATTTTTAAAGCTAGAAGACGTATGCGTGAAGCGGGGATTGTGGTAGCATCGGTAGTAATCAATAAACAAGGACTACTTGCCGCAAATCCGATATTATCTATGCCGGGATTACTTGATCCAAAGGAGGATATGGCATTAGTTAACCTTATTAAAAATGACATCAAAGAACTGGTTACCATTCAACAAAGCCAAGCAAAAAAAGCATTATCGGATGAGCAAGTGATCGAGGCAATAAAAGGAACAATCCGTAAAACCTTAAAACAGGAAGTTAATAAATCACCTGTGATAATAGTAAATCTCGAGAAAGTTATAGAGTAGTAAAATCGTCATTGCGAGCAGTCGTAGACTGCGTGGTAATCCAGAAAAATAATAAAAAAATTCTGATTTACAGAATTTTTTACTGGATTGCTTCGTTGAATTACTGCGTAATTCTTCTCGCAATGACGAAAAACTGGTCCACGCAACAATGCCTCGCGGGAATGACATCCGAGTTCTTTTTGTACAGTAGAGCGAATACATGAATAAATTTAAAAATATTGCGGTTTATGGGGGAGGAAGTTTTGGTACTAGCCTTGCTTCTTTAGCAGCACAAAACTGTAATAACGTTACTTTATTTTTACGTGATGAGGAAATAGCAAAAGAAATTTTACATAAGAAAACTAACGTAAAATATTTAGGAGAGATTAAATTACCCGCTCATTTACAGGCTACTACAAACTTAGATATAATTAAGGATTTTGAACTAATTATTATTGCAGTGCCGTCTTATGCTTTTGATGATTCAATAAAATTATTAAAAACTCACGGTATTTCCAAAGACAACACTCTTTTAATCGCAACAAAAGGTTTTGCCCGTAATCCTACCGAATTATTTTCTGATAGGCTAAAAACTTTATTACCAAATAGCCCTATAGTATTTCTCTCTGGTCCAAATCTTGCAAAGGAACTCGCTAAAAATTTACCGGCTTCAGCAAGTATTGCAAGTTTAGATATAGATGTAGCAAATAAGATAGCTAATAATCTCACTTTAAAATCTTTTACTAATAATACGACAAGTGATATTGTTACATTACAGGTAGCAGGAGCATTGAAAAATATTTTTGCTATTAAAAGCGGAATTGATTTAGCAAGAGAGCAGGGAGAAAATGCCAGAGCAACGCTTATAGTATCTGCCTTACAAGAAATTGCTACTTTATCGAAAGCTTTAGGCGGTATGCAAGAGGGGACGGATATATTGTTAGAGGCGGGAGTAGTAGGTGATTTAGTGCTTACCTGTTACTCTTTAGGATCACGCAATGCAAAATTTGGTTATGAGCTAGGAATTAGTAGCGATAAAAAGAAATTTTTACAGGAATATAAAGAATTAGTAGAGGGAAAAGAAGCATTAAAATTAGTTTTAGATTTGATTAAAAAATATAATTTACAGATGCCTATAATTTCCGAAGTGGCTAACTATGTCATTCCTGCATAGGTGTTATTGTGTGGCTCACTTCCACCTCTATCATCCTAGCTAACTTGATCGCGGGATCCAGTCTTTTTTAATTGTTTTTATGGATACCGCAGGTACAAGCCACGGTATGACACCGAATGCGTTTTTCGATCTACGCAACAATGCTACGCAGGGACAGTACTACAATAATCTCTTCATCTGTTCTTGCTCTAGCTTTTCTTCTTTGTCTAATTTATTTAAAAATTCTTTATAGAAACCGGTTGTTATATATACAAGTTCCATTTCAGGATTTAATTCAGAAGATTCAAGTATTACTAAACAATCACCATCCTTGAAAGTAACCACTCTATCATTTTCTTCTTCTAAATTATATTTATCTTTTAAGAGGCTATAAAATTCTTCAAATTTATTCTTATCTATAGTTAAAATAACGGCTTCTATTACATTAAAATCATTACATATCACTAAAGCTTTAGAGATAGTTTTTTCGTCTGGTTCTATATAATAATTATATCCCTGCCAATAATTAGGTTCTTTATTTATAATTTTATATTTTTTTATTAACTCTAGATGTGTAGTTTTATTTAATTCAAGACCAAGCGGAGCAGGGGTTGCATAAGAATTCAGGTAGAAAAATATGATAATAAAACAAAATAGATTTTTTATGAGCATATAGAGAACTTGATATTAAATTAGAAGCTTTAAATAACATAATTCTTTTAATATTTCAATTAAAAGTTTATTTTTATCTCATAAAGTAAAAATCTTTACAAAATTCAGGTTTTGTGAACATTTCTAAAAAGATTTAATTTTGGTTCTTTTTTGCTACAAATTATAAGATTTTTTTGAAATATGAATAACTATTTCTTCAAAAATCCTATTAATTTTCGCTAAAAAATACCTTAAAATATAAAATCAATTAAAAATGTTCACAAAACCTAGTGAAAAAAATAAAATCTCATGTATTATAAGTAATTATATCTTTAGCTCATTACATGATAATCTTTAGTATAGTTTTTTTCAAAACCATTTCGGTATTATTAAGTGTAGTAATAGGATTTTTAGCAGGTAAATATTCAAATGTTGAGAGAGATAGTATATCTTCGTTACTCTTCTATTTTATATCGCCTATAGTATTTTTTACGATACCTGCTAGTACAACCTTAACACTTTCGGCATTAAGCGTTACGGTCGTAACATTTGTAATCGCAACACTCTTATCACTCTTTTCTTATTATTTTTTTGGTAAATTTTGGCAAGATCATACACGTAATATTATAGCTTTGTCTGCAGGTACGGCAAATGGCGGATATTTTATGTTACCGATAGCTGCAGCACTTTTTGATGATTATACATTAAGTATTTATATGATGGCGGTGATAGGAGTTAATATTTACGAATGTTCTGTCGGCTTTTATATTTGTATGAGGAGCTTTTCCAATACTACCGACAGCATATTAAAAGTAGTAAAATTACCGATTTTAAATGCTTTTTTCTTGGGATGTTTGTTTAGTTTTTGTGGTTTTACTTTACCGGACTTCTTAGATGATTTTATATATAATATGAAAGGTTCTTTTTCGATACTTGGTATGGTTATGGTTGGGCTTGCTCTTTCGTCTTTGCAAAAATTTGAAGTCGATATAAAATTCACCCTTGCTACTTTTGCTGCTAAATTTATATTTTATCCCCTTGGGATAGGACTATTTATCATGTTTGATCATTTTGTAACAAAATGGTATAACAATGATTATTATAATGCGTTAAAATTACTTTCTACGGCACCACTCGCAGCAAATACTATAGTTATAGCAAATTTACAAAAATTTTACCCTGAGAAAGTTGCTGCTACCGTGTTTTTGTCTTTGCTTTTTGTAGTTATATATATGCCGACAATGGTCAGTATATTTTTAAGTGATTTAAATTAATAGGTTCATATGAAAATTAATTCAATAAAAATTGGTCCATATATTAATTTATTACCTCTTCAATATATACCGGAACATAAAATTTCTTATGTGGAATTCGGTGATCCTAATAATAAAAATATAGTAGTATGTGCTCACGGTTTAACTAGAAATTCTCATGATTTTGATAAAATAGCTAAAGAATTAAGTAAAGATTATAGGGTAATTTCAATAAATTATCCTGGGCGTGGTGATAGCGAAAATTTCAAAAAAACTAATCATTATAATTATACCACCTATATTAAAGATACGTTATTCTTTTTAAAAAGACTAAATATTAAAAATCCTATTTGGCTTGGTACTTCAATGGGCGGTATTATAGGTATGGTACTTGCCAGTAAATATAAAAATATTTTTAAAGCCTTAATATTAAATGATATAGGAGCATTTATTGATGCTGCTCCTTTAGTTAAAATTGGAGGATACGCCAAAAAAACGATTATCTTAGATGATTTGGTTAGTGCAAAAGAACATCTAAAGCTTATTTATGCACAATCAGGTATCAAAGACGAAGAAGATTGGGATTATTTAACGAGATATAGCGTCATTTCTACATTCGGCGGAAAATATAAAATGAATTATGATCCGGCTATAACAAAAGGAATGAAAAATGCTGGTAAACAAAAAGATGTAGAAATGTGGTCTATATGGAATAAAATAAAATGTAAAACATTAGTAATTCATGGATTGAAGTCTCAAGTTTTAACAAAATCTACCGTTAAAAAAATGAAAGAAACAAAAGCTTTTGATCTTTATGAAATAAAATATGCAGGACATTCTCCTGCTCTAATGAATATTGAAGAAATTAATTACATTAAATCTTGGATAGAGAAATTAGAAAACAAAAAAGAAAATTAATAAACAAACAATAATTATGAAAATTACTGCTAAAGTACTAATAATAGGTTCAGGTCCTGCAGGTTTAAGTGCCGCCATTTATACGGCTAGAGCCGCTTTAAAACCAATATTAATAAATGGCATGCAGCCCGGCGGGCAGCTTACAATTACCACCGATGTTGAGAATTATCCTGGGTTTGCGGAAACGGTGCAAGGACCTTGGCTTATGGAGCAGATGTCTATGCAGGCTAAAAATGTAGGCACGGAAATTATTAGTGATTACGTAGAAAAAGTTGATTTATCAAAAAGACCCTTTAAAGTATTTACCGGAGCTGGGAATGAGTATGAAGCAGAAAGTATAATCATTTGTACAGGTGCAGAAGCAAAATGGCTTGGTATAGATTCAGAGCAGGAATTTCGTGGTTTTGGTGTTTCGGCATGTGCTACCTGTGATGGTTTCTTTTTTAAGAATCAAGAAATAGTTGTAGTAGGGGGAGGAAATAGTGCAGTAGAAGAAGCTTTATATTTAACCAATCATGCTAGCAAAGTTACTATAGTGCATAGAAGAGATAGTTTTAGAGCTGAAAAAATATTGCAAGATCGATTATTTAAAAATCCTAAAATATCGGTTATTTGGGATCATGTAGTAGATGAGATTGTAGGTAGCAATAAACCAAAATCTGTTACCGGAGTTAAAATTCAAAATGTTCACACCAAAGAGATTAGTTTAGTGAATTGTAGCGGAGTATTTATAGCTATAGGCCATGCACCAAATACCGGTTTATTTACTGGACAAATTGCAATGGATGATGACAATTATATTATCACTACACCCGGTAGTACTAAAACTAGCGTAGAAGGAGTTTTTGCTGCGGGTGACGTTCAGGATAAAATTTATAGGCAAGCAGTAACTGCCGCAGGAACAGGCTGTATGGCGGCTCTTGAAGCAGAGAAATTTTTGAATAAGTAATTAAATTTCTTCAAAAAAGAAACAGAAATACAAGAATTTATTAATTTCTTTTAATAAACTCTTGTATTGAAAGTTATAGCAGTATAGTGTTTTTTCTTATTTTATAAACACAAAGAGGAATTATGCCTATACAACATTTGACATCAGAAAAAAAATGGGAAATTTTTTTAAAAGCTATAGGAACAAAGGTAGAAATTACAAAGGTAACCTATAATAAAGTCATTTTTAAAACAAATTCTAAAGACTTAGAACATTTCCGTACATTATTAGCCTCCCCTGATGAATTAAAGAAGAATGTGATACATGCTTTATTTAAGGATAATGAGGATAAGCCAAAAAAATTAGAAGAAGCTGAACCTGATAATATAGATGCTTCGGATATAGAAGCAGGGCAATTATTTCATAAATTAGTAGACGGAGACTTTATAAATAAGTTTAATTTATCTGAAATTTTTAATACAATGAAGCTAGAAGCTGAATTTAATAAAGAATTATTAATTACTCAATTTCAGTTTTCTTTTGGAGATCCTTTTCAACAACAGATTAGTGAAGGGCAACTTGGAATGTTGCAAGCTACTATAACTGATGAAAATAAATTGTCAAAAATTTTAACAGGCGAAGCAACACCAGCTACGAATTATATCTATCCGCCTACTGAATTTTCTAAATTAATATCCCAAATTATTTCTCATAAAGAAAATAATAATAGCTTAACGTTTACCCTAAATAATGGTGCAGCAATGCAGGCTGTACAGGCTTATAAAACTGATGGTAAACCACCTATTATCGCTTCTAATTTGGAAAGCGGATTTATCCTTGATAAACAATATCTATTAAAATATTTATTTCCGATATTAAATGGTTTTGTTTGGCAGGAAGAAGATAAGCTTCCTATTATGTTTTCTTCTAAAGATTCAGAAGCCATAAATAATGATAATACTCATTATATGACTTTATTAATCGATATTAGCAGTAGCATGAAAAGTACTTTTGGTACTTATAAAGATAATATACAAAAGATACTAGCCAAATTAGTTGAGATTCCTAATTGGGAAATTAATATAGTTTCATTTAATGATCAATCTAGCATGGAATCTTTTTCTAGTAAGGAAAATACTATTGAAGATATTAAGAAATATGTAGAAGCTTTTAATGCCGATGGATGTACAAGGTTGTATGGTACTGTCAAAGATGCTTTAGAATCTTTTAAAGAAAAAATAGATATGCATTCTACTATTATAGTATTTACTGATGGGAAAAACGAAGGAACTGACTGTAAGACAACTCAAAAAGAGGTTATAGATTCTGCAACTGATGTAATACAAAATCCTCAATTTAATATGTATGCTGTAGGTTTTGGAGAACATTATAGTAGAGAATTTTTTGAAGAAATCGCTATGTATGGGGGCTTTACTCATGTGAGTTTAGCGGATTCTAACGGTATGAATCAGCTTGAGCAATATATTGATAATATTGGGCAAAAGGTAGTTATTTGGAAAATATTAGGAGAGAAGCTAAATTTGGTAACTCGAGTACAAAAAGGTGATGTTTTTATTGGAAAAAAAATAGAAACTGAGACAGGAACTACATTTTATATAGATGGTCAAGAGTTCACTATTGGAATAGAGGAGTCTGATACAGAAATTGCCGGCGTTGTAAGAAGTTGTTACGATGAAGCAGCTTAATTAATAATACTAGAAAAGTACTATATGTCATTCCCGCGTAGGTCTTGTTGTGTGGACCAGTTTTTCAGTTGTCATCCCGCGACTTGATCGCGGGATCCAGTTAAAAATACCAAAGTTATTAGTATTTTAAGTTGTTTTTATGGATCCCGTGGCCAAGCCCACGGGATGACACCGAGTACTTTTTTCGAACTCCACGCAAATACCTACGCGGGGATGACATCAGAGCCATGCAACAACGCTCTTCTGCGGCCTAACAGACAAAGCCATTTATTATCAAGGGAAATATGAAATTACTTAAAAACATTATAGGCAAGAATTATATAAACGGTGAATTTGTGGCATTCGGAAAACAAATATCCGTTATTAATCCTTCGACTTTAAAAGAAATTGCTACAGTTCCGAATTTAGAATTATCCGAGATTAATTCGGCAATAGATAATACAGTTAAGGCTTTTTCTTCATGGTCACAAAGTTCATTTGAAGAAAGGATAGCGATTCTTAGAAGATGGTATAACTTAGTAATCGAAAATATTGATGAGTTAAGCCATATACTAACGCTAGAGCAGGGGAAGATACTCTCTGAATCCAAAAAAGAGATTCTATACGGAGCTTCTTTTATTGATTGGTATACATATGCTATTCATAATATTCATTCGACTATTAAACCCGGAAATAATAAAGCACATAAAATTGTTACGCAATATGAGCCAGTAGGGCCAGCTGCTGCTATAACTCCTTGGAATTTTCCAAATGCGATGATTACCCGTAAGGTAGTACCAGCAATAGCAGCAGGTTGCAGCGTTATATTAAAACCGTCAAGTCTTACACCTCTATCAGCTTTAGTACTTGCAAAATTGGCAAGTGATGCCGGTTTGCCTGCGGGAGTATTTAATGTAATTACTGGTGATTCAGATGTTATAGGTAAGGCTTTTTGTAGTGATTTTAGGCTTCGGAAATTATCATTTACCGGTTCTACAAATGTCGGTAAAATTCTATATCAAAATACTGCAAATACTCTAAAACGTTTATCTTTAGAACTTGGCGGTAATGCTCCTTTCATTATAACAGCAGATAATGATTTAGAGAAAGTAGCAAGTGATTTGGTAGTCGCTAAAACTAGAAATAGCGGGCAGTCTTGTACTTCCCCTAATAGGATATTTATAGAAGAATCTATATATGAAAAATTTATAGAAATTCTAAAGGTTAAATTTACTAATCTGAAAGCTGGTGACGGATTCGATAAAACATCAGATATAGGTCCTTTAATTAATTCGGCTGCAATAGAAAAAATACAAAAGCTTTTATCAGATGCACAAAATAAAGGAGCTAAATTAATTTGCGGCGGTAAAGCCGTTAATAATTTCATTGAGCCGACTATTATTATTGATTGTTTAGATAATATGGATATATTTAAAACGGAAATATTCGGTCCGGTGATTGCTTGCTATAAATTTCAAGAGTTAGAAGAAGTAATAGAACGTGCAAATAATACCGAATACGGCTTGCAAGGATATGTATATTCAAATAATATATCCGTGGCACAAATGATAGCAGAGAGGCTTGATTTTGGTATGGTATCGATTAATGATCCGTTACCTGCAAATGCCAAAGCCTGTTTCGCGGGACGTAAAGCTTCAGGTTTTGGAGTTGAAGGCTCGTTTGAAGGGATATTTGAATATCTAAATACTAAATATATAAATTTACAGAATATAATATAATAAATATGCCAATATTTAGTAATGTTAAGTCTGAATTAAAAGAAGAAGTAAAACATATAATAAATTTGGCAGAACAAGAAGATGTAAATTATGCTGAATTGTCTATAAGATGTAAAAAGTTTTTTGATTTAGTATTTTTAGACTATAATGAATCTTGTACTTATGAATGTTGTGAATTCTTTTTAAGTTATATTTCGTCTACTCCTGCTTCTGATTTCTTTATACCTAATGAAATTAAAGTTTTAACAATAGAATTGTCATTTTTATATACTCAATTCAGTGGCGACGGAACTAATTTCAATAATAATTATGATTAAAAATTATGCCGGTACCTATAGATGATATTGAAGAAAAAATTGAACAAGCTAGCTTTATCCTTGATAATTATGAACGGCTTTATCTAATAGATAGAGAAAAAGTGAATCACTACTTACACATAATATCTAATAATTTGGCTGAATTACTGGACCAAAAGATGCCGCTTTCAATTGGATATTTTCATCCTATAGTACAATTAATTGAAAGTTTTAATAAGATCGATATCATAATACCCCAAGAGCTTAATAATGCTTTATGCAATGCATTATTAAACTTTGAGCATAATTACTATTCCGAAGGATTACAAGAAATCGTAATTCAATATATAGAAATACTTGATATGTTAGGAGTAGATGCATAACTTTAACTTTCCTAAAATCTCAATAGTTCTGCCGGTCTACAATAGAGAAAAGCTATTACCTCTTGCTATTGAAAGCTGCCTTAATCAAAGCTTTAAAGACTTCGAGCTTATTATTATTGATGATTGCTCGAAAGATAATAGCGTGCTTGTCGCTAAGGAATATGCGAAGCAAGATTCACGTATTAAAGTAATAGTAAATGAGACTAATAAAAAATTACCTAGTAGTCTTAATATCGCTTTTAAAGAGGCTAGGGGACAGTATTTCACTTGGACTTCAGATGATAATCTTTTTCATGAAAATGCTTTAGAGGAAATGAGCAGTGTTCTAGATAATTCGCCTGATATAGGACTTGTATACACTGATTATACCTTAATAGATGAGCAAGGTAAAATAGGAACCAGGCTTTATCAAGAATCGCCTGAGTTTTTACCGATTAGAGATTGTGTCGGTGCATGTTTTTTATATAGAGCAGATTTAGCAAAGCAAGTAGGCGGATATAATGAAAATATGCAGTTAGTTGATGATTATGAATATTGGCTGCGTTTTGGGCTTGTTACAAAATTTGCTCATATACCGGAATCTTTGTATTTTTATAGAGTTCATGATCAAAGCTTAACAATAGAGCGTAAGGTAGAAGCAAAACAGGCAAAAAGAGCTTTGAAAGAATTATTTAAAGATAAATATATTATAGCTGATAAGATTAAGCCTATAAATGATTTATATAATTGGTTTATTGAAGATAGGAATTTAGGCTCTTATTTTAGGCTCTTAAAAATAATTCTTTGTAATCCAATAATTACTCTTTCTTATATTATCAAAAACCTGAGAAGAATTAGATAATCTTTTTCATTGATATAAGCAAAAATAAGGATATTATTTTAGGAAAGTGTCATCCCGCGAGCTTGTAGCGGGATCCAGTTTTTTTAATTTTTTTTGGATCCCGTGGCGGGGCCACGGGATGACAGGTGCAATGCAAAACCAAGACTTCATACATACATTAAATCCACAACAGCAAAAAGCAGTTCTTCATACTGAAGGACCGCTTTTATTGCTTGCAGGTGCAGGAACAGGTAAAACAAAGGTACTTACCTCAAGAATAGCGAATATTATTCACAAAAATCTAGCCTCACCTCAAAATATTCTAGCCGTTACTTTTACTAATAAAGCTGCTAAAGAGATGGCTGAAAGGGTTCATAGCTTAATTAATTGCTACGGGCTTAATATCGGTACTTTTCACTCAATGGCAGCTAGAATATTACGGGAACATATAGAGCATCTAAATCTTGGTCTAAATAACAGATTTACTATTATTAATCATGACGATCAATTAAAACTAGTTAAAGATATAGTAAAACTGAAAGATATTGATACTAAAAAATATGCTCCTAAATTAATACATATCATAATTTCTAGATGGAAAGATCAAGGATTATTACCAAGTAAATTATCAGCCTCAGACACTAGCCTTCCGGTACAGCGAGTAGCAAAACTTGTTTATCACGAATATCAGCAGAATCTTCTTATATCTAATGCACTGGATTTTGGGGATTTGTTACTTTATAATAATGAGCTTTTCATTAAAAATCCCGATATATTAAGACATTATCAAGAAAAATATCGATATATTTTGATAGATGAGTATCAAGATACTAACGTTGTCCAGTATTTATGGGCAAGAATGCTTGCGAGCTTACATAAAAATATCTGTTGCGTGGGTGATGACGATCAGTCTATTTACGGCTGGCGTGGAGCGGAAGTTGGGAATATATTACGGTTTGAAAAGGATTTTGTAGGTGCAGCAATTATTAAATTAGAGCAGAATTATAGATCAACTTTACCGATACTTGCTGCTGCTTCTAATGTTATCAATAATAATAAAAACCGTCACGGTAAAACGTTATGGACGGATAGAGAAAGCGGTGAAAAGATAAAAATTATCTCTTGTTGGAGTGATAAAGAAGAAGCAAGGTATATAGCCGGTGAAATAGATAGGTTAGTAAGAGAAGATCGATATAATGCAGGTAATATTGCCATATTAGTACGAGCCGGATTTCAAACTAGGAGTTTTGAAGAGGCATTTATAAATAGTGCTATGCCTTATAAAATTATAGGAGGCTTAAGATTCTATGAACGAATGGAAATAAGGGACGTGCTTGCCTATATCCGTATTGCTTTGAATCCAAACGATAATTTAGCACTTGAGCGTATTATAAATGTACCGAAAAGAGCAATAGGTGCAGCTAGCTTAAATAAAATTAAAGTATATGCATTAGAGCGAAATATTTCTAATTTTACTGCTGTAAAAGAAATGCTAGAAATAGGTGAGATTAAAGCAAAATCATATGAAACTTTAAAAGATTTTGTAACTAAAGTCGATAATTGGCATGAAAGATTTAACACCGATGCTCCGATAAACGTTGTTAAAGTAATACTTGATGATTCTGGTTACCTTGAAATGCTTAAGGAAGAGAAAACCGAAGAAGCACTTGGAAGAATCGAGAATATTAACGAGATGCTGAGAGCTATTGCCGAATTTAACGATATTCACGATTTTATCGAACATTCTAGTTTGGTTATGGAAAACGAAGTGCTTGAAACTAATTACGGTGGCTCTGTTACTATAATGACCTTGCACGCTGCGAAAGGCCTTGAGTTTGATGTAGTATTCTTACCGGGATGGGAAGAGGGGGTATTTCCGTCTCAAAGATCTCTAGACGAAGACGGCGAAAAAGGCTTAGAAGAAGAACGCCGCATTGCTTATGTCGGTATTACGAGAGCCAAAAAAGACTTGTATATTACCCACGCCGAAAGCCGAAAAATATTTTATGAAATAGTTCGCTCTTACCCTTCAAGATTCATAACTGAAATCCCTGACGAAATTACGATCAGAACCTCTTCCATGAAAAAATACAATTCTTTTTACAAGTTTTAATTAATTTTCATTCATAAATTTTAAATTGGTTTGCATTCTTTAACTAATTATTATCTAATTTAATTAACAATAATTAATAGTGGAGGTAATATGCCAAATGCAAATGAAATGCTTGCCGGCTTAAAAGCTACGGCTCAAGCAATTGATGAATATCGTAATAGAATGAATTTAGATGGACCTATTAATGATAAAGTTCTTACGATGTATGATAATCTTTTAGGAGCAGTAAACCATGGAAAAGAAGGAATTAGAAATTATCTTGCATCAGAAGAAATTAATGAGCTTGTCAATAGTATTAATCAGCAATCGAAAGCTTGTATAAAATTAGAAGTATCACCGGCAAAACAAGCTAAAATGAGACTTGCAGCCACAAATTTGGAAGCTTCTTTAAAGGGTTTTGAGCTACCTTTAGAAAAAAATGCTGCATTTGATAATTTATCTTATACAGGTTTAGAAGAAAAAGAAATTCTAGAGAAAGCCCTACCGGCAGTTAAAGAAGCTTTAATTGAACTAAATGACCAAAAAATATCTAAAGATCAATATGTTAAAGCACTAATAGATAAAACTCAAGAAATTCTTAAAAAAGATTCGAAAATTACTCCTGAACAACTTGAAAAATATAAGAAATTTATTACTCAAGGCGATAAAAGTAAAAATCTTGTTAATAAGGAATTTCAACAAGCAACAATTCCGGAGAAAAGTTTGGAACTTGAGGAAAATGCTAAAGCAGCTGCTAATAAAGCTAAAGAAGCAATGGATCAAAATACAATGGAAGCACAAAAATTAACCATAGAAAATCCATATTCAGCTATAGATAATAAATTAAATACCGGTAGTAAGCTTGCAAATGATAATTTAAAAATTAAAATTGAAAAGGATTTCGCCCCATTACTTGAGAGCAAGAACCCTGCACTTGTTAATGGCACTAAAAAAGTATTAGCAGAGTTAGATCCTGGATATTTAACCGAACGCGGATGGGGGGGAAATATAGCATTAGAATTACAAAGGGTAGCCAAACCTAAGCTATGGCAAAGAATAGTAGCAGTTGTTACCGGTACGGATTATGCTCAAATAAATATAGATAAAGCAGTCGCTAACTTTAAAGAAAGTAGTATTTTATATAAAAATGCTAAAAATCTGCCAGAAGAACTAAAAAAGGAAGAACAAGCTAGAGCAGAACAAAAGCAAGATAAAGGAATCAATATTGTAGAAAAAAAAGAGCCAGATAAAGCAAAAACCCAAGGCTATAAGTCTTCTATATCAACTCCTAAAGAATTATCCCACGTTAATGCTCTTAATGAAAGTAGACAGAGTCAGAAAAAACATGGACCCACACGATCATAGCTTGCAAATTATAAAATTTTGGTATTATATACTTGATATATCAAGTATTTTAATAATGAGTAATATATGGCAGAGATTGTAACTAATAGAGACGATACTATTGAAAAAATTAAAAAAAACGATGAAGTAACTGAGATATCGGCTGCAGTAAAAGGAAAAATAGTTGATATAAAAAATGTAGATAGTAGATTAGATAGTTTGAATAAAAATATTGTTACTACTGATCCTATTGGGCAACATTTACAATCTGAAGAATATATTACTAGTACGCTTGAAGTTCTTGCTAGCAAAATTATTAGTGAAGTTGTAGAAAACAAAGATATACAAAAATTAGTAGATAACCTGCATATTAATTTAGGACAAGACACGAAACTGATACCTAGTGCAGCAGATAAGCTAAAGTTTGATGTCGCTAGAGCTGAAGCAGCACTTAAAGGTTTTGTACTTCCTCTAAATAAAGGAGGACCTTTTGATGAATTATCATTTATGGGTGTGGAAGATGAAGAAGAAATCTTTGCCAATCCTATAAGAGCAACTAAAGAAGCATTAATAGCCGTAAGTGGAAAGGCTATACCTAAAGAGCAATATGCACAGGCTATAAAAGATAAAGCTATAGAAATTTTAAAACAAGATCCTAAAAACACTTCAGAAAAACTTGAAAAATATGAAAAATTTATTACTCAAGGAGATAAAAATCAGAAATTTGATGAAGAGAGTAAGCGGTTTATCCCAAGAGTAAATCAATTATCTCAAGTGGAATTTAAGGAGTTACAAAAGGCAGCCACTAATACGACGCAGCAGATTAGTAATAGATTAGAAAAAAATAATGAAATTAGTAAGCAATTAAAACAAATTACTGCACTTACTAACTCATCAGGTATAAAGAATCCTGAAGTAATAATACGGGAATTAAATAAGTTAGATTCTACTTATCTAGCTAAAAATAGTACTAAAATAGCCACTGAATTAAAGGATATTAATGATAGAGGTACTTCTTGGTGGGAAAAATTTAAGCAGATATTTAATGGTAAAGATTATTTAGGGCAAAGATTAGAAAAAATTGTTAATGAATATATGATTAAAAGTGATGAGTATGTTGTAAAAGTAATTAATGATAAAATCTTTTCAAACGCTTTAACAAATCTTGAAATTGCTGAAGGTCTAACAAAATTTTTGAATGAAAATAAAGATAAGGTAGCAACTAATCCTCAATTTAAAAATTTAATTCCTGTTACGGGGGAGCCTATTATAGTTCAACCGCAACAAGTTAATAATTTTAATTTAGCAGAATTAAGAAAAATCAATCCAATAGCATTTGATAAAACCATATTTGAAGATTTAATAAAACTAAGAAATTCTAATATAAAACCTCCGAAAAATACCCCTAATACTTTTACTCAAAATCAAGGAGTAGTAAGAAGTAAAGGTTAAATTTTAATAGACCTCTTGCATAACCTATTTCTAACGGTAATTTGTACGTCAATCCGGTGCTCGAATCCTCACGTACTAGTATGTACGTTGCGGTTCTGTGCTACGTGTTTCCTTCAAATTCTTCTTTATAAATTAGGTTATGCAAGAGGTCTAATGCTAGGTGGAACGGTTAAATACGCCTCTTTCCATAGTTCATTATAAAGAATAGGATCGATATTACCGCCTGAGATTAGTACTAGTAATTTTTGAGGTTTGGATTGTGTTTTTAACCAATTTACCACTGCCACCATATTTATGCTACTTGACGGCTCGCATATTACCTTAAGTAAATGAGTAAGCCATGCCGTCCAGTAATATATTTGATATTCATCCGCTAAATGAAAACCATCGAGTTTTTTTAAATATTCAAATGTACGAGCCGATACACTCAAGGTTTTAAGACCGTCTGCAATAGTATTTGGTGCGTCATCAAATCTATATATTGAACCATTTTTAACTGACAAATAAGCATCATTAGCCGTAAGAGGCTCCGAGCCTATTAATAAACTTGCGGGGGATATTAATTCCTTGGCAAGATATGAGCCGGAAATTAAACCGCCGCCGCCGCAAGATGCAAAAATAGCATCAGGACTAAAACCTAGCTGTTGTAATGCTTCATAGCATAACGTGCCTGCACCTGCTATTGTAGAATCGCTATCAGAAGGGTGCATATAGTAAAATCCTTGCTCTGTATCTTTTTTTGCTCTTTCTTCTGCTTCTTGGCGAGTATTTGTGTATATAACTTCACCGCCATAATGAAGAGCTGCTTGTTGTTTTACTTTTGAAGTATTTAACGGTAAATAAATCCTTGTTTTAATACCGAATAATTTACTCGCATAAGCAAGACCGATTCCATGGTTACCTGTACTATAACCGACTATTTTGTCAGGTAATTTTCCTTGCTCTTTTAGTTCTAATAAATGATTTAACACTCCCCTAACTTTAAATGCACCAGTTTTTTGTAATGATTCAACTTTAAAAAAAATCTCGTGACCGAGCATCTCATTTAAGCTTTCAGAGTGAACGATCGGAGTTAAATGTAGATATTGTTTTATTCTATTATGTGCGGCTGCTACATTTTGAGAGGATTGTAGTAATAAATTCATAAATATAATTAATAAAGATGGCTTGAAATCGTGTTTATACTATATTATATAGTTAATAATTGGAAATTTTAAAAGGTTTTAATTAATGAATAAAAAATCCCTGCCGCTTATGGCATTACGAGATATGGTAGTGTTCCCAGGAGTAATTGCTCCTATTTTTGTGGGTAGGCAAAAATCTCTGCAAGCACTCTCCCATACTACCATTTCCGAGGAAGATAATAGTAAATATATTTTAGTAACTTTACAGAAAAAATTTGATCAAGAAAACCCTAGTAAACATGAACTTTATAACACAGGTATACTCGCCAAGATTATCCAAATAGTGAAGTTGCCTAATAGTACGGCAAAAATCTTAATAGAAGCAATAGCACGAGTAAAGCTAAACAATATTAAAGGCAATGATGCTTTTGAAGCGAATTACGAAATTATTCCGGATGAAGAAATATTTGACGTTAATTACATGCGTTCACTCGTTGATAATGCAGTGCAGCTATTTGGTAAATATGCGATTAATGATAAGAAAGTTAATGCGGAAATTATTGAAACTATCAATAAAGAAATAAGTAATAGCACTAATTTCATAAATATTATAAATATATTAGCCTCACATTTGATAACTTCACTTGAGGCAAAGCAGCATTTATTAGAAGAAACCAGCCCCTTTAAACGTATCACCACGGTTATTAGTACGCTTACTTCCAATATAGTGAATTCAGAAACCGAACAAGCATTGCAGCAAAGAGTAAGAAAGCAAATTGAAAAGACGCAGCGTGATTATTATCTGCACGAACAAATGAAAGCTATTCAAAAAGAGCTTGATGAAGATAAATCAGAACTTGCCGATATCGAGAAAAAAATTAAAAGTTTAAAATTATCAAAAGAAGCTAAAGAGAAAGCAGAATCTGAACTTAAAAAACTCCGTAGCATGAATCAAATGTCGGCAGAGTCGGGGGTAACACGTAACTATCTTGAGACTTTGCTTAGCCTACCTTGGGGTAAATATGATGCTACTAAAATTGATATCAATCAAGCAGAGAAAATTTTAAATCGTGATCATTTTGGACTCGAAAAAGTTAAAGAACGAATTATAGAATATTTAGCGGTATTACAGCGTTCAAGTAAAATTAGAGGACCTATATTATGTTTGATCGGTCCGCCGGGTGTCGGTAAAACTTCGCTCGTAAAATCTATTGCCGAAGGAATGGGAAGAAAATACACTAAATTTGCTCTTGGTGGCGTTCGTGATGAAGCGGAAATCAGAGGACACCGAAAAACTTATCTTGGATCAATGCCGGGTAAAATTCTTACTCAACTTAAGAAAGTTAAGACCAGTAATCCTGTGATGCTTCTTGATGAGATTGATAAAATGAGTTCTGATTTTAGAGGTGATCCGGCATCCGCTTTGCTTGAGGTATTAGACCCTGAGCAGAATAGTCACTTTGTTGATCATTATCTAGAAGTAGAATATGATCTATCAAATGTAATATTTATTGCTACTGCTAACTCTCATGATTTACCTAGAGCTTTAAGCGATAGAATGGAAAAAATATATATTTCCGGTTATGTAGAGGAAGAAAAACTCCAAATTGCCAAAAACTATCTAGTTCCAAAACAATTTAAAGTACATAAAATTAAGAAAGATGAAATTACTATATCCGAAACGGCAATTTTAGATCTAATTAGATATTATACTAAAGAATCAGGAGTAAGATCTTTAGAACGTGAAATAGGAGCGTTAACTAGAAAAGCATTAAAGCAAATTTTAGCGGATAAAACGGTTAAGCATATTGCCATAGATAGTAATAATCTTGAAGAATTTTTAGGGGCTAAAAAATATAATTTCGGGCTTGCAGAGAAAGAAGATCAAATAGGTAGCACTACAGGGCTTGCTTATACTGAAGTAGGAGGAGAGCTTTTAACTATAGAGGCTTTAGCATTCCCAGGTAAAGGTGAAATAAAGACCACCGGAAAGCTCGGTGATGTTATGAAAGAATCGGCAATGGCTGCATATAGCTGCTTTAGAAGTAGAGCAACAACTTTTGGATTAAAATACGATAATTATAAAGATTTTGATATTCATATTCATGTACCGGCAGGTGCTATTCCAAAGGACGGTCCTTCTGCAGGTTGTGCTTTGTTTACTACTATTGTTTCACTAATGACTAAAATACCCGTACATCGCACCGTAGCAATGACAGGTGAAATTACTTTGCGAGGAAATGTCTTACCTATCGGCGGTCTTAAAGAGAAACTGCTTGCTGCAAGTAGGGGAGGGATTAAAAAAGTACTAATTCCAGAAGAGAATGTCAAAGATTTAAAAGATATACCGCCAAATATAAAAGAAAGTTTAGAAATTATATCCGTGTCAAATGTTGATCAAGTACTAAAGCATGCTTTGGTGGAAACGCCGATAAATGAATAGAAGTTTGTTAATAGTCAAAAGAGTACCATATCTTTAAAGCCAAAGCGTGGCTTGATGTTTGCTTTAGGTGTTAGACTGTATAGACGCTGCTACCTGGTAACCGCTTATATATATAGTTACCAAGCTTAAAGATATTCTTATTGCTTTCCTCTTTACGTAAAGCATTGGAAGCTCTTGACTTACGTGGTACGTTAGCTGTAGGCACGGCTATCATCTTACCCGAATAAAGTCTTTTAATGCCGCCTACTTCTTGAATATTTGCAAAATGGGCTTTAGTATAAACCGCAGAACTACGTTTATATTTATCAGCAAATTCAACCTTAATACCTGTTCTTTGTCTTCTATCCCACCAATTCCTGTTATTGTTAAAGATGCGTGGAATGGCTTTGCAAATATTTTCTTGTGATAACAGGGCTATTTTGTTTAAAGCCAGCGACGTACCAAAAGGTAATTGCTTCCTCTCAAGGTCGTTCATATAACGCTCTAAATGCTTGATATTACTGTTGATGTTAATAACAAAGCTCATTGTTTAATTTACTCCAACCGGTCTATATTTAGGACCTTGTAACAAAGCAGCAATCCCTATTACCCTCATTATCAATTTTACTTAACTCTATACTACCCATTTCAGCAATTAATTTCTGTGCTTCTGCGGTGTTTTTTGCAGTTATTATGTCTATTAACTGTTCATATGATGGTGCGGGTTGAAACCATCTAAACATATATACATAAATCCTTATTAAATTCTATAAATCTTAATATTTTGTTAAAAATGAGCTATAGACAGAATCATAGTAAGGAGTTTTAAGAATGCAATAGAAATTTAATTAAAGATATAAATGAAAATTTGAGAGTAATTTAATATAATAGAGGGTTAAAGGGAATAATAGAAGATTTTAATAGCTTATGATAATTACTATTTATTGATTCAAGAAACAGTATATTAAAAATAATATAAAAATCTAAAGGATGAGAATAAACCACCCATCCTTATAAATAATTATTTTGTAGAGTAATAAATATATACCATTCACATCATTTTAGCCAAGTAAACGAAAGTGTATAAGGTCTCTTCTTCACTTTTGCTCATTTTATAAAGTACTTTAACATATATGTGTATTTGTTCTACTTGGCCTTTTAGTTCAACTTTTTCTGAAAATACAAATAACTTATGAATAATATTGTTTTCGATTCTATTTATTACAGCTGTTCCAAAATTATCGTTATAACAGTTTAAAACATCTTTAAATAACTTGTTTAATTTCCAATCATTTTCAAGTTCTGTACGTGTTAATAATCTTATTTCTTCTAGATGAAAATATTGTCTAATCTCTTCAAGTGCCAAATATCTGCCACGGTTATTATTAAGAAGTTTGTATAAAAATATTTTATCTAAATAAGCTGGTATTATTTTTTAAGTCCTTATTAATAATTTGTTGTTTATAAAAAGATATTTGACACATAAAAACGATAATTGTAGCCTTATAAGAATATAAATAGTTTAAATATCACAAGCCATGAATTAACTAAGATTAACAAACTTTAAAGAATTGCATTAGTAGTTAAAATTTCTTTACAATCATAGTAATGAATGTATAAGAGGGAGATGCAGATGACGGGAGAGAATTACGATAGTTCGATAGAAAAGGATGCAGTGGATTATGGATATAAGGCTGCAAATTTGATATATTTGGATGAAGCTATAAAAGAGTTTGAAGCAAGCCTTGAAGCGGCAGAGTTGCATAAATTATACGGTGATATTAGTGCAAAGGTTCCGGGGTTTAAGCCTGTAGATGCTAAAATAATAGAATCGCACTTGAATGAGCATGCCCCAAATTGGAAAGCTTCATTTGAGAAGTTTCAGAATGATTTTAATAAGCAAGATGATAAGAGTGTTATAGGAGAGGATGCAAAGCAATCACTAAAGGAACTGCAAGGGGAAATAACCGAATGTTTTGCTAAAAATCAAATATCACAGGACTTATTCAATGAATTTCTTACCAAGAATGATCTTACGCTGAATGATTTAGTGATGGTGAGAAGTACCGGTACCCATGAAGATAAGGCGGATATGGCGAACCCGGGGGGGAATGAGAGTTTGCCGTGTCATGCAAATATAGAGGAGATTTCAGCGGCACTTGGGCGAGTTGCAGCATCATATGTCGGAGAGAAGTCGTTATCGCAGCGGCTTGGAGCCGGAGATACGAGTATCACCGAATTTCCGGTAATGCCGGGTCTAGTGCAGCGTATGATAGGGGAAGGGCTAGGGAATAAGCAGGTTTATTCGGGAGTAGTATATACTAATGACGGTGCAACGGTAATCCTCCCCAAAAACAATCGACAAAAGGAGTAGAATTTTCTAGGAACAAAGAAGGAGATTCTATAAATGACAATATCAAAGCACAGTGATAGCCAAATCATGTCTATCTTAAAGC
>JBEGTS010000004.1:0-6205 GCA_041179265.1 Pseudomonadota bacterium
CTTCATTTATTGTTAATAGTTAGTTGATTACAATTATAGTGAAAATTAAAAAATTGCAATAACAAATAGCTTTTTAACTTTAAATATATTAATAACTTCTAGTTACCTTGTATTTAAGCAATTTCATTCTGTTTTGTTAGTTGCTTTAGCTTCTTGTTCCTGCTGTAATTTATACTCTGCCGCTTTTTCTTCTACATAATTTAAAAAGAAATAAGTAAAAGTTAAAAAACTAGTAAGAATAATAGCAAATGTTATTAATATTAATTTAAGCTCTTTCCTTGCGTTCTCAGCTTTTAACCTCTTTTCTTCCTCTTCATCAATATAAGATTCAGAGGTTAAGGTTTCTTCTCCTTTATTTTCCATATTTTAACTCTTTAAAATTAACTTATATATGAATGACAGAGCTTAATTATCACCTGAGAGAAGTAATCTATAGAAGTGATTAAAATATGTCAATAACTATAATTATTGATTGTAATGATTATATATTTAATAAATCCTCTTTTCCTAAAAATACTGCACGTTCTATTTGACGAGGTTTAACGAGTCTTTCTAGTTTTTTAACATAGAACCAATAAGCTCGATTCATATATGAATTTAGTAATAGATGGAGTTATTAACTAGAAAAGAGTTTTTGTATAAGAAAACATAATTGAAAAAACGTTAGGATAAAGTAATGTTAGAGATAGCAGAACACAATAAAGAGGATAATTGTTTTACGGAAAAAATTATAGATGTACTAAATCTAATTGCCAATGCACATCAATATTTTAATTTGTCGAATGCTGAGGGAAAAAGACGCCTAATAAAAACTGTGTTTTCGACAATTAAATTAACAGGCAAAAAGCTTGACTTTATACTGCATCCGCCGTTTGATAGATTTATAAAAGTGTCGAAAATTGAGGAATGGCTCCCCGGGCCGGACTCGAACCAGCGACCGAACGGTTAACAGCCGTTTGCTCTACCACTGAGCTACCGAGGAACATAGAAGTTTCTAAAAAATTTTAGATAACTTCTTATAACAAATCTTTTCTATAACGTCTAGAGTTTTCTTTATATAAAATAAAAAAAAATTAATACAGATAAAGAGATAAAAAATTACTCATCTCCTATTTTCAACGCTGCAATAAAGGCAGATTGCGGGATTTCGATATTACCGTACTGTCTCATTCTCTTTTTACCTGCTTTTTGCTTCTCAAGCAACTTACGCTTACGGCTTATATCACCGCCGTAACATTTAGATAAAACATCTTTACGCAGTGCTTTAATAGTCTCACGGGCAATAATACGACTACCGATACTTGCTTGAATAGCTATATCGATCTGCTGTCTCGGTATTAAGTCCTTTAACCTTACGCATAACGCCCTACCCCTCTGCTCAGCACGTGAGCGGTGTACTATTGTAGACAGTGCATCAACCGCCTCTGCATTAACCAGAATCCCAAGCTTAACAAGTTCGGAAGGTTCATAAACATCCATTTGCCATTCAAAACTTGCATAACCCTTTGAGCAGCTTTTTAAACGATCGTAGAAATCGTAAACTATCTCATTTAACGGTAATTTATAAACTATTTTAGCTCTATTTGCTATATAGCTATGATCCAGCTGCATTCCTCTCTTTTCCGTACAAAGCGATAATACCGCACCTAAAAACTCATCAGGTACCATTATAGTCGCCTTAATCCATGGCTCTTCCATTGACTCGATTTTTTGCAAATCAGGCAAATCTGCGGGGTTATGAATCTCCAAGCTCTCACCATCCCGCATATGAATTTTATACACTACGCTTGGGGCAGTGGTGATTAAATCTAAATCAAACTCCCTACTTAAACGCTCTTGGATTATCTCTAAATGCAATAACCCTAAGAAGCCACACCTAAAACCTACTCCAAGTGCTGAAGAGCTTTCCATTTCATATTCAAAACTAGCATCATTAAGGCGTAACTTAGCAAGAGAATCCTTTAGATGCTCAAACTCTGAACTATCTGTCGGGTAAAGACCGCAAAACACTACAGGTAAATTCGGCTTGAAGCCTGGCAGAGCTTGCTCGCAAGGTTTCTTCTCATCAGTTATAGTATCCCCGACTTTACAATCCGCTACCTGTTTTATAGAAGCCGTAAAAAAGCCGATTTCCCCTGCATATAAGACATCCGAAATATGTTTTTTAGGAGTAAAATACCCAACATTCTCAACGGTATAAACTGAGTTTGTAGCCATCATTTTAATACGCATATTCTTACGCAAAGTTCCATCAATAATACGTACTAAAATAACTACCCCAAGATAAGGATCGTACCAACTATCAACAAGCAACGCTTTTAAAATATCCGTGCTGCTTTCTTTTGGTGGAGGTAATTTACTTACTATTGCCTCTAAAACTAAATCAATACCTATACCGCTTTTTGCTGAAATCAAGACAGCCTCACTTGCATCAATTCCGATTATATCCTCTATCTGCTGCTTCACCTGCTCAGGTTCGGAAGCGGGCAAATCAATCTTGTTAAGCACCGGTAATATTTCATGGTTATTTTCGATTGCTTGGTAAACATTTGCAAGCGTTTGCGCCTCTACTCCTTGCGTACTATCAACTACCAATAACGACCCTTCGCAAGCAGCGAGTGACCTACTAACCTCATAAGCAAAATCGACATGCCCAGGAGTGTCCATTAGATTCAAATAATAGGTATTGCCGTCTTTAGCCTTATATACAAGCCGTACGGTTTGTGCTTTAATAGTTATCCCTCTCTCTTTTTCAATATCCATAGAGTCAAGCACTTGCTGGCTCATTTCTCTAGCCTGCAAGCCACCACAATGTTCAATTAACCTATCGGCTAACGTAGATTTACCGTGATCGATATGAGCAATTATTGAGAAGTTTCTTATATATTTTTGATTATTCATAATTATTGTGATATAATTTGCGTTTGTTTATTGTCTGTCATCCCGCGACTTGATCGCGAGATCTCAGGACACAGTCTGTAATTACAAGATCCCGCGATCAAGTTCGCGGGATGACACTAAACCACGATAATATATAACAAAATCGAAATTTATAACAGGAAAAAATAATGAGAGCCGAAATAGAAAATTATGTAAAAAAAATTGAGCAGTCTTTAGAACTACTTTGGAGGTCACTTTGACGTTGAAGCATCAACTGAAAGACTTGAAAAGCTAGAAGAATTAGCAGCCGATCCGAGTTTATGGAATGATCAGGCTAATGCTCAAAAATTACTGCGAGAAAAAAGTAATCTAGAAGAAAAACTAAATGCTTTTAATAAACTCAAATCCAATTTAAAAGATGCTTTAGAACTTGAAGAAATGGCTGAAGCTGAAAACGATCTAGAAACACTTTCACAAATTGAACAGGACTTTAAAAATTTAAGTGTCATTGCTGCCAAATTTGAAACCGAGTGCTTATTTTCAGGTGAAGCAGACGGTAATAATTGCTTTTTAGAAATTAATGCCGGAGCCGGAGGAACTGAAAGCCATGACTGGGCATCTATCATGATGCGTATGTATTTGCGTTTTGCTGAGAGACTCGGCTTTAAAACCGAAATAATAAACATGATTAACGGCGAAGAGGCAGGCATTAAATCATGCACGATTAGGATAATAGGCAAACGTGCTTACGGCTGGTTTAAAACCGAATCCGGCGTTCATAGATTAGTGCGTATTTCTCCGTTTAATGCGGCAGGTAAGCGAATGACCAGCTTTGCAAGTGGCTGGGTATATCCCGAAATTGACGATAGCATAACGATTATTATTGATGATAAGGATTTACGGATTGATACTTATAGGTCATCAGGAGCCGGAGGGCAACATGTTAATACTACCGATTCGGCAGTTCGTATTACTCATTTACCGACTAATACAGTAACGCAGTGCCAAAGTGGTAGATCGCAGCATAAAAATAAAGACGAAGCAATGAAAATGCTAAAGGCAAAACTTTACGAATTAGAATTACAAAAACGTGCCGATAGCGTTAACGAACAGAACGCCGCTAAAACCGATAATAGCTGGGGACATCAAATTAGATCATATGTTTTACAGCCTTATCAAATGGTGAAAGATTTACGCACTGATTACGAAACTTCCGATACTAAGGGAGTACTTGACGGTGACCTTGAAGACTTTGTCTCTGCAAGCTTATCTATGAATGCGGGTGGTAAGAAGTAGTTAAAATCAATGAGCAATATTTTAAGTAATGAATCATATACTGATTTAATTAAAAATTTAAAACAAGAAATTAGCAAAGCTCGCATTAGAGCCCATTTAGCAGTTAATAAAGAATTGATAGTTCTATATTGGAATATAGGAAAATTAATTTTAGAACGTCAGAATAAAGAGAAATGGGGAACAAAAGTTATTCAAAATATTTCTGATGATTTGCGTAAAGAATTTCCTGAAATGAAAGGATTATCATATCAAAACCTTTCTTATATGCGTCAGTTTTTTGCAGAATATAATAATGACCAAATTCTCCAACAGGCGGTTGGAGGAATTCCATGGAGTCATAATATTATTATTTTTTCAAAACTAAAAAATACAAATCAAAGAATTTGGTATGCACAACAAACCATAGAAAATGGTTGGTCAAGAAATGTATTATCTTTGCAAATTAAAAGTAATTTATATGAAAGGTCAGCGAAAGGTATAAATAACTTTTCCAATACTTTACCTGAATTACAATCTGATTTAGCAAGGTCAATTATAAAAGACCCGTATAACTTAGAATTTTTAGATATTCAAGGTAAAATAATAGAGCGAGATTTAGAAAATAAATTAATAAATAATATTAAAAACTTTTTATTAGAGTTAGGACAAGGCTTTGCGTTTGTTGGCAATCAGTATCATATAGAACTTGAAGGATAAGATTATTATTTAGATTTAGTTTTTTATCACATAAAACTCAAATGTTATGTTGTTATTGAATTAAAACCCGGCAAATTTAAGCCGGAATATGCCGGTAAACTAAATTTTTATCTTAATTTAATGGATCGCAAAATTAAAGATAATTCGGATAATCCTACAATTGGGTTAATTTTATGCGAAGAAAAACAAGGCATTACTGTAGAATACGCTATAGAAGGCATCCAGAAACCAATAGGAGTATCACAATTTAAGCTGACAGAAACATTACCTAAAAAGCTTGAAAAATTCCTGCCTACCCCCTCAAGAGCTAGCAAAACTAAAAAGCGAGTAAGTTACTAGGCATTGCAAATAAAGATAGATATCGATCGTCATTGCGAACGTTCGAAGACCGTGCGGCAATCTCGTCAAATATCCTGAGATTGCTTCGCCTTGATTACTGCGTAATTCTTCTCGCAATGAAGTTAGTAAGTAATTTTAAATTGACAAGGAAGTTTTGTTGAATATATTATTATATATTTCAATTTAACCCTTGCAATAATATGAAAAACTGCAAAAATTTTAACGTAGCTATTTCTATAATTATTATAGGTATAGCTGCAGTTCTAGGATTTCAAAATTACCAAAAATTTGCTCAAGATCGGCATTTTGAGCAGATAGTAAGTGACCTTAATAATCTAGAGTTCAATCCTACTAATGAAGCGATTCGCCAGAACTTCATTTCTGAAATACAAGATATTTATGTAACCGAAAATCCTGACATCGATAAAAATATAAAATATGTGTGGGTTTTATCAGCAAGACATTCTTATACCAAAATGCCAATTAATTCCGATGCTCAGAATATAGGAGCAGAAGATAAAGAAGACGGTTATAACAGAATGAGGCTTGGCATAGAGATTGCAAGAGAAGTGGCCGCTAAAAAACTTGATAAGCAAAAATCCAGCCTAACATATGAAGAACTGAAAAAATACGGACCGATAATTTTATTTAATGGTGGAGCGTATGATAATAAATTATTACAAGAAACTTTAGACAATGATACAATAAAAGATTATCCAAAAGAAAATTTTTATATTTTTACATTACCGGAAGGACAAGTTAATACCGGCGGTCAATTTAAAACTTTTTACATAGAACACGAAAAAGGTAATATCGACTTAAATAATACCGAAATTGTGATAATTACCCATGCTTATCATTTTCCGCGTGTTAACAGGGTAATCCTCCCATTTTTAATCACAGTAGAGAGTAGAGAGTTAAGCTGCCAAAGCTAATTTTTGTATTGGCGTTATACCACCTATAGCCATATTAGGTCTTTCGTTATTATAAGACC
>JBEGTS010000005.1:0-68105 GCA_041179265.1 Pseudomonadota bacterium
CAATAAATCTATCGCTTGATTCATTGCAGCATTTTGTTTCTCTGTCATTGTAATCCCTCTTTTTGTTATATTTTCCTTTATATAACCTTTGAGAACTTTACACACTTATTTGGACAGAGCCTTGTAATCCCTCTTTTTGTTATATTTTCCTTTATATAACCTTTGAGAACTTTACACACTTATTTGGACAGAGCCTAAAAAAGTATCGCTTATATACTGTCGTTTAGTGGAAATGGTTAGCAAATCGTCCACTAGCCTCCACCATTCCCCGGTTTTCATGTTATTCTGCCCCATCACTCAGAACCTTTAATGTCTCTTGATGTTCTCCTAATAAACTAGTGTCCTTATTCTCTTTCTGTAGTAACAAAGTAGTATCACGACTATTAGAATTATCTTGAGAGTGTTTAGAATTCTCATTATATCGTTTATAAATATAACTTATTAAAG
Organism: Pseudomonadota bacterium; assembly: GCA_041179265.1. Classification (GTDB taxonomy): domain Bacteria; phylum Pseudomonadota; class Alphaproteobacteria; order Rickettsiales; family Rickettsiaceae; genus Rickettsia. The sequence goes on from JBEGTS010000005.1 coordinate 448, forward strand.
TGGTCAATGCAGCCCCTCCTATAATGAGTCCTACAAAATCTAAGAGTAATGAATTATTATCTGAAGTACCATCACCTATGGTGGGATTAGAAGGATTTAGAGTATCGCCTTGAGCAAAGTTGTTATGAGGCAAGTTTGGCTCATTAGTTCTATATACTACAGCTTCTGTCTCTGTTGGTTTATTACCAAAGCAATCTTCTAATAAATATTTTAAGTTTTCAGCCTTACCTTCATTTACTAACATTTTCCAGTTTTTTTCTAAATCATCCCAATTTCTACCTTCTTTTATTACTGTATCAGCTTCTTCTACTGGTGGCTTAATAAGATTAAGCTCTTTTAGTAATTTATATAAGTTTTTAGCTTCTTGCTGCATTTTTATTAACTTCCGGCTATTTTCAGGCTTACTACAATTCGGTCTGACAAAATCGTTATCGTATTGTGGTATTTCTATTATATTTCTATCTTCTTGTTGAGCTTCTAACAACGCTGCAATTATTTCAAGGTCTGCAACGCTAATTATTGGAGAATAAGGGGAAAAATCTAGTTTGCCTAGAGTTGGTTCTTCTTTTAAAATATCATTCTTAGTTTTTGTGTACATTTTATTAGGATTTAAAAGCTTATAATTTAATGCTTCATTATTGTTTATTTGCTCAACGAGCTTATAAACTTGAGGGTTTTTTTCAACTATTATGGAAAAATCTAATAGATTATTAAGCTGTCTAGCTTCGTCAATTAAAATTGCTTTTTCTTGAGGAGTTAAGTCATTTAAATTAATTTTGGGGTTAGATTTTAAATAATCTATAACTGCATCAATTTGTTTAGAAGATAGTTTTTTATTAATAGGATGTTTGTACGCCCCTAAAAGCTTATTAATTTGTAATGCAAGATTCACCATTAATGCATTATTGTATTTTACCAGCTTCCAGTCTATAGGGAAAGGGGGAAACCCTGCTATACCGATTGCCGTTGTATTATAATTAAAAAGCTTAACAGAGTTTAATATTTGATTGTTATCTACAACCTTATTCAGAATTGCCGCTAGAGTACCAGGATAAAAAACCTTAGTGAGCATAGAAATATCAATCGGTGTACGATCTTCAAAATAATTTGTTTTTTTGTCTATATAATCTTCATATTCTCTAGAGTTTTGTATTTGAGTCTTTTTTATATTTTTAGTCATGAAATTCCTATATTATTTGAGCTTATATATTATTAAATAGCTGAACTTATAGGCTATTGTCTAGAGAAAAAATTTAATTTTCAATTTAATTAAATATTATTAATTAAATTGAAATATAAAGATTTAAAATGTAGGTGATTTTTGCTAAAAAATATCTCAAAATAACAAATTAAATAGAACTTAGACTTATTGTGATTGATGAATTAAGTTACCTGTTAATTCTGTATTATTCAATTCTTCTACAAAATCTAAAATAGAAGATTCAAGTTTAAATTGATTCGGTTCTTCTAAAGTAGCAAAAAACTTTATTTCCTTTTTTAACTCATCGAGAATTTCAGGTGAAACTATGGTATTATCTTCTTGCTTTAAATATTTAAAGATTAAAATCGCTAATTTTTCAGCTTCCGGATGCTGAGTATTAATTCCATATTTATTCCCATCACTATAATATATGTTACTATTGTTTCTAAAGCTAAAAACATTTGGATCGATAGTTAAGCCATATTACAGTTCTTTTTGAGCAATAAAATGTAATAAATTAATTAATTCTTAATAAAAACTAATTCACTATCGGACGAGTGCTTGGTACTAAATTCATATCCCAAATACGAGAAATCTTTAAGTAGTTTAGGTGAGTCAATTAGGTTATTGGCGATAACATTAACCATGTTTCCGCGGGCCTTTTTAGCATTTATGCCGATTGTTGATAATTTACCGTTTCTAATTTCTTTAAAATGAACGTTAACTAATTGATATTTGAGATTATTTGGATTTATTACAGATGAATATTCTTGGGATGCTAAATTTAGTAAATATTTATTCTTATGCTCAGCAAGAATTTTATTAATATAATCCGTGATTTCATCTTGCCAAAAGCTTGTTAAATTTATTTCATTTAGCTTTGTTGCCATTTCTAATCTATATGGCTTAATAGCATCTAGCGGTTTTAAAACTCCGTAAAGCCCTGATATAATAAGCAAATGTGATTGTAGGAAATTTAGTTCATGATTAGTTAGTTTTTCTACATGTATATTATTAAAAACATCTCCTGCATAAGCAAAAATAGCTGCTTTACTCTCTTGATTATCAAAATTTTTAAATCTCTCCTTATTTATATGTGCAAGCTTTGCACTTATATTCATTATTTCCGATAATTGATTCTCAGAATAGCCTTGGAGTATAGAAAGTAACTGATTTGTTAGTTTAGGGAATACAAGAGAAGTTAGCTCTAACTTATGAGCTAACTTCTCAAAATTAAGAGTTTTAGCAGAAGAAATAATAACAAGCATTTCTATCTAGCCGGAGTACTAGGAAGAGATGAAGTAGTGTTAGCGATATTTCTGTTAGTATTATCGATTGTTTTCATAATAGCATAGCTTGGATCACCGTCAAGTTCTACTACTTCTTTTGATTTCGTGGTTTTACCGGCACAGCCAATTAAAGCTACTGAAGCAAATAAAATTATTAAATATCTTATCATAAATACCCTATTTTAATTTTATGTTTAAGATAATTGCTTATTATGGTAATGTCAAGTGAGAGGAAAATTTTATTACCCTACCCCTACAGGCTCTAAGTAATAATCTAAAGATGCTTTATAATATTCTAAATCCAATTCGGCATAATTTAAATTAGATCCATCTTCTCTTCTTTCTATTTCGGGTTCAGGCTTAGACTGGTCATAATTTTTTCTAGTTTTTAAATAATATTCTAAAGTGTCTTCATATTCCCATTTAGGGTGATCATCAGATTCTTTTTCTAAATATATCATTATTGATGATATATTTTCCTTTAAAGATTCATTACATACTTCTTCAAAAATAGGATAATATTCTTTCTTATTAGATACTAAAGGCATGATTGTTGGTTTACTATCATTTAAGTAATTATATAATGCTTCAAAAAAAGAATCATATTTCCCATTACCTATAATATCATGATATATAAGAGAGTCCATAGTGAGTGCTTGAATAACCAGCTTTCCGTCTATCGATAATATTTTTTTGAAGAGTTCTAAATCTTGAATATGAAGAGCCATGGAAAAAATATTATTATGTACTACCATGCTTTTTATTATTTTCCACTTCTCTATAGTATTATATTTAGACCATTCCATAGCTTATTCACTCCTTAAATAAATTTTTAGGCATTCGATAGTAAATCGTATTATAGAATTTTTCGACAGAGTTCTTCCCAAACTCTACTTCTAGAGGTAATTTGTACGTCGATCCGATACTCGCATCCTCACATACTTTTTTGTACGCTGCGGTACTACGTTCCGTGTCTCCTCCAAATTCCTCTCTATAAGCGAATTTGGAAAGAACTCTACTTTCAGGGAATTTGCGTTTACGTATGGAGAAATTACCGAAATTTCTGATTTCGATACGTTCTTGTTCTTTAAGAGACTGACTTAAATAATCTAAAATTAAATTTACTGAATCTTTAACATCTTCTTTAGAAAGATAATTCAGCTCATTATGTATTTTATCTATTAAATAATTCTTAGTAACCATTATTAAAAAATCGCTTTGATTCCGTTAAAACTATTTTTAAAAAAACTAGGTGCTATACTATCAAAATCTTCAAGTATTATATCCATTAATTTTGGTTTTGGTTTTAATTGATAATCTTTTACAGTTAGATTAACGTTAATTTTCTTAACTTCCTGTAGCCATTTTAATGCAGTATCTTCTGAGCCTATGCTATCTACAAGCTTTAACTTTAAAGCCTGACGACCTGAATATACTCGTCCGTCTGCGAGCTTTTTCACTTCTTCTATAGGAAGATTACGCCTCTCTGAAACAAGCTCAAGGAAAAAATTATAAGTATCTTCTATATTTTCCATAATAGCTACTCGTACTTCTTCGGTCAGTTTTTCGGTAGGATTTGGAACAGCTTTTAATTCACCTGATTTAAAATTGTTAAACTTAATTCCTAATTTTTGAGCAAGTTCTGTTACCTCAGCTGTTTGTAATATCACACCTATTGAACCCGTAATAGTTCCGTTATGGCTAACAATATAATCACCTCCGAGAGAAATTAAATAACCGCCGCTTGCAGCCATTGTTCCCATAACAATTACTACGGGCTTTTTCTCGGATATTTTACGTAGAATATTATAAATTTTTTCAGAGCCGACTACTGTACCGCCAGGAGAATTTACGTTAACTATTAACGCTTTAATATGAGAATCATCGATTATTTTTTTAAGCTTCTTGTCACGCTTTTCATCCTCAAGAATGATTTCGTCTATTAATACCGAAGCTATATAATCCTCATTACTATTAATAGGTAAAACATCTTTTGGAGCAAAATTTTTACCAACTAGTAATAATACGATAGCAATCAAAATAATAGCCGCTAACTTCCAAATTAATAGACGAGATTTTATTTGTCTTCTTTCAATTAAATAATCAGGCGTCATACTCATGATTTTTTATGTTTTTAATTAGTACAATCAACGTCATTGCGAGGAAGCATATTATTGCGTGGATCGGTTCTTTTTGTTGTCATCTCCCGCGACTTGATCGCCGGGAGTCAAGTTAATATCGCTATGGATACCGTGGTCAAGCCACGGTATGACACCGAGTATGTTTCTTGAACCACCCCATAAACAGCATAGGTATTAACCCTAACTACAAACCGTTCTTAGGACGTTCAGGACTCTTCATCATCTCAAAAAACTCACCGTTAGTTTTAGTGTTTTCAAGTTTTTTGAGTAAAAATTCTATTGCTTCACTGCTACCCATTGGATCGATAATACGACGAAGAACCCACATTTTATTTAATATTATTTTATCAACCAGTAGCTCTTCTTTTCTAGTTCCTGACCTGGTTATATCAATCGCCGGATAAATACGCTTATCGGCAATCTTACGATCTAAAACTATTTCGGAATTACCTGTACCTTTAAATTCTTCAAAAATTACTTCATCCATACGAGAACCTGTTTCAATTAAAGCCGTACCGATTATAGTAAGCGAGCCGCCGTTTTCAATATTTCTTGCTGCTCCGAAAAATCTTTTTGGTCTTTGTAGTGCATTAGCATCAACGCCGCCCGTTAATACTTTTCCTGATGACGGCACTACGGTATTATAAGCACGAGCTAAACGTGTTATCGCATCTACTAAAATTACCACGTCTTTTTTATGTTCTACTAAACGCTTTGCTTTTTCAATAACCATTTCCGCAAGCTGTACGTGTCTACTTGCAGGTTCATCGAAAGTAGAGCTAACAACCTCCCCACGCACGGAACGTTGCATATCGGTTACTTCTTCAGGTCTTTCATCTATTAGCAGAACTATTAAAAATACTTCCGGATTATTAGTTGTAATAGCATGTGCAATATTTTGTAATAATACGGTTTTACCGGTACGAGGCGGTGCAACTATTAATGCACGCTGTCCTTTACCCATAGGAGCTACTAGTTCAATAACACGCGTACTGAAATCTTTATTACTATCTTTACTGTTATTTTCAAGCTCTAATCCTAGTTTTTCATCAGGATATAATGGAGTTAAATTATCAAAATGAACACGATGATAAGCTTTAGATGGGTCTTCAAAATTAACTTTATTTACTTTTAGCAAAGCAAAATAACGTTCTCCGGCTTTTGGGGCTCTGATCTGACCTTCTACCGTATCGCCGGTACGCAGACCAAAACGACGAATCTGACTAGGAGAAATATAAATATCATCAGGGCCTGCTAAATAGTTTACTTCCGGCGAACGTAAAAAACCAAATCCATCAGGTAGTACCTCAAGTACTCCCTCACCAACTATTAAACCTCCCTGCTCTACGGATTTTTTTAAAATTGCAAAAACTAATTCTTGTTTAAGTAATGAATTAATATTTTCAATTTTCAATTCTTCTGCTTGAGCTTGTAGTTCTTCTGGTAATTTGCGTTTTAATTGTTTTAAATTAATAATACTACCGTTCTCTGCAAGATTATTATGATTATTATTGGATTCGGAATTGTTAATTTCTTCTGTGGATTCTTTATTAGTTGTGTTCATTATTTTATTATTAATAGATTATATTGAAAGAGTTGAGTTAGCAAAACTTTAATTACCTTAATTAAAGGAAGTAATATACTTATTTAAATTAGGAATCAAATTAGATTTTTAGAAAATTTTATTTATTCTTGCGGTTTGAAGAATTATTTATTTTGTTTAGCTTAAAGCTATAATGTATGTCAAAGAATTCTAGCAATGTAAAAGCATATTGTCAAGTTATTTGAACATAATAGGTTATGACGTTGCCTAAATAATTATGGATTTTGTCATTGCGAGGAAAATTACAAAGTAATTGACAAAGCAATCTAGTAAAAAATTCTGTAAACCAGATTTCTTTATTATTTTTTGGATTGCCACAGCCACTTCGTGGCTTCGCAATGACGATTTTGACAAATTTCGTACAACAACAGGATTAAATTGCGATATAACAAATTTTTATAAATTCTTCGACCTTAACAATAACACATTTGCATTAAGTAACGGAGTGAATACGTTTTTAACTTCGTTTAATAATGCTTCATTGCTTATTTCTTGATTTAATTCACTGCGTACTGCGTCAAATATTTCTCTTAAACTTTTCTCTTCTGCCATATATTTGAAAATATATTTAGTACTTCTAAATATCGACATTGAGATATTAACATTATTTAATACTCCATTATTAATAGTAAAATTAATAGCACTATTTACTGCTGAAGGATTAGACTCCAAATGTTCATAAATTTGTTTAGCAAAATTGGCAATATTATGGAAGTACGGTATATTATCAAGATCATCAAATGATGCTACGCTATCTTTTTGATTTGATACGTAAAATGAATGTTTAATTATATTACCTGTAAGTATCTCGCAAATCGATTCTTGAGTTACTTTATCCATCTTCTTAATTTTTTGTAGAAGCGAGAAGTCTTTTATATAATTTTCCGGTCTTAGTAAAATTTTCTCAAGAGGATCAAGATAATCAACAAAATTTAAGCCTGCTTTTTCTACGAATTCATATAACTCAGGAACGGAATAGGCTCTATCCTGTTTGTGCAAGAACATATCGTAAACCCCGACATCACCAAAATTTTGATAATCCGAAAATAGCTCCCAACCTCTTTTATACCAGTTAGTAGCAGGCAGATTATCCAGAATTAATTTCCCGTTCATTACTTCTTCAACGCGGCTTTTAGTATCTTTATTTATCATTTTCATTAAATCCTGAATTTGATAAACACCGGTACGTCCGTATTTAGCATATACCATTAAACCCATACCGCCAGTTGGCTTTAAAGAATCTTTTAGATTTTTTAAACCTTCATCGGGATTTGCTAAATGATGAAGTACTCCGGTACAATTTATATAATCAAATTTCCCAAGTTTTAGATTAGGTATATTTAATATGGAATCATTAATCCATTTAATATTTCTAAGACCTCGTACCTCTGCACGTTTTTGAGCCACTTCCATACTAGGTTTACTAAAATCTAGATAGATTATTTCGACATTTTTTTTATCTTTTAACTGTTCAGCAAGATAAATAGTTGAATCACCCGTGCCGCCGCCGGCTATTAAGCATCTAAACCCGTTATTGAAATTTTCTTTTCCTTTATATAGAAAATGGTTTAATTCTCCTAGGAATTCACCGCAAATAGCAAGCAAACGTTCTTTTTCTTGATTTGGGTCTCTAAACGGGTAAGGATAATCTTGATAATGCTCTTGTACTTCCGCTAAGTCTTTAGAAGTTGTAGTATTTTTTATTTTCTTTGAATCGCTCATAAATATTATTTTTAAGTTATTATTATGTCTTTTATAATTAACTGAATAGTATAATTATCTTGCCAATTATTTGTTTTTAACGTTCCTATTGCTGAAATATTTTTTGCTTTAGGACTTAATAGAACCTCTTCAAATGAAGTGCCTACCGAATTAAATGCAATGGCAGGTATAGCTTTATTGCCAAACGCTTGTTTATTTGGAGCAAGTAAACATCTAATATGTTTACTTCCAACAATATCTGCTTTTAATACAAATAAATTATCGAATTTAAATATAGGTTCATGATTACCTTGACCAAAAGGTTCTAAAATACCTAATTCATCCATTAAAGGAAAATTAATACTACTTACCGTTAAATTAAGCTCATATTCTGCTTGCTTATAATTTTCTAGTTTATTTATTTTAATTTTAAAAGCATTATTTAAAAAATTCTGTAATTCTTGTAATTTTTCAGCAGTTACGGTAAACCCTGCTGCCATAGCATGCCCACCTCCGGATATTAGTAGATCCTTGCTTTTAGCATTAATAATCTCAGCCCCGAAATCAACACCTGTAATAGAACGGCATGAAGCTTTGCCGATTCCGTCATTCAAAGCTATAACCGCTACCGGCTTATCAAATTTTTCTTTGAGTCTTCCTGCAACGATTCCTATAACTCCAGGATGCCATCCTTCTTTTACAATAAATAATAAACTACTATTTTCTTGTGTCAAAGCAATTTCCATCGCTTCTTCTATCATTAATAGCTCGATTACTTTACGCTCATTATTATGCTTTTCAAGCTCCTGTGCTAATTTGTTTGCTTCATTAATGCAGCTAGTAGACAATAGATTAGCACCTAAACTTGACTTCCCTACTCTACCGCCTGCATTGATACGTGGACCTAAAACAAAACCTAAATGATAACATTTCGGTATTTCATTAAGTCCTGCTATATCATATAATGTTTTAATCCCTAAATTTTGCCTTTGTTGCATTACCTTTAAACCGCTCGTTACAAATGCACGATTTAAGCCTGTTAATTTCATCATATCGCAAACAGTACCAAGAGCTACCAAATCTAGATATTTCATTAAATTAGGCTGAGGAATTTTTGTAAAATAATTCTGCTTTTTTAAGTTTGATAATACGGCAGTTGCAAATAAGAAAGCAACTCCTACGGCTGCCAAATGTTTATATTCACTTTTTTCATCAATACGATTTGGATTCACTATAGCTACTGCATCCGGTAATATATCGGCAGCTATATGATGATCGATGACTATAACATCAAGACTAACATCTTTTGCGTATTTTAGAGCTTCATGTGCCATAGCACCACAGTCAACCGTAATTAATAATTCGACGAAGCTATCTTTAATTTTTTGCATAGCAAAAGGAGTCGGACCGTATCCTTCAGCTATACGGTCGGGAACATAAATATCACATATTATGTTTAAGTCACTGAAAACATTTTTAAGTAAAGCGGCTGAAGTAGCCCCGTCTACATCATAATCGGCAAAAATACATATTTTTTGGTTATTTAAAATAGCTTTAACAGTTCTATCTACTGCTTTATCCATATCAAGTAAATGAAAAGGATCAGGTAGTAAATTTTTGATTTTCGGTACTAAAAAATTTTCTACTTCTTCTAAACTATTTACTCTTAATGATACTATTCTAGCAAGTAAATCACTAATTTTAAAACTACGACATAATTCCGTAACTATATCCTCGTTAATTAGTTTTTGCTGCCATATTTTACCGTTTATAGATGTTTGTGGTTTCATTATTATTTTAATTATTAAGATGTTTTTAGATAATTACACAACAAAAATCATCATTTTTACCCATACAATCAAACGTACCGCAATCGCTTTTCTCTTCTGAACTTAAAATTTTTGTTTGACTAGTATAGTCATTATGTTTCTCTGATGAGCTTGCTATACTTCTTGATTCTATATTTTCTTCTATAGTTTCGCTTGTATGCGAATGATTATCTGTACTTTGATTATTTTTTTTTATTTCATTTAGAAGTATTAATTCATCGCTATTTAAACTATCCTTAGAATAGGATTGTTGTATTATTTTTACTTCTCCTTTAGATATAGTAGTTTTACCTTGATTATTATATGTATATATTATTATATCATCTTCTTTTTTATCCATGCTCTACTCCTATATCTCCGAAAGTTTCTTAGCCTCATCATCTGCAATTAAAGCTTCAACAAATTCATCTAATTGTCCGTTCTTAATTACTTCCTCTATCTTATAAAGTGTTAGGTTTATTCGGTGATCTGATACTCGTCCTTGCGGGAAATTATAAGTACGAATACGCTCGGAGCGATCTCCCGAACCTACCTGCCCTCGTCTACTATCGGCTCTTTCTTGGTCCTTTTTACGACGTTCTTCCTCATAAACTCTAGCCCGCAAAATCTTTAATGCTTTAGCTTTATTTTTATGCTGTGATTTTTCATCTTGTAACGCCACTACAATACCAGTAGGTATATGAGTTATTCGGACGGCAGAGTCAGTAGTGTTCACGTGCTGTCCACCTGCTCCCGAAGCCCTATAAGTATCAATTCTTAAGTCTTTATCTTCAATCTTAATATCAACCTCCTCAGCCTCAGGAAGTACTGCAACAGTCGCCGCAGAAGTATGAATGCGTCCGTTCGATTCAGTTTCAGGTATTCGTTGCACTCTATGAACGCCTGACTCAAATTTGAGCTTAGAGAATACATCTTTGCCTTTTATTGACGCCGATGCTTCTTTATAACCACCTATACCTGTATCGGAAATCGCTAATATCTCGAAACGCCATCCTTTTAACTCGGCATATCGCTGGTACATATTGAAAAGTACGGCAGCAAAAAGTGCTGCTTCTTCACCGCCGCTTCCTGCTCTAACTTCAATAATAGCACTTTTACTATCCGCATCATCTTTCGGTAATAAAGCAATTTTTACGGCTCGCTCAAGTTTCGGTAGTGAATTTTCAAGAGTATGTATTTCGTCTTCAATCATTTCTAAAGTGGCATTATCAAGCCCTACTTCTAGCTTAAAATTATTTGCTTCTTCAAGCTCGGATTTAGCTTTATTATATTCTTTAATTTTTGCTACAACCACTTCAAGTTCTGCATATTCTTTAGATGCTTTAACGAACTCGTCTCCCATAACGCCGGAAGATAGTCTTTTGCTTAGATCTTCATATTTATCTAAAATTTTTGCTAAATTATCTGAAAAGCTCATGTTATTTTTGATTTGATAATATTATTGTGTGAATTTATGTCATTCCTGCGAAAGCAGGAATCCAGTAAAACCTATAAAAAACTTGTTTTTATAGGTTTATTTTATCCGGTATTTTATTATTTATTCTAGATTCCTGCTTTCGCAGGAATGACATAAAACAAGTCGCGGTATGACAAAGGCATATTACAACAGCATCAAAGCTGGACTTTCTATAAATTTCTTAAATGCTGCTAAAAATTCAGCACCGACAGCTCCGTCCACTACTCGGTGATCGGCAGAAAGAGTTATGTCCATAATTGTTGCTATACTTATTTGATCATTCTTGACTATAGTGCGTTTTGAGCTGCTACCGACGCCCATTATACAACTTTGCGGCGGGTTAATTATAGCATTGAAATTCTTAATTCCGTACATACCGAGGTTAGAAATGGTAAACCCTCCGCCTTGAAACTCTTCAGGGGTTAATTTATTATCTTTTGCTTTCTTTATTAATTCTTTCATCTCACGGGATAGCTCTATAATATTTTTTTGATTAGCATTTTTAACTATCGGCGTAACAAGACCATTTTCAATTGCTACCGCTACTGAAATGTCAACATTATTGTAATATCTAATCGCATCTTCTCCCCAACTAGCATTAGCACTTGGCACTTCTTGCAGAGCTTTGGCTACTGCTAAAATAATAAAATCGTTAACTGATATTCTTGATGATTTATCTTCTGCAAAAGATTTATTGATATCTTCTCTCATATCTAACAATTTATCGACATTACATTCTATAGATAAATAAAAATGTGGAACTGTTTGTTTAGATTCAAGCAGACGCTTGGCTATAATCTTGCGGATGTTATTATTTGGTGCTAAACGATATTCTTCAGGATTTCTACTAACTATGTTATTATGAACAGTGCTAGGAGTATATGATAAGATATCTTGTTTGACTATTCTACCGTGTGGTCCGCTACCTTTTACGCTCTCAAGCTTAATATTCCCCATTTTTGCAAGTCTTTTCGCAAGAGGTGAGGCGAATATTTTACTTTTATCATGATTTGTAACTGCTATCTGCTCTTCTATATTAGAGTGTTGTACAGCTATATTCTCGGAGGATTTTGGAAGATTAGCATCTGCTTTCGGCGATAGTGATACACTACTATTTTTTGCAATAAATTCATCAATATCGGCTATGTCTTCTCCCTCTTCGCTTAACACGGCAATTAAAGAGTTAACAGGTACGTTTTGACTATTTTGTGGGATAACTATTTTGGCAAGTATTCCCTCGTCTACCGCCTCTACTTCCATCGTTGCTTTATCGGTTTCGATTTCGGCAATTACTTCCCCAGGATTAACTTTATCCCCTTCTTTTTTTAACCACCTAGCTAGATTTCCTTCAGTCATAGTTGGAGATAAAGCAGGCATTAAAATTTTAATCGGCATAATTTATTTAGATTTGGTTTTTTATTGTTGTTATTCGTAACGTCATTGCGAGCGACTAAAAGGAGCGTGGCAATCTAGAAAAATAATAAAAAAATGCTAATTTATAGCATTTTTTACTGGATTGCTTCGTCAATTTACTATAGTAAATTTCCTCGCAATGACGATTTAAGCAGCTATTGCACCTTAATATCAGGGCTAACTATCATTATCATCTGCTTACCTTCCATTTTAGTATGCTGATCGATTTTAACGAGTCCTTCTAACGCTAATTCTATACGTTTAAATAATTCTTGACCGACTTCTTTATGAAGAATCTCTCTACCTTTAAACCATAAAGAAATTTTTACTTTATCGCCGTCTTTTAAAAATTCTTTTATTTTTCTTAGCTTAGTTTCAAAATCACCTATACTAATATTAGGTTTAAATTTCATTTCTTTAAGTACGACGATTTTTTGCTTTTTGCGTGCCTCATGCAAACGCTTTTTGCTTTCATACTTAAACTTACCGAAATCTAGAATTTTACAGACAGGGGGTACAGCATTCGGTGATATCTCGACTAAGTCAAGACCAACTCTTTCCGCCATATCTAATGCTTCTCTAATATTTACGACGCCGTGCATTTCACCGTTTTCGCCTACTAAACGAACTTCTCTAGCTCTGATTTCTCTATTAGCCTTAGGAAAATTATTTTTAGAAATAAAATTTCTCCGTATTATGTTTATAAATAAATATATATTGCATTTAACTTATTTTATTTAAAATTACAAGTAAATAAAATATTTTATCTTTAATTTTATTTAGAAAGTTTTAAAAAAAAATTGAAACTACGAGGCAAATTCCAAATATTAATAAACAGATTCGTGTTAATTTAGCGATTCTTTCCTGCGTTTTCAAGTTTTTTAGATCTATAGCATGTTTATGAGCTTGTTCTTTTTGTGCCATATCCATTAATTCCTGTAAAGTACCGGGATAAATATTCTCATACTCACTGATTAAATCAATTGGCGGTAATATATGTTCAAATTTTTTACGGTAAAAATTATTATCAGACTCGTTTACACTAAAAGTCTTAGCATAACCTTTATTTAATCTATTATTTTTGTTAAAAAAACGTTTAGTCTCTTTCATATTCCTTTTTTATTTTTTGAAATGTATATAATATATTACTTTCAACTATTTTAAAATAATCAATTAATTGCGTTTCTTTTTTTTGCTGTTGTTTGGAGCTTTTCATATTTATTATATTCTTTAGCTCTGCATATACTAGTTTTATAAAATTTTGTTTCATTGATTATACTAAATTTATAAAATCTTTTTTTGGTATTAGAGGTTCGCCCCTAAAATTTATAGCATTATTAAATTTATTGCAACAGGTTATAAAATTTTTATCACATCCGGCAGTAATTTTTACTTCCTCGGCATCTTTAGCATAATCTGGTATAATATCCTCTAATATAATCAAATCACCGAAATTACTTAGAATTTTACTGCTAAAACAATTGTCACCGAATATAATTTGACCGCCGTTATAATAGCCGTTTTCTTTATCTAAATCTAGTATTCTTAAACTTTCTTTGAGTATTTCTTTAACCTTATATATCCCGCTATATAAAGCTTTATCTATTTTGCATTTACTATCTCCGAAAGCTGTTCTACATGTTTTACTATATCGATTAATTACGGTTTGATTATATTTTACCGTTTCAGGTTTTAAATGTATTTTAAAACTTAAGTCATATTTTGTATATAAAGTGCAATAATATGTGATAAAATGCTCAAAAACTCCGTTAGTATATAATGTTATCCTAACAATAGCATTATTTAAATTCATATTGGGAGTAATACCTTTTTCTTCAAAGATACCCTCAATAGTTATATGATTTTGTGCAGAATCGTTAAATTCCGCTTCTTTTAAATCTAAACCTGAATTCGGTAAAAAATATATATCTTCATTTTTTATAATATGAACGCTATTTGTTAAATTTAATTCCTCACCGCTCGCTAGTTTAATTTGAAAACAATAAACAAAATTCGTGAGCTTTGTAATTATTTCTTCAATAGTAATACTCATATAATCACCTCAATTAATTCTATATCGGATAACGCTATAGAACCATCGCTGCAATAAGAATATTCAAAACTATCTGCACTAAACCTAACTGCTACGTCAAAAGTAAAATCAGCAGTTAAAGTTGCATCTTGTCCTAAAGGATTTGGTAAGGTCACCATTCCGTCATTGTAATCGACTATACCCATAGTCCTTACGTTATTAATATATAAAGTAACGCTATTATTAACAGGTTTGGTAATCACTCGTTCATAAGGAGCAATAACATCGCTATATATCTTCTTTAACTGAAATTTATTTGAATTGCCGTTGCCTTTAGCGATCATTTCGTTAGTTACTTTATAATCGGCATAATCCTTAAATCTAAAAGCAAAATTACTTCCGCGTCTTGCTTTAAAGAAGCTATTAAATTGCTCAAATTCCGTACTGCTTAACCTTGCATTTTTGATTAAATATTTTTGGCAACCATAATTGCGGTCTAAATGTCTTGCTTCTCTACCTGATTTAGTTATAGCGTGAGAAGTAGAAAATTCCGGCTTTCCAATCGCAAAACTTTCAATAAATTCTGGCATACGTATATCATGAAAATTCATAAAATACCTAAAGTTATGTTTGTTATGTCATTCCTAACTGGGCGTTGTTGCATGGCTCTCGATGTCATTCCCGCTTTCGTGGGACACTATTAGGTCAACACCGAGAATCTTTCAACAATGTCTGATAATTCATTACCAGTTTTGTACTGACCAAATCTTTACTAGTTTGAAACTCTATTTTATTTGCTTTTATACCTGCAACGTTTTCAAATGAATGATGCTCTATTTTATCACTTATTTTACTAGCAAGACTTAGAGCAATATTGCGATTTTTATCATTAGTAAAAATACATATTTCAAATTCCAGCTGCATTATATTTTGTACATTAGTGGATATATTATTAACATTTAATATATTAACAAGTAAGAACGGACATTTTGCATCTTGGACAACGGAAAAATATATTTTGTTAATTTTAGTTTTTATTTCATTATCGTTTATAAGTAATTTATACAAACTTAGCTGAAAATTATAGATAAAATCATGATACATATATTTCCAACGCTATTATATTTAAAAATTTACTCTTTTCTTCGACATTAATAATTCGCTTAATTTCAAATTCTCGCTCTTTAAATAAAATACGCATTTTAGTAGTGATATTTTTTATAAATCTTATTCTAAATAAAAAATATCCTTCCGTTATTATATGTCCAAAGCTTATATTTTCTAAAGCAAGAAATTTACTATCACATAGAGGTTTGATTTCAGCATAGCTAGTCAGTTTCTCTACCCATCTATCTTCCTCCAGCCCCTCTCCTGCAATATTTTCTAAAAATTTAATTTGATGCTGAAAATTTTTTACGATTGTTTTTTGCATATTTTTACCTTAAATTTGTATATTTCGATAAGGCAAATATAAATTTTTTACCTCTTGCGAAAGACCGATACAATTTGTAGCTTGACGATCATACATTTCAGCAATATGTAGCATGATCCCGTGTTTTATAGCATGCGGAATATTGTTTTTATCATAACCGCTTATATATTCTACCGTTAGCTCTTCATTATTTAATGCTTTATTTAGAGTAAAAATATCCTGCTCAATCATATAATCATCAGAAGTTAAGTAATTATTTCTATTTCTAATTTTTTTTGTTACTTTCAATATTTGAAATACAGGGCTATATTTTAATAAAAACTTCCCTTTTCCTGAGATATTACAAATAAACTTTATTTGTTTTGAGATAAAATTTAGCTTAGTAAAATTCTCTGCCGCAGTTATTGCAGCATCAATTAATCCGACTATTAAATCATCATCATAACTTGCTTCCACTCGCATATAATTTTTCACCTGCTCTAGACTCCACACTTCTTGTGGAAATGTTTTTATTATTTGAAAACTATTTTTTTTGAACATAGGTAACCTCTTATTGTCATCCCGCGACTTGATCGCGGGATCTAGTCTTTTTTAATTTTTTATGGATCCCGCGATCAAATCGCGGGATGACAATTTAAAAGTCGCGGGATGACAATTTAAAAGTCACGGGGTGACAATTCAGCCAAACACACCAATCTTAATAGCTTCTTGATTCACCACATCACCCCCTACTCTTTTTACGGCATAGAATTTAACAAAAGGCTTTTCGGTGTAAGGATCACGCATGATATTAATACCGCTTCTATCTACTATTTTATAACCTGCTTTAAAGTCACCTATCGCTATGCTATTTCCTTTTTTATCTATAGGCGGCATATCGGAGCTACAAACTACTGGTACTCCAAATATAGTTTGCCTAAAGGAATCTGATAAAGATTGCTGCCAAATAAAACGTCCTTGATTATCTTTAAGCTTCTGTACTTCCGATAAGGTAATACGATTCATTAGCAAAGTTGCATTCGCTAAATATTCTTCTTTAAGCGAGTTGATAAAATCAAGAAGCCCATCTGCGGTGATTTTATTACCCATTTTAACTTTCTCGATTTTATCATGATCAGGTGATAAAATACCTCGTGGTTTTTTTATGCCGTCACCGTTTATAAACGCATTATTTTCCATTTTAACGAAACTATCACGCAATCTTTCACCTAACCAATTTTCGACTCTGATAGTCGCATCATCAAGTAGTGCCTGGCTAGCTTTCGGTTGTGCATATAATTCATGAATGAAAATTCTTTGCTGTTTTAATTTTGCTGCTGGAGTTTCTTCCCTTGCTTCTACCTCACCAATCCAGCCACTGCTAAATTTGCCGTCCTCGCTTATTATATCTAGTGCATTTGTAGAAATCGTTTCAATTGAAGCGAGTCCTCTCATTGGTGATCTTGCATTAATTTCAGTAATGATACTATTATATAAAGTCTGTAATATTAAAACGCCACCTGCTTCAGTACTACTATTCAGGGATGATTTTTGCATAAGCCCATTATCTTCGCCTTTACATACGTAATTAATGAAAGCTGTTTTTTGTTCCTGATCTTCTATATTTATACTGTTTGGTCTTTCTAAAATATTTTGTATATTATACACTTTTTCTTCTAACTCATTGATTTTACTTTGATATTCTACATCTTGACTTTTAGTAATATATAAAATTTTAGCACTTTGATTAGCAGGGAAAGTAACAATGCTTATCTCTAAAAGCTCTGCTTCGGTAATCACTCTCTGCCTTGCATCATTGTAAACTGAGTTTTTTATATAAAAGCCGATAGATAATCCGTCTATTGCTCCTTGCTTTATTAGCTCTATCGCCTCCACTCCTGCTTTGACCTTATTATTTATTACTGCTTCCATTTTTAAACCGTGATCATCTTCGGCAAGGTGCGTAATAATTCCGATAGGTTTTTTACTATCATGCTGCCAAAGAAATTTTACGTTATGGTGAGAAGCACTTGCAAAAGCTCCTTTAGAAATTAAATCATTATGATGATCGGCAATATTATAAACACTCGCATAGCCGATAATTACTACCTCATTATCGGTTACGGATTTTATTTCCATATTGTCGAAAGTTTGATTGCTGTAGATTATTTTTTTCATATATGTATTACCTATTTTCCATTGTCACCTAATTCCTTGATCATGAGGTGCATTAAGATAATATAACTGAAAAAATGCTAGCACTAAGGGAGTAAAAGAAATAATTTATTAATTCTAATATTAATGAAAATTAAAATTATTAATTTAAATTTGACTATTATATAAAGAAATATTATTATTTGTTTTCAATAAAAATAAGAGAGATTTTATGACTAAATCTAAAGAAACTAATCCCTTAAAAAATGCCATATTTAATGCTATTAAGCACAAGGATGCTAATGCAGTTAAAATGCTTTTAACTGATGCAAATCCCCACCGCTTAGCTGAAGTTGTATCTGATAATCTATATTGGGCTTGTGTAAAGAAAGATGAACAGATAGTTGAGATGTTACTTCAAAAAGGGGCTAACCCTAATATCTCAGTACAGGGCAGATTGCCTTTACATAAAGTTTGTGCAGATGGTAATAAAAATATAGCTGAAATGCTTCTCGCTGCCGGTGCGAATTTTAGTCATATGGATGAGGATAGTGGGATTCTTTTCGAGAAAATTGGTGGTACAGAGTTATGGTTTTTTCTTGAGTTAGTAGAAGGATGCCGCAAAGGGGATTTGAATTTTATTTATAACGGGGCCAAACATATAAACAAACCAAGATTAATGAAATTTATAGATTGAAAATTTCAATAAAGCCTTCAGATATTTACTACAATAGTTCTGAAGTTTTCCGCAATCATTTAAAGGATGTTCGTAATTTAAAAACTTTTGTAGAAAAAAATAATAAATCAGTATTTACTTCTGAAGAAAGAGAAGAAAATCTAAAAAAAATAGAGGATATGAGTATATTAACGCTCATTCTTCCTAACAATATTATAATGAAAGTAGAAATAAAAGAAGTATCTGCAATTACAGATGATTTTATACCTTCTCATGACTATTTAAAAGTAGCTCCGGTTGAAGTATTAGGGGGAGACAATCCGCATATAGGAGAGTAACCTAGTTATAACTTTAGTTCCTTCATTAAGATATCAAACATTTACTATCATCATTAGAGTTTGTGTCTATTAAAGGTACTTCTTCAAGTTTTTCGGCTTCTTCTTCCGGCATTTCAAAAGATAATAATGTTGAATAGGAATATTCAAATTTACAAAAATGCCATGTTTTATCAAATTGCTCATTGCAATCTTTTATAATTTTTTTTTAATACCATTACCTACGTATTTAAAATTAGGATAATAAAATAACATATTAGAAGTGATAGTAATAGCGAGACTATCTAGCTGTTTTTCTAAACACTTAGTATTAGTAATCATTCTTAAAGGAATATTTTGGCATGATTTATATCCAAGTTTTTGACCTATCAAGATAATATAATCCCCAAAAACTAAATCCGGTAAAATATCGTAAATAGTACCGCTATAATAGAGCTGAGATAGAGGCAATATTGCCTCTTCTTCACCAAGTAGCATAGCACAGGTTAAATTTTCTACTGCATTCTCAAATAGCAAATTAATTGCTTTTTTAGCATAGGAAGGCCACTTATTTTGAAGAGCAAAAAACATTTCCTGTTGTCTTAAACCTTCCTTAAGCAATTGATTTACCGGTGATAAATAAAAGATTTTATTATTTTTTATAGAATTAAACATTTTTTAACAAAGCAATTATTATTATTTTCTATATCTGCACCTAACACAGGAGTCTCTATTTGTTGTGTGGTATTAAATTCTGTTTGCTGAAATTGAACAAGTATAGTAGGCGTGATTAAGGGCGGTTGTTGTTTATTATCAGTATAATTATCTTTTGTCGGTTCATTTACTTTAGAAAGCAGCATTAACACGCTTAAATTATCATTTTTTTTAGGGTTATCTAATGGTCCACTTAATTCTGATGTTGTATCAGCCTGCGTTAATAGTTGCGGAGTACTAGATATATTTTGTGACGTATTATCTATAATACCGAATATGTCTTTTATTTCAGTATCTTTTATACATTCAATAATAGCAGATTCAGCTTCCTTTTTTATTGCGTCGGTTATTTCTGATTCATATTTTGACTTGGAGCTTATAATAACTTCGGTACATTTTACAGCCAAAATTCTAAGTTTTTCTGGTAAAGGATTGTCACTTTTATAATCCGAAACCATACAATGTTGATCACCGCATTTTTTCCCTATTGAAAGAATAAAATCTCCCTTAATATCATCTTTTTCAACTGACCAGCCGTTATAGTAAAATTGAGATAAATAATAGGCTGCACCGCCTTGACCGCAAAAGAATACTTCTTTTAATTGTTGGTATAATCCACTTATAATCTCTATATTCTTAGCGGTTATTATTAATTCATTATTTGCTGATCGAATAAGCGGTCGGTTGATGTCATCTAAATATTGCTGTTGTGCTTCTCTAAACATTTCATCAGAAGTTAATTTTTTATCTTGGTTATTCATCATTATTTTTATCCCTTTATTTTTTTAAGATATGGTGGATAGAAGTTTTTTATAATTCAAAGCAACAAGTTTGAATATCGTTACTCTTTGTATTACCCATTACTTCTGTACTATTTCCTTCTTGATTGAATTGCGTTAATTCAATCATAGAAAAATCATCGATTTCCTTATTAAGTTCTTTACAGGTTCTGTTTCTACTAATAAGCTGATAATTTCTCGGTAGGTCACTATTAAATTTTTCTATTAATGGTTCCAAGTAGGAGGTTTCTTTGTAAAAGTAAGAAATTTTAGGATTCCATTCTTTTTGAGCTTCATTTATAAATCGAACTTTTTTTGCTGCTAATTTTTCAAGTGTTTCATGTTTATCTAATTTAGCATTTTCTGGAACTGTTACATTTGATAATTTATAACCAATAATACTTACTAAATGACCAACTTCAGGCATTGCAAGGTTAAGGTAATCTTTATGATAGAAATCATTAACCACAAAACAAGCCTCTAATTTCCCAACTATCATTGCTGCTTGTAAATATTTTATAGATTGAATAAATTTTTTTTGTATTGCGTCATTAATTACTTTCTTCTCTTGATATAAGATTATAGCATTGGAGTATAAATTTACTCCCTTAGTATGTAGATACTCAGGGGTTAATTTTGTATTCTTAGCTGACATCATCATCTTTTCAAATAATGATTGTTTTTTTTCGTCGTCTATAATTTCTTCATCATAAGTAGTTTGTTTCATAATCCATATCCCTATAATATATTACACGAATTATCTGAGGTTATTATTTCAACCTCATTTTCGTCTATAGTTATTGAGGATACAAGCTTTGAATAGTCTATTGGTATATATATACATGGGATGTTATCAAGAGTGAGATTAAAATTTTCAATAATTTTATCCTCATTAATTGCGAAAGGATTCTCACTATTTTGCTTTTGACATATTTCAATAGTTTTTACGTGAGCAACAACACTTGGTTTGAGAAATTTTTCATCAATATCTATTGACAATAAGGAAGTATTTATACATTTTTCATTCTCAAGTTCTCTTCCGACCAAGACCATAATATCTCTAAATTGTGTTATATTTATATTTTGAAGTTCATAATTAGGCATTTTTTTTATTACTTCGTCATATAGTTCTACTAAACCTTCAGATGCGTTATTATTACCGGTAAATAATGCACATTTAAAAGCTTTTTCAATTTTTAAGAAATCCTGTGTTAAAGTACGAATATTATCAGAAGAAAGATTTTTAAATTCCTTTAATTGCTTATATGCATTTGCTAAAAATGCTTGAGATTTAGAGTTGTTATTCTCTTGGGGCATATATTTATTACCTTGTTAAATTAGAGCTTAAGTAATGGTTAACAATAGTTAAACCAATAATTTAAATTTAGTAATATTTTTGCTAAAAGGAAAGTTCGGCAGTGGAAAAAGAGATTATTTTTTTGGAAGGTAGTTGCAATATTATTCTGCCAGTATTATCGATATCTTTAAAAAGACCGGTTACTATATCATTTTGATGTTTAACGCTAATATTTTCATGTAACTTATAAGCATGTTCTAACCATTTTTCTCTAATAAAAGAAAAACCGTTATTATCCCAAATTTGATAATATTTTTCAAAATTTTCTATTAATTTTTCAAGTAAAGCTTGCGGCTCTATAGGCGGTAGATTTTCGCTTATTAAGCTAGTAGTAGGCTGGTCGATATTATCAGGGTGATAGGTGATATTAATACCGATACCGATAATAAGGTAATAATTATTTTCTACTTTAACGGATTCAAGAAGTATACCGGCAATTTTCCGACCGTTAATCAATACATCATTCGGCCATTTTAGTT
This sequence comes from Pseudomonadota bacterium, assembly GCA_041179265.1. Classification (GTDB taxonomy): domain Bacteria; phylum Pseudomonadota; class Alphaproteobacteria; order Rickettsiales; family Rickettsiaceae; genus Rickettsia. The sequence goes on from JBEGTS010000005.1 coordinate 22,997, forward strand.
GTACAGCGTCATTCACAAAACTTGATGCAAGCGAATTTTGCGGCATTCGCCTGTGCTCACGTATTTTTATACGCTCCGCAGGCTCAGCCTTAAATTCATCTTGCCTGAAGCCTTGTGAATTTAGCTGTATGCTGCCATTTCTGCTTTCACGGGATGATAGGCTACTTATACTCTCATAAACGCTAAGTGCCGTAACAAAAGATAATTGCGGTAGTAATTCTAGCTCTTTATCAGGCTTTATTAGTAAACTTGTATGTAAATTACCGGAACTAGAACGCCAGTTTTTACCACTTCTGCCACGTCCATTAGTTTGAGATTTGGCAAACACGATATAATTTGAGTCAACTTTACCATTCTTAGCAATTCTCATAGCTTCAGAATTTGTACTATCTATTTCATCAAAAACAACTAGTTTAAATTTACGTATGTTCATTTTTTTAGTAACCGTCATTGCGAGGAAAAGCAAAGCCTTGACGCGGTAATCTCATAAAGCAGATAAAATTCTTGAGATTGTCACGCTCCTTTCAGTCGCTCGCAATGATAATTTTGACCTCACACAACAACACCTAATCACCCCCTACTCATCTGACTGCTCGCTACATTATGTTTGTTTTGAATTTTTGGTGCTTCGCTTTTACTTTTAGTTATAAAGCCTTCTAAATCTTGTTTAGTAAATTTAAACTTAGCAATATTTTCATCAAAGGTTTTAGTCTTGTCAAATCTTGCATCTTTATTTTTATCTATTCCAAGTACCTCAATGAAACTATCTTTTATTTTACTTGAAGCGGTAGGATCATTTAATGTATGCAGCAAAGCTTTCAACGAGTTTGTATCGGCTTTTAACGTATTATTACGACTAGTAGCCGCAATAATTACATATTCTTTAAGGTCCTTTTGTAGTTCTTTTTCGTTTAATGCTCCGGTTTTACAAAATGATAATAGCATTTTTGCTTTATCATTATGATTTTCTATAATACCATCTTGCCATTTAGAATTATTGTTTTCCTTTGACGGAATAAACATTTCTAATAATTTAGTTCCAAAAGTTTTATGTAAATTTTTATTATCATAAACTTCATAAACATTTAGCAGAAATTTTTGAGGGTCAAATGTTTTATCTACTGTTTTTCCTAGTTCATGATTATTTAAATATTCTCTAGTTTGACAATATCCTTTAATATGCAAATAATCAGAGTATTTTTGTGCATCTTTGAAATCCAAAGTATCTATTCCGGCAGTATCTAAAACAACGGTGTTTAAAGCATTCTCACGTAATTGCTCGTTAGTTTCTTTTAGAGTTTCGGTATATTTAAATTTTCCTCCTACTTTTGCAAGCGTCTTAAATAGTACATCAGCTAAAAACTTTACGATATCACTTGGGCTTTCAAATTTTTTTGCACTATATATAGCAATATTAGCATCAGCTTCCATCCCAACTCCAAAAGCCATAGCTAGAGTCCTACCTTGCTTTTTAGCTAAGGTAATCTCCTCCATATTATCAGTTACTTCTTTTGTATCAAATTCCGGTTCATTGCCTTTAAAATATTTTGTTGGTATATTATCTCTATATCCGCCGTCGACATATTTTTTACCGTCAATTTCTACCGGCTCAAAAACAATAGGGATAGAGGCAGAAGCACGGCATGCTAAAGCAATTTCAACATTAGGGGTATCAAAGCTACTGAAAATAGTTAGCTCGCTTGTCTCTTGCTGAGTTGCTGTAATTACTAAATCTTTATACTGTACTGGATCATATTTTCGTAGTAAGGCTATATCTTTAAAATATATTTTTCCGTTTTCTTGATATCTTTTTCTTAATTCATCAAGAACTTCATCACCTTCAACATTTACTATATCTGATCTCTGTAAAAAGTTTCCTATATTTTCTTTAATAACAAGATCTAATAAATCATATAAAGGTTTACCGTCTTTATTTAATTGTAGCACGCCGGCAGAAAATCCTTTTTTCCCTAGTAAGTCTTGTAAATTTGTATTTTTAGAAATTTCTTCAAATCGCTCCGGTTTTGTTCCAAGAGCTACCACTGCGGCAGTAATAGCACCGGCGGAAGAACCGGCTACAGCTTTAACATTATCCAAAATACCGGCTTTTTTTGCTGCCTCATAAGCTCCAGAATATATCGCTCCCTTAGCTCCCCCTCCACTAAAAGCTATATATTCGATAGGAGTTTTCTGTACTTGCTCTAATTCCTGCAATGTTTTTGTTTGATTGCTAGAAGATTTTTGAATTTTTTTTAGGTCTTCTAACTCCTCTAATATATCAGATTGTTCATTAACTACAGGAGTTTTTGACTCTTGCTTCAGATTATTGATAATAGGATGCTTTCTTACCTTTATATCCGCCATAGTTTTACTTAATTAAATTATCTTCTACAAACTTCCAGTTAATCATATGCTTAATAAATATGTCAACATAATCGGGACGTTTATTACGATAATCAATATAATAAGCATGCTCCCAAACATCACATGCGAGAAGCGGCTTCATACCGTTTGATATAGGAGTGCCGGCATTAGCAGTTTTTATAATTTGTAACCTATTATCGTGATATACAAGCCATGCCCAGCCGCTACCGAACTGCCCTACTGCTTCTTGTTTAAATTGCTCACAAAATTCTTCAAAGCTACCGAAATCTTTATTAATTTGTTCTAATATTTTACCGCTTGGCTTACCTCCGCCCTGCGGCTTTATTGAATGCCAAAAAAAGGTATGATTCCATATTTGGGCTGCGTTATTAAAAATAGCGGCATTTGAGTTTTGTGATGACCATTCGATTATTCCCTCTAAATCTTTCTTTTGTAGTTCTTCTTTATCTGAAAGTAGTTTATTTAGATTTTGTACATAAGCATTATGATGTTTACCATGATGATAATCGAAAGTCTCGTGAGTAAAATGCGGTTTAAAACTCTCTTTATCATAAGGTAAGTCAGGTAAGACAAACGGATAAGAAGTTTGATTAGATTTGTTGCAATAGGTCATAATTATGTTCTCCTAGGTTTGTTTATATAGTGTGTCATACCGCGGCTTGACCGCAGTATCTCGTATTATGGGCTAAGACCCCGTGGTCAAGCCGCGGGGTGACAATTGGATAACAACTTATAAAAATCGGAAGCCAAATAAAGCGATCCGGTTATTATAATATTTGCTTTATTATTGCCGTTTATCTTCTTTATATCACTAATCGCTTCTTCGAGTGAGTCGCTTTTGCTAAAATCAATACCGCTCTTTCTGCTTTCCAAATTTATTGTTTCTGCACTATAGCTTAATGGTTCGGATAAAACTTTAACACCGTAACCTTTAATTGTCAAATCCTTAAAGTAAGAGCAAAATTCCTCAACATTCCTATTTTTAGTCATACCGAGTATTAAATATATCGGTGATTTTAAATTATCACAAACCCAATTTGCCAAAACTTGAGCTCCGCTATTATTGTGAGCTGCGTCTACCCAAATTTGAACATTATCATCTATTAATCTGGAATATTTTTGTGGGTTTATTTTCTCAATCCTAGCAGGCCAAATAGTATTTTGTAGTCCCTTAGAGATAATTTCATTACTTATATTAAATTGTTTATTTATCAAACTTATTAAAGCAATAACGCTTGCAGCATTGATTAACTGATGATCACCGGCTAAAGAGGGAGCCGGAAATTCATAGGTAAAGTTTTGTGATGAGTAGATAAATCCGTTGTCCGTCTTTTTAATACCAAAATCATACTCATAACAGAAACTAGGTACTTCTAGCTCTTCAGCCTTTGCAAATAATGTTTCATAAACTTCCAAGGTCTGCATACTTATAACGCAAGGAACGCAAGACTTCATAATACCGGCTTTCTCAACTGCTATTAGAGGTAATGTATTACCTAGCATATGCATATGATCATATGAAATAGGTGTAATTAAAGTAATAAACGGCTGCTTCACTATATTTGTTGCGTCTAACCGACCGCCTAGTCCCGTCTCTAAAATTAATATATCAGCTTTTGTTTTCTCAAATGCTAGAAACGCTGCTGCCGTAGTACCTTCAAAAAAGCTAGGTTCGATATTAAATTTTTCGCTTACTACTCTCACCTGCTCGCAAACCTGCCATAATTCATTATCCGAGATTTTCTCGCCTGCTACTACGATTCGTTCATTAAATTCTAATAAATGAGGAGATGTATAGCAATGTACCTTATAACCGGCAAGCGTAAAGATGCTTTTAAGCATAGCACTGCTTGAACCTTTACCGTTTGTACCTGCTATATGTATGACGGGAGGCAGCCTTAAATGAGGATCACCTAGGGCTTTTAAAAGATTTGTAATATTTTCTAGATCATATTTAATGTTATTCTTCCAGGTTGGCACCGGAAAATGCGGCATTAGCATTTTTCTTTAAATTTTGGTTTTACTACATTGACAAGCCCAACTAGTAATATTGACTTTATTATACCGGGTACAATAAAAAATAGTACACCACTATAAAATGCTTCTTTTAATCCTAAAAATTTGGACAGCCACAGCCAGCCAAGTCCGCTAACTATAGCATTACCGATTAAACATAAAATAAACTGATTTAAGAATTTATTAGCGGTAAAAGCTTTATTTTTTAAGCTTGCCATGACATATACAGCAATTATAAAACCAGCCAAATATCCGGCAGTAGGTCCTGTTAATTTAGCGAATCCTCCTGAATAATTCATCATAACCGGTACACCCATAACGCCTATAGTAATGTAACATAACATTGTCAATGGAGCAGTAATTTTATCGTAAGTAAGACCGATAAATAGCACTGCAATAGTTTGTAACGTTACAGGAATAGGCTTAAACGGTATTGTTATTTGTGAACAAATAGCAAGCAAAGCAACGCCGAAAAATACTTCAAGAGTTCTTTGTTTGACTAAAGATGAAGAAACAGAATTAAGTTGCATAAGCTACCTCATAATTTATTTTTAAAGTAAATAATTAAATAGAATGATATAAGATTGCTTTCAATAATTAAAATTCAAAAATCTAAATCTGTATAATAGCTCGGAGGGGTGAAACCTGGGATTCTATCTTGTAATAATAACCTAAAAGCTGGTCTTGATTTAATTAGGGAATACCAATGTTTGATAAGCGTCCATTTATCCCAATAAATTTCACCGAAATAGTCAAGTACCGATAAGTGACAGCTTGCGGCAATATCGGCAATAGTCAGTGAATCCGATGCGATATAGCTCCTTCTTTCTAGTAAAGAAGTTATATATTCTAAATGATAATTTAAATTATTTTTTGCGGCACGTAAAAACTCGGTTCTTGGGCTGCTCATTTTAGCAATTGATCTTATAACTTTTTCATCGATGATAATTTTGGTAACTTCACGATAAAACTTATCATTAAACCAAAAAAATAATCGTCTAATTTCGGTACAAATATCAATATCTTCATCTAAAAAATTAAAATTCGGATATTTGCTATTAAGATATTCGACAAAAGGATAAATTCCTATTACGAATAAGCCGTATGATTCTTCTAAAACAGGTAAAGTTCCTGACGGGTTTATCTTTAAGAATTCTTTATTAAACTGCCAATAATCTTCTTTAATCGTAGTAAATTCTATATCTAATTCTTTTAAAAAGACACGAGCTTGTCTTGAAAGAGGACAAATAGGATAATGATATAACTTTTTCATTAAGTTTATGTCATAGTAAGTTTGGGGTCGTCCCATGACTTGATCTTGGGATCTCAGGATACAAGCTGTGATACAAAAATCCCGCAGGTACAAGCCACGGGATGACAATAAGGTCTATAAGCCGGATTCTGTATGAATTAAATTCATTGCAGTTATTTATCTAGGATAAACGTTGCCGTTTACCTCAAGCGATCTACCCGCATTACAAGCCGGTTAGAGATAACCCGGGAACTTAAGAGCCTGTTCACGATCTTAATTTTAAAGCTAATTAAAATCTTTATTAGCTGCAAATTATAAGATTTTTTTGAAATAAGAGTACTATTCCTACAAAAATCTTATTAATTTTCGCTTAAAAACCTGTTTAATTATCAATTAAACTAAGATCGTGAACAGGCTCTTACTAAGTTCTGTAACGCCTATTTGATCTTGCTCTTGGTGGGGTTTACCATGCGTAATTTGTTACCAACTTACCGGTACGCTCTTACCGTACCTTTTCACCCTTACCAAAAATACTCGATGAACTTCAAAAATTGGCTACGTCATCCTACAAGAGCTGCGGTTCTCACGTATTAAGTATACGCTGTGATCCTCGCCTTGTGGATTCCTTGCTCTTTCTCCAGTTGATCTTCGTATTCATACTTGGCGGTATATTTTCTGTGGTACTTTCCCTAAAGTAATTAATACTCCGCCGGAGATTAGCCGGCACCATACCTCTATAGAGTCCGGACTTTCCTCGTGGCCTATAGTTTTGCTATATCACCACGCAACTGCACGACCGTTTAGAATTATGGTCAATTTTCTTAAATTAGTCAATAACATTTAGAAGAAATTCAATTAACTTATTAATTTGATTAATAAGTATAATAACAAATTTATTAATAAATTTAAAATTTCAACTATTTTATTAAAGATATTCTTAATTTAACGTTGCTACTATGTTTTTCATACTGTATAAATATGGTTTAATGCTCCTAAACACATAATATTGTTAGCAAATTTTGATATATGATATGAAAAAATTAATTTATTATTTTGGCAGTAATGGTAGTGATGGAAACGCTAGTATGAAAAACATACTAGGTAATAAAGGTGCCGGTCTTGCCGAAATGTCTAACCTAAAACTACCTATTCCGGATGGTTTTACAATAACTACAGAGCTATGTAATTACTTTTATACCCACAATAATAACTTTCCTAAAAATTTTCAAAATGACTTAAAAAATGCTATCACAAATCTTGAAACAACTACCGGTAAAATTTTCGGCAGTACAAGTAATCCTTTGTTATTATCGGTGCGATCGGGTTCCACGGTTTCAATGCCTGGGATGATGGATACTATCCTTAATCTTGGAATGAATAACGAAGTGTGTAATGCTCTTGCTGATTCGTGCGGTGATAAACGATTTGCTCTTGATAGTTACAAAAGATTTTTAGAAATGTACGGCTCAACGGTATTATCTATACCTAGTGATCTATTTGAACAAATTTACGAAAAACACAAGATTCAAGCTGATATTTATAAAGATAGCGATATTACCGTAGAATTATTAGAAAAAATTATTGATGATTTCAAACGGTTGTATATTAAATATACTAAGCAACTAATTAATGATCCTTATGAACAATTAGAATCGGCAATTAAAGCGGTGCTACATTCTTGGATGAGTAATAGAGCGGTTATATACAGAAAAATCAATAATATTTCGGAGGACTTCGGTACGGCTATTAATATCCAAGCTATGGTTTTCGGTAATTTAGGTAAAACTTCAGCTACGGGAGTTGCTTTTACTAGGTCGCCTTCTACAGGAGAAAAAAAGCTTTTTGGGGAGTTTTTGATAAATGCTCAAGGTGAAGACATAGTTTCGGGAACTAGAACACCTATGCCTATTATTGCAAATGATTCAAATTCTATGCAAGCAATGATGCCAAAAGTGTTTAATGAGTTATCACAAATTGCGAAAAAGCTTGAAGAACATTACTTAGATATGCAGGATATAGAATTCACTATAGAAAATAATAAGCTATATATCTTGCAAACACGTACTGCAAAAAGAACAGCCATTGCGGCTATTAACGTTGCCGTACAAATGGTGGAAGAAAAGCTTATTTCTAAAGAACAAGCCTTAATGCGAATTGATCCGGAATCATTAAATCAATTATTACATACAAGAATTGATTATAGTAAGGGGCTTATTTCTATTGCCGAAGGCCTTCCTGCTTCTCCGGGTGCTGCAACAGGTATTGCAGTATTCTCACCTTATGATGCCGAAAAATTATCTCATCACCATAAAGTAATTTTAGTACGCCATGATACCAGTCCTGAAGATATTAACGGGATGCATGTTTCTGCAGGTATTTTAACTATTAGAGGGGGAATGACTTCTCATGCCGCAGTTGTGGCAAGAGGTATGGGGAAACCCTGTGTTTGCGGCACAAGTAATTTATTAGTAGATGAGAAGAAGCAAACATTAAGTGTGGGTGACATAATTATTAAACAAGGCGATGTTATAACGATTGACGGAGGTAGCGGTAAAGTCTTCTTAGGGGAAATGCCGTTAATTCAGCCTACTTTCAGCGAGGAGTCAAAGTTAATTTTAGATTGGGCAGATGAAATTAGTAGCTTAAAAGTTCGTGCAAATGCAGAAACGGTTAATGATGCTTTAGTATCCGTAAAGTTTGGAGCTCAAGGTATCGGTTTGTGCCGTAGCGAACATATGTTTTTTGATAAAAATAAAATTCCTTTAGTAAGGGAAATGATTATTGCTCCTGATATAGAGCGAAGAAAGCTTGCTGTACAAAAATTATTACCTCTGCAAACTGAAGATTTTAAAGCTTTATTCAGAGTAATGAAAGGCAAACCGGTAAATATTAGATTACTTGATCCGCCGTTGCATGAATTTTTACCTACCACCGACGAAGATAAAAAAAATCTAGCAAATAGCTTAAATCTACCTTTATCTATGATTAATCAGCGTCTTCATGCTATGCATGAAGTAAATCCTATGCTTGGTCATCGCGGGTGTCGCCTTGGTATATGTTCACCGGAAATTTATCAAATGCAAGTTGAAGCAATCTTTACAGCCATTTTTGAACTACATAAAAAAGAAAATATAGAGTGTAATTTAGAGCTAATGATTCCTCTGATTAGTAATGTAGGAGAGATAAAAAAGCTTAAAATTGATATTTATGAGATAATCCACGAATTAGAAAAAAATTATAAACATAAATTCTCTTTTAGCCTTGGCACTATGATTGAGCTACCGAGAGCAGCCCTTAGTAGTAAAAAAATAGCCAAAGAAGTCGACTATTTCAGCTTTGGTACTAATGATTTAACCCAAACTACTTATGGAATCTCTAGAGATGACATAGCCTCTTTCTTACCTTATTATTTAGAAGAAAAGATTTTTGAATCCGATCCGTTTACTACTCTAGATGAAGAAGGAGTAGGAGAATTAATTGAAATTGCTATAAAACGAGGAAAAAGCAGTAATGCTAATTTAAAACTCGGTGCTTGCGGAGAGCATGCAGGAAACCCTGCTTCTATAGAATTTTTCCATAGAATGAATTTAAACTATGTTTCTTGCTCTCCATACCGAATCCCTATAGCAAGAATTGCCGCAGCACAAGCTAAAATTAAACACGGGTGATAGCTCTATATATCATTTCCGCGAAAGCATGTTGTGTGGATACCAAATTGTCATGAGCTAAGCGACTGAAAGGAGCGGGCACTTCAAAAAGTTGAGTGTTTCACCCAACTTTTTTATCAATATTATTTATTATATATTTAACTATGAATGATTTAAAGCCAACTAATAAAGTACAAAAATTTTTACTTAAGAAATTTGAAAACAATAAACCACTAAAACAAGATTTTATAAAAGTTGCGGGGGTAGTTAAATCTACAGTTAGTAATATTATTAATGGCAAACATCCTAATTCTGACATTTTAACATTAATAAAAATTTCTTTATATTTTAAAATCTCACTAGATGAATTATTTAAAAGACCTAAAAATTATATTTCTTCCGAAGAAGAACAATTTAATAATAAATTACTTTCACTTGACTATATTAGCATTAATTTAAAAAATTTCCTTACTGAAAAGCTGGACAAAGAAAAGCTGGACAAAGAAAAGCTTGATCCCTCTACTTTAGGGCTAACTCTAGGTTTTAGTGGAAATCCTATATCTAATTTTTTGAAAGAAAACAGCGAACAAAAAATTTTTAGAAGTGATCTTATAATTGCACTTGTCGATTATTTTAAAGTTCCGATTTATAAAATGATGATTGAAATTGAAACGTAAAATTATGGGAGTTTTACTTTTCTTGTTGACGCTGTGGATAATAAATATTAGAGTGTTTTACAATTAAAACATATAAAATTAGACATAAAAAAAAGAGCTAAGAACTGAACGGATAACCTAGAACTTAACACCACCTAAAAATAAGATAATTCTTGCAACAGCATTTTCTTATATCTCTAAATATTAACATCTTTAGAAAAAATGATAAAAATTCTGTAAATCAGAATTTTTTACTGGATTGCTTCGTCAATTACTTCATAATTTTCCGTAGCTCAGAAGAAAAAATTATTTACAAATTAATATGATCATCATACCTATATTAAGCCTTTTTGGGTTCTCGTCTTTTTTTGCCAAATATTTTAAAACAAAATTGACCTTTGCTATCCCCGTAACAATCAGCATATTAGTAGCAATTTTATATTGTTTTGCTACGTTAAAGCTATTATCGGCTGCAACATATATATGTTATTTCATCGGTATATTTTTAGCTTTCATGTCGTTCCCGCCATTCGTGTCATCCTCACCCTTCATGTCATTTCTGCGAAAGCAGGAATCTAGAAAAAATATAATTGAAATTATCATATTTACTTTACTAATTTTCATATTTTTTCTTTATACAAGAGACGCCTCACTGCATGCTTATGATGATTTTTCGCACTGGGGGGTATTTACTAAGGAATTGCTATATTCCGGTGTTTTTGAGAATCAAGCTTCGTTAACTTCCATTATTACTACTCACGCCCATTATCCAAGAGGTGCTGCCGTTTATCATTATTTTATGCTTTCACTTTCAGGCTATTCGGATGGTAATGTATTATTTGCTCATTTCTTATTACATTTAGCATTTTTAGCACCTCTAGCTGCAAATAAGAAACTTTGGCAAACCGGTATGTTGTTTTCTATGATACTTTGCGGCGTAGTATTATATACGACGGGAATTCGCTCAATATATAATGATAGTACTATTGGATTAATGTTCGGAGCTATTTTTGTGATTTATATCCTTGAGGAAGACAAGAAAAAAGCATTATTGCTTATTCTACCTATTACGATATTGCTTCCTTTATTTCGGGAAATTGGAACATGGTTTGCAAGTTTTGCTTCGATAATTCTTATAGTTCACTATACAATTTTTTATAAAAAACCTAAAAAATCAAGTGATTATATTATATACCTGATACTACTTACCTTACCGATTTTATGTAATTTTATTTGGATGAGTTATTTTAAAAATACTCATGATTTTTTTGATAGAGGCGAACATAGTTTTAGCAAGTTAGTATATATTGTTGAAAATTTTAATGAACAGCATAGATCATTATTGCTAAATTACGGTAAGTTTCTTCTGTTATTCTTAGTAAAAGAAGGAAGTTTAGTGGTATATACTATTTGTATAGCGGCATGGTATGGAATTCGTAAATATAAACCTGATTTGTTGAAAGAATATAAATTTTTTCTCATTAGTACATTTATTTGCTTTATAATCTTTGCTTTGTGGCGGTTATATTTATATTTCTTTAACTTTAGTTATGAGGAGGCAATTAGAGGAGCATCGTTACTTAGATATCTAGGATGTTATGTTATCGGTATCGGAATGATTGCAGCTGCATATGTTAAAGATAGTATTTTCTTAAATAAGCAAAGTAATAAAGAGTTGTTTATATTTGCCTTGCTCCTTACTATTTCTACATTTTCTGTAGTAAAAAATATATTAAGAATCAAACACTTAAACTTAGAACAAAAGAATTTTATCCAGCAAACAACAGAAGCTAAAAAGTTATTAGAGCAAGGCAATAAAATTGAATTTAACTTTAGCGTTAAGAAAGATAATTTACAATGTTATATATTAAATTATAATCTAGCACCGTATTTAGGTAAAAAATCTTTACAAGAATGTATAAAAGCTCCTAAAGAAGAGATTATAGAAACAGAAGGGGAAAAAATATATATGCCTTTTAAAAGTTGACTGTTATGGATATAAAATATAATTTAGCTGCTGCTTACCAAATAATGGCGTATTTATCGCTGGATGACCATACTTATACGCATCTATCAGCAAGACCTCAAAATGCTGATTTTTACTATATTTATCCTTTTGGACTAAGGTTTGAAGAAGTAACTGCAGAGAATCTTTTAAAAGTTAGTTTAGACGGAAAAATTTTAGAAGGGGAAGAATATCAATATAATAAAACCGGCTATTTTATTCATGGTAGTATTTACAAAGCACGGCCTGATATTTGTGCTATTTTTCATTATCACACTCCCGCAAGCATAGCGGTTTCTGCTTTAAAATGCGGGCTTTTAGCAATCAGCCAGTGGGCATTACATTTTTACGATAGAATATCATATCATGATTACAATTCTCTAGTGCTAGATGCCGACAAGCAAAATACTAGACTTGTTACTGACCTTAAGCAAAATTACGCGATGTTACTTCGTAATCACGGTGCTATTACTTGCGGCAAAACTATTCATGAAGCTATGTTTTATACTTACCATTTAGAACAAGCTTGTAAAACGCAATGTTTACTAAATTCTCTAGAACAACAAGAGCTTATAGTACCTTCCGTAGAAATATGTAAGCAGACGGTAAAAGATTTATTATCGTTTGAAGAAGATTTAGGCAAACGTGACTGGGAAGCTTGGCTACGACTTGTGAAGATGTGATCCTTTGCTTATTACCCTTAAACTAAATATATTTAATGCCGACAACCGCTACCATGAATATGTGGAGGATGGAGTTTTATGTGCTTTAGCATTTTTTTAAGGAGTGTATCACGCTTAAGTTTTGATAAATGATCTAAGAAAGTTTTGCCGTTTAAATAATCTATTTCATGCTGAATCACTGTTGCCAAAAAGCCTTCTGCTTCTAGCTCTTGTTTATTACCGTCATAATCGAGATATCTTACCTTGATTGCTTTTGAGCGTGTAATAGATACTTCAATTCCTGGAAACGATAAAGAACCCTCAATAAAAGTTTGTTTTTCTTCAGAAAAATAAGTTATTTCCGAATTAATTAAAACTATAGGCGATGATTTATTATTTTCATGTAGATCAACTACCGCTATACGCTTTAATATTCCTACCATATTAGCACCCAAGCCCACTGCTCTTTCTATATGCAAAGTCTGAAGCATTTTATCTACAATAGTACGAATATTATCATCAACAACGTCTATATATTCTGCTTGTTTTTTAAAAATATCGTTGGGTGCATAAACTATTTGATAATAAGGCTTATCTTGATTCATTAATATACTCCGGATAAATAAAGAGTTATTTTGGTATTGCTAAATAAAGAGAGATAATAATAATAAAACTCGATGTCATCCCGTGATTTATTCACGGGATCCAAGAAAATATAGAAACAATTTATGCGTTCAGTTATTTTTCTGAATACCGTGGACAAGCCACAGTATGACACTTCATTTTATTACGATAGCTGACAATATATTCTCATTATAAGGTTCTTGCAAGTGAAATGAGCGTCTTTTGCTTGGATATTTTAAGGGATTTGTGTAAGTATCTTCACCAATATTTTTTATATCTTTAACGCCTGCTTCTTTAAGTTTTAACTCCACAAAAGCCGGTAAATCAAACATATAACGGTTTTCTCTTTTTGAGTTTATAAAAAACTGTTTATTGTTAATATCCTTACTTAAGAAAGTTTTATAATATTCCTCATCAACTTCATATGAGTTTTGAGCTATAGCAGGACCTATCACTGCTATTAAATTCTTTGCTCCTTTTTCTGTCATTTTAGTAACTATATTACTAATAATATTATTTATACTTCCTTTCCAACCAGCATGTGCTGCTCCGATTATTTTACCGTCGCCACTTGCAAGTAATACCGGTACACAATCTGCTGATTGTACTGCTAATACTAAATTTTTTTTAGTTGTAATGCTTCCATCTGCCTCAGGTACGGCAATTATAGAATCATCAGCATTAACAATTTGGTTGCTATGCACTTGATTTAAAATTAAAATATCTTGTGCTTTAAAATAAGTAGTAATAGATTTCTTGTTTTCAACTATTTCTGCTTCATTTATAGAGTTATTTTTATTTATATATCTATGACTAGAATTATTGAATGTTTTATCAAAAATTTTATAATAAATTGATTCGTTTATTAATCCTTCCATGAAAATACCCTATATTAATTATAATAATTTTATCAATACTTTATCTAACCGTTTACAAAAAAATAAACAGTTGGAAAAAATAATAGCACAATTTCAACAAGACTATAACCTAATTCCTATTATAGGCGTAGAAATAGAGTTTTATTTAAGTCCCAATATTGATATAGCTAAATTTGAAATACTTTCAAGAAAATACTTAGCTAGATTTAAAATTTCTAAAATAAAAAAAGAAAAAGGTAATAACCAATTTGAAATAGACCTCCCTCCTTCTGTAAACTTAATACAATATATAAAAAATATATTAGAGGTTAAAACTATTTTAAAAAAAATGGCACAGCAGTTAAACGGTGATATAGATTTTTCTCCTAAGCCGTTTTTAGATGATTATGGTAATAGCATGCATTTTCATATTAATTTTAATTCTGAATTCAATGATTATTACCTAGTTTTAGCAGCACAAGGGCTATGCCACTATATGTTAGACACCCTACTCGCTTTTATGCCGACTACTCTAGATTATTCACGGATAAATAAAAAATTTATGGCTCCTACGCATATATCGTACGGTGGAAATAATAGAAGTGTAGCAGTACGGATTCCAAATTCGTTTCCTAAACGTTTAGAACATCGCTTATCTTCTCCCGGAACTGATCCATATATAGCAATTTTTACTATTTTAAAATCAATATTATTGGCTTTAAAATATCCTAATTCTCTCCAAAAAATAGAAAAAATTTACGGTAACGCTTTCGATCCGCAATATAATTTAACTCCATTACCGACATCATCTCAAGAGAGCTTTATGTTATTTAAACCAGAGTTTTTTAAATAATTTGTATTTTGTTCACAAAACCTAAAAACTAAAAAATAATTGTTTTTTTACAACTAAAATAAAGATTGATATAAAGTTTTAAATATAAAACTGCCGAAATTGTTTCAATTAATTATTTTATTTTTGTAAAACTAAATACTTATGAAGTGCTTTAAGCTGCACTTCACTCTATATTTTCATAATTTTTCATTAGATAATTAAATTCTGCACCATAGATAAATATCATATTTATAATATAGAAGAATATTAGTGTAACTATTATACTACCAAGGGAACCGTACATTAAATTTAATTGGTTGTAGTAGACTATATAAGTTGAAAGCAAATAGCCGCTTATTATCCATAATATCACAGTTAATAAAGCCCCTGGGAATACATCAACGAAATTTAATTTTACATTAGGTAGTATATAATACAAAGACGAAGCTCCTAAAAATAATAAAATTAAAATTAAAAAATATCTTATAAAATTTAAAATGATCTTATATTTTTCAATAGTCTCTAATATTATAGGAATTTTCGTAAATATTATTGGAATCACCACTAAAAGAAACATAGTAAAAGTAATCAAAGCGCTAATTATAAGAAATTGTATAATACTGAGTAATCTTCTTCTTATATAAGGGGGCGGAGATTTTATTTGATATACACGATTTAAAATAGTTCTTAAACATTCTACAAAAGAAGAAGCAGTCCAAACACTGCCTACGATGGCAAGATTCATTAAACTTTGAGGAGGAGCACTTAGTAATTCTCGTATTCTCTTTTCTATTGATTCCGTTGCTTGTTCCGGAAGACTCTCTAGAAAAATTTGTATAAAATTTTGACCAAGTTCTGAAGCTCCTAAAAAACTTGTTAAAGCTAATAAAAATACTAGGAAAGGAAAAATAGATAAAAGTATCATAAATGACATATATCCGGAATGCTCAACGCCATCATCTTCTATTGTTCTAAATAAGGCCACATAAAGACAATTAAAAATTTTTTTCATTATAAGCTTAAGTTTTTATTATTAATTTTATATTTAATCTTAAATAAGCTCGCTGTAAATAATTAATTTATAATTAAAATGAAACTAACTTTATCTTTGATTTGAAATATTAGTATAGAAATGAAATTTCCCCTTGCATTAATTACATATTTTTCTATAATACACCAAAATTTGGTTTTTTTATAAATTGTAATTTATAGGACTGTTAACAAAGTAATTTAATTAGCTTTAAAATTTATTTTGTTAACAGTCCTATATTTCAGTAAATAAGTTTTTAAATATAAGATATTGATATTTTATATTTTAAAAAATATTTAAAGTTCTTATGATATTTTTTATTGATAAGAAAGAACCCCGCACGATTCTTTAATAATTATTTACCAAATGATTACAAAAAACTTAAAAAATGTTATTTTATAGTTGCTTATAATATTAATTTATGGTATTATTTCTACTTACAATTGGATAAGTTTAATGGTATAAAATTATTAATAACCACATGTTTTATAATAATATAGGATAATATCATTTTTATTCAAAGAAAATTTTTAAATATAGATATAATTAGTAACCAAGGAGAAGATAATGGGTAGAAAAAACGATATTATACAAAAAATCGATAGTTTTATCGGCAAGAAAATTTATTTTTTAAGACTCGCTAAGGGGTTGTCTCGTCAACAGCTTGCTGAAGTAATTGATGTTACTCATCAACAATTACAAAAGTACGAAAAAGCAATTAATAGAATTTCTGTAGGAAGGCTAGTACTAATCGCAGAAGCTTTAGATAGGAATATTGATTATTTCTTTGAAGGGCTAGAAGAAGCTAATAAACCTCAACCCGTACATACTCAACATCAACGTATGTGCATTGAAGTTTCAAGAAATTTTATGAAAATTAATAGCACGGAAGAACAACAAGCCGTTAATAATTTAGTAAAATGTTTAGCTGGAAAAGAAAAACTAAAAACTAATGCATAAAATATACAATTTCGTGAACATAATTAAGCTTTACTAAGCAGCTACCTAATAATCATTCATTAGAACAGATGTCATCATCCTAGCTAACTTGATTGCCGTTGTTGCATGGCGGCTATGTCATTCCCGCGTAGGCGGGAATCCAGGTTTTTTGCTGTCATCCCGTGGCTTGACCACGGGACCTTGTATCACAGCTGAGTGCTGAGATACCGCGATCAAGTCGCGGTATGACATTAAAGGTTACTAGATTCCCGCTTTCGCGGGAATGACATAACTTGCCCTTATAATATACAGAATACAAATCTTGATCAACGCTGTGGTGGTGTAGATTCTCTTTTTATAGGAAGTGATTTACTTAAATTTTCTGTCTGTATGCTATTTTTTGCATTCATTAATGATTCCATAATTTTTACATTGTCTTTTATATTAACTTTATCTTTTCCTACTACCTGTATTTCACTTTTACGATCTTTATCTTTAAATGCTGCTCCTCGTTCTTCTGCTTCTTTCTTTAATAAATCATCTATAATTTGCAAACGAACGTCTTTAGACAAATTTTCTTTATTATCAATTAAATAAGATTTAATAAAATCTTGTTTTTCTTCTATAGAAGGTTTTTCATTAAACTTTTCATTTACTTTATTAATTTTTTGTTCTGATTCTGCTCTTTTTTCCTCGCTGGTTTTAAGGTCACCATTTGAGGAAAGTATATTACGTAAACTATTCACATAGCTAGATACATTACTTAATATACCAGAAGTTTTTTTCACAACTTCTTCTTCTGATATTTCACGTTTTTCAGGATGAGCCTCTAAAACAGGATCAACAACTCCTTTTAATGCATTAGCTACACTTTGTGCTGCCTTATATAAATCATGTTGAGGTTTAGCTTCTTCTATATTTTGCCCTTGTAAACCTTTATTTAAATTTTGAGTTTCTCTTTCCAAAGCTGCTTCCATTGCAGTATCTTTAAGTGCTTTTTGATCTAAACCTTTGTTTAGATCTTTTAACTCTCTATCTAAAGTTACTTCGCTAACTGCATTTTTAAGCACATTTTTATCCTGCTCTTTGACAGTACTATTATTGATACCGTTAATAACTGATTTCGTTAGGTCAGATTTTACGGCAGGTTCTGCAATACCATCATAAATGCCGTTTACTCCCCCTTTAGTCATTAATTCTTTATCCTTCAAATCAGTAGTACTATTTGCAATACCTTTTTCTGCGGATTCTGTAATAGTAACCTGCTCCGCTAACGTCACAGTTTTATTAGTAGCTATAGCCTGCCCTACCCCTTTAGTAATATCTGCTTTATCTTGACCGTTCAAAGGACTCTCAGCAACTACCTTAGTAATATTTTCAAGTGTTTCACCTTTTATCTCTGCTTTAATCGGACTATCTAAAACCTTTGTAGTAACATTTTGTATTGCCTCGGTTTTAGCGATAGTATTAAATGCAAGGTTAGCTAAAATACCTTGCACTTCTGCTATTTCGGCATTTTTAGTTTGTTCTGTCACAATCTTATCTAAATTCTGCTGCATCAATTGTTGTTGTTCCGCGGTTAAAACACTTGCTTCTACACCTTTCTTTAATACAGAACCTAGTAATTTTTGTTTTTCTACGTTACTTAGCTCAGAAGCATTAACCTTATCACCTCCTGCTATAAGCATTGTCCCTTTATCTTCAGTAGAAAGGTTACTTTTTATTACAGCATCCGTAATACCGTCAATTGCCGCAGCTCTACTTGCATCATCTTTAAGACTTAAACCGACATCTACTGCCTTTTCTACTATTTGTTGTTTATATGTTGGATCAAGATTTTCTGCGTTTAAAGCAATAGCTAATGTACCTTCAAGCATTTTTGATTTTTCTAGATCCGGAGTATTATGATCATTTTTTATGGTTTCTAATACCGCATTTACTCCGGCTACTTTTGCGTCCGGTGTAAGATCTTTAGTATTGACCGTATTTTCAGTTAAAGCAATTATATTAGCCTGCTTTTCAGCAATATCACTTTTCTCATTATTAAGAATTGCTGTGGCTGCTTCTTTAATTAAATCAATTTGTTTATTGCTGTCAGTTTCTTTTGTTAAACCTGCATTTACATAATTTAATAAATCTTGCATGCTGCCTGATAAAGCTGTAGCTGCATTAAGGAGGTTTGGATTCACTTGTTGTGGCATCGGCATTCCATGAGGATAAGGTGGATTTGGAATTCCTGAAGATTTAGCTTGTTGCGGCTGTGGCATTTGTGTAGTTTGAGTAGCAGTAGGCGTTTCAATAGATGACTGCAATCCTTGATTTGGAGTTACTACTGGTTCATTTGTTTCTTGTCCCCTACTTTGTCCTTGTCCTATTATAAGATCTTCGGCTTGTGATAAATCAACCGCTTGCCCTTTGTTTATAGCGACCTCTTTCATCATTTCCTGATACTTGCCGCGTGTTACCGCAAGTGTATAAATCTCTCCTCCGTGCTCAATATAAGCTACCGCATCCCGTCCGTCTCCGGCAAATTTTAAAGGTTGCGGTGAGCTTATTTCTTTAAGTAGAGGTTTACCGTTTGGTCCTTCTTCGTAGTGGGCAGTGAAATATACTGCTTTATCTTTAGATGGCTTCGTGCCATCAGCTTTTAATGCTACCATCGATAGATGCATCGACCCATCGGCTTTATCAAGTTTTATAGGAAAATCTATTTCTCTATATGAACTGACCTGAATCTGAGTCCCGTCTTGTTTAGCTACGGTAAAAGGCTTAGTTTTATGAGTCTTTTCATTTAAAGTACAGATTTCCTCCCCTTCATCATTTTTAACTATCTGAGCCCTAGTATTATCGCCACCTGCTGGGTCATTCCACTGCATTGGTTTGAATCCGCCGACATGTGTAATTCTATCATTATATTTTGTACCATTATCAAAGAGTTGTTTGCTAAGATTTAAGTCGTTGTGCATTGCATTATTTAGTGCGACTATGAATGGGTCTTCAAGAGAAAGAGTTGTTAAAAATTCTACGAATTTTTCTTTATCTTTAGTTTGTTCTTTAAAATTATACTGATCTTCCAGCTTTTCTAACTCTTCTGGCAGTTGTGCAGTAGAAAGATAGTTTCTTAATATTTTCTGTTCTTCTTCTCTTTGTTCTTCTCTAATTTTGTTTGCACGACTATAAGCACTATGTTCCGTAAGAACATTTTTATAACCAGCTATTTCTGCTGCTTCTAGCTTCTTTTTCGTATCTGAATCTTCAAAAGCTTTATTAATTAACCCTTGATTATCCGGATTACTTAAAAAAGCACGGAATTTTTTATCTTCTTCTTCCTTTGCTATTTGTTCAGCTAACTCCGGATTTGTATTGGCAAAATATTCTCTTAATATATCTCTTTGCTTTTCTAAAATCTCTTTTCTAATAGCTTCGGTTATTGGGTCTAATGTTTGACCGTCTGCCGATATCCCACCGGATAAAGCACTAATTGAAGGCGTTGAAGTAGAGGTGCTAGCTGGTGCTTGAAAAATACCATCATCAGCCTCTTGCTCTATAGGTGGAGTTTGAGAAAAAAGCTCCTGCTTTTGCTTTTCTTGTTGCTGTTTTTTTTCTTTTGTAAATTCTCTATTTAAAGGATCAAATTCACTTGTATCCGGCTTAACATCTTTACTCATAAAACCTCTAATTTAATCAAAAATTATTAACATAAACTGTAAACAATGAAGATTCTGCATTGATGCTGATGTCATTCCCGCGGAGGCGGGAATCCAGGACTCTGGGGTGTCATCCCGTGGCTTGACCACGGAATCCAAAAATAATAATTAGATACCGCGATCAAGTCGCGGTATGACAAAGAATCAGATTCCCGCCTCCGCGGGAATGACATAACGTATCTTTTTTTCAGTTTGTGTTATACTGTCAAAAATAGTATATAGGGATTTCAGAAATATCAAGAAAAATCTGATATTTTTATTGAGAAATCTTAATAGAATTTTTATATTCTTTGTTGAGTTCTTTAGTTGCCCAAAGCCAAATTATACAAGTAATTATGAATATCATCATCAAGCAAACAGAAATAGATTGGTAGCTAGCAGAAGGTAATATTATAAATACTAATGATTGTAAAAATGCACTACCTGATTTACCAAGCTTTGTACCGATTACGTCAGCCGCTGCTTTACCTTTTATTTTTATTTCCGGGTCTAAAGGGACATAAGCCATTTCTTTTGTTGAATCAAATAAGGTATATTTGCTTGATTTACTAAGCACATTTTGAATAGCACCAATAGTTATAGCAATTAAAGCAGGATCGGTTAGAATGAAATTTGCTATTATTAAACCGGCAAATCCTTCAAAATTATTAACGGCAAAAAATAATATACCGGTAACAAAAACTATTAAAGGTGTGATAACAGCTGCTGTAAACCATCCGAGTCTTCTAACTATATTTGAACCAAGTACGACGAATAAAATAGTAAATGCTCCGGTATAACTCAAATAACTTCCTATAAAAGCTGCATATTCGGTTGGAGTTTTATAAATTTTAGTAGCTGCTGCTTTCCAAGGACCTTCTACTAAATTTATTGCAATACCGTAACAAATAAGTAAAGTTGCAATTAATCTAATATGTCTTGACGATAGAATCATTTGAAAACTTTCGGCAATAGTCATTGATTTTTTCTTTGCTTTAAACTTGAGTAATGCCATATGCTCTTTGTCTAGTACTTTATGATTAAGTAGCCAAAAAGTTTTAATGGCGATGATGCCTAAAATTAATACTATAGTTAGTATAATTTGTATAGAAAGCGTGTGAAAAGACGATTGCAATGCGAATTTATTAGTTACATACTTATTAATATTACTTAGATTTTCTAAAAATTGTCCTGCTAAATAAATACCTGTTTGGCTTAGTAATCCAAATAACGGATAAAATCTTTTAGATTCTTCTACTGTAGTAATATTATTAACAAATTGCCAAAAAAGTAATGCAAAAACTACGTTCGGCCATAATTCGGCGATTATATAAAATAGCGAAAAACTCCATTTCGATAAAAGCAATATAAACCATTTTAAATTAGGTAAACTTATCGTTAAATTTTGAACATTTGTAGGGCTTAAATGCAATATTTCATGGTTTGGGAAAATCACATAAGCAAATAAAGCAAAGAATGCCAAAAAAATTGATATAACAAGATAAAATATATTTTCTGCTTTCATCCTATTAACGAGCTTTACATAGATAGCAGTCATTAAGAAAGCAGACGGCATTACTCCCCAAAATTTCAAAAATGAAATAGTTTCGGCACCGATCATAGTAGTAACAATACTATCTTTTAAAGCTCTGATTAAATTTTGGATAAATAAAATACAGAACATTAATAAGGTGATGAATAAAAATTTAGAAACTTCGTGACGTTTTATGGGCCAAATGTAATCTGTAAGTTTGGAAAGATATATATTGATTTTAGAAGGAGGATTTTCTATATTAGCTGGGTTAATCGTCATTATTTGGTCTAACCTAAATCTCTATTGGCTAGAATTATATATTAAGGATTTTCTAAACTTAAGTCAAGTATATACTCGTTTTATTTGAAAAATTGGCTATGTCGTATTATAAGTTCTGCGGTTCTCACGTATTAAGTATACGCTGAGTTCCTCGTCTTATAGACCGATTCCTCTTTTCCAAATAAAACTTCATCTATCAACCATTTATTTTATAGAAGTATATTAATGAATAATTATTGGTTAAATATTTATAAACCAAGAGGTATAAGTTCTGCTAAACTTGTTAGCATAATAAAAAAAATACTCGGTAAAGTTAAGATAGGGCATGCCGGTACTTTAGACGTAGAAGCAGAAGGAGTATTGCCGCTTGCGGTTAGTGAAGCTACAAAACTAATACAGTTACTAATTGATGCTAAAAAAACCTATATTTTTACCGTAAAATTCGGGACGCAAACCGATAGCGGTGATTATGCAGGCACAGTAATAGCAACGAAAGATTATATACCCTCTCAAGAAGAAGCTTATGCCGTATGTTCTAAATTTATCGGTAGCATAACTCAAATACCGCCGGTTTTTTCAGCTCTTAAAGTTAACGGCGTAAGAGCCTATAAATTGGCAAGAAGTGGGAAAGAAGTAGAATTAAAGCCACGAAATATAACTATTTATGATCTAAAATGTTTAAATTTTGATGAGAAAAATGCTACCGCTACCTATAGTGTAGAATGCTCAAAAGGTACTTATATAAGGACTTTAGCAGAAGATTTGGCATTATCCTTGCAAAGTTTAGGATTTGTGATAGAATTACGCCGTACTCAGGTTGGAATATTTAAAGAAGAAAATGCTATCCGAATTAAATCACCTGACGAAATTACCAAAAATTCCCTAGAGGAAAAAAGCATAAAGATAGAAGCAATACTGGACGACATCCTGGTTCTTGATGCTACACATGAACAAGCACAAAAAATCAGATATGGGCAGAAATGCCTATTTGATTATGAAGAAGACGTTAATCTTTTATGGGTTCGCTATAAAGGCGTTTTGCTTGCAATAGGTAGCTTAAATAAGAGTTGCTTTAATTCTTTACGAGTATTTAATTTATTATAACATTTAAGGAGAGTTATCGATGTCGATTACACAAGAACGTAAACAACAATTAATTAAAGAATATGCTATAACGGAAAATGATACCGGTTCAAGTGCGGTGCAATGTGCTATTTTAACCGCAAGAATTACTAATTTAACCGAGCATTTTAAATCTAACCATAAAGATCATACTTCAAGACGTGGATTATTAATTTTAGTCGGACGCCGTCGTAGATTACTTAACTATATTAAAAAGAATAGTATTAGTGAATATTTAGATTTAATAAGTAAGCTAGGAATTAGGAAAGTAAAGTAGTTGGATAATCGTCATTGCGAGGAGCGAAGCGACGCGGCAATCCAGAAAAAATAATTAAAAAAATTCTGATTTACAGAATTTTTTACTGGATTGCTTCGTCAAAACTTACAGTTTTTTCTCGCAATGACGGGGTAGAATACAAAAAATATAAATTATGAAATGAGATAAATAGATGTTTAACGAAATAACTAAGAGTGTTACATGGAACGGGAAAGTTCTTGAGCTTAGTACAGGTAAAATAGCACGTCAGGCTGATGGTGCGGTTACGGTAAAAATGGGTAACTCTGTTTTACTATGTACGGCAGTAGTAGCTAACAAAGCAAAAGAAGGTATCGGTTTTTTTCCTTTAACAATTAATTATAGAGAGATGGCATATGCTGCCGGTAAAATACCGGGTGGTTTTTTTAAGCGTGAAGGAAAAGCGTCAGATAGAGAAGTTTTAGTATCTCGTTTAATAGATAGACCGATTAGACCATTATTTCATCCGGCTTTTGTGAATGAAACGCATGTAACTTGCAGTGTTCTTTCATATGATCCTGAAACTCCGGTAGATATACTCGCAATTATCGGTGCATCGGCTGCACTTAGCCTATCCCCTGCTCCTTATCTAGAAATAGTTGCTGCAAGCAAAGTAGGATTGATTAACGGTGAATTTGTTTTAAATCCGACACTTGAATTATTAAAAACAAGCCAGCTTGATTTAGTAGTTGCAGGAACAGCGGATTCAGTAATGACGGTTGAATCGGAAGCTCATTTACTCTCTGAAGAACAAATGCTAGAAGCTGTGAAATTTGGCTTTGAGAGCTTCCAGCCAGTAGTAAAGATAATTAAAGAACTAGCAGAAGAAGCTAAAAAACCAAAACTTGAAATGCAAGATTTATATTCTGCTTCATTAAAGAACGAAATTGAGAAGTTATTTGCAAAAGAAATTGAACAAGCTTTTGCGATTAAATCTAAACAAGAACGTAGCACTAATTTAGATTTAATACCTGAAAAAGTTCTTACGCACTTTGTAAGCGACATAGAAAATAAAAAATATAATAATTATCAAATCGAATCGGCTTTAAAATCTATTGAATCAGATATATTACGTAACGAGATTTTAGAAAAAAATAGACGTATTGACGGAAGAAGTACCACGGATATAAGACAAATTGCTTGTGAGATTGGGCTATTACCTTGCACTCATGGCTCAGCTTTATTTACTAGAGGTGAAACACAAAGCTTAGTTAGTGCTACATTTGGTACTAGCTTAGATGAACAAATAGTTGACAGTTTAGAGGGTGAGTATAAAGAGCGTTTTATGCTCAATTATATCTTCCCGCCCTACTCCGTAAATGAAGCAATGCCGATGAGAGCCCCTAGTCGTCGTGAAGTCGGACATGGTAAGCTTGCTTGGCGTGCTATTAATCCTTTATTACCTACTAAAGTACAATTTCCTTATTCTATTAGGGTAGTTGCCGAAACTACAGAGTCTAACGGTTCTTCTTCAATGGCAACTGTTTGCGGTAGTTCTCTTGCTTTAATGTATGCCGGCGTACCGATAAAAGCACCGGTTGCGGGTATTGCTATGGGACTTGTTAAGGAAGGCAAAAAATTTGCTGTATTATCGGATATTCTCGGCGATGAAGATTATTTAGGTGATATGGACTTTAAGGTTGCAGGAACTAGCGAAGGGATTACTGCATTACAGATGGATATCAAAATACGAGGTGTGGATTTTGAGATAATGAAAATAGCTTTAGAACAAGCACGGCTTGGTCGTTTGCATATACTTGAGCAAATGAATAAAGTTATCAATAAACCAAATAGCGAACTAAGTAAAAATGCTCCTTCTACTACTACTATAAAAATAGATAAAGATAAAATTAGAGATATTATAGGACCGGGCGGTAAAGTAATAAAGGAAATTTGTGAAACTAGCGGTGCTAAAATAGATATAAGCGATGACGGCAGCGTTTCCGTTTATGCTTCAGATAAAGACAAAGTAAAAATTGCATTAGATAAAATTAAAGCTATTGCCGTTGAACCTGAAATTGGTGAAATATTTAACGGTACGGTAATGAAGGTCTTAGATTCCGGTGCTTTTATTAATTATTTAGGTAATAAAGACGGCTTTGTTCATATTAGTGAAATTTCAGAAGAAAGAATAGAAACGGTTAGCAGTGTTTTAAAACAAGGCGATATAGTAAAAGTTAAGCTAATAGGTTTTGATAATAAAGGCAAAGCAAAACTAACTATTAAAAATGCCGATAAGGATAAATCTTCAAATAATCCAAGAACAAAAAATAATATTACTAATGCTAAGGAAAATTCAGAACCTGAGCGACGTGATGCTAGTAAAAAACGAGCTTGGAATGAAGAAAATAATGCTGAAACGACTGAAACAATTACAGAACGTAAGTATTTTAATTGATCTTGTCATACCGTGGCTTGTCCACGGTATCCACAAAAATAACTCATAATACTAATAATTTACTGGATACCGTGGTCAAGCCACGGTATGACAATGAGTAAATAAATGACCAACACAAATAATTATCATATCATCGCAAAGAGGGTTATTTCTAACGAAGCGAGTGCTTTAGAAAAATT
Organism: Pseudomonadota bacterium; assembly: GCA_041179265.1. Lineage (GTDB taxonomy): Bacteria > Pseudomonadota > Alphaproteobacteria > Rickettsiales > Rickettsiaceae > Rickettsia. Next base: position 49,395 of record JBEGTS010000005.1, read on the forward strand.
ATCCGAAAATATCCCTGAAGATTTTAATAAGATTGTAGAATTTTTACTGTCTTTCAAAGGACGGGTAATTTTAACCGGCATAGGTAAAAGCGGTTATATTGCAAGGAAAATAGCTGCTAGTTTTTCTTCAACCGGTATGCCTGCTTTCTATTTACATCCGGCAGAAGCAAGCCATGGAGATTTAGGAATGATTACAAAAGATGATCTAGTAATTATGTTATCTAATTCCGGTGAAACTAAAGAGCTATTTAATATAACCACATATTGCAAGAATTCTTCCATAAAAATTGCTGCAATGACAATGAATAAAAATTCCACTTTAGCTAAAAGAAGTGATTTTTTATTAATAATACCTGAATATCCGGAAGCTTCTGTAATAGGTGCTCCTACTATATCATCTTTAATAATGTTATCACTCGGCGATGCATTAATGACTGCCGTGCATGAAAAACGAGGCTTTACCAAAGATGATTTTAAGATTTATCATCCGGGAGGTACAATAGGTGCTAATTTAACAAAAATTAAAAACCTAATGCGTAGCGGTGATGAAATACCTTTAGTATATGAGGATACTTCTTTTGCTGAAACTGTAATCATTATGAATAAAAAACGTTTGGGGTGTGCACTCGTAACAGATAAAAATAAAAATCTGCTAGGAATCATAACAGACGGTGATTTACGTCGTCATATCAGCGATCAAATCCACTTAAAAACAGCATCAAGTATTATGACTAAAAATCCTACCTGTATTTCATCCGAAACATTTGCAAAAGAAACTTTAAATTTAATGAAATCTAAAAATATCACTAACATACCGATTGTTGATGATAATGTCATTACAGGTATTATTCATATTCATGATTTACTAAAGGTAGGAGTTAGTTAAAATTTATGCCCTCTTCCTATAAACGGCGGAAAAAAATTTGGAAATCTGTCTATTTTTTAATAATACTTGGAATTTTGTATATAGGATATATACTAATTAAAAGTGGTTATGCTAATGAGAAAGATGATATTAATGTTACAAAAAAAAGCTTAAAAGATAATAAAAGTTTTGATTTAAAATATAATATTATATTGAAAGATTCAATTTTTGAAGGAGTAAATAAAAACTTAAATGCTTATACAATTAAAACTAAGCGAGCTATAAAAGAGTCGGATAACAAATATAAATTAGATATAATAAATGCTACTTATAACGTAAATAAAGACCAACCTCTTATCATACATGCGAAAGAAGGCTTTTTAGACGAAGATTCAAACATATTAGATTTAAAAAACGATGTAAAACTTTTTTTTGATGAGGCCATATTTAACACTAATGATGCACGGATTGATTTAGTAAATAAGAATATAACCGGTAATTCGCCTGCTACCTTACTTTACAGAAACTCTTCCGTTACTTCGGATAGTTTTAATACTGTGGATGAAAATAATATTATAATTTTTAAAGGCAATGTCTCTACAATCATCGATTTATCGGATTATTAAACTTGTTTTGGTTCTCATAATTAGTACTGCAATATATGCTAACGATAAAGATATTTCTAATTTACATATAACTTCTGATACCTTAATTATTGATAGAACTAAACAAAAGGCAGAATATCTTGGAAATGTTGTTGTTTATTTCGATAATGCAATACTTAGAACGAAAGAATTATATATTTTTTATAAAACAATAGATGAAAAGCGAACTATTGATTATATAGTTATTCCTACTAAATTGACTGTAGAGAGAAAAATAAATAATGAATTATTACTTGCAGATTCAGCTGAATATTTTTTCGATAATAAACAACTTATTCTACTTGGTAATGTAATATTACAACGTGACGATAATGTTTTAAAAACTAATAAACTAATCTATTATGTAGATATTATTGATAAATAACGTTAGGCTTGTCATCCCGCGACTTGATCGCGGGATCCATAAAAAAATTAAAAAAGATGGACCCCGTGGTCAAGCCACGGGGTGACAATGGAGAAGTCAATTCATGTAACAAAACCTTAGCAAATAAAAAAGATGGACAGCTTACAAGTTAAAAATATATCAAAAGCATATAAAAAAAGAAATATATTAAGCGATATATCTCTTAATATAAAACAAGGAGAAATAGTCGGTTTATTCGGCCCTAACGGAGCCGGTAAAACAACTTGTTTTAACATTATTATCGGTTTAATGAAGCCGGATTCTGGACAATTACTTTTAAATGATACAAATATTACAAATTTACCTATTTATTTAAGGGCAAGGCTTGGAATTGGTTATCTTTTACAAGAACCTTCAATATTTCGTGGGTTATCGGTTGAGGATAACATTAAAGCTGTAGTTGAAATATCTGAAAACGACAAAGAAGTAATCGAACAAAAAACTCATAATTTGTTAGAGAAGTTTTCGATAGTGCATTTAAAAGATCTTTCTGCCGCTAGTTTATCAGGCGGTGAAAGGCGTAGGCTTGAGATCGCACGCTCACTTGCAATAGAACCTAAATTTATCATGCTTGATGAGCCGCTTGCAGGTATTGATCCTCTTGCTATTTCTGATATCAAAAACCTAATTACTTATTTACGTGAGTTTAATATAGGTATCTTAATTACCGACCATAACGTGCGTGATACTTTAGATATAGTTGATCGTGCTTATGTTATTTTTGAAGGTAAAGTATTATTAGAAGGAAGTGCTAAAGAAATAGCAAATAGTAAGAAAGTTAAGGAAGTGTATTTAGGTGAGAGCTTTAGTTTGTAGACTATGCAAACTCATCATTGCGAGCAGCCGTAGGCTGCGTGGCAATCTAGAAAAGTAATAAAAAAATTCTGTAAATCAGAATTTTTTACTGGATTGCTTCGTCAAATTACTTCGTAATTTTCCTCGCAATGACGAAAAAACCGATCCACGCAACAATGACACTCGGGAATGACATAAGAGCCATGCAACAACACTTAAATTAGTTTTTCATGAACATAAACAAAGAAATTTTTAGGGCTTATGATATAAGAGGCAATAGCCTTACAGACTTAACGAAAGAAGTAGCTTATAAGATAGGATTTTGTTTTGCCGGTATGACTATAACGAAGGATAACGATAAAATATGTGTCGGTTTAGACGGTCGTCTTAGCTCCCCTACCCTTTGTAGAGCCTTAGAATTAGGATTAACGGACGCAGGGGCTGAAATCATAAATCTTGGCGTAGTTCCAACGCCAGTTTTATATTTTGCCGATAAACACTTTATGCCTGCCGGTAGTATTATGGTTACGGGATCACACAATCCTCGTGACGATAACGGCTTTAAAATACTGCAAAACGGTAAATCTTTTTTTGGCCCTCAAATACAAGATTTATTGACGAGGATTTTAATTTCAAAGAATGTCATACCGTGGCTTGACCACGGTATCCAAAAAAAAATTAAACAAGACTGGATCCCGCGGTCAAGCCGCGGGATGACAATAATACCTCGCGGGAATGACATAGAGTATGGACGTAATATAGAGCATAAATACCTAAAGCGTATTTTAGAGGAAATAAATATTAACCCTAAACTAAAAGTAGCTTGGGATTGTGGTAACGGGGCTACTGGTAATATTATCCAAGAATTAACCAAATATCTACCTAATAAGAATATTATCATTAATGGTGAAATTGACGGGAATTTTCCAAGCCATCATCCTGATCCTACGAATCCTGCTAACTTACAAGACCTAATTAAATTAGTTAAAGAACAAAATTGCGATCTTGGTATAGCTTTCGACGGTGACGGCGATAGGCTTGGTATTGTTAGCTCAAGTGGGAAGATATTGTTCGGTGATCAAATTTTATGTATATTTGCTGAGGATATTTTAAAGGAAAATCCAAATGCTACTATAATAGTTGATGTAAAAGCCAGTCAGTTAATAGTCGATAAGATAAAATCATTTGGCGGAAATCCTATAATATGGCGAACCGGTCATCCTTTTATTAAAAGCAAAATGCTTGAGACAAAGGCTTTGCTTGCAGGTGAAATGAGCGGGCATATATTCTTTGCCGATAAATATTTTGGTTTTGATGATGCAATTTATGCTGCTCTAAGATTTTTAGATTTACTTAGCAGATCAAGTAAAACTTTAGAAGATATAATAGAGGATTTACCCAAAAGCTATAGTACTCCGGAAATTAAAATATTTGTTTCTTCAGAATTAAAGCTAAAAATTATAGAAAAAATAAAACAAAAATTACTTGATGATAAAATAGAATTTAACGATATAGACGGTGTACGGGTAAATACTAAACATGGTTGGTGGTTGCTGCGTAGCTCTAATACCGAATCTATTATAGTTGCACGAGCTGAATCAGCTAGTAACGAAGGCTTAGAGGAAATAATTACTACAATTAACGAACATCTTAAAAAATACGGGCTATTAATTAATTATTAAAAAATTAGTTTATATGTTGAGTTTTTAAATATTATTTTATATATTCTGTTCACATTAAATTAATATAAGGAAAAATAATATGTCAAAAGCCTCATATACAATAGACCTAATCGATACATCTATTGATACTAAATTAGTTACAATAACGGCACCGGGTGCAAATACATTAAATACTATAATCATTAATAAGTCACCATTCGTAATAAAAGCTGAAGATTTTGAACCTACTGATAAGAAAGGTATTTTTACACTTAAGAGTCATTTAGCTTTATCTCATGGTCTAAATAATATGACTCTTGACTACAGTGAGGCAGGCTTATTTAGCGGTCCGGCTATTAGTTATGACGATAAACTTGGTAGCATAACATTTAGTGAACCGGTAGATAGTAGTGTTAACTATAAAGTTTATAATACTGAAACTTTAGGAAATAATACTGCTGAAACTGAAAACGTTTAAGGGTATGAGGTACTTCCTGCGAAAGTAGAATGCGTTGTTACGTAGATCAATTTTTCCGTCATTGCGAGGAGTTGCGTTAGCAACGACGCGGCAATCTCATAAGATAATATAAAAAAACTCCTGAGATTGCCACGCCAGCATAAATGCTGGCTCGCAATGACGATACAAGTTCGTATTTATTAGTTAAACAAGTGACAAAGAAAGAAATATACTCAAATGATTTGGAGAATTGGAATGTAAAACGAGGAGCGAGCACGCACAGCCTATACTTAATAGGTGAGCATGCGAGTTCTCCGAAGTTTTGCAGAAACAATTCTTCAAAGCAGAAGAGTATAATTATATTATGCGGGCCGACTGCTAGCGGGAAGTCTTATTTAGGGCATGAACTTGCTAAAATACATAATGCTGAAATAGTAAATATCGATTCAATGCAGGTTTATAAGGAAATTCCTATTATTACCGCCTCCCCTACTCAATCTTATAAAACTGAAATCCCATATTATTTGTATAATTTTCTATCAATTACGGAAGATTTCTCGGTAATAAAATATCTAAAACTTGCGGCAGAAAAAATAAAAGAAATAACCACGCGAGGTAAATTACCTATATTAATAGGAGGAACGGGTTTATATATCAATTCTTTAGTTTTTGGCTATAATAATATTCCTGATATCTCTTTAGATTTACGAGAACAAGTAAGAAGCTTACATGCTGAAATAGGTAATATAGAGCTATGGAATGAATTAGAGAAACTTGACCCGCTCGCTGGTTCTAGAATCAATCAAGGTAACACTCAAAGGTTAATTAGAGCTTATGAAGTTTTTAAGCAAACCGGTAAATCTATTTTTTCTTTTCAAACCTTGCCAAAGGAGCAAATCTTATCTGAATTTAACTTTAAAATTATCTTCTTAAATCCTGAACGAAAATTTTTATATAAAACATGTGATGAGCGTTTAGATAAGATATTTAAAGAAGGGGCAATTGATGAAATTGCTTTAATAAAAAAACAATTTTCACCACAGCATTATCTAAATTTAAAAGCAGTAGGAGTAAAAGAGATTTTAGCTTATTTAGACGGTAATCTTACTTTAGACGAAGCTTTAATTGCAGCTCAAATACGAACCCGTCATTATGCTAAAAGACAAGTTACTTGGTTTAAAAATCAAATACAGGATAAAACGACATTGGAATACGCTAACCAAGAAGAATTTACACAAACTTTAAAAAACTCTTTTAAAACTATATAGCTTATCTATCTATGTATTTCTTCTTTCTTTTTATTATTAGAAATAGGAGTAATAGAAGATGGGTTCGAGTTAGACCCTACAATATTGATCTTACTATTTAAATTTGAGACTATATTTTGTGCTTCTTTTAATACAGAAGGTGGAACTTTATCTTCTAACTCTACAGATACAGCACTAAATATATTTTTTAACTTTTGAGAAGCATAACTAAATCCTGCTTCTATTCCTGCTTTTGCAAGGTTAGGCAATTGCCCTTCAAAGTAATTTGTTTTTTGAGCTAAATTATATATAGCACTAGCAGCCCCGCGATAATTACTTTTTTCAACTTCTTGGCCCGATACTAAAGATCGTGCAAGGAGCGGCAAAGTTGAGCAGCTTAAACTGGAAAATTCTTGATATTTTCTTCATATATTTTTTGAGCTTCTGATAATGATAATTTTGAATAAATCTCTAGAGACTTGCGGGTTTCATGACCAGAATATGGTTGGATGAGTGCGTCGTCTATTCCTCTTTTTTTAAGCCAAGTAAATAAAAAATGACGTAATTTATGTGGAGAAATATTCTGCCTCATACCAGCTAAATTACTATATTTTTCTAATATTCTTCTAATTCCTCTATCAGAATATGGTTTTTTCCAGCTTGACTCAAATAAGTACAATGTCTTATTCTCTGCGGTACTGGTGATATACATTGCTAATGTTTCCCGAAAACTTTTTGGAAACGGTACTATTCTATCTTTTTTTCCTTTTCCAGCAATAATTCTAATTTGACATCCATTCAGGTCAACATCAGGCTTTTTTAACCTTACCAGCTCACTTACTCTTATACCTGTATATATTAATACTTTTATAATTATAATGTCCTGTATATTTTTACTTTTCCATATTACATCATAGTATTTCTGTATTTCTTCTTCATTTGGAACATAAGGTAATTTTTTAGGTTGAGCTGTAACTACTACTTCTAATTCTTGCCTTAAATACATAAATACAGTACGTAAATAGCCATAATCCGGTGATTCAGATCTTAGGTATTTAGCTAATTGTAGAGCTTTTTTTCTTGGTGGAGTTCTTTTATTCATGGTTATGCTGCCTCCCTTGCAAAAAGAGCCTGGTCAACATTAATTGCTAAACGCTTATTTAGATCTAAACTAAAACTACCATATGGATTAATATGTTCACTAATTAGAGGAGAAATCGCTCTTTTATCTTCATTACTCATCCTTTCTAACCAAGATGATTCCACTAATATTTGTTGTAGCATTAAAGTATTGATGTACACCATTGATAGTTGTAATAAATGCAAACATAAAGTAGATAATTTGAACTCTAGTGGGTTATTACTACGAAATACTCCCGTTTTTCCATAAAATATAATGTCATTAACACCATTCCAACGTTCTACAACATTTAATGCACTATGTATTTCTTGTCTTAGTTCTAGAGAATTAAAATAATTACATAGGAAAATAGTTTTTACTGCTCTTCCTAACTCTCTAATGGCTTGGTATGCTTCATGTTGTACATTACCCTTAGTAAATTTTCTGAGTAATCCTTCTGTATCAGCTATTCCTAATTTCAATGAGATAGCATGTTGTATAATATATTCATAATGTCTTTTGATTAGCTCCCAGTCAATAGGACGCACTAATATGTCTTCTATATGGTTTAAGCCTTTTTGCTCTTCTTTATCAGTGTAATACAATCTTTGTTTATGAATATTTTTGAATCTTGGCATCAAAGCAAAGGAAAATAGGTAAGAAAATGCAAAGCCTATTTCGCTTGCACCATGTGTATCTACGTAATTCTTGTCTATATTTGCATTTGTTGCATGCTTCAATATACCTTCTAACATTGCCGCTACTTCTGAAGAATGACAGCTTTTCATTTGCGAATAAATACATACAGATGAAGTATCAACGTGCCAATAAATCATTACTCCTTTGCTATGATAACGAGGATGCCAACTACTCATCAAATTCTGATCAGATGCTTTAAAATGTTTTGAATCTGAAGCGACTGATGTTGTATTGTCGCCCCATAGTGATGTGAAGCGAATCTTTAGTAAACTATTCACTATTTTACGAATAGCCGCTTGCAAGTTTTCTTGATCAAAATATCTAAGCTTTATATATTGTAAATCTTGGTAACTAATCTCTCCATTACTCATACTTTTAAGACCAGTATTTGTACCATATCCCAAAATAGCTAAAAGTAGTCTCTTACAAATAATTTCTTTATCTAATCCTGTTTTAGGACCACTTGCAACAAAGTCATCTGTAAAATTAACAAACAGATCTACTTCTTTTAAAATATCAAGTAAGCTAGTTGATGGCCAACGCTTAAACACCTCTTCTTTTATTAATTCTAATTGTTTTGGTGGATTTTGCTCTTTTATTTTGGCAACCCTTATATGACCTTTTGGCTTTTTTAGAATATGCACGAATTTATTTTGGGGAATAGAATTATTTAATCTAAATAATGAGTTTTTTAACTCTGCTTTTAGTGTATTGATAAAAGTATCGGCGTCTTGTGGTTGCCTCAGAATATTAAAATATTTTTCTTTATTTTGATCAAAATCCTGTGGTAAATCCTCTTCAGGATTACGATACTTATAACCTCCCTTTACCCAAACTTCTTTACTCCTAAGTTTATTTCTTAACTTATTTAATACACATAATTCTAAATCTATTTTTTTAACTCTATTATTTTTATCAAATATCTTATCCCTATGTGATTTTTGTACCGTCTGTTCTATCTCCAGTACTTGATTGCTATAATAATATCGCTTATTGTTATTAATATTATCCTTAATTAAGTTAATAACATTTGTAATCTTATTACTACTTACAGAATCAAATTCTAAGACTTCTATTATTGGAATAATAACTTTCCTATAATAACGAGCAAAAGATTCTCTAGTACTGTAATATAATAAATCACTAAATTTGTTGACCAGCTTCTTGGTTGACAATTGTTGCTGAATGTCTAACAATTTTTTCTTTGGAAGTTTCGGATATATAGCTTTATTAATCAAATCTTCTTCATTACCTAATATAGTATCTACTAAAATCTTTAATACTCTTCTATTATCATAATTTTTCTTAATTTCTTTCAATTTAGAAAATTTAGCTTTAGATTTGTTTTCTCCAGCAATAAAAATTTTTTGAGTTGTATCTAGAAGAATTTCCACAAGAGAATCATTAATATCAGTTTTTCTCATGAAACAAAAAATAATTAGTTGAGCATATTTGCTAGCATTTGGCATCTCCTTTATGGTACTTGGGTATTTATTGACAATATTCCTATAATAGCGTTTTAAGTGCTTAGATGTTAAAGTTGTTACAATCTCTGGATATGCTAGAAGCTTTAAAAATCTTAATTTCTCAGTTTCTGATTTTATGCTTTCTATTGTCGAACCTCTTACCCAACGCATAAGATGATTCATCTTAGACATACCATCTGTAATAATTAATAGTTCATCTAGATAAGCTTTTGTTTCAATACCCAAACTATCAACTATAGTTTGGAATAAATCTTTTTCATATTGGTATATAGTGCTTTTTACGATTCTACTTATACTAGACTTCTTAATAGAAGAAATACCTTGCTTAACTATGAAATCCTGAGCATATTCCTGTAGTACCTCATATTCAAATATTCCTTCACAACTTATTATATTTTTTAAATGTAGCTGCAAATCAATCCTATCAGTCTTATCGGTTTTTTTAACAGCAGAAATATTAAAATGTTGTAGGATTCTTATTTTATAATTCCTAACTGCTCTAGCTGAAGGAATTGTAATGCTTGTGGTCTCTAAATCCAACTTAATAGCAATATTAGTTAATAATGAACCTGATATTTTTGGCAAACCATCTATGAACTTATTATGAGATTCATAATATTTTAGCATTATTGCATAATACAAACGAAATTTCTTTTGAGTGGAAGAAATTAATTTATATTGTGAGTCTGTAAATTTTGAATTTAATCGTTTCATAAAAAGTTCCTATAATCCCCAGTCTCGGTACATTATTAACCAAAACTGCAAAAAATCTGAAAGCTTTTATAGCACAATTATTCTAACTATGAAAGTCATTTCTTAACTCGGTACTTTCAATAACTTTGCCGCTCCTTGCACGATCTTTAGTATCGGGCCTTCTTCTATAGTTTTAACTAACTCTTCCGGATGATTTAACATAGAGGGAAGTATATTATATAATTCTTTCTTATCGAGCTTATTTATACCCGGTATATCTTTTAAAGTTTTATCTAAAATACTTGTAAATATTTCTCTATTATCATTTAAATATTGTTTAATCTCAGGATTATCTTTAGTTAAAGTTATTAACTCTTTCGCCATTCCCGTATACTCACCTTTAACAAATCCATTAAAAACCTTTTGTAATGATTCAGGATTGTTAATTAAAGTCGGCATTACACTTGTAAGCTTTGTAACATCTTTTGCTTCTAATCCATAATTTTCAAGCTGTTGTTTTATAGTTTGGCTATTTTTTTCATCTTGCTCTAAAACGCCTTTAATTAAATTATCGAATAAACCTTCTTTACTTTGCTCTACTAATATATCTTTTAACTTAAATGAAGGATCGTTAAGGGCCGCAATTACACGACTTGTTACACTTATATAATCACCTTTATTTACATCTGCGATAATATCATGTGCGACCTCTGGTTTTGACATAACTTCGCCGACTATTTTAAGCATTTGTTTATCGAAATTATATTCTTTCGTCATGCTTTGTATATTTGGAGTATTTTCAATAATAGCTGAGGCAATATTTGGTAAGACTGTTTTATTATCAGCAAAAAAACTTTTTAATTTATCATCGCCCGCTACCATTGCTAAAGATTTCTCAAGAGCTATCATTACTCCTTGATTTGGAGCATTAAGAGTATCAAAAATCTCTTTTGTTTCAGGAATTTTATTTAATAAAGTAGGGATAATATCTGCGATTTTAGGATTAATTTTATAGATTTCAAAAGATTCTTTTAAGAAAGGTTTAGCTTGTTCTTTTGCTTCTGCTAAGAAACCTTCTGTTATTATTTGTTTTTCCGGAGATAACTTATTAAACCTTTTTAAAGCACTAGGATTGTTTATATTTTCAGCCAGCTCTTGTTTAAAATCAGGGTGTTCATTAAATGTTTTTATAACTTTTGCATATATATCCTTACTTTGAGATTTTTGTAATATATCATCAAAAGCTTTTATATAATCGCTTGGAAGTATTTCAGTTGCTCCGGTACGTATATAATTTTCGATATCTTCTCCTTTTTCATTAAAGAATTTCAAGAAATTTTTATCAGTAGATAACATTTCTAATGTTTTAGAAGTCACTTTATTATAGTCTGGTACTTCTTGCTTTATCTCAACTGCAATTTCTTGAAGGCTTTTAAGTACATCATCATTTTTAAAACATTCTTTTAATGTTGCAAGGCCTTTTTGATCTAGAAAAGCACCTTCTTGAAACTCTTTAAAACCTGCTTTTGCTAAGATTTGCCCTATTTTTGGTAAATCATCGGCATGTTTTTTTAGAAAATCCCATATTTCGGATTTTTCAAGAACAGATTTTTGAAACTCTGAATCGAGATATATATCAGAAGAACCTGCAAGCTTAACAAGATTATAACTATTTACAGGATTAGTTAAGGCAAACTTCGCACCTTTTAATAATGCTCCTATACTAACTGGTAATATTTTTTTCTTTGGAGATGCAAGATCATCAATAAAGCTTGTAAATGCCTTGTCTGCATCAGGAGAAGATAATGTCCTTTTAACAGTTTTATTAAAATTCTTTAATTTAATATCTTTAATGGAATTTGTAACTGCCATAAAAATAATGAGATATATTTAATTATATAAACATTAAATTATCTCAGAATTGATTCAAAGAAATAAATTAAGAACTACTTAAATATTTTAATTTATATTGCCTAATATGATAATTAAATCAATTTAGGATTTATGGAGTCATCTGTGTATTTTTTTTACTTTTTGTTGGTAATGATTCGTAAGTATGTGATTTATCGTGATTATCTATTATATGCACTTTACTAACTAAATTTGAAGCTATATTTTTTGCTTCTTTTAAAACATTTAATTTATTAATATTTTCAAATTCGTTTTTAAAGTTATCTTTTAACTGTTCATTGAAGATTTCTTTTGGTAAATAAATTCCACCGGTAATAGTGCCTGCCCAAGTATATTTAGATTTAGAATTTAAAGTAGAGGTAATATTACTTGCTAACCTTTCTAGATTTTTTGGCTCTAAAAAATTATTTATACTATCAGGATTTTCTTTAGAATATTCAGAAACGATAGGTTTTAGCATCTGATTAATCATATAAAAATCTTCCCCTCTATTATCACCCTTATCAAAAAGTTTTTGTGATATTTGTTCACTTAGAATATTTGCCAATAAATTACTCTTAATATCTTGTTTATTTGCAATATTTTCATATAAAGGGTTCAATATTTGTAATGGAGAATTTATATGATTTGTAATATGTTTATATTGATTTGTTTTAGGAGTAGCTAGATTAGTAACCATATTCATAGGTAGTGAATTTAATTTTTCTATAATATAGTCTGTAACTATTTGATTTTCTTCATATAATGTTTTTACTTGTTGAACAAATTCTTTTTTACCAAGTAAATTTCTTTTTTCTTCGGCTTGTACTTGTAAAAATACTTTATCAATTGCTTTATCAAGTAATTTAGCTTGTTGTTCTTTAATTAGTTCAGGTGCTAAAGAAGGGATAGTCTTATCAAGATTGTAAGTGTCAGTAAGTAGCATTAAATTATCGGGTAATTTAGCATCTGCTAAATTAGTATTTTTAAAATTACAATCTTTCAAAGAAGTTACTTTAGTTAAATCTGCATTTTTTAATGATACGCCTGAAAAATCGATATTAGATAAATTACCTGCTAATATAGCTCCCTCTAAGTTGAATTTTCCATTTTGTATTTTATTTAAATTATTTCTAAGAGTAGTCTCATCTATAGTTTTATCTTTAAAATCTTGTGATGCACTAAATACATCTTTTACTTTTTCAGTAGCATAGCTAAAACCGGCTTTCATAAGATTTGGCAATTGCCCTTCAAAATAATTTGTTTTTTGAGCTAAATTATATACAGCACTAGCGGCACCACGGTAATTACTTTTTTCCACCTCTTCTATAACTTTAACTAATTCATCAGGATGGTTTAACATTGATGGAAGTATATTATATAATTCTTTCTTATCAAGATTATTTATACCCGGTATATCTACTAAAGTTTTATCTAAAATACTCGCAAATATTTCTCTATTATTGTTTAAATATGTTTTGATTTCCGAATTGTCTTTAGTTAAAGCTATTAACTCTTTTGCCATTCCCGTATAATCACCTTTAATAAAATCCCGAAAAACCTTTTTTAATGATTCAGGTTTATCAAGTAATATAGGCATTATGCTAGTTAGCTTTGTAACATCACTCGTTTCTAGACCATAATTTATAAGTTGTTGTTTTATAGTTTTGCTATTTTTTTCATCTTGTTCTAAAACCCCTGTAATTAAATTATCAAATAGACCTTCTTTACTTTGCTCTACTAATATATCTTTTAATTTAAATGAAGGATCGCTAAGGGCAGAGATTATATTACCGGTTAAACTCATATAATCACCTTTATTTAAGTCTGCAATAATATCATGAGCAATTTCCGGTTTTGACATAACTTCGCCTACTATACTAAGCATTTGTTTATCAAAATTATATTCTTTTGTGATGCTTTGTACGCTAGGAGTATTTTCAATAATACCTAAAGCAACATTTGGTAAGATTGTCTTATTATTAGCAAAAAAACTTTTTAATTTATCATCACCCGCTACCATTTCTAAGGATTTCTCAAGTGCTATCATTACACCTTGATTTGGAGCATTAAGAGTATCAAAAATCTCTTTTGTCTCAGGAATTTTATTTAATAAGGTAGGAATAACATCTAAAATTTTAAGATCGATTTTGTAGCTTTCAAAAGATTCTTTTAAGAAAGGTTTAGCTTGTTCTTTTGCTTCTGCTAAGAAACTTTCAATAATTATTTGTTCTTCAGAGGATAATTTGTTAAATCTTTTTAGAGAATTGGTATTATTTATATTTTCAGCTAGTTCTTGCTTAAAATCAGGATGTTCATTAAATATTTTTATAACTGATGAATATAAATTTTTCTTTTCGGGTTTTTGTAATATATCATCAAAAGTTTTTGTATAATCGCTTGGAAGTATTTCAGTTGCTCCGGTACGTATATAATTCGTAATATCTTCACTCTTTTCGTTAAAGAATTTTTTGAAGTTTTTATCGGTAACCAGCATATCCAAACTTCTAGAAGTCACTTTATTCCAGTCCGGTAGCTCTTGCTTTACTTCAACTGCAATTTCTTGAAGTTTTTTAAGTACTTTTTCATTTTTGAAACATTCTTTTAGTATTTCGAGCCCCTTTTGATCTAAAACACTCTTATCTTGAAATTCTCTAAAGCCTGCTTTTGCTAAGATTTGACCTATTTTAGGCAAATCATCTGAATGTTTTTTTAAAAATTCCCATATTGGAGATTTTTCAAGAAGTGATTTTTGAAATTCAGGATCAAGATATATATTAGAAGATTTAGCAAGCTTAACAAGATTATAAGTATTTACAGGATTAGTTAAAACAAACCTTGCTCCGAGTAACATCGTTCTTAAACTTATACTCTTTGAAGACGATAAATCCTTAATTGCACTCTTTAGTACTTTATTAGCTTTAGAAGAAGATAAAACGTTTTCTACAACTTTTTGATAATTTTTATTGTTTATAACAGCCATAAAATTACTTGAAATTTTTAAATATTCTAAACCTATTTTAAAAAAAATTTTAAAATAAAGAATAAGTATTACTAAATTTTTTTATTTTTGTTGTTAATATGTATTATTTTTTATTATCCATTTCAGTAAATACTTCTTCCCATGAACCGGTAGTCGCCGCTTTAGAATATTCTGTTGCTCTATTTTCAAAGAAGTTTGTATGCTCAACTCCGTTTAGCATTTCATCAAGCCAAGGAAGCGGATTATGATTTACCAAATATATATCTTTGAGTCCTAGCTGCATTAAACGACGATCGGCAATATAACGAATATATTGTCTTACTTCATATGCCGTTAATCCTTCAATACCTCCGACTTCAAAGGCAAGTTCAATAAAGGCATCTTCAAAATGCACGATAGTCGTACAAGCTTCATAAATACGTTTACGTAAAGCTTCTGTCCAAACTTCAGGGTTTTCTCTTATAAAAGTCTTAAACAGAGTAATAATTGAGTTAGTATGAAGTGTTTCATCACGCACTGACCAAGCAATAATCTGCCCCATACCTTTCATTTTATTAAAACGAGGAAAATTAAGCATAATCGCAAAAGAAGCAAATAGCTGTAATCCTTCGGTAAAAGCTCCAAATACTGCTAAAGTAGTTGCTATATCTTCTTTAGTATCCGTCCCGAATTGCTGCATATAATCATACTTGTCTTTCATTTCTTTATATTTAAGAAATGCCGAATATTCTGCTTCCGGCATACCTACTGTATCAAGTAAATGCGAATATGCTGCAATATGTACCGTTTCCATATTAGAAAACGCCGATAGCATCATTAATATTTCAGTCGGTTTAAATACGCGTGAATAATGCTTCATATAGCAGTTATTAACTTCAATATCTGCTTGAGTAAAAAAACGAAATATTTGTGTTAATAAATGCTTTTCGCCCGGCGTTAAGTTATATTTCCAATCTTTAACATCGTCGGCAAGCGGTACTTCTTCCGGTAACCAATGAATTTTTTGTTGAGTATGCCAAGCTTCATATGCCCATGGATATGAAAACGGTTTATAAATTGGACTTGCATCAAGTAGTGACATAATTTTTTCTTCTTAATTTTTCTATATTTATTGACAAGCTAAGCATTCTTCGTAGTTTCCGGCTTCTGCTAGCTTATCGTTTTGCTTTTCTAAATCTTTAAAATCTCCTTTTAGCACCTCATGTGACACTTTATCGGCTCGCTGTATTGATGTCGATCTACAATAATATAAACTTTTTACTCCTTTTTTCCAGGCTTTAAAATGAATATTATTTAAATATTTCTTACTAACGTTACCGGGTAAAAAGATATTTAACGATTGTGCTTGCGTAATATAAGGAGTGCGGTCAGCAGCTAGCTCTATTAACCAATTTTGATCAATTTCGTAAGCGGTTTTGAAAACCTGTTTTTCTTCTTCAGATAAGAATGTTAAATGTTGTACCGATCCTTCATGCGTTGCGATTGAAGACCAAACTTGATCGTTATTAAATCCTTTTTCGATCAATAATTTTTCCAAATGTTTGTTACGCACGTTAAAAGAACCTGTTAAAGTTTTCTGTACAAAGCTATTAGCGGCAAACGGCTCTATTCCGGGCGATGCATTTCCTGCTATTACCGAAATTGAAGCGGTAGGTGCTATTGCGGTTTTATTGCTAAATCGCTGATTACTTCCTGTTTCTTCAGCATCAGGACATGCTCCTTTTTCTTTACCGATTTCTATTGAAGCTTTATTGGCTTCAGCCGATATATATTCAAATATTTTTTTATTCCAAACTTTTGCCATAACCGATTCTATCGGTACTTTTTTCATTTGCAAAAACGAGTGGAATCCCATTACGCCAAGCCCAACGCTTCGCTCACGCAAAGCCGAATATTTAGCTCTTGCCATGGTATCCGGTGCTTTATTGATAAAGTCTTCTAAAACATTATCAAGGAACAACATAATAGAATGGATAAATTCTTTATCATCTTTCCATTCTTCATAATACTCTAAATTTAAAGAAGAAAGACAACAAACCGCAGTTCTTGATTTTCCTAAATGATCAATTCCCGTCGGCAATGTAATTTCGCTACAAAGATTGGACATTTTAACTTGAAGTCCTAGTTTTTTATGATGCTCAGGTATAGATTTATTAACGCTATCGATAAATAACAGATACGGCTCACCAGTTTCTATTCTAGTAGTTAATAACTTAATCCATAAATCTCTTGCTCTAACTTTGTGTACGACTTTTTTAGTAGCAGGACTAATAAGATCGAAATCCGTATTATTTTCAACGGCTTTCATAAATTCATCGGTTATAGCTATACCGTGATGAATATTAAGAGCTTTACGGTTAACATCACCGCCTGTAGGGCGTCTTATATCGATAAATTCTTCAATTTCAGGGTGATTAATAGATAAATATACTGCCGCTGAACCACGTCTCATTGAACCTTGAGAAATGGCAAGGGTCATAGAGTCCGTTACTTTAACAAACGGTACTATACCTGATGAATGACCTCTATTATGGATTTCCTCATTAATAGAACGCACATTACCCCAATAACTTCCAATCCCGCCACCGCGTGCGGCAAGCCAAACATTTTCCGTCCATAAAGCTACTATACCCTCTAAACTATCATCGGTCTCGTTCAAGAAGCATGATATAGGAAGTCCCCTATCAGTACCGCCGTTACTTAAAATCGGTGTTGCCGGCATAAACCACATTTTACTCATATATTCATATAATTTTTGAGCATGTTGTTTATTTTCGGCATAATAACTAGAGACTCTTGCAAATAAATCTTGAAAATCTTCACCTTTCATAAGATATCGATCTCGTAGAATAGCCTTACCGAAAGGAGTAAGTAAATTATTATGCTCGTTGTTTATATTTATTGGAAATTTGTTTTTTTTAAGCGTGTTCATTATAGGTACTAATGGGGTTGTAGGCGTTATTTATAATGCTTATTTTGAAAAAATGACACCATATTCAGTGCGTAGAATCTTCACCTAAGTAGACACGAGAATGATAATTTATTCAATATAAATATTTATTTTTTTTTTAGATTTCTAACTTGACACAAATGCTTCTGCGTAATTCAAGACAAACTCAAATCAATATTAAGTTTTCTTAATAAAATTAACAATATTCCGGCTAACATTATTATATATTAAGGTTGGGTTACGGTTGCGGTAATGGTGTCTTGAAAGGTACCGGCAGCAGCAAGAGGTTGGGACGGTAAGCGTGCGTATACAGTGTAGGTTCTAGTGACCGGCCCAAGAGCTAGTAAATAACTATCGGTAAATGTTACAGTGCTACTAGTACCGTTACCAAGTATTTGAGTAAAAGCGGCATTTTTGAATAAATTATAATTTAATCTGTTCGCACCTTGAGCCATACTTCTTGGGTTATAAATATTGGCAGAACCTGTACTAAAAGTTACGGTATAACTAACAGCTAGTGATAATAAACCGCTACACGTAACGGTAGCATTAACGGAAGTGGTTCTAACGGAAGAGACAGCAAAACTACCGAAGCTTACTGTTGGAACTGATATACTACATGTTGCGAGTAATGCCGTAGCATTTCCTGATATAATTATATTAATTAAGAATACCACGGTAATCCTCCCCAAAAACAATCGACAAAAGGAGTAGAATTTTCTAGGAACAAAGAAGGAGATTCTATAAATGACAATATCAAAGCACAGTGATAGCCAAATCATGTCTATCTTAAAGC
>JBEGTS010000006.1:0-4545 GCA_041179265.1 Pseudomonadota bacterium
GGTCTTATAATAACGAAAGACCTAATATGGCTATAGGTGGTATAACGCCAATACAAAAATTAGCTTTGGCAGCTTAACTCTCTACTCTCTACTGTGATTAAAAATGGGAGGATTACCCAACTAGAATGCAGGCAGCACCGGGGCATGGTGAGTATGTCGTAAATAGTAAAGGTAGAGTTGACAATTATTATGTAAGTCCGGAAGGGATATTATATTCAGAAGTTAGGCAAAAAGACTTTAGATTACAGCCGAAAATAGATCCAATCACTAATAAGGTAAGTTTAGAAAGGGCTGACAATCCGTTTGAGCTTAAATATGAACCGGCACTTGATGAGAAAACTATTCTTTACTTAAACGACTTAAGTAAGTTTATCGAGAAGAAATACGGCAAGCGGATGGATATGGAATTTGTTTACGATCCTGAAACTAATAAAATTAATATAGTTCAAGCAAGAGCGATTCCTGAAGGTCAGAGGAAAGGACTAGCACCGTCAGCGGTTTCTCCTGATTTTCTAGGGAAGAATAAATCCCGGTTAAATATAGTAGAGGGCTTGCAGGTAATTACGCCTGATGTGAATACGGCAGCAGTGGTAACAAATGCCAACCAAGTGATAATATGTAATAGCATTGAGGAAGCGTTAAGTAGGTATAATGCCAAAGGTAAGGATGCCGGAATTATAGGGGTGATAGTGCAGCAGTCCGC
This sequence comes from Pseudomonadota bacterium, assembly GCA_041179265.1. Taxonomy (GTDB): domain Bacteria; phylum Pseudomonadota; class Alphaproteobacteria; order Rickettsiales; family Rickettsiaceae; genus Rickettsia. Next base: position 704 of record JBEGTS010000006.1, read on the forward strand.
TCCCGATACTTCACACGAAGCGGGTGTATTTAACGGAGCAGGCATTCGGGTAATGCAGGTGAAAGATATAACCGCCTTTGAAAAATTACTTGAGAATAAACAGCCGATAATAATCGACCCGCAGCATAGTAAGGTTTATCAGCTACCGAAAGATTTATTTAACGCCGAAGGGAAAAATTCGGCTGAAATAGAGCAAGCTTTATATAAGGATGAGATTCTAGCTAAGGGAATATATGCTTCCGCCCTAACGAGCTATGTTACGGCAGTTAAGCATATATTTACGGCTGAAGGCGTAAGCACTACAGTACCGGTTAGCACTGAAGGAGTGTTGGTGGATAAGACGCTTGGCAAGTTACTTGCCGAAGCAAAAGCGGGAAGCAAGGAAGCAACCGAGCAGTTGTTGTCGATGGCTTATGAAACGATGTCGTTTGAGGGCCTGGATTCCCGCCTACGCGGGAATGACATAGAGGGACGTGGGAATGGTGACATTGTAGACAAAGCAGAAAAATTACGAGCAAATCTTGATACTTTATCTGCCCCAAAAATAGGGCAAAGTAACGATGAGCTAAAAGCAGCTCTCGGCTCTAATCTAAAATTACTGGGGAATAGCTATAAGAAAAATTTAATCTCTGAAGATTTGTTCAAACAAGCGATAATAGCCGGCACGGAAGTTGGTATTTTGCTTGATAAAATGAGTAAGCTAGAAGGCTTAAGCAAAGAGCAGCAGGATAAAACCTATTTAGAATATTTTAATACCGAAAAGAAACTCAAAGGTCTGTTAATCGGTGAAGGGGATTCGCTGGCAAATAGCTTAAAAGCCAAACAATATGAATTAATGGCTGAGCAGCTAAACCCGGAAATAAAAGGTGATGCGAGGACATATTTAGTAGAGTCGCTAAAACTACGAGATTACCTAATCAGTGATACGGAAAAGAAAAACTGGGATAAATTCTGTGCTAAAGCGTGTGTAAACCCCGAGAATGCAAAAGTACTCGGTAGTATAGTAAATAAAGCAGTATCGTTTAATGCACATGAACAGTGGATAAATTATATCTTTGCAGATGTTAATGACCCTGCAAACCCAGGGGCAACACTCGCAAAATTAGTAAAAGATTTCAATAGCGTTGACCTTAATAAAATCCAAAATGCCACCAAGCTCATTAAATCAATGGAAAGCCAAATTCCGGAATGGAGCGATCCGTCCAAATTCCCTAAACTCTATAAAGAGCTGCAAGAAAATATCAAAACTATCAACGAAAATCTAAAATGGAACAAAGACGCCACTAACCTTGAGAAAGTCTTAATTCTTGAGCAAGTTAACCGCCTTACCGATATAATGGATAAAAGCACTAAATCCTTAGAACGCTCAAGCCAATATCTCGACTCCATGAAGGACCAAAAAGGCAACGACCTCCAAACCGCTAGGTTTAAAGATATGGTCACTGAATTCCACGGCGTGATGAAGGTGTGGGTAGGTAATAATCCGTCTCTTACACCACAAGCACAATGGCGTATAGATGCTATGGAAGAATTTTTAAATTCAAAAACCGCTATACAATTAAATAAAAATGAATTATCACCTTCTTCTAATTTTGCTGTAAATACTGCTACGTTTACTGCACCCGGTGCTAAACCATCTAGTCCTACCACTTTAGAAGATATTTTTACTTTAATACATCAAAATACTATTATAGCTACAACAATGCTTAGTAATGATTTATCTAAAATTCTTGAAAAACAATATCCGAATTTGTTAAACATATTAAACCAGGAATTTGACAATAAAATTCTTGGACAAGGAGAAAAACACATTACACCTTCTACTGCTATAGAGTTTGATAATAAAAAACTTGAGGTAATTAAAAATATTCCGCTTCGTGAGCATTCCTGTATAGCAGATATAAAATATGATACGCACAATAAAGCTACTTCGGTAAGTTTTTCTATCTATGGAATAAATGGAAATAACAGGTGGGATAATGTAATTATCGATAGTTATCTTTTGCTTAAAAATGCCGATTGTAAATTTATTACTAATCCGTATTTTGATAAAACAAAAGAAATAGTAAATTTTGAAGTTAAAATTGAGAATGAGCAACAAGCTAAAATCTTAATAGAATCAATAAATAAATCTATTAAAACTAGCTTTGATTTAGTTAGTTCTATCGAAAAACTTGAGGCTGCATTTAGTAAGAGAATACAAATATTAGATGAATTAACTACAAAAGGAATCGATGTTAATAATATAAAATTTATACCAAACTCTGATATAACTTATTTAGAATTTAATGAATTACAAAAATTTAATAAACTACAAAAAAATACTCTCAGTATTTCTCAGATGGAAGATTTAAAAGTTGCAGGCCTACCTCTTGAAAAATTAGAAACACTCATCGTTCAAGCTCCTGAATTATCAAAATTGCTGCTAGAAAAATCTGCTAATATAAAAATATTAACCGAAGCCGGATGTTCTTTAGAAGAATTTAAAGAAATTTATCAATCAAATCCCGAGCTAAGTAAGAATTGGCTAGAAAATGCTAACAATATAAAAATATTAAATGAGGTTGGATGTTCGTGGCAAGAATTCAAAGAGATACATAACCAAGAACCTAAACTAAATGAATTTTTACTTGAAAATGCTCTTAAAGTAAAAACTCAAGAAAATTGCAGTTTTAAAGAATTTAAAATAATATGCAAAAATAACCCTGAATTATCAAAATTGTTGTTAGAAAATCCTAAGAGTATTAATGCATTAACTGAAGCTGGGTGTTCTTTCGAAGAATTTAAAAAGGTTTATGATAAGAATCCTGAGTTAGGTAAATTTTGGTTAGAAAACGCTAAGAATGTAAAAAGTTTAAACAAAAAATTTGAGTTTTCTTGGGATGATATTAAAGAACTTAGACCTGAAATGCGTAAATTCTGGTTAAAAGATCCAGTATTGATAAATATGTATAATAATAATGGTCTTCGTATACCTGATTTAATAGGAATATATAAAAAAGATGAAAAACTATTTGATGCTATAATTGCAAATAGCGGTACAATACTTTCTACTTTAAGAGATAAAGAATTAACCACAGAAGACCTAAAAAAATGTAAAGCTGAGGGTATACAGAACCTTGCTAAGGGGACAATTTCTGTCGAGCAGTTAAAAACAACTCTTACTACTAGCACTACACTTGCTGCACCCAAAAGTCCTCCTATACGCAAATGGACAGAAAAAATACAAAATGAATCCCAAACCAACACAAAAAGTAACCAAAGATATTAACAAAGTTATATTAATAATACAAAAACACGATTTGTTTAGAATTGGTATAATCAATACGTCTGTCTAAGTGGAGGAAGTTTTTATGGATGCCGATAGACCAGCCTAGATTCCATGCTAAGGTTATAAGCTCGCCTCGGTAAGTGGAATCAGACGTCTTGATATCAACAGCGCAGCAGCCTTTGCCGCTATGGTGGGGGAAGTCGTAGATGTGGAAGGAGTTTTTAGCTCCTCCTATTTTGGTGTTATATTCACGTGATCTGCAACTTGAAACAACCGGCATCGATTGTGCAAATAAGGTACGTAGTTCAACTAATTTTTCAGCAAACCCGGCAGCTAGTACTATTTTACCGGTCTGCTTACAGGCAAGCTCAGCATGAGTAAAATGTGGAATATAATATTTTCTGCTTAATTTCTTCTGCATAGAATTTTTCTTAAATAATACTCTAAAGAGTGGTAATCCTCCCCAAAAACAATCGACAAAAGGAGTAGAATTTTCTAGGAACAAAGAAGGAGATTCTATAAATGACAATATCAAAGCACAGTGATAGCCAAATCATGTCTATCTTAAAGC
>JBEGTS010000007.1:0-76948 GCA_041179265.1 Pseudomonadota bacterium
AGATGAAATGATTAACAATTATTAAAAGGACAAAAACTTTTCTAACTTATAATTTTGTTATATAAATAACACATTACTTTTAGTTGAAAAACATTAATTTAATATTAAACTATGTATAAAAATACTTATAAAACAAGAATTTTCTGCATATAAAAAGTAATTATAAGTTACTTTTTCTTATTTAAAATAAATTAAATTTTATGTATTTTTTATAAGAATTCGGTAAATCGTATATAAAACTTAAAGAATACAGGGATAAAACCTACTTATTTTAGCTCCTTAATAAAAACAGCAAAATTTTATTAATTTGTATGAAATAGCGGTGTCATACCGTGGCTTGACCACTGTATCCAAAAAACAATAAAAAAAGACCGGTTCCCGCTACAAGCTCGCGGGATGACAGGAGTGGAATATATCCACGCAACAATTCCACAAGGGAATAATAACGCTTAAATCTTAACAAAATCGCTTTTTCTAAGCAAAATCTATAAATTTTTGCATAAACAAATTGATTTGCTACGAATAATAGAGTATACAGTATAGACATAATTAATCCTCGGGGCGTAGCGCAGCCTGGTAGCGCATCTGGTTTGGGACCAGAGGGTCGGGAGTTCGAATCTCTCCGCCCCGACCATATAACATAAATATAAACCTAATGTCAAAAGACGACCTCATTCAGTTTACAGGTACAGTACTTGAACTTTTACCTAATGCTACTTTCAGAGTAAAGCTTGAGAATGATCATCTAATTATTGCTCATACTTCCGGCAGGATGCGTAAAAATCGTATCAGGATATTACTAGGAGATAAAGTTACGGTAGAAATGACTCCTTATGATTTAACTAAGGGGCGTGTGATTCATCGTCACTAGTCTTAAGCATGAAGAGAAACCAAAAAACTTTACCGATTATATTAGCATCAAGCTCTCCTGCAAGAATTGAATTATTACACCGAATAAAAATTATCCCTTCACAAATTATTCCGGCAGATATAGACGAAACACCTAATTTGCGTGAATTACCAGCTCCCTTAGCTATAAGACTTGCTTACGAAAAAGCTATAAAAGTTACATCTCAAATAGAGGAATCAGCTATAATTATAGCTGCCGATACCGTAGCGGCAGTAGGTAGAAGAATATTGCCGAAAGCTACTACTTACGAAGAAGTCAAGAATTGTATCAAGATGTTATCGGGGCGTCGTCATCGTGTCTATACCGGTTTATGTATTATCAAAAAAGAGAATGATCAGCTTACCGTTAGACAAAAAATAGTTCAGACTGTTGTTAAGTTCAAAAAATTAAGTGATGAAGAGATTAATTTTTATTGTTCTTTAGATGAGGGGATAGATAAAGCCGGCGGGTGCAAAATTTCCGGTTATGCAGAAGCTTTTATCTCATTTATTTCCGGTTCATATTCAAATGTTATGGGGTTGCCTTTATTTGAAACGGTGAATGCTCTAACTTCTTTAGGTTTTAAGGTACAGCATATTTCATAAATACAAGCGAATTTTTTAGGATTCGCTTGTGCTCTCGTACTTCTGTACGCTGTGCAAGCTCACCTTCAAATTCATCTTGTCTGAATCTTTATGAAATATGCTGTATACGAAGATCAACTTCAAAAAGAGCAAGGAATCCACAACGCGAGGAGCGAAGCGTATACTTAAATACGTGACTACCTTCGCTCTTATAGGATGACGTAGCCAATTTTTGAAGTTCTATCTTAGTATACTTAATTTCCAGGCTCATCCAAATGACTCCTTTCATAATTTTCATGACGCTCTTGAGCTTCAATACATAATGCAGCAATAGGTCTTGCTTCTAATCTTTTTATACCTATTGGGTCGCCTGTTTCTTCACAGTAACCGTATTCCCCATTTTTAATACGTGATAATGCTTCTTCTATTTTACTCATTAATTTACAATATCTATTTCTACTACGAAGCTCAAAAGCTCTTTCTGTTTCATGAGTAGCACAATCGTTGAGATCGGATTCTTTCAAATTTTCTTCCTTTAAATGATTTAAAGTCTCTTGAGACTCTTTTAATAAATCATCTTTCCATCTTAAAAGTTTTTGTCTAAAATATTCTAGGTGATTAGGACACATATATTCTTCATCTTTAGAAGGTTTATATCCCATAGGTAATTTAGGTGTTTCTAGCATATTAATATCTCAATATTAGCTTTAATTTATTATGTTTATAAGGTTTTTAAAATAATATAATATATAACTTAAAATTAACGCAAGAAGATTATGAATATTAATATATTTTATTTTTTAATTGGATATGCAGTAGTATATACAGCTTCTAAATGCTTTATACTTGTTTTAGTATAGTTTTGTGTAGTAGATAGACTTTTATGACCTAATAGCTCTTGAATAGAGCGTAAATCTGCACCATGCTCAAGCAAATGTGAAGCAAAACTATGTCTAAATGAATGAGCAGTTAAATGCTGCGGTAAACCATAAAAATGCTTTAATTTAATTAATTCACGATTAAATACCGGTGGCTGCAATTTCTTACCTTGTTTCCCTCTAAATATTGGTTCATTATCTTCTAATTTATATGGTAATATTTCTAAATAGCTGGTAATTAAATTTTTAGCAATCGGTAACCACGGAATTACTCTTTCTTTACTACCTTTACCGATTATTTTTATAAATTCTAGGTTTTGTAGATGAAGTTTCGTAATTGATAGTGCTTCCGATATACGAAGCCCTGCAGCATATATAAGAACAAGCAGGGCTTTATTTCTAAGTTCTACCCACTTAATATTACCGTATTCTTCAATATGCTCAAGTGTTATTACTACATCATCTTCCGATAAAGCTTTTGGTAACAGTTTAGTTTTTTTAGGAGATTTTATAGAAAAAATTATATGGCTATTTAATTGTGTTGTTTTTTCTAAAAACTTATAAAAATTTTTTACTGCAGATAAACCACGTGAAATTGAAGAAGTAGTAAAATTATCACAGTTACGTTTTGCAAGCCAACTTCGGATTAATCTTATATCTGCGGCTTTAATATGATTTATCGTTACAAGCTCTGAATTATAATAATTCATAAACTCAAGGAAATGCTTAAGGTCATTATTATACGAAATTACTGTATGATTAGAGTAATTTCTTTGCAAAACGAGGTATTTTTGCCACTTATTTATTAATTCCTGAATTGATGTATCTAACATTTATAAAAACTTAATTATTTTTAATACTAATTCTTGATGCTAACTTATTGACTCATAATTTTATACATGTTAGCATAAATTAAAGGCTTATGTTTATATATGCGTAACCTATAAAATACAAAAGCAAAATAATTTCTTAAGGGTCTATGAACATTTCTAATTGGTTTTTTATTTTAAGATATTTTTTAGCGAAAATTAATAAGATTTTTGAAGGAATAGTAGTCCTATTTCAAGAAAATCTTACAATTTGTAGCAAAAAATATCCAGAATTAAATCTTTTTAGAAATGTTCGTGGAGTCTCATAAAATATTTACAAAATTTAATTTAGGAGAATGAATAATGTTAAATAATACACAATTTTTAGATTCAATGAAGTCCTATATGAATCCAGAATTTTATATGAGTTCTATGAAAAATATCCCTAGTGTAGACCTTTCATCTATTACAAATACAATGCAAAGAGCTATGAATATTCTTTTGACTACTAACCAAATTGCTACGGAAAGCATGCAAGCTTTGCTTAAGAAAAATTCTGAGATTATACAAAATAATGTCAATACTATTTTAAATACTACTAAAGAAGCAGCAAATTCTAAAGATTTCAAACAAGCTAGTGAATGTCATCAAAAATGTTTAAAATCTATTTGCGAAACATCTATGGACAATGCTAAGGAATTAGCAAGTATTGCTTATGAGTCTTCAACCAAAATATTTGAAGCTGCAAATAAGCATATTGCTGAAAATGTTCACCATGCTTCTAACAATATGCAAAATATGGCAGAACAAGCACAAAAAAACTTCAATAAGAAACCTGCTTAATATTATAACTCTTTTTTTATGTCATTCCCGCTTTCGCGGGAATGACATAAGAGCCATACAGCAACACTTTCTCCTCAATTACTTGCTTTTCTATTTAACCAATTTTGTAAATAAGACTCTGCTAGCTCCTGATCTTCTATCACAATCACATTTTCGGCATTACGTTTATCAGCGGCAGCTGTGAAATTAAATGAACCGGTTATTACTTTCTTTTTATCGATAATTATAACTTTATTATGAGCGATTCCAGGTACTTTATCTATACCTACATCAATTTTTGCTCGTTGTAATTCATGCAATTTAGAAAATTTTTGCTTTAAATTACTACGATCAAGCAATATTCTAACCTTTAATCCTCGTACTTGTGCGTTAATAAGTGCAGCAGTAATCAAAGCATCACTCATACCATATGCTTGCATATAAATGGATTCTTCAGCTCTATCTATCTGATCCGCTATAAATTTAGTACATCCGGACGGCGGGGTAAAACATGTACTAACTTTACTTCTTGAAAGCTCTGAAATATTGTAATGCTTTATTTGCGGAGTAGATGAAACTAATAATTTTTGATTTATCAGATCAGTAAAATAATCCGGATTCTGTCCATAAATGCCTAAAGCAACTCCCAAGATAAAGGCAATAGATATTTCTATAAATTTATTATTTTTTCTCTTCATGACTTATTTATATTTTAGGCGTGGCTTGCAAATCGTCATTGCGAGGAAATTACAAAGTAATTGACGAAGCAATCCAGTAAAAAATGCTAATCTTTAGCATTTTTTTAATTATTTTCTGGATTGCCACGTCGCTTCGCTCCTCGCAATGACGGTTCGGATATCCACGCAACAATACCTGCTCGCAATGACGATTTAGTATCTACACAAACAACACCTATTTCTTAACGTAACTTCCAGGAGCTTCTTCAATCCCCTTTAGATTTTGATAATCTAAAGAATCTACTAGCTTATTATCATTATTTTTTACAAGCCATTCAAGCCAATAATTCCACCACGAACCTTGATACTCTGTAGCTTTCGTAAGCCACTCTTGGCTATTTAAGCTTAAGTCATCGTTAAGCCGGTAATTATATTTAGCACTAACCGGAGGATTAACTACACCTGCTACATGCCCTGAATCGGTTAGACAAAAAATCTTATGACCTTTTAATAGTTTCAGACCATCATATATTGAACGCCACGGAGCTATATGATCTTCTTTTGCTGCTACAAAAAAAGAATTACAATCAACTTTTCTAAGATCTATTTTTGTTCCGAGTACCTCTAAATTATTAGGCTCTTTTAGTAAGTTATTGCAATAGGTATTTTGCAGATATTCCTCATACATTCTTGCCGGTAAGTTGGTAGAATCCGCATTCCAATATAGCAAATCAAAAGGCATGGGTTTTTTACCGAGTAAATAATTATTGACAAAAAACGTCCAAATTAAATCATTCGCCCTTAGCAAACTAAAACTATTTGATAAATACTTTCCATCAAAATAACCCTTTAATTTTATATCTTCTTTAATGTAATTAATCGTAGCTTCATTAAAAAATATTCCAAGCTCGCCAGGACTCGCATAATCAAGCAAAGTAGTAAAGAAAGTGCTACTGTGAACAGAATCTATTTTTTTTGCTTTGAAGTAGGCGATAATTATAGCAAGAAATGTACCTCCCATGCAGTAGCCGACAAAATCAATTTTCTCAAAACCAAGGCTTCTAACATATTCAAAAGGTGCTAAAATACCGTCTTTTAAGTAATCCTCAAAACCTTTCTCCGATAAAGAGATATCAGGATTAACCCATGAAACAAGAAAAACTTGAAAATTATTTTCTACTAAGAAAGACACTAGAGAATTATGCGGAGATAAATCGAGTATATAATATTTATTTATGCAGGGCGGAATAATAAATATCGGGATCTTATGAACTTTCTCTTTCGGCTTATAACATATTAGCTGCATCAAATCATTTTGGAATATAACTTTTCCTTTTGTTGCCGCAATATTTTCACCAAGTTTAAAAGCAGATTTATCGGTAGTTTTAATATTTAATATATCACCGGAATTTTTTATATCTCTTAAGAAATTTTCTAGTCCTTGTATTAAATTTTGTCCACCGCTTTCTAATGTTTCACGTAAAACTTTTGGATTACAAAAAGCAAAATTTGAAGGTGAAAACGCATCGATAAAATGTTTAGTCGCAAACTCTAAATGTTGCTTAAGATCATTTGATAGCTCATACTGATCAATATTTTTCTTTAACCACTCCGAAGAAAGCAGGTAATATTGTTTAACAAAGTCAAAATAAGCATTATTCTCCCATGAAGAATCTTTAAATCTTTTATCTCGATTATCCGGAGAAAATACAGCTTTTGCCGGACTACCGACAAATTTTGCAAAGCTATTCGCGGTAAGCTCTCTTAATTTATCAATATATTCAATATTAAGCTGACAAAATTTTTCAGGATTTGCCCAAAACTGTTCCACCATTAAAGAGGCTATAATTCTGTTTTTATCGCTATTAATCAAGTTTTTAGGAATCATACTCCCTCTGCCTTGCATGAAATGCAAAATAAGCTCTTGATATTTATCGGCTATTTCTTGGAAATTATTAACTATAGTTTCGTGCGAGATATTATACATGCTTAGTTCCGGTATTAAAATCAAGTATCTCATATCGTGGCTTGACCACGGTATCCAGTCTTTTTTTTATGGACCCTGTGGTCGACACCTATATCTTTAAACCATCCCACATCTTATCAACCTTGTCGATGACTTCCTGACTCATTTCTATTTTTTTTCCCCATTTTCTATTTGTCTCAGGGTATATTTTATCGGTTGCATCGATTCCCATCTTACTGCCAAGCCCTGACTCAGGTGATGCAAAATCCAAATAATCTATCGGGGAATTATCTATAAAAGTCGTATCACGTCTTGGATCGCTTCTTGTTGCTATTGCCCAAATTACTTCTTGCCAATTACGAACGTCAATATCGTCATCTACAATGATAATAAATTTACTATACATAAATTGCCGCAAGTAAGACCAAATTCCGAGCATTATTCTTTTAGCATGACCGGGATAGGATTTTTTAATTGATACTACCGCAACTCTATATGAACATCCTTCAGGAGGTAGCCAAAAATCAACAATTTCGGGGAATTGTTGCTGCAAGATAGGAATAAATATTTCGTTTAATGCTACACCGAGTATAGACGGCTCATCAGGTGGCTTTCCTGTATAGGTACTTAAATATACAGGATTTTTTTTCATCGTTATCGCAGTGACCGTAAATACAGGAAATTCCTCAACATCATTATAATATCCAGTATGATCCCCAAAAGGACCTTCAGGTAAATACTCCTCTAAACTTACATAGCCTTCCAGCACTATTTCACTATGTGCCGGTACTTTAAGGTCAATGGTTTTGCATTGCACCAGCTCTACTTTTTCATTACCAAGTAAACCGGCAAAATTATATTCCGAAATATTCTCAGGTATCGGCGTAACCGCTGCCAAAGTTACCGCTGGATTTGCACCGATAACGATAGCAGCAGGAAACGGCTCTTTCTTTTGTTCTTTCCAACGCTTATGATGCTCTGCTCCGCCCCGTAACTTTAACCATCGCATCAATAGCTTATTTTTTGAAATAACCTGCATTCTATATATGCCGAGATTATAATTATCTATCTTATCTTTTGTTGGTCCTTTAGTAACTACTATCCCCCAAGTAATTAAAGGCGAAATATCATCCGGCCAACATTTTTGAATCGGCAATATATCGATATTCGGCTTGTCAATGACAATTTCATGACAAGCGGCTTTGGATACGATTTTAGGGGACATAGCAAAGATACGCTTAGCAAGCGGTAACATTGATAATGTTTCTTTAAAAGATGCGGGAGGTTGCGGTTGCTTAAGAAATGCGAGTAAAACACCAAGCTCTCTTAATTCCTCGACATTCTGAAGCTTAAGCCCTATGCAAATACGCTTTATACTAGCATAAAGATTAGTTAGAACAGGTATATCGGACTTAATACCATCGGCTTTTATAACATTTTCAAAAAGTAATGCAGGTCCGCCTTGTGCCAATACTCTTCTACTAATCTCCGTAATTTCTAGATCAGTTTTAACTGGGGTAGAAATACGCTTTAACTCACCGTTTTTTTCTAGAAATCTTAAAAATTCCGGTAAATCTTTAAAGCTCATAGTTTATTCATTATAGTGGATTAAAAAAATGTACCATTGTCACCCCGTGGCTTGACCACGGGGTTCATAAAAAAAGCCTAGATACCAAGCTACGGTATGACATAGTTGGTTTCCCTATTTGCTAAAATTAGCCTTTACCTGCATATCATTCTGAATAATTGTGTAGTTCATTAGCTCGTCAATTATAGAATTTTTAATGTTATATATTATATTTTTTTCTGAATTTACATGAATATTTTTAGCCGTTAATTCATCGATACTTCTAGATTTAATATGTGCAAAATATACTTCATTACCTACCTGAAATACAGGGGTATTACTTCCTATTTTAGTATTAAAAATTGACAATAACATCTCAGGAATTAATGTTAACTCATTTTCCATTTCCGCTCTAATATAGCTTTTTTTGCTTATTTTTATTCCAGACCCCTTAAGCTCTTTTATATTCTCTTGATCTGAATTATATTCCTTTGCTAAATTCTTGATAATTTTTAAGTTTATATCTGCGATATTCTGCTTTACCCAAACTTTATTTACCTGCTCTTTAATAGCATCAAATTCAGGTATTTTTACCGGCTGAATCGATTTTAATTCTACCAATATAAGATAGCTTTTATCTTGCGCCTCTATAGGATAAGATAACTCTCTTTCACTAAGCTCAAAAATACTATCAGCATTTTCGGCAATTATTTTATCTTCAATAAGCTCTGCATAACTGACATAGCTAACGTTTTGTATCGGTAGCTTATATTTTTCGGCAATTTCAACTAAGCTAGAACCGGCCGCAACGTCATCTTCCAACTTTTTAGCAAATTCCATATTAAGTATATCGATTTTTTGAGCCGTTAATAAATCATGTAATTGTTTTTGTACCGATTCAAAACTTTGATTCCCAAACTCATCTTTATTTTCATTATAAAATTCTAATAACTCATCTTGGGTAACTGAGACTTTTAGATCCTTAATATTAGCTTTAATATAAGAAAAACTGCGTTTCTCAGGTACTTCAAACGAGGTTTTATTATCTTGGTAAAAATCCTTTAATTGCTGATCTAGAGGAGTAGGAATTTTAAAATCTTTCGGCTTATTTTGCAAATCTATTTGTACTAACTCTACTTCTCTTTTTTCAGCCATATAATCTACTATATTGTCAGTCATAGCTTTAGGAACATAGAAGCTTTCTACAAAAGTACTAACAAAGATATGCTTCAAAGCTTTTTCTTTGAAGTTTAATAAATATTTTTCTTCATCCATATAAGAATTTCTAAAATAAGTTTTAAAAATCTTTATATCGAAAACACCTTGCTCATTTTTAAAAACCGGTGATTCTTTAACTAAAATTTTAACTGTATCATCACTTAGATCTAAATCATAGTAACTAACTAAATAATCTAAAACATTATCGTAAACAAGTCTTTTAAGGATTAGGTTATCAATATTTAGCTGCGTGATTTCTTCATCGGTTAAACTTGTTCCCGTTTGCTTACTTATAGCATTAATTTCTAAAGATTTTGCTCGCAAAAAATCTTCCTGGGATATATTTTTCACATGAGAAAAAGTAACAATATCGCCGCCTCTTCTTCCGTTTAACACATCTTTAATACCAAAGCCGACAAAAGCAAAAGCAATCATTGCGAATAAAACCCGCATTATAAAACTATCGGCAGTTTTTCTAATATTATCTAACATAATTTTTTATTTAAATTCTTTAAGTAAGAGTATGTCATTCCCGCGTAGCATTGTTGCGTGGATATAAAAAAGCACTCAGTGTCATACCGTGGCTTGACCACGGTATCCATAAAAACAACTAAAAATACTAATAATTTAGTATTTTAAACTGGATCCCGCGATCAAGTCGCGGGATGACAAAGGGAGAATCGATCCACGCAACAATGCCACGCGGGAATGACATTTAAACCATTTCTCAAGACTCCATTATAAAGCAAAAAAGCCTATATAGTCAAACTATATAGGCTTTTATATTATTTTTATAGACGTTCGATGTCATTCTTGCGTGGTTTGGCTTTCCGTCATTGCGAGGAAAGGCAAAGCCTTGACGTGGCAATCTCAGGATGTTTGACGAGATTGCCGCGTCGCTTCGCTCCTCGCAATGACGAGCACCAAGCACATTAGAAGTTCACACGAACCTTTACACTACCTTGCTGAGCGAAATACTTACTTCCGATATTGGTATCGTAGTTAATGCCGTATTCCATCATTTTGTGCTTAGCAGTAACACCGACGCCGACATCAAAGCTTGTTTTCTTAGGCTTGAAGCTGTTGGTTGGGAAAGGAGCAGCCATACCTTGTAATCTTGCATCGATCGCCGGAGCTTTGTTTTTGAACGCATAATCAACCATTGCATAAAGCTCAGGTGTTAACACCACTTCACCCACATTGATATTACTTGATAACTTAGCACCTAGTAAACCGTCGAAAGTATTATAGTTCTTTCCTTTGACAAGAAGATTCTGGTAAGTAGTACCGGTTTCTTTATAACCCTTATCTTTGATGTCAGAGTATCTAACTCCTGCCATCGGCGTTACTACTAATGGCATAGCACTAACTGTTTCAGGTAAGGCATAATTATAACCTGCCATTAACTGCCCTGTATAATTTTCGGATTTATACTTACCGTTTGCTGTTTGATAGCCGACAGTCTCTAGTCCCGTTGAAATAACACGTCTTGATTTACTTGTTACTTTGCTATCACCGTAAGAGGCAACACCTTCAACAAAGAAGTTAGATTGAGGTAAGTTATATAAACCGTATACGGAGAAGATATTACTACGCACCTTATTCTTATCGCCACTCTTAGCGTCTTTCAGCTTTACATCAGTTTCTGCTCTAGTATATGCAAGTCCTAATACTGCATCATCGTTAATTAATGCGTCAAAACCTAAAGTACCACCGGTTGTGTCAGATTTATAACCGCTGATATTTTGGATTTTCTTCTGCGTTGCATTACCGACAAATGGATTTATCCATCCACCAAACTTAGCATCCATATCCTCATCACCCGCAGCAACGGCAGCAGCCTGTGCTGTACTTATTCTAGTATTGATAGAAGTTAAGTTACCTAAAATATTACCGGATATTGCTTGACTGCATGCAGCTACAACTTCACTAGGCTTTACAACGTTTTGCATGAGGTGAGTTACAGCATCTGCTTCTTGGATTGGAGTCAGATTACCCCAATCAGCAAAAGCTTGACGTGCATCTGAACCGTTTGGAGCTTGCTCCATTAACTCAAGCGACTTCTTTACATTTGCAGCATTTGGAATATTTGCAAGCGGTCCACCCGGTTCAAAATCTTCGTCTATAACATCTCCGGCTATATCTTCTGCAAATAACGTTAAAGTCGAGGCATCAAAAGTAAAGTCAACAAAACGGTTGTCATTATTAACGGTTATTTTAACGTTACCTGCAGGAGTAGGCTTTAAACCGCCTGCTGTTTCTGCAGATATTACCGTATATTTTGTATCTGGACTTATATTATTAATGTCGAAATTAGTAGCAGTAACAACAAGGTTTAAAGTTGAAACCCCTGATAAATCAAGAGTACTGCCTGATTTAATTAAGATATTACCGCCTGCGTTAGTTGACCCGTCAAAAGTAGTATTTAAGATTAGCGTATCGGTAAAGCTACCGGTGCCGGGATATGTTATTTGATTCGCACCTAAAGTAAGTGTAGTACCGCTACCTGTTATGGCACTGTTAAATGCTAGGCTATTGCCGAAATTAATAGTAGCACCGTCAGCTGCAAAGCTTGTAGCCGTTACGTCTTCAGCAAAATTATTGATAGAATCTTTAGCTAAAGTAACAGCACCTGTATTAGTAAATGTATCAGCAAAGCTTGTAGTACCGCTAAATGTCGCAGTACCTTTTGCATTAACGCTACTTGCAAAACTCATAGCACCTGCCGTAGTAATATTACCGACCTCATTACCGACTTTACCGACTATACCGCTAACACTACCGCCGTTCGTAAAGTTCAGCTTCAGAGCCTGACCGCCTGTAGCATTAATTGCTCCGGTTAATTTAAAGTCCGCAGGTAATGTTAAAAGTGCCGTACCGTTACCTTGGATTTCAGTGATGCTAGTATTACCGCCTTGGGTTATATTTACAGCCCCGGCACCAACTTTTAACATGGCAAGGTTCGTAATAGGTCCCTTAATAGTACTTGCACCGCTTGCAATTATTGTACCGTTAACTCCGTTACTGCTTGTAACACTACCGGTGATATTTTTATTTGCACCAAGTGTTATAACTGCTGCTTTATTATTGAAATCTACATTACCGTTAATATTACCGTTTTGAGTTAAAGCAGTATTAGCTCCAAATGTTAAGTTAGAGTTTATATCCTTATTGTAGGTAATTGCCGGCACTGATAATTCTAAATCGTTAGCAAATATATCAGCATCTACTTGGAATGTTCCGTTTCCTCTAAATTCTAATTCTTTTAACCTATTTACTGCAGTACCGTAAGTACCGCCGTTAGCACTTGCAAGTATTATTTTCCCGCCCGCAGCTCCTGAATCTACAGCAAGCTTACCTTTATTTGGAGCTCCTGGATCAAGCACGGCATTTAATGTTATCGTACCGTTACCTGCAGCACTATTTTGTAATACTAAAGTTGCATCTTCATGTGCAAACTTAATAGTCTGACCGTTTGCTAAAATATTTATTGCATTAGCACCTTCTGTATCAATCGTATAAGAACCGTCAGCGGCAGCAATTTTTAAAACCGGTGCTGCAGCTCCTATATTTATTTCCTTAATTTGGTTAGTAATACCGCCTACATCAACAAAATCTGTAAAACCTAGAATATTAAATACAAGAACATTTGTAGTATCTATATTATTAAATATTACATCACCTGCAACACTTAATGATGCTAATTCATTTCCTGCCGTACCTATTGTTTTATTTCCACCGTCACCTTGTAAGGTTATAGATTTTGTTGTAGCAAGAAGAGTCAACCCACCGCCACCGGTTGCAAACGCCGGTAAATCATTTTTAAGAGTTATAACTCTATCATCTGCAGCACTACGGTTAAATAAGAAAATACGTGAGTTTGCTCCTTTAAAATTAATTGCTTGAGCATCTAATATATCAACATCATCGTTCTTAGAATCTATTGCGAAATTTTTATTATCTTGAATATTAATTTGTGCAACCGTGCCTATACTCTTATCATTTGCTATAACTAAACCGGAAGTATTAACATTAAGTGTAGCATTAGCACCGTTTACTATAGTTCCGCTTAAGTTACAACTCTTACCGGCAGGACCGTTAAACTCTAAAATACTAGCGGCTCCAAAATCTATATTATTCGCAGCTAAGCTTCCTCCGGCTTGTAATGTTACTCCTGCTCCTACATCCACCGTTGCTAAGGCGTTTGTACCACCTATATTACCTGTTACCGTACTATTACCTGTAAATGTTACTATACCGTTACCGGTATTACCGGTATTATCTATTGCTCCGGTTACTGTTACCGGATTCGTAAATGTTAATGCTGACGCATTATCCGTTAACTTAATCGTAGTAGCTTTAATAACCGCTCCATCTAAGGTAGCTGCACCTGCTCCTACATTTATCTCTGCTAATGAATTTGCATTACCTATATTATCGGTTACTTGGCTCAATGCTCCATTTAAATTTAAGACACCTACACCATCACCGCCTGTATCGTTATCAACAGCACCTGTTAATACTGCATTTGCATTTGTAAGCGTTAATACCGACGCACCATTCGTTAAATTTATTGTATCTGCTTGTATCGCAGCACCGGTAATAGTTACTTCACCGGCATCGACACTAACTACCGCAAGTGAATTATTAGCTCCTATATTATTAGCCGTACCTACGCCTTTGAAAGTCAAAGTTCCTATAGTATTACCGCCCGTTGTATTATCTACATCCCCGGCATCCCCTCCCGGAATAACATTTACCGTAGTACCGGCGGCTGCACCAACCGCAAAATTTATTCCATTAGCAGCGTTATTTAACGTTAACGTACCGCCCTTTGTAGTTACAAGCCCGTTTGCATTATTAATCGTTACTTGGCCTGCAAAACCGGCATTTAGAAGTACTGTCCCTCCGACATTCGTAGCACCTGCCGTACCGTTTAAGACGCCACCGTTACTCATCGCTAAATTTCCACCGATATCACCGGTTTGATTTACTTGACCGCCGGTTATTGTCATATCATTCGCAGCATCATCTAAATTTAATATACCACCTGCAACCGTTACAGGAGCTGCAGCTAATGCATCACGAATAGTTACCGTTCCGGCATCAGCTTGCAAATTTACCGTACCGGTAACATCCGTTACACCATCATCACCGGCAAAATTACCGGTACCGCTAACATCTAAATTCCCACCGACAGTACCGGTTTGATTCACTGTACCGCCGGTTATTGTCATATCAGCATCAGCATTGTTAATTGCAAGAGTACTACCTGCTACCGTAACATTTCCTGTTGCATTGTGAATTGTAACTGCTCCAGCATCCGCTTGAACATCTACTTCACCTCCAACATTTGCTGCTGCCGTTCCCACGTATATACCACCATTACTTACTGTTAAATCCCCTACAATTGCAGCACTTTGGTTTACCGTACCGCCGGTTATTATCATGTCTTGCCCGGCAGCACCTATGCCAAGCACCCCACCGGCAACTCTAACATCTCCAGCACCTACAGAGCCAACGGTCACAGTGCCTGCTGCATTGGTTAGGGTTAGATTCATATCAAGAACACCGCCTATGGTTATTTGATCATGAGCTACAGTAAAAAGCTGATTAGCATTACCATCAATATCAACGCCTGCAATATCTAATGCATCTTCACCTGTATTAATATTAAAAGCTCCTGTTAACTTAAGAGAATCAGCATTAGCCCATGGTGCTGATAAATTAGTGGCATCACCTACTTGTAATGCTGCTATATCACCAGTAACGTATAAAGCAGCACCCAATGCTCCACTGCTGGTTAGCATCAATGCTGCGGTTGAGGTGGTGAATAAAGCGGTTTTTAAACCTGTTTGAATTGCTTTTTGAAATAATTTTGGAGAAATATTCGCCATAGTGTAAACCTTAATAAAATTAAATAACTTAAAAATTGTTATGATTCTAATGCAGTTTTTTCAATATGTCTATTCTAATTAATAATACAGATGATATTTTTGTAAATTTAGTATGAATTTGTGGCATTTGTATAGATTATATGTCATACCGTGACGGTGTTATTGTGTGTATTGTTTTTCCGACTTTATCATCCCACGACTTGTGAGCTAGATCCAGTTAAAAATACTAGTATTTTTTATTGTTTTTATGGATACCGTGGTCAAGCCACGGTATGACATTAAATGTGACTGGATTCCTGCCTATGCGGGAATGACATATTACGCATTTTAAGAACCGTGGACGACCGCTCCTAGAATATCTGCGATATCATCATGTCCATAATATTCAGCTAGGCTTAAAGGAGTTTGCCCTAAATAATCCGGAATATAAGAACAAGCATCAGCTTCAAGTAATAATTTTGTAGCTATGGTATGATGATTATTTGCTGCCCAATGCAAAGGAGTCGAGCCTGATTTATCACGGCTATTACAATCTCCATGCTCAATTAAAAACTGTAATAACTCTTCCCCGCAATTAGCTTTTATAGCATGATTTAGTGCTGTACGCCCTAGTTGGTCTTGGTACTTAACATTAATACCCTTATCATATAAAGTTTCTACTAGCTCTAAATCATCAGCATATACTGCTTTTTGTAAAAGCTTTTGTCCTAAAGCTTTATCAAATTCCGCACCGTTTTTAATCAAAACTTTCGCTAATTTAGAAATATTTATATTCTTGTCGTGAATTTGAGTTATTTTTTCTAAAAGTGTTTGCTGCCCCATATTTTTACCGACTAGCATATGATTTACTAAATACTCTATTAATCTCACATCTTCAGAATTAATAGCAAGATCAAAAATCTTATAGCCAAGTTCGCTTTTAATATCAAATTTAGCACCTTTGCTAATTAATGCTTTTATGGATGAGATATTTTTCGATTCTACAGCTAAATCTAAAGGAGTTTTATGGTTATCGGTAATAACATCAGGCTTATGACCTTTATCAAGGAAAAATCGTACTATTTGTGCATTTCCGCTAGCTGCCGCCCAATGCAGTAGAGACCAGCCATATTCGTCGTATCTTCCAAATTCCGTATTCTTATATAAATATTCTACTATATCTAAGTTTCCGGCTTTAATGCCTAGATGAATAGCCGACCAGTTACCTTTATTAGGAGCAATTTTACCTCCTGCCTGAACTAAGAATTTTACTGTTTCTAAATCTCTCGCTTTGATAGCTAAATGTAGAGGAGTTTGACCGTCAAAACATAAATTATTAATATCTATTCCTTTGTCTATTAAAGCTTTTACTAACGTTTGAAGTTTGATCGCTGCTTTTGGACGCCAAGATATTATATCACTGTTAGAATTAATTTCTGGTACAGGTAAGGTTTTTACCGGTTCTATATAATGATTATGTTGAGTAGATTTAAAATATTTCTTAGATAATTTTTTTACAGTATGAATAAGTGGTTTAAAGGGAGTTAGAACAGTCATTGATTATTTCCATTATTTAATATATTGCGGCGGCAATTATTAAAATATTTTAATAATAATGTCAATGATAAATGTCGGTAATATAGGAATTGCTTTGTTTCGATGTCATTCCCGCAAGGCATTGTTGCGTGGACCAGCTTTTCAGTTGTCATCCCGCGACTTGATCGCGGGATCTATAAAAACAATAAAAAAGAATGGATACCGTGGTCAAGCCACGGTATAACAGAGATGGAATTGAACTATGCCACCACTCCTACCTCTCAGGCAGTAATATCTCTCTTTTACCTGTATGATTCGGTGGTGAAACTATTCCGTCTTTCTCCATCTTCTCAACTAAGTTGGCAGCTTTGTTATAACCGATTCTAAGCGACCTTTGTATATAACTAATGGAGGATTTACGTTCATCACGTACTATCTGCACGGCTTTTTTGTAAAGCACTTCATCGGATGTACCGTCGCCAATATCAATGCTATTGTCGTCTTCTTCAGGTTGCTCAGTAACGGCAGAGATATATTCAGGTGTACCGGTTTCTTTTAAATATTCCGTAATTTTCTCAATTTCAGATTCGTTAACAAACGGTCCGTGTACCCTACTTATCTTTGACGTATTTCCCATAAATAGCATATCACCCATACCGAGTAACTGCTCAGAACCTTGCTCGCCTAGAATCGTTCGGCTATCGATCTTAGAGGTAACTTTAAAGCTAATACGGCTTGGGAAATTGGCTTTAATTACGCCGGTAATAACATCTACCGAAGGTCTTTGCGTTGCCATGATAATATGAATGCCCGCCGCTCTTGCCATTTGAGCAAGCCTTTGAATCAGCATTTCGATATCCTTACCAGCAACTAGCATTAAATCAGCCATCTCATCAACAATTACTACTATGTAAGGTAGCTTTTCCATATTCATAGTAACTGTTTCATAAATAGGCTTACCGGTTTCAGGATCAAATCCTGTTTGAATCGAACGCTCAATTACTCTATTCTCTTTAACCGCTTCTAGAATTTTTGCATTATAACCTGCGATATTCTTAACACCGATATTACTCATCATTCTATAGCGGTTTTCCATTTCCTTAACTGCCCATTTAAGAGCAACTATCGCTTTAGACGGCTCGGTTACGACGGGAGTTAGCAAATGCGGTATCCCATCATAAGCCGATAATTCAAGCATTTTCGGATCGATCATGATAAAGCGGCATTCTTCAGGAGTATAGCGGTATAAAAGCGAGACTATCATAGCGTTAATCCCGACAGATTTACCTGAACCGGTAGTTCCTGCGACTAGCAAATGAGGCATTTTAGCAAGATCGGCAATCAGCGGTTTGCCTGCTAAATCTTTACCTAAAACTAACGGCAATAAAGTTGATTTATCTTGATATTCGGGCGTCTCTATAAGTTCTTTTAAGCAAAAAAATTCACGATGCTTATTAGGAAGCTCAATACCAAGAACATTTTTACCAGGTATTACTGCTATCCTTGTCGACAAAGCTGAAAGTGAGCGTGCTATATCATCAGATAAACCTACTACTCTTGAAGTTTTAGTGCCTGCTGCCGGCTCAAATTCATATTGAGTTACCACCGGTCCTTGATTGATATTAATTATCTGCCCTTTAACTCCAAAATCATTCAACACTGTTAACAACTCTTCGGCTTTTTGTTTAAGCTCTGAGGAAGAAGCCCCTTTTATATGATGGTTTTCAGCGTCACGTAATAATGAAATAGGCGGCAATTCTGCTATTTCACTTTGAGATATTTTAGGAGCAGCAGGGGGTTTACTAAAGAATTTTATAGGATTTGCAGGTACAGGCCTTGCTTCTTCAGTAAATTTTACTTTTTCGCTTATAGGCTTTTGGTAAGAAGAAGTTATATTTATCTTATCATTATTTTGAGTAGAGAATAATCTTACTGAAGACAATTGTGAAAATACATTATGTAAAAAATATTGTATGCGGTAGGTTAAAAATTTACCTAACTTAATTATGAAATTACTTAAGGAAGTAAATTTAATTTCAAGTAAAACAACTAATATAATAAAGGTAAAAAATATTAATAATAAGTAAAGTTGATTTGTAAATTGCTCAAAAAAATTAAAAGCTATTATTCCAATGGCTCCGCCTGCATTTGCCGGTATGAATTCTAATTTGAGGTTAGATAATAATGTGCTACTGCTTAAGAGAGAAAGCAACATTACAAACATACGGATAAATGAGCCGCGATATCTTCCATACCAACAATTTCTACCCCAAACAAAGCAGGCAATCGGTATAATAAAAGCAGCTAATCCAAAAAATTGATATAAAAAATCCGATGAATAAGAGCCAAAAATTCCAACTAGATTACCAGGATACTCGGTTGTGACCGAGTTAAAAGAAGGATCATCTATATTGTATGATGTAAGAGCAGAAACAATACCAAGCCCAATTATCCCTAAGATAACAGCTTGTACTTTATTGTTTGAAAGAGTTTTATTTATGTAATATAGCATAGATCTTTAAATCGGCAATTAACTCACTACTGTACAAACGTTGTTGTGACTTTGACTATAACATATAACTAATTTACTGAAATGATACAAGAATAATTTAACTTTCTTTATTATTGGAATTTATTAGGGTTTTATAATATAATATCTTCATAAAAAAAGGGGCTGAATCTAACATGACCATAAAAATCCACACGGAAAAAGATTTCGTAAAGATGCGAGCAGCAGGAAAATTAGCTGCAGAGACGCTTGATTTCATTACTGATCACGTAAAACCAAATGTCACTACTAATAGTTTAAATGACCTTTGTCATAATTTTATCACTTCTCATAATGCCATTCCTGCACCTTTAAATTATAAAGGCTTCCCAAAATCGATTTGTACTTCTATAAATCATGTGGTTTGTCACGGCATTCCAAACGATAAACCTTTAAAAAACGGTGATATTGTAAACATCGACGTTACAGTAATTTTAGACGGTTGGTACGGCGATACTAGCCGTATGTATTATGTCGGTAACATAGCAATTAAGCCAAAGCGTCTTATTCAGATAACTTATGATGCAATGATGAAAGGGATTGAAGTAGTAAAGCCCGGTGTTAAGCTCGGAGATATTGGACATGCTATTCAAAACTATGCCGAGAAGCATAATTATTCGGTGGTCAGAGATTATACGGGTCACGGTATCGGAAGAGTTTTTCATGATGAACCGTCAATATTAAATTACGGTCGCAGCGGCACAGGTCTAACGTTAGAAGAAGGGATGTTTTTCACCGTTGAACCTATGATAAATGCCGGTAATTACGACACAATATTAAGTAAACTAGATGGATGGACGGTTACCACGCGTGATAAATCATTATCGGCTCAATTTGAGCATACTATAGGCGTGACTAAAGACGGTTTTGAAATATTTACGTTATCACCTAAAAAACTAAAGTATCCTCCATATTCAATTTAAGTAAACGTACGTAATGTTAGACAATAATTTGATAGAATTCGGTAATAATGAAATAGATACGCCTCATTATGTAGGGCATCGAAAGAGAGTAAAGGAACGATTTATTGTAGGAGCTGCCAATTTCTCTGATTATGAATTACTTGAAGTAATGTTATTTTCGGTTATCCCTCGTAAAGACGTAAAACCTCTTGCTAAAAAGTTGCTTGATCATTTTGATATTACAGATTTGATTAATCTCGATAAAGAAAGGCTACTTAGTATTAAAGGCACTAACGAAAATTTATATATTAATTTTGCTCTAATACGTGAGCTGATAAATAGAGTATTAAAACAAAAAATAATAAATAAAAATATTATTGCTTCTTGGAGTTCTTTGATTGATTATTTAAAAGTTAATATGGGCAATATGCGACTTGAGCAATTTCGTATATTATTTTTGAATAAAAAAAATATTTTAATTGCTGATGAAATTTTAAGCCAAGGAACTATAGACCAAGCTGCGGTATATCCACGTGAGATAATTAAACGAGCTTTATTTAATGAAGCAAGTAGCCTTATACTTGTGCATAATCATCCAAGCGGTAGCCCTGAACCTTCAAAGGCCGACATTCATATGACAAATAAAATAGTAGAGACATGCCAAACCGTAAATATTATAGTACATGATCACGTCATTATAAGTAATAACAAATATTATAGTTTTAAATCTAATATGTTACTATGAACATAAATAGCTATAGCACATTAGACTTCCTACATAACGTAGCTAATAAAGAGGAATTTGAAGGAAACACGGAAGCACTTGCCACCGCAGCGTACACTTTAGTTCGTGCAGATGCGAGTACCGGATTGACGTACAAATTACCTTTAGGAGCAAGTTATGCAGGAAGTCTATTATTTATTTTTTCTTTTATAGCAACTACTATATTAACATATATATTAACTAAATATCTTCCTGCGATTGGTTTAGTTGATGTACCGAGTAGTCGTCGCTCTCATGATAAGATAACACCGCGTGGCGGCGGTCTTGCTATTGTAATTGTTGTAATGATTGCTTTAAGCGGGTTTGAATATATAACAAGCAATAATTTTGTTAATTCAATAAAAATATTACCTTTATTATTGGTAATTGCCTCGATTTCCTTTTTAGATGACTTAAAACCGGTACCGGTTCTAATCCGTTTAATAGTTCATTTAATTTGTGCAGCTTTTGCTATTTTTCTTTTTTCGCAGCTAAATTCCGTTCATATCCTAATATATTCTATTCTAGTTATAGCTTTAAGCGGCTTTATTAATATATATAATTTTATGGACGGCATAGACGGTATGAGTTGCATAGAATCTATTCATCTATCTAGCACTATGCTCATATTATGCTTTTTACAATTTCCGATTCTTGATAACCCGTATTTTATAGCTAGTATAAATGTTATTATTCTTGGTTGTTCTTGTGGTTTTTTAATATTTAATTGGCATCCGGCAAAAATATTTTTAGGGGATGTGGGAAGTATTAGCCTTGGATTCTTAACGGGTCTTTGCTTGCTCTTACTTGCTCTTACAAACACTAATTTATTTATAGCTTGTGCTATTGCTAGTTTATATTACATCACTGATGCAGTGCTAACCATATTAATTAGGCTGATTAATAAAGAAAAAATTTGGCAGCCTCATTTAAAGCATTTTTTCCAAAAAGCAGTAAAAAAAGGCAAATCGCATAAACAAGTAGTATCGATCATAGCAGTTTGTAATATATTTTTAATGATCATATCAATTACATCTTTACATTTTCCTGTAATATCTATAATGCTTGCAATAGCCGTGATAACTTTAACCGTGCAAAGTTTATTAAAATGAAGCTAATTAAAGAAGATGTTGATAAAATAGTTAGACGTATATTTGCAAGGCAACATCCATTACTGCCCGAAATCATGATTAACTGGAATAAAATAGTCGGGTTTAACTTCAGCACTAAAGCATTACCTTTAAAAATCACTACCTATACTTATAAAAAACAAAAAATTAATACGCTGTTTATACAAGCGGAAGATAATACCATTGCAGCAGAATTACCTTATTATCAAGATATTATTCTAGAGCGTATTAAAATTTATTTAGGCTTTGAAGCAATACACAAAATGAACGTAACGTTTTACAAAGGAACACCTAAGATATGATAATTAAATCATGCCCTCTTCTTGTAAACTTCTTGAATTAAAATATCTGCCGGAATATTTAAATTCTTATGTAATTTTCTAATCATAGATAAAGTAAGCGGTCTTCTTTTATTAAGAATTTCAGATACTTTACTTCTTGAACCTATACTCTTTTCTAAATCTTTTCTAGAAAGACCAAGCTGCTCTACTCTAAAATTAATCGCTTCAATTGGATCAGGCGCCTCTATTTTATAATGCTTATTCTCGTAATCTTCTACTAACATTGATAATATTTCTAATTTTTCAGCTTCTGAGGAATTTTCTTTTGCATCTAATAAATTATCTATTTCTTTTAATGCTTTTTCATACTCTTTTTCTGTTTTTATAATATTTATTTCCATACTCAAATCTCCTTAACATTTATCTTATCATATTCTGCATGCGTTCCTACAAATCTTATGACATTATTGCGTGGATACCAATCGTCATTGCGAGAAAATTACGAAGTAATTGACGAAGCAATCCAGTAAAAAATGCTAATTTTTAGCATTTTTTTAATTATTTTCTAGATTGCCACGCTCCTTACAGTCGCTCGCAATGACGATTGGGTAGCACACAAACAAAAAAAGGAGTCTTTATTATTAAAGACTCCTTTTTCGTGTTAATAGCTTGTAAAAAGATTTGAGAGTTAATTACATATCAAATCTTAATCCTGCCATTAGGTTATTACCTTTATAACGGGTTCCACCAAATTTATATGTGAACCCATCAAGAGTTTTAGTGGTATTTTTTGTTTTACCGTAATCTGTCCAAGCATAAACGAGCTCTGCTTTCACACCTGGTGCTACTTCAAATGAAGTACCTAAAGATAATTGATAAGCAAAATTTGTTTTATTTTTAGTAGTTAGACTAGGATCATTAAAAGTTGTAGTTCTACCACTAGCAGTTGTAACAACATCTTTTCCTGTGATTTTCTCTTTCACCATTGCAAGCCCAACACCAGCACCGGCAAAAACTTTAAACATACTTAAATCAACGAAATCTACATAACCGTTAAGTAACGCACTTACAATAGTAGGCTTATGTTTTACTGACTCAGTTACACTATTTCCTGAGCTAGTTTTTTCAGTTATTGATTTTTTCAAATGAACATTTGTTACTGTTCCAATTGTTAGATCGGTTCTTAAATTATCCATTATATAATAACCTACTCCGATATTACCGGTAAAACCAGTATTAGATTTTAATTTAAAATCTGATCCTTTAGGCTTTGCTTTATTAAAAATCACGCCACCGGCATTAAGTTTTAAATACCATTTTTCCATAGATGATGATGACATTGACGAATCGGTAGATGAATCTACAGCAGGATTCATATCACATTCAGCAAATGAAACGGCAGAAGTTAAAAGTGCTGTGCTTGCAGCTGCTATTAAAAGTAATTTTTTCATATTGTTAAATTTTTCCTTAGATTTTATTAGTTGTTAGTAAAAACGATGTTAGATAATAATTTTATAATTTTTACCTAAATTCGATAAAAAATAGTTTTAAGTGGCATTTCTAAGCTGTCATCCCGCGACTTGATCCGGGATCCAGTCTTTTTTTGTATTTCTAGATACCGTGGTCAAGCCACGGTATGACACCGAGTAGTTACTACTTAAAAACTATTAATATATTCTTATTTAATTATATATCAAATCTTATACCGGCTGTTAAGTTATGGCTTTGATAACGCATGCCACCGGTCGGTACACTTGTTCCTTGGTAAACTACATTCTTACTTTGTGCTCTACCGTCGTCTATCCAGCTATAAGCCAGTTCTGCTTTAACACCGTCAGCGATTTGGGCAGAAGTACCTAAAGTTAGCTTGTAAGAAATATTAGTTCTGTTTTTAGTTGTAGATGCAAGACCGGTTATTCCGTTATATGTAATTTTCTCTTTAACTAACGAAGGACCGACACCGGCACCGACAAAAACATCAAACATATCGAAATTAGTCAAATCTACATAACCGTTAATAAGTAAACGTGTGATAGTAGGCTTATGGCTTGCTGAAACGTTAGTACCGGTAAAAGGTGCATTAGTTGCAACTCCGGATTTCTTTAACTTTCCACCAATTATAGTACCTAAAGTTAAATCAGCTCTAAAATTTTCAGAAATATAATAACCGATACCTAAATCAACTGGAATAGTCGTATTAGATTTTAATTTAACACCGGTTGCCTTATCTTTTTCTTTATTAAACATTGCAGCACCAGCATCTATTCTTAAATACCAGTCATTACCCATGTCCTCAGCAAATGATACGCTAGAAGATAAAATTGTTGCACTTGTAGCAGCTATTAAAAGTAACTTTTTCATGATTCGCACCTCAAATTAAATAATTAAACATTATCTTAATGGCATATATAACATATTATATTTTTTAGTTCTATATTTAATCGGCAATTAGATTCCTAAGATAAAGCTTTTATTAAGTTTTGTGACAAAATAAACACATATATTTAATTCGTATTATTTATGTATTTATTAAACTTATTTTTCTCATCTTTAAATTTATCGGCATCAGGCAAAGCAGGTTTTTTCTTGGTAATATTTTTCCATCCTTTATTTTCTATAAAATCTTTTGCACGCTCTACCCATTCTATTAACTCCTGTGATTCAGGTTTGATGGCGTTTATAGGACAATCAGAAACACACACACCGCAGTCTATACATTCATCAGGATTAATGACTAACATTAATTCACCTTCATAGAAGCAATCTACAGGACATACTTTAACACAATCGGTATATTTACATTTCACGCATTCATCTGTTACAACATAGGTCATTTCGTTATTGACTCTTCATTTTATCAATTAATACAGAAGTTCGTATAGTTAGTATTAAGAGAAAGTACAGAATAAAACTGATAAACATTATAATTAAAGGCTTTAACATTGAAAAGTGAATAGTAGGAGAGCCAAGCCTTAAAACGCTAGCAGGCTGATGCAGACTATACCAAATATCTACCGAGAATTTTACTATCGGTATGTTAATCAGTCCGATAAGAGCAATAATCGAAGCAGGGTTTTGTGCCTTTCTTATATTATCCGCACTATTTACTATGATAATATAGCTTAAATATAATAAAAATAATATGAGCATAGAGGTAAGTCTTGCATCCCAAACCCACCATGTTCCCCATATAGGTTTCCCCCATAAAGAGCCTGTTACTAAGCTAATCAAAGTAAAAGTAGCTCCAACGTAACTAGATGCTACGGCTAACAAATAGCTAATAGTAGTTTTCCATACTAAATAACTAAAGCTGCATGCTGCCATGAAAACATAAATACCAAGGGCCATCCAAGAAGCAGGTACATGTACATACATAATACGTACAAACTCACCTTGTTGATAATCTATAGGCGAAACTATTAGGGCTAAATAAAGACCTATAATCATCATTACCAAAGTAGCTATAGCTAATATAGGTATTGTAACCTTTGATAATTTATTAAAATAATAGGGGGTTAATAGTTTTAGCATGTGATATTTTTATTTCTTATCCTTTTAAAAAACTCTTTCATTAATAGCCCTGAATCTTCGTTAAGAATCCCGCTATATATTTCCGGTCTATGGAAACAAGCACTGCTGTTAAAATATCGCAAATTACTTTCAACTGCCCCATGTTTAGAGTCAGAAGCACCGTAAAACAAGCGTTTTAACCTGCTATGAGCTATAGCTGCCGCACACATAGCACAAGGTTCTAAAGTAACGTAAATATCATAATCATTTAAATTTTTAGAAGATATAAGATTACATGCTTCATTAATAGCAATAATTTCGGCATGACAAAGAGCATTGTTTTTTTCTTCGGTATTATTATGATTACTAGCAATAATTTTCTGATTTAATCTATCTACAATCACCGCTCCGACTGGAACTTCATTTTTATCAAAAGCAATACGTGCTTGTTTTAAAGCTTGCTCCATGAAAAAATTATTAAAACTAGGTTCTGTAAACATTTCTAATTGATTTTTTATTTTTAGATATTTTTTAGCGAAAATTAATAAGATTTTTGCCGGAATAGTTATTCATATTTCAAAAAAATCTTATAATTTGCAGCAAAAAATAACCAAAATTAAATCTTTTTAGAAATGTTTACAGAACCTAACTTTCTTTATCTAACAATATATTCCCGGTAATTTACGTGTTCTTCGATTCCAAAAGGATCTTGGTGAATAATTATTTCAGCCTCCGGAAATTCCTGCAATATTTCAAAAGCAATCTCATCGCTAATTTTATGAGCATTATAAAGCGACATGTTGCCGTCCATTTCCAAATGGCACTGGATAAAAGCTTTTTGAGCCGCATATCTAGTTTTCATTTCGTGCATACCTTTTACACCTAAATGGTTATTAACTATTGAGATAATTTTTTGTCTATCTTGTTCAGGTAATTCATGATCAACTAAATTTTTAAATGCCTTTTTAAATAAAGAGTAGGAGGTGCGGAATATATATAACGAAATAACTACTCCAAATAATGGATCAACAAACCAAAAATGATTACTTAAATTTATAGAGATAATTACTATAACATTAGTAAGTAAGTCCGTAAAATAATGGAGCTTGTCGGCTTTTACTATCTCCGATCCTGTTTTTTTTATTACATAAGTTTGATAAAGTACTAAAATAATTGTTAAGAATATACATACATACATTACAGTAGTGCCGTCGCTAATATTCTCCGGTTTTGTTTTTTCAAATAAAGACTTAATTGAAGAAAAACCTACAAAAAAAGCTGAAGCAAAAAAGAATATGGACTGAGAAAAAATTGTTAAATCCTGTATTTTCTCATGCCCGAATCTATGTTGATGATCCGGTGGTTGCAGGGCAAACCTTAAAGCTATTAAATTAATAAAGGAAGAAGTTATATCAAGCATCGAATCAATTAAAGAAGCAAGTATTGATTGCGAATCGGTAACAACCCAAGCATATAATTTTATACTTAAAATAATTAATGCTGTAGTAACCGATAAATAAGATGCCGATTTTATTAACCGATTACGGCTATTAGTATCCATGACGAATCTTTCCAATTTATTTTTTGTAGTTTAACAAAGAAAATATAAAATTCAATTAGTTTTATACTTTACAAAATTCTAAAAACCATATACTTATTAAATTATATATCAATTAAAGAGAATTTAATATGAAACTATTATCTAAAATTATGATTATAGCTCTTGCAGCTTCTATGTTGCAAGCATGTACCGGTCCTGGTGGTATGAATAAACAAGGTACAGGTACACTCCTTGGCGGTGCCGGCGGTGCATTACTTGGTTCTCAATTCGGCAAAGGTAAAGGGCAACTTGTCGGAGTAGGTGTAGGTGCATTACTTGGAGCAGTTCTTGGTGGACAAATCGGTGCAGGTATGGATGAACAGGATAGAAGACTTGCTGAACTCACCTCTCAAAGAGCTTTAGAAGCAGCTCCTAGTGGTAGTAATGTAGAATGGCGTAATCCGGATAACGGCAATCATGGCTACGTAACACCTAATAAAACTTATAGAAATAGCACAGGGCAATATTGCCGTGAGTACACTCAAACAGTTGTAATAGGCGGAAAACAACAAAAAGCATACGGTAATGCATGCCGCCAGCCTGACGGACAATGGCAAGTTGTGAATTGATTTCTCTGTCATCCCGCGACACTTGCTCGCGGGATCTCAAGACACGGGCTGTGATACAAGATCCCGTGGTCAAGCCACGGGATGATATCACTTAAACTAAGAGAACAACTTATGACCTTCATAATAACAAGTACGGCGTTTAAACATAATGACCGCATTCCCGATAAATTTACTTGTAAAGGACAGAATGTTTCTCCACATTTAGAATGGAATGATGCTCCTTTAGATACCAAATCTTTTGTACTTATCATGGATGACCCTGATGCACCGGTAGAAATAGCACCTCCGCACGGTATATGGGATCATTGGATAATCTATAATATTCCGGCTTCTATTACTGAGCTTTCAGAAGGACAAATAGATAACAATATTAAAATTTTAAATAATAGCTGGAAAGAAAAAAAATACGGTGGTCCTTGTCCACCTGCCGGCAAACCTCATCGTTATTTTTTCAAACTATACGCTCTAAATGATTATCTTGAACTTGATGAGAATGCTAGCAAGCAAGATTTAGTGTTGGCTTTACAAAAACATTTATTAGCTGAAACTGAACTAATCGGCATTTATTCCATAGATAAGTAAATGGAAAAACCTATAATCGAGTTTCGTAACGTATCTAAAAAATTCGGTAATAAGACTCCGATAAATAACGTTAGTTTCACTGTCAAAAAAAATAATATCACTACTTTAATCGGACCTAACGGTGCAGGTAAAACCACCATAGTGCGATTAATGCTTGGGCTTGAAAAACCGACAAGCGGCGAGATTATAATTGATCCCAAACTAAAAATCGGATACGTACCGCAAAAGTTCGGGCTAAGCCCTGATTTACCTATTACGGTAAAAAAATTTTTAGATCTATTAGCACCTAGTAACTTCAATAACAAGATTAAAGAGATTAACTCGTTTATTGATTTGGAACATATAAAAGATCAAGAAATTTCTAAGCTCTCAGGAGGGCAGTTTCAAAAGGTAGTTCTTGCATGTTCAATAGTTAATAATCCCAATTTAATTATTTTAGATGAACCGTTGCAGTCTTTAGACGTAACAAGCCAACAAGAATTTTATCAGCTTATTAATTTGATTCGTAAAAAGCTAAATATTACGGTTTTTATGATCTCACACGATTTATTTACCGTAATAAAAAACTCCGATCAAGTGATATGCTTAAACGGTCACATATGTTGCAGCGGAATACCAAACGAATTAACTCCTAACTCTGAATTTTCAAATGCACTTTCTTCTCTAGGCTTCTATACCCACCACCACGACCATAAGCATTAGACTTATTCCAAATATTTCTTTAAGTATGTACCGGTATGGCTATCGATGCAGGCAGCGATATCGGCAGGAGTACCACACACGACTATTTTACCGCCTTTGTCACCTCCTTCAGGACCGACATCAATAATATAATCTGCTGTTTTTATAACATCTAGATTATGCTCGATAACTAAAACGGTATTGCCCATATCAACAAGCTTATGTAATACTTTCAGCAATTTATTAATATCATCGATATGTAGTCCTGTAGTCGGTTCATCAAGTATGTATAGCGTTTTACCGGTTGAACGTCTTGATAATTCTTTAGCAAGCTTAACACGCTGTGCTTCGCCTCCTGAAAGAGTAGTAGCAGACTGACCGATTTTTATATAACCGAGTCCCACTTCATTTAAAGTAATAAGTTTTTCGTAGATTAGCGGGATTTTTTCAAAAAATTGCATCGCATCTTCTACCGTCATCATCAAAATATCGGCAATAGATTTACCTTTATATTTTATTTCAAGAGTTTCTCTATTATATCTGTGACCGTTACAAATATCACATTTTACATATACGTCAGGTAAAAAATGCATCTCTATTTTAATCAGCCCGTCACCTTGACACGCTTCACATCTACCGCCTTTAACGTTAAATGAAAATCTACCTACTTTATACCCTCTAGCCTTTGATTCAGGTAATTCCACAAACCAATCCCTAATATGGGTAAATGCACCTGTATAAGTCGCAGGGTTTGAACGAGGAGTTCTACCTATCGGGGATTGATTAATATCGATAATTTTATCAATATATTCAAGGCCTTTTAACTCTCTATATTTTCCTGGGAATACTTTTGCAGTAGGCTCTAAATGCTTTAGAGCCGCTTTATATAGAGTATGAATCATCAAGCTTGATTTACCGCTTCCTGATACTCCCGTTATAGCAGTAAAAGTACCAAGCGGAATTTTTATGTCCACATCATCCAAATTATTAGAAACCGCTCCAAGTAATTCAATTGCCCTATTATCATGCCCTACTCTTGTTTCAGACGGCACTTTGATTGTTTGACGGCCACTTAAATACCTACCTGTAATACTTTCTTCAAAATTCTTTATTTCTTCAGCATTCCCTTCAGCAATAACACGACCACCATGAATACCGGCTCCCGGTCCTATATCAATAATATGATCTGCTTCATACATTGTTTCTTCGTCATGCTCGACTACCAAAACGGTATTACCTAGATCTCTAAGCCTTTTTAGTGTTTCGATTAATCTTGTATTATCACGCTGGTGAAGACCAATAGACGGCTCATCAAGTACATATAAAACACCGCTAAGCCCTGATCCTATTTGAGATGCAAGACGGATACGCTGGCTTTCGCCTCCCGATAAAGTACCGGATTCTCTTGATAATGTTAGATAATCAAGCCCAACATTCATTAAGAATTTTAGTCTCTCGGTGATTTCTTTAAGTATCCGCTCGGCAATAAATAATTGCTTTTTATTTAATTTTTCTTCTAAGTGACTAAACCATTTTTGCAAAGCTGCGATACTCATCCCTGCTACTTCACCTATATGAGAATCTGCTATTTTAACACATAATGCCTCATCTTTTAATCTATATCCTGAGCAAGCAGTACATTTATGTTCCGACTTAAATTTAGCGAGCTCTTCTTTAATTAAAACTGATTCTATAGTACGATCTTTTTCTTGCAAGCTTGGTATTATTCCAGCAAAAGGTTGTTTTATTGTTTGCGTTTTAGAACCGTCGTGAAACTCAAACTTTATTGCTTCTTCTCCTGAACCTTCAAATAAAATATCCTTAACATTTTGTGATAAACTTACAAAAGGTACTTCAATAGAAAATTTATAATGATCGGCAAGAGCCTTTAATGTCTCTAGGATAAATTTGGAAGATGTACTACCCCAAGGCACTATTGCACCGTCTTTAATAGAAATTCTTTGATCCGGAATAATTAAATCTCTATCAAAGAAAAATTCCTTACCTATCCCTTCACATTTAGGACATGCTCCAAAAGGACTGTTAAAAGAAAAGATTCTCGGCTCGATTTCCATAAGTTGAAAGCCCGAAACGGGGCAGGAATATTTCTCAGAAAAAGTAATACGCTGATTTTTTTCAAACTCGGTCTTAACTGCCGGCGGTAATTCTACAATTTCTAAATAAGTAATACCCTCGGCAAGATTTAGCGAACTCTCTAAGCTATCTGCAAGCCTATTACCTAAATTTTCGTCTAGAACTATTCTATCAACGATTACTTCTATATTATGCTTCTTATTTTTATCAAGCTTTGGTAAATCATCAATTTCACAAGCTTCACCGTTAACTATTAATTTCTGAAAGCCTTGCTTCTTCAGATTCATAATTTCACGTTTGAACTCTCCCTTATGTCCTCTAACAATAGGAGCGAGTAAATATATTTTCGTACCTTTAGGTAGTTCGTTAATTATATCTACCATCTCCGAAACCGTTTGGCTATGTATCGGAAGACCGGTTGCCGGAGAATACGGAATTCCGACTCTTGCATATAATAACCTAAGATAATCGTAGATTTCCGTTATAGTTCCGACCGTAGAACGTGGATTTTTGGAAGTAGTTTTTTGGTCAATTGCAATAGCAGGCGATAATCCGGAAATAGATTCCACATTTGGTTTATTCTGTAAATGCAAGAATTGCCTTGCATATGAAGATAAACTTTCAACATATCGCCTTTGTCCCTCTGCATAAATAGTATCAAATGCTAAAGAAGACTTGCCTGAACCACTAAGACCGGTGATAACAACAAATTTATTCCTTGGAATA
Source organism: Pseudomonadota bacterium (assembly GCA_041179265.1). Lineage (GTDB taxonomy): Bacteria > Pseudomonadota > Alphaproteobacteria > Rickettsiales > Rickettsiaceae > Rickettsia. Next base: position 32,209 of record JBEGTS010000007.1, read on the forward strand.
TCAACATTTATATTTTTTAGATTATGCTCTTTAGCACCGCGTACCTTAATATATTCTTGGTTCATAATCACTTCACTACAAAATTTTTGAGATATTTTTTAAAAAACCTGTAGTATTATAGGCTCTTTTATTTTATTATTGCAATAATAATATTTTAAAATAGGTAGTAATCTATGGCAGGTAGTTTAAATAAAGTAATATTAATAGGTAATGTAGGGCGTGATCCTGAAATTAGAACTACAGGAGAAGGAAAAAAAATCATTAATCTTTCCTTAGCAACAACCGAAACTTGGAAAGATCGTGTCACCGCAGAACGAAAAGAACGAACCGAATGGCATAGAGTAGTAATATTTAGCGAAGGGTTAGTATCTGTTGTAGAACGCTATGTTACAAAAGGCAGTAAATTATATATTGAAGGTTCATTGCAAACCCGTAAGTGGAATGATAATTCAGGTCAAGAAAAATATACCACGGAAGTTGTGTTACAAAACTTTAATTCGCAATTAATATTATTAGATAGTAAAAACTCTAATAGTCATACTCAAGATTCAGGGCATAGCGAATATAAACATTCTGAGCATAAAGGTCCATCTTCTTTTGATCATAGCGACCTAGACGACGAAATACCGTTTTAATCAAAATTGTTATGAAAAATTTTATTTGGGCAATAATATTTTTAATACCAATATTTCTTTCAGGGTGTTCTACTACTCATGATGTAGCTAGTAGGGTAAAGCATTCACAAGATATAGCAACTCAAAATAACTTTCAGATGCAGCTAGTAAACGGAGGTGATTTTACTCTTACGACTTATCAGCGTAGTACCGCTACCGCTAGTCACTTACCTTTTGTGTTCTATATTGAGGGAGACGGACATCTTGCGGATGGATCTGCTAATTCCGACAACCCTACTCCCGTTAATCCCATGCTTTTAAAGCTTGCTACAATTGATAAAAGACCAAATGTTATTTATATAGCAAGGCCTTGTCAATATACTCCTTTAGAAATGAACCCAAAATGTATTAGTGATTATTGGTTAGATAAGAGAATGAACCAAGAAGTCGTAAATTCAATTAATAACGTCATAAATACTGTTAATAACGGGCAGAAATTTAGCTTAGTCGGTTTTTCAGGAGGCGGTGGGCTTACAATATTAATTGCCGCTCAAAATAGTAATGTGAAAGATATTATAACGATTGCCGGTAATTTAGATACTGAAAAGTTTGACAAACATCATAATTATCGCGGTTACTTAGTTAAATCGTTAAACCCAATAAATTATGCAAAGCAGGTTAATAATATTCCGCAACTACATCTCTCAGGAATGGATGATAAAAGAGTCCCGCCTTTTATAGCAGAGCTTTATGTAAAAGATAGTAATTCCCATTGTGTTAAGTATAAGATTTTTCCTAATATTTCTCACGCGAAAGGTTGGGATAAAGTTTGGTCTAATATATTAGATATTCCTTTGATTTGTAATTAGGTTCTGTGAAAGAAAATTGATAAGATTTTTGCGGTAATAGTTGTTCCTATTTCAAAAAAATCTTATAATTTGTAGCCAAAAAGAGCAGAAATAGATTAATTTAATTTTCTTTCACAGAACCTAAGGCATTGTGTGGGAAATATAGCAGCAAATAGTAGTAAAAGTTGTACTTTATTTTTTATCTATCATACAAGGCGAAATCTCCCATTGACTTTTGTGTAAAACAGTATAAGTTTTTTTATAATTTAATTTCTTATACAAAAATTATGCTAGGCTACGAAGAAGAACAAAGAAGTTTAACTAAAGAGCAAAAGAAAGCAATAGGTCTACTATCTATAGGTACATTTCTAGAATATGTAGATTTTATGCTATATATTCATATGGGAGTATTTCTAAACGAAATATTTTTTGCTCCAACTAACAACCCTTATTCTGCTGCTCTTTTAGGAGCTTTTTCCTTTTCTGCTACTTTTATTGTACGTCCAATAGGGGCCCTTATTTTTGGTTGGATAGGAGACCGTATAGGACGTAAATCTACAGTTATTATTACCACTTCAATAATGGCAATTTCTTGTCTAATGATTGCTAACCTACCGACTTATGCTCAAATCGGTATTACTGCTTCAATAATTGTAATAATATGTCGTATCCTACAAGGTATGTCTTCAATCGGTGAAGTAATAGGAGTAGAGCTTTACTTTACCGAAACTATAAAGCCTCCAAAAAGTTATCAAGTAGTAGGCTTAATCGGAGTCTTTTCAGTACTTGGAGGGACTGCCGCTTTAGGGCTTGCAGCTTTAGTTACTTCTTATGGGTTTAATTGGAGGTTAGCTTTTTGGATTGGAGCAGGTATTGCTTTAATAGGAATGGCAGCAAGAACTACTTTACGAGAAACTCCTGAATTTGTAAATGCAAAACGACGCCTAGCTAATATATTTAATCAAGTAGATGAAGATCCTAATGTTCTTTTAAAGAATCCTATATATAACGAAAACGTGAATAAATTAACATCACTATTTTTATTATTTATAGATTGTATGTGGCCGTTATGTTTTTATGTGGCTTATATTTATTGTGGCGATATTCTTAAAAATTCTTTTAATTACAGTACCGAAGAAGTAATTCATCAAAATTTTTATGTATCTGTTGCTGAAGTAGGAAGTTTAATTATAATAAGCTACTTAAGCTATAGGATACACCCTCTAAAAATACTTAAAACACTAAACACTATATTCTTTGGTTTTGCTTTAGTTTGCCCATATTTAATTTATAAAGCAACTACTCCTTTTGATTTATTATTAATTCAAATGGCTATTATTTCTTTTGGTACTAGTCGTATGATAGGTGTTCCTATCTTTTTTAAGCATTTTCCTATATTTAAACGTTATATTAGTGTAAGCCTAATCCATGCATTATCACGTGCATTTGTATATGTTATTACCTCATTTGGTTTGATATATTTAGATATCGATCATTGGGGACTCATTATTGTAATGGTTTTAGCCAGTATAGGCTTCGCATTAGGGGTGAATCATTTTGAAAAGTTAGAGAGGAATAAGTCTGTAAGTCTGAATTCTGATCAGTTTGAGAAAACCGTAAGTTTGACTTAAGAGAACTTATTTGAAGACAATATTTTGTTAATTTTGCCTCAACTTCAAATAATTCTAGATAAGTAGCTAAAATTATGAAATTTTTTAAAGTATCCACAAGAACTTTTATTTGTTTCTCAGGCGACTTAGCTGCTAATGTTTGTACATTATGAATACGATCAAATAATTTTATAAGTGCGGTATCATATCTTTTTTGCTTAATTAATAGGTTTAAGCTTTCTTCGGCACTAATTTTTCCGTAAGGTTTAACCCTAGTTAAGCCCTCTACATGATTTGCTACTTCTTTGCCAAAAATCTTGATGATCATTTCTTCGGTAAGTTCTGTATCTTCAATAGTATCATGAAGTAGTGCAGCTTGCAGCATAATAGCAGTATAAAGCTTAGGAGCTTCATCTGCCGCAAATGCAGCTAGCATAATCGCCACTTCAATCGGATGTGAATAGTAAGGGTCGCCTGATTGACGCATTTGTGAACCGTGATATTTACGAGCATAGAAAATGCCTTTTTTAACTTCCTCTATATCAACGGGATTTTTTACCTTAGTGTTTAAATATTCAACTTTATCAAGTAATTTTTTAGCATAAATGCAAATTTCAAACTTTTCTTTCCAAGAACTTAAATCTTCCATAAAAAGTTATTTTATTTATATTAATAATAGTTGATTATAATTAAAAACAAAAATTAAAAAATTGCAATAATAAATAGCTTCTTAACTTTAAGTATATTAAAACTTTTAGTTATTTGGCATTCTAGCAACTATAATCTTGGTTTATTAGTTTGTAAAAGATTCAGCAGTTACTTAAGGACAATCGATATTTATCGAAAAATGAAGAATGGCGCACCCTAAAGGATTCGAACCTCTGACCCACAGATTAGAAATCTGTTGCTCTATCCAGCTGAGCTAAGGGTGCTAAACATTTACGGTAAACTTTATATCAGTTTTAGCAAAGTTTTTCAAGTATTCTTTTATTATTACAAAAGATAAACAAATGTGATAAAAAACATTAATGAATAAATTTTATAATTATAATTCTTCCTTATACCAGGCTTTACTTAGTCTTAAAGTAAAGCCTAATTCTAAACAGAATCTAATTAGCGATTTTGTGATTATTAACAATATTCCATATCTAAAATTATCTATAAAAGCAGTACCGGAGCAAGGTAAAGCTAATGAAGAAATAATAAATTACTTAGCAAAAGAATGGAAGTTATCACGAAATAATATAGAAATTATTAAAGGTCATACTAATAGCTTAAAAACGATATTGATAAAAAATATTGACGAAAACTATTTAAATTTGATTATTAATTCCTATATTAAATAAAAAGAATTTATGATTGGTTTAATATGACACAAGAAAAAAAGAAGTTTGACGCCGAAGTCGGCAAGATTTTAAATTTAATGATTCACTCTCTTTATAGTAATAAAGAAATTTTTATGAGAGAGTTAATTTCCAATGCTTCGGATGCTTGCGATAAGCTACGTTATTTATCTCAAAGTAATAGTAAATTAGTAGCAGGTGATAGCAATTTTAAAATTACGGTTAAAGTAAATAAAGATAACGGACAGATCATTATCCGTGATAACGGCATAGGTATGAATAAAGAGGATTTGATTGAGAATCTTGGTACTATTGCAAGATCAGGTACGGCAAATTTTCTTAAAAGCCTCTCCGGTGATTCTAAAAAAGATAATATGCTAATCGGTCAGTTTGGAGTCGGCTTTTATTCAAGCTTTATGATAGCCGATAAAGTGACTGTAACCTCAAGAAAAGCAGGGGAAGATAAAGTGCATGTTTGGGAATCGGACGGGCTTGGTGAATATACCGTCTCAGATTCGGATAAAGAATTCACAAGAGGCACGGAAATCGTTTTACATATTAAAAAAGAAGAGGATAATTTCCTTGATCATTTTAGATTAAAACATATTGTTAAAAGCTATTCCGATCATATAGCAGTACCGATATATTTCTTTGATGAAGCCGGTAATAATGAAATACAACTAAATTCCGCATCTGCATTATGGACAAGACCGAAATCAGAGATTACGGAAGAACAATATAAAGAATTTTATAAAAGCTTATCTTACGCCGTAGATGATCCATGGGTTACTTTGCATAATAAAAATGAGGGAGCTATAGAATTTACTAACCTGCTTTTCATCCCATCGAGCAAAACATTTGATTTATTCCATCCTGATCGCAAAAGACGAGTAAAATTATATATTAAGAGAGTGTTTATTTCTGACGAGAATATCGATTTAATTCCTTCATATTTAAGATTCTTGAGAGGCGTAGTTGATTCGGAAGATTTACCGCTAAATATTAGCCGTGAATCATTGCAGCATAATAGTGTACTTGAGAAAATCAAAAATGCTATTACAAAAAGAGTACTTGGCGAACTTAAGAAAAAGAAAGAAGAATTGCCTGAAGAGTATAATAAGTTTTGGGCTAATTTCGGCGGAGCTTTAAAAGAGGGTTTATGTGAGGCTACTACCGATCATGAAAAATTATTAGAGGTATGTATATTCAGAAGTGCATTGCATAATAAAATGATCAGTCTTGACGAATATATAGCGAATTTTAAAGAAGGACAGAATACTATATATTATTTAAGCGGCGATAATCCCGATAAATTACTCTCAAGCCCACAAATCGAAGGACTATTAAGTAAAAATATCGATGTATTACTTTTTACCGATACAGTGGATGATTTTTGGGTAAATGTTAATAATGAATATAAAGAACATGCTATTAAATCAGCTACTAGAAGCGATATTGATACGGAGCAAGCTACTTCATCATCTGAAGAAAAAAATAAAGACAATAAAAAAACAGATGATGAGTATAAATTACTAACCGATTATTTTAAGGATACATTAGGGGATTTAGTTAAAGAAGTTAAGATATCCAAAAAGCTTACTTCAAGCCCTGCTTGTCTTGCAGTTAGTGAGTCTGCTATGGATATTCGTATGGAGAGGTTTTTAATAGAGCAAAAGCAAATAGCTAATGCCTCCGCTAAAAATTTAGAGCTAAATCCTAAAAATAAAATCATAGAGAAAATCTTTAACGACTTAAAAGTAAATAATAAAAATAATGAAGAGTTAGTTAATCTAATATTTGATCAAGCCTGTATTTTAGAAGGTGAACCTGTCGCTAATACCGGGGCTTTCTCAAAGAGATTAAACGATATTGTACAAAAAGCCATATTATAACTTTAAACTTCTTTAATTTTAATATAGAATGGTTGCAATCCGTTGTCATCCCACGACTTGATCGCGGGATCCAGTAGGAATACTAGTATTTTTTATTGTTTTTATGGATCCCGTGGTCAAGCCACGGGATGACACAGTACGTTTTACAATTCACGTAAAAAATTTCTAACAAACCAATAGTTCTAATGTTTTATTACGATACTATATTTAGCAAGCATATAGATAAGATCAAAAGTGAAGGAAGATATCGAGAATTTAAGGCTTTAAAAAGACAAGCCGATAATTTTCCTTTTGCAGAGCATGAAGATAAACAAATAGTTATGTGGTGCATTAATGACTATTTGGGTATGAGTAAACATCCAAAAGTAATGCAAGCTTCTATAGATGCTTTGCTAAAATATGGTGTTGGATCAGGCGGAACCCGCAATATCGGCGGTAATAATACCGCCATTCTTGAGCTTGAAAAAGAACTTGCAGATTTGCATAGCAAAGAAGCAGCTTTAGCTTTTACCTCCGGTTTTGTTGCAAATGATACAACGCTTGCAACACTTGCTAAAATTATGCCGGATATAGTATTTTTCTCCGACGAGTTAAATCATGCCTCTATTATTGCTGGTATTACAAGTTCTAGAGCCGAAAAATACATATATAGACATTTAGACGTTAAGCATTTAGAAGAATTATTGCAACTAGTTGATATTAATAAACCGAAAATTATTGTTTTTGAATCAGCTTACTCTATGGACGGTTTCTTTTCGCCTATTAAAGATATAATTAATTTAGCCAAAAAATATAATGCTTTAACCTTTATCGATGAAGTTCATACAGTCGGTTTATACGGTAAACATGGCGGCGGTATTGCAAAGCTTCTTAATTGTAGTGATCAAATCGATATTATTCAAGGGACGCTTGCCAAAGCATACGGAACTATCGGCGGTTATATCACTAGTAATCACAATTTAGTCGATGCTATAAGACTAACTGCTGCAGGGTTTATTTTTACTACTTCATTGCCTCCGGTAATTTCTGCTGCTGCAACACATAGTATTAGACATCTTAAAGAATCAAATGACGAACGCATAAAGCATCAAGGAGTAGTTGCAAAGCTTAAAAACTCTTTTGAACGTTTTAATATACCTTATTTGAGAAATGAAAGTCATATAGTACCGATAATTATCGGCGATCCGATCAAAGCAGCTAAAGCCTCAAATATGCTACTTAATGAATACGGCATTTACGTTCAACATATCAATTTTCCAACCGTACCGCGAGGTACAGAACGCCTCCGAATCATCCCGACTCCCGCTCATACCGATGAAATGATAAATAATTTATCTGTAGCTTTAGTGCAGATATTTGCCAAACTTGATATAGAATTATCTTCTGCTAAAGAATTGAACGAAGAAGTACGTTTGAATCTTATTGCTTAATAAGCTTTTACTCTCTATTCCTGTGAAATAATATACGAAGTTCAACCTGAAAAAGAGTAATCTAGCTGTAAGCCGAGAAAGGGAGGAGCGTATACTAAACGTTCAGCATCCGAGGACTTACAAAGACATTGTCACCAATTTTTCAAGTAGGGCGGTATATAAAAACTATTGCATATTTTGGCTCTTTGGTTTATTTTGATTAGCAAACTACATATAGAATTAATGGATTATTAAAATGGGAATTACCGTATTAAAAAACGAAGGATTGGATTTTTATGCAAAAATCTCTACTCCTTTAAGTGAGATAGATGATGATATTAAAAAAGAATTGCTTGATTTAACCAAAAAAGTTAAAATAGCAGGTTTTAGAGCCGGTAAAGTACCAGTTTCAATTGTTAAGAAAAAATACGGTACTTCTGTCAGAAATGATATAATAGAAAGAAGAATTAACCATTCGGTAAATCACGTTATTAAAGAGCATAATCTAAACATAATCGGTAGACCTAAAATTGAAGAGTTGCAAAATGAACCCGACAAAGCTTTAGAATTTACTGTAAAAATAGAACTATTACCTAAAGTTACTATCCCGGATTTAAAGAAAATCGAGATAAATCGTCCAAAATTAGAAGTAAGCCCTAAAGATGTTGAAGAACAGCTAGAAAAGCTTGCTGCATTAACAAAAAGTTATACCAAAGAAAGTAAAGTAAAAATAAAGGACGGAGATCAGGTTACTATTGATGCAATCGGGTATATTAAGGATGAAGCTTTTGAAGGCGGTAAATTAAATGATTTTAAGGTGGTAATAGGTAGTAATGCACTTATTCCCGGTTTTGAGAAGCAATTAATAGGTTCTAAAACAGGTAGTGAAGTAGATGTTAATGTTACTTTTCCTGAAAATTACCATGCTAAAGATTTAGCAGGTAAGGATGCTCGCTTTGCAGTACAAATTAAAACTGTACATACTGCAGAACCTACCGTTGTTGATGATGAGTTTGCTAAAAAATTCCAAAGTAATAGCCTTGAGGAGTTGCGTACACATTTTACTAAACAAATAGAAAATGAGTCAGAAGAAGCTATTAATACTATAATGAAAATGAACTTATTTGATAAGTTAGAAAAATTACTAGATTTTGATGTACCGGAATCTTTATTAACTCAAGAAAAAGATATATTGAAATCTGAATCCGCTAAAAACGAACAAGACGATTCTTTATTTAAAGATAAATCCCCTAAAGAAATAACAGAATATTATAATAAATTAGCATTACGCCGTGTACGAATAGGTCTACTACTTGCTGAATATGCAAAATCTAAAAATCTGCAATTGGAACCTGATGATTTAAGAAAAGTTATTATGCAACAAGCACGTAATTTTCCTGGGCAAGAAAATATGATATTTGATTTTTATAAAAATAATCCTAGAGCAATTGAAGGGCTTAAGGGGCCTGCCTTAGAAGATAAAGCCGTACAATATATCTTTGATAATGAAATAAAGCTTAAAGAAAAGAAATATACTAAGGAAGAGCTAGAAAAATATCTAGAAGCAGAAGAACAACGTATTACTTTGATTTAAAGTTTACCGTTTTTTTTCATTCTTACAAAAACAGGAATACAGTGCTTTTTTTGTGTCATCCCGTGGCTTGACCACGGGATCTTGTGTCACAGGCTGTATCCTGAGATCCCGCAATCAAGTTGCGGGGGATGACATTAAAAATTACTATTAATAATATTAGTGTCTTAAATTGCATTTCTGGATACCGTGGTCAAGCCACGGTATGACATTGAACGGGTTTTTCGATCTACGCAACAATGCCTAATTACACCAAATATGATATTACTCTTGTGTTTTTATAGTCTCTAAAGCAAGTTTAACTATTTTATTTACTCCGGTATTAGTATAAGTAGAGATAGGAAAAACTTCTTTATTAGTAACTTCCCGCAACTTATTTATTTTTTCTTGTATTTCCTCATCGGTAAGAACATCACATTTATTAAGGCATATGATTTCGATTTTGTTTTTTAGATAATCGGAATATGATTCAAGCTCAAGACGTACCGTATTATAATCTACAACTACATCATTACTAGAGCCGTCTATTAAATGTATTAATACATTACATCTTTCTATATGCTTTAAGAATTTATCACCAAGCCCGTGTCCTTGATGAGCTCCTTCAATCAAACCAGGAATATCGGCTATAACAAACTCTTCATCATCAACATACACCACTCCAAGATTCGGCACTAAAGTAGTAAAGGGATAATCGGCAATTTTAGGCTTGGCTGCCGTTACAACAGATAAAAAAGTAGACTTACCGGCATTCGGCAGCCCCACAAGCCCAACATCAGAGAGAAGTTTTAAGCTTAAATGAATCCACATTTCTTCAGCAATTTCCCCTTCCGTACGCTTTCTCGGAGCTTGATTAACTGATGTTTTGAAATGGCTATTACCAAGACCACCGCTTCCTCCTTTAATTATTTCAAAGCTTTGATCATCACCAGTGAAGTCATGCAATAATATATTGCCGTCTTCTGAAAAGATTTGGGTTCCGATTGGCACTTCAAGAGCTAACGATTTTCCTGATTTACCGCTTTTATTTGAACCCTTACCGTTTTCGCCGTTTTCAGCAATAAAATATTGTTTATATCGATAATTTACTAGCGTATTAAGGTGGTGGCTACTTGTGAAAATAACACTACCGCCACGCCCTCCATCACCACCGTCAGGTCCGCCTCTGTCAATAAATTTTTCACGATGGAAACTAACGCAACCATTGCCGCCGTTTCCACCTTTTATATATATTTTAACTTCATCAATAAAATTCATATTTGCCCTAATGTCGGTGTTGTTGCATGGTTCTTATGTCATTCCTGCGAAAGCAGGAATCCAGCAACTAAAAAGTATACATACAGTAAGTTTTTAAAGCTAAAAGCTCGATTTATCTCGCTTTTTGATGTATTTCTGCTTTCGCAGGAATGACATACTCTACCTCTCCCGAATGCCCTTATACTCTCTATGTACATAACCGGTATAAAGCTGGCGTGGTCTGCTGATTTTTTGCTCAGGATCTTCATGCATTTCTTTCCACTGTGCCATCCAGCCTACGGTTCTCGCTATTGCAAAAAGTACCGTGAACATTTGTGACGGTATACCCATAGCTTTATAGATAATACCCGAATAAAAATCAACATTTGGATATAATTTTCTCTCAATAAAATATTCATCTTTAAGAGCGATAGTTTCAAGTTCTATTGCTATTTGTAATAATGGGTTACCATCTAGCTGTCCGAGTTCCTTTAATACTTCCTTACAAGTTTCTTTAAGTACTGCGGCACGAGGATCGTAGTTTTTATATACACGATGACCAAAGCCCATTAACCTAAATGGATCATTTTTATCCTTAGCTTTAGCTATATATTTAGGGATATTCTCAGAACTACCAATTTCTTTAAGCATATTTATTACCGCTTCATTAGCCCCGCCATGAGCAGGCCCCCAAAGTGAGGCAATCCCTGTACTAACACAAGCAAAAGGATTAGCTCCGGATGAACCAGCAATTCGGACTGTTGAAGTAGAAGCATTCTGCTCATGGTCGGCATGCAGAATAAATATCTTATTAAGAGCATTTTTTATTATCGGATTTACTTTATATTTTTCACAAGGCGTTGCAAACATCATATGTAAGAAATTTTCGGTAAAATCTAACGAATTATCAGGGTAAATAAAGGGTTGTCCTATAGAATATTTATAAGACATTGCAGCGATAGTAGGTATCTTAGCAATCATTCTAATAGCAGTAAGTTCGTAGTCTGCTTCCTTAAAATTCAATAAATCAGGATAAAATGCCGAAAGAGAACCGACAGCTGCAAGCATAATAGCCATAGGATGAGAGGAGCTACAAAAAGTTTGAAATAAATAATGTAGTCTTTCATTCACTAATGAATGAACAGCGACTTTTTTAGTAAAATTATTATACTGATCACTACTTGGTAATTCTCCGTAAATCAATAAATATGCTACCTCTAAAAAATCGCTCTTTTCGGCTAAATCCTTAATATCATATCCTCGATACCTTAATATTCCTTTGTCACCGTCTATGTAAGTTATCGTGGATCTACAGGAAGCAGTAGACATAAAGCCTGGGTCATAAGTAAAGCAATCGGCTTCCGCAGATACCCTGCTTATATCGATTACATCCTCACCTATACTTGCTTTAAGTATAGGTAATTTAAATATTTTTCCTCTAATTTTTAATTCGGCAAACTCTGAGTCATTATTATTTTCATTGGTCATATACATATACCTTATTTTTATACATCAGTAAGTATAACCTTACTTTAAGGAAATTAGAAACGAATTATTATTTATGAGGATTTAAAAATTTTCTATATTGCGATACGAACTTATAATACGTAAAATTTGTAAAGGGCTGGTATTAGGATCATAAATAATATAATAATTATATACAATCCAAAAGCGTAAGGGTTTATTTGTTAAATCTTCACGTTTACTTCCCATGTTAGGATTATTAGCTAATTTATAAAAAGCTTGTTCCAAGCATTCTAGTACGTTATCAGCTGCTCTAATACTATCATTTGTTATATAAAGCCAAATATCTTTGATATCTTGTTTAGCTTGGCTAGTTAAAATAAATTGATTTTTAACCATTGTTTTTTAAATAAGCTTTACGAAAATCACGAATATCTTGTAACGCTTTTTCTCCTGGAATTAATTTACCTTCAGCAGCTTGGTCTAAACCAATCTGTATTTCGTGATTAAGCCATGTTTTATAATTTTCAAACTGAGCATTTTGAGAAAAATTTTCAGATTTGACCATTAAACGTAACGCTGCTCTTATAACTTCACTTGAAGAATGGTAAAAGCCACTTTCTACCTGTCTATTTACATATTTTTCAAGTTCAGGAGTTAAAGAAATATTCATAATATTACCTTTATAATAACAATAATTGATATTAGCATAACATTATATGTTATTTCAAGAAGATTTAAGCTTAAATTTTTTTAGTTAACTAGCAAACCCGTATTCACTAAATACTCCTTAATCTTGAGCAAATCATACCAAGAGGTGCGTTTTTGCGTAGGTTGGCGTAGTAGATAGGCAGGATGGAAGATTGCAGTAGTTTGAATGGGTGAAGATAAATATTTATTGCTATAAAAATAATATTCTTGTCTAATTTTAGTAATACCCGAATTTTTTCCAAGTAAACTAGTTGCAGCTGTGCTACCGACTAGAATAATTAGCTTGGGATTAATAAGAGCAATATGTTTCTCGACGAAAGGTCTGCAAATATCAACCTCTTCGAGCGTAGGTTGTCTATTAGCGGGAGGACGCCAAAATACCGTATTAGTAATATAAGCGTTATTTTTTCGTGAAATCCCGATAGCTTGCAGCATATTATCAAGTAAATTTCCGCTTTCACCGCAAAAAGGTATTCCTTTCAAATCTTCGGTACTTCCCGGAGCTTCTCCTATTAACATAATTTTAGCTTTTGGATTACCATCACCGAATACGGTGTTAGTAGCAAATTTCTTAAGAACGCAACCATTAAAATCTAGTAGAGATTTTCGTAGTTTTTCTATATCATTAGCGTTGTCGGCTAGAGATCTTGCTAGGGTTATATTATCATGAACTTTATCATTCATATTGAACGCAACTTCTTTTTGAGGCATAAGTTTTACTTGTGGCTTTTCAGTTAGCTTGGTATTATTACTCACTTTTAATTTCGGCGGATGCTCGTAGCAGCAATATTCAACACCGATTGCACTTAACCATTTAAGCGTATTATTCATTATCTTAAAATAACATATGTTAACATATCATGTACCAAACGAACTAAATAACATAAGGCTCGATAAAGCTTTATCATCGCTTCTTGAAAATGTTTCAAGGAATCAAATCCAAAAAGCTATTAAAGGCTCTTGTGTACAAATCAATAATGCGATTATTCTTGATTCTGATATTTTGGTCAAGGAGAATGATATTATATTATTTTCTTTTAAAGAACCTGAAGAACTAAAAATTGCAGCAGCAAATATAGCACTTGATATAATTTACGAAGATGATGATTTGATAGTAATTAACAAAGCTGCCGGTATGACTGTACACCCAGGGGCTGGTCATCATGATGATACGCTTGTTAATGCATTACTTTATCATACTAAAAATTTATCGGATATCGGTTCATCGGAAAGACCCGGAATAGTGCATCGTTTAGATAAAGATACTTCAGGTTTGATGGTGATTGCTAAAAATAATAAAGCCCATATGTTGCTTGCAAATCAGATAGAGCAAAGACAGGTAGTACGAAAATATAAAGCGTTAGTTTGGGGAGTAATTAATCCGCTAGAAGGAACAATAAAAAATAATATCGGACGTAGTCGAGCAGATCGCCAAAAAATGACGATATTAAAATACGGCGGAAAGGAAGCCGTGACACATTATAAAACTCTAGAATTATTTTACGGTGGCACTATTAGCATGGTAGAATGCAGGCTTAGTACAGGTAGAACTCATCAAATCAGAGTACAGCTAAGCCACTTAAAACATTCGGTAGTAGGTGATCAAACTTATGGCAATAACGATCGAAAAATTAGTCATTCCCTACCTGAACTAAAAGCAAAATTAATTGATTTTAAGCGTCAAGCTCTGCACTCGTGGTATTTAAGCTTTACTCATCCGACTAGTAATGAGATTATGGAATTTTCTTGTGAGCTGCCAAGGGATATGGAAGAGATAATTAGTTAAAAATATTTTATGCAATGTTCCATAAAGCAAATTCTTAGTAACGCTACAGATAAATTAAATAAAATAGGCATAAATTCACCGCAATTAGAAGCACGAATTTTACTACAGCATGTTATAAATAAACCTATTGAGTATTTGCTCATTAATCTTGATGAGCAGTTACACAAAACAGAGATAGAAGCTTTTGAAGAAGTTGTAGAAAGACGATTAAAACACGAGCCGATAGCTTATATTACTGGTGTTAAAGAATTTTACTCACGTGAATTCATAGTTAATAAACATGTATTAATTCCAAGAAGTGATACTGAAGTTTTAGTAGATGTTGTATCTCAATATCATTCCCGCGTAGGCGAGAATCCAAAAAAAATAAGCATACTAGAACTTGGCACAGGTAGCGGTTGTATTGCTATTAGTTTACTTCTTGAACTTCCAAACGCTAAGGCAGTAGCAATCGATATAAGCCTTGATGCAATAGAAGTCGCTAGAAATAATGCTCTAAAACATCATGTAACAGATCGTATTCAAATTATTCACAGCGATTGGTTTGAGAATATCGAGAATCAGAAGTTTGATTTTATCGTTAGTAACCCCCCTTATATTTCACAAACAGAAACTGCCAATATGGCAGTCGAGACAATCAATTATGAACCGCTTCTTGCATTATTTGCCGAGCAAGAAGGCTTACAAGCTTATTATATAATTGTACAAAATGCTAAAAGGTTTTTAAGACCGAGCGGTAAGTTAATAATAGAAATCGGCTATCTTCAAGCTGAAGTGGTAAGCAAAATCTTTAATGATTATGGTTATATTATCGATCATATTTATAAGGATTTACAAGGTTACACACGGGTACTTGTAATATCGTATGCTGCTTTAAACCGTTCATATGCAAGGCGTATCGGTAAAAGCTTGTCTAGGCTGCAACAAAATTTGTTAGATAACGAGCTACCGAAATATTTATTCTCAAAGGAAAAGCTTACTTATGAAAAACGTAAAGTATTTCTTGAGATAGGCTTTGGTATGGGTGAACATTTCATTAACCAAGCTAAAATGAATCCTGATGTGCTTTTTATTGGGGTAGAGGTATATTTAAACGGCGTTGCAAATGTTTTAAAGTTGGCACAAGAACAGAATATAACAAACTTTTTATTATTCCCTAATAATTTAGATTTAATATTAAACGATTTACCAAATAATAGCCTTGATGGCATTTATATTTTATTTCCCGATCCATGGATAAAAAATAAGCAACGAAAGAAACGCATTTTCAATAAAGAACGCCTTAAGATTTTACAAGACAAGCTAAAAAATAACGGTAGTTTAGTGTTTGCTTCCGATATCGAAAATTATTTTTATGAAGCAATAGAGTTAATCGAGCAGAACGGTAATTTTGAAATTATAAATAAAAACGATTATTTAAAACCGCACGATAATTATATAGTGACTAAATATCATCAAAAAGCTATTAAGGAAAATAGAATACCGAGATTCTGTGAAGGAAAATTAAATTAATCTATTTTAGCTCTTTTTAGCTACAAATTATAAGATTTTTTTGAAATATGAATAACTATTCCGGCAAAAATCTTATTAATTTTCGCTCAAAAATATCTCAAAATATAAATAATTTAATTTTCCTTCACAGAATCTAGATTTATGATTTTGCGGCACGCTTTAGACGGTCATTAATTGCAGCCCCTATATTTGCTTGAGATATAGGAGCAACTGCTATACCGCTTATATCATGAGATGCAGCATAATCGTCAAGTATTCTTAAATATGCATAAAGATTTGCAGCAGCTTCTATAAGATCACCTTTAGTACTTAGGTCTAATGAAAATTTTCCTGTAAGATTACTGTTGCTAAAATTTAAGCCGATTTCTTTATCCTCTAAGTTTGTAGCATTTAATCTAATCGGCACTTTTGGCGAATAGTGCTTAGCAAGCATGCCGGGAGCTTTTATCTCATTCCTCTCTGATGTTTTAAGAATTTTTACTCCTAGTACTTCTTCTAAAATTTCAGCAGTTATAAACCCTTCTCTTAATATAGTAAGAGTAGTGGTTGTAGTATCAATGATAGTTGACTCTAAGCCGTATTCAGATTGATAGATTTCAGGGGCTAAAATAAAAATCTCTTCATTATCTGAAAAATGTTTTGTAACATGCTCGCTATTCGTCGGACTAATATAGTTTGAAGGATTGGCACTTGGGGCAGCTATAGGCTTACCTGATTGTCTGATAAGTTCTAACGCTAGCGGATAAGACGGTATACGAATCGCTATTGTATTAAGTCCTGCAGTTACACTAGGAGCAATACTTCCAGTCTCTTTTAAAGGAACAACTATCGATAAAGGACCAGGCCAAAATTTTTCTGCTATTTTTATAGATAAATCGTTAAATTTTCCTATTTCTTTTGCTTGCTCTATGGAGGAGACATGCACAATAAGCGGGTTGATAGCAGGGCGATTTTTGAACTGAAAAATCTTTAAACAAGCTTCATTGTTTGTAGCATCCGCTCCAATCCCATAAACTGTTTCGGTTGGAAAAACAACTACTTTACCTGATTTTATATATTCAACAGCTTTATTAATCATAAGTTTAGTTATTTTGGTTTTATTATATAACTACCTCTCTATGTCATTCCCGCGAAAGCGGGAATCCAGTCACTAAAAAGTATAAAAACACTAAATTTTAAAAATTAACAGCTCAAATAATTTCGCTTTTTTCTGGATTCCCGCTTTCGCAGGAATAACATAGGAAAGTTTGATCATAAACCGTTAAACTTAGCAATTTTATTGAATAATTCACAAATATTTTGTAATAACGATAAACGATTCCCCGCAATTTTTGGATCAGAATCATTAACGAGTACATTATCAAAAAAGCTAGTAATCGGAACTAATAGAGACGATAATAAATTTAAAGCTTTATCATAATCTTTATCAGCTATACTATCTATAATTTGTGGAGAAATTTTTTGGATTACTTCAAATAATTCTTTTTCAGGCTGTGTACTAAAGAGATTTGTATCAACTAAGCCGATAATTTTCTGATCGCTGATTATATTATTTGCTCGTTTATAAGCATTTAATAATTCCTTTCCTGAGTCTTCTGCTAAAAATTCTTTTAACGCATCAAGCTTAAATTTTGCATCTACTAAATTTAAGTCAAGAACTGCATTAATTAACGCAATATCATAGTCATTTTTAAAGTAAAATTTTGCTCTTTCTTCAAAGAAAGATACTATTAAATTCTTATCTTTATCAGATGAGTCTTTATATAAGTTTATGGAAAAACTAATTAAATCAGTAAGTTGTAGCTCTAATTTATTTTCAAGTATTATTCTAATTATACCAAGAGCTTGACGTCTTAAGGCATATGGATCACCCGAACCCGTCGGAGCTTCGCCTGCTATCATTAGACCTACTAAACTATCTAGCTTATCGGCTAAAGCAAGCAGTGCAGCGTTCCCGCTTGGTACATCGTCACTCAAACCTTGCGGTTTATAATGACCTTTGATTGCAGCGGCTACTTCTTCATTTAGCTCTTCATGCTTTGCATAATAATAGCCCATAATACCTTGTAAATCAGGAAACTCTCCAACCATTTCAGAAACGAGATCGCTTTTGCAAAGTTTAGCTGCTGTGATTAAATCTTTATTATTTGGAGCTATGTACTTGCAAATTTTAATTATACGCTCAATTTTTTCTTTCAAATTACCAAGTTTTGCATGAAATGTTACAGCTTCTAATTTGTTTAATCTTGATTCTAAAGTTTTAGCTATATCTTGCTTATAAAAATATAAAGCATCCGAAAGACGTGCTGATAATACCTTTTCATTGCCTTTAATAACGAGTTCAGCATCTGTAAATCTGCCATTACTCACAAAGAGAAAATACGGTGCAAAATTTTCTTCTTTATCGAATAGACAGAAATATTTCTGATGCGTACGCATCGAGGAAATAAGCACCTCCTTAGGTAACTCTAAAAATTTTTGTGGGATTTTTCCAAGTAACACAACAGGAAATTCACTAAGCCCTGCTACTTCTTCGATTAAACGATTATCTTCTTTTATAGTTAAACCATTAGAATTTGCTAGCTCTAATAAACCGGTTTTAATTATTTCTTCTCTCTTCGTTCTTTCTAAAATAACATAATTTTCTGAAAGTTTATTTTTGTAATCCTCAAAATCCGTTACTTCTAATTTTTTATTATCAGTTAGACGATGCCCATACGTAATATTATTAGCCGTTAAATGACCAAATTGCAGCGGTAATATTTCGCCGTCAAATATACATAAAATATTTCGTAGCGGTCTAATCCATTTTATTTTGTAATCACCCCAAAACATCGATTTTGCCCAGCTATATTTATTAATAGCCTCTACAATAATCTCCGGCAAAATCTCTTTTATTGCCTTTTCTTCTGTTTTTTTGACAAAGAAATAATATAGCTGATTATTAATTAATTTAGTAGAAAGCTCTAATTTACTAACGTTATGAGCTTTACAAAAGCCGTTAATAGCGGCTTCCGGAGCATCTAAGCTCGGTCCTTTAATTTCTTCTTCTTTCGGCATCGTTACTTTCGGCAAGTGGGTCGCATGCAACGTTATTCTACGAGGTCCTACAAATGCTTGTACTTTTGCAAATATTTCGTTTTCTTCAAAAATCTTCGTGAATATGTTTAAATAACCCTCTTCAGCATTTTTTTGCATGAATGCGGGTATTTCTTCACTAAATAACTCTAATAATAATTCACTCACCGCTTAACTCCAACCATTTCATACAACAAATTCTAGCTAAATGACGTACTCTTAAAACATACGAAGCACGCTCGGTTACGCTAATTACACCTAACGCATTCAATTGATTAAACACATGGCTTGCTTCAAGACATTTATCATAAGCCGGCATAGGTAAATTAGCTTCGATTAATCTTTCGCATTCCTCTTCACTATCTTTGAAATTCCTTAGTAACCTTTCACTATCTGCAAGCTCTAAATTATATTTTGAAAATTGTCTTTCAGCCTCAAAATCCACTTCACCGTATTTTAAAGCTTTTTCACCTGTTTGTCCGTTCCAATCAAGTTCTTTTACTTCGTCAATGCCTTGAATATATAGTGCAAGTCGCTCTAAACCATAAGTGATTTCACCGGCAACGGGACGGCATTCAATCCCGCCGATTTGCTGCATATAAGTAAATTGCGATACTTCCATTCCGTTACACCATACTTCCCAGCCAAACCCCCAAGCTGCGAGTGTCGGCGACGCCCAATCATCTTCAACAAAACGAATATCGTGGGTTTTTAAATCTATGCCTAAACATTCTAAGCTTTTAAGATATAGCTCTTGAATATTATCCGGTGACGGCTTTAAGATAACCTGAAACTGATAATAATGCTGCATTCTGTTAGGATGCATGCCGTATCTACTATCGTCCGGTCTTCTTGACGGCTGAACATATGCAACGGACCAAGGTTTAGTACCAAGGCATCTAAGCACAGTTGCAGGATGAAACGTACCGGCTCCGACATGTGCATCGTAAGGCTGCAAAATTGCACAGCCATAATCCTGCCAATAATTTTGCAATGTCAGTATAATTTGCTGAAATGATAGTTTTTTCATAAAAATTCGTTGTCATACCGCGACTTGATCGCGGTATCCATTTAAATATACAAATAGTTTTTAGATACCGCGATCAAGTCGCGGTATGACACATAACACAGAAACCTTAATAATACTCCTTACCGATCTCGATTTTAGGACGATTATTAGCTATACGCCAATTATTAGTATCACGGAGTGACGGTGTACAGCCACAAAATTCTTGCTTGTAAAAATTCTCTTCTTTAGCGATTTCGTACATCCTACTAGCCCCACCGTCTTTACGCCAATTATAAGTCCAATAAGTTATTCCATCATAATGAGAAGCGGCTCTAATTCCCGACTCATTAATTTGGTTCATATCTTTCCATCTAGAAATACCAAGCGAGCTTGTTATAACCTTAAAACCGTTTTCATAAGCATATAAAGCCGTACGCTCAAAACGCATATCAAAGCACATTGTGCAGCGTTTGCCTCGTTCAGGCTCAAACTCCATCCCTTTAACACGCTTAAACCAGTTTTGCGGGTCGTAATCTGCATCGATAAATTCTATATTATGTTTTTCGGCAAAACGTATATTCTCGTTTTTCCGAAGCTCATATTCTTGTTTAGGATGGATATTCGGATTATAGAAAAAAAGCGTAAATTTAATACCGGTACTAATCATTTTTTCCATTAACGGACCGACACAAGGAGCACAACAAGTATGTAGTAAAACCTTTTCTTCGCCATTCGGTATTTCAAAAACTTCACTCATAATTAGCTTACCAAGTTTTTCTTATAGGTCTCTCTATAGAATTTTAGAATTATAGAAGATAATAAAGCGAGTGCAATTAAATAATATGAAATAGCATAATTATCACCGGTAACTTTCGTTAATATCATTGCCACCATTGGGGCAGTACCACCAAATATTGCAGCAGCAAGGTTATAAGAAAGTGCAACACCGGTAAATCTTACACTGGTTGGAAATATCTCTACTAGAATTGTAGGGACAGGTCCCATATAAATACTGATAATTCCGGCAAATATTACTTGCGATATTATAGCCAAAGTAAAATTCATTGATCCTAAGGCTATAAAAATAGGATAGACAGATACAATTAATAATATAATACCCCATATTAACACAGGGCGACGCCCTATTTTATCCGAAATATATGCTGATATCGGTAATACAATCATCATTACTATCAATATTATACTACTAACAATTGTGCTTTGCTGATTAGTATAACCTAGTGTTTGCATAAAATTACCGATAAAAACCGTAGAAGTATAGAAAGGAGCAGTTACGGTAATATAAATTCCAAGCGCTACTATTAATTCTTTTGGATATTTTGTTAATGTTTCACGCAAAGGGAAACGTGATAAGCGTCCCGTTTCTTTAGCTTTTTTATAAATAGGACTTTCTGCTAGGTTTTTTCTAATATATAAACCTACAGAACTAATAAATAAGCCGGCAATAAAAGGTATTCTCCAGCCCCATTCAAAAAGCATATCGTCAGGCATAAAATAAGAAAAACCGGCAGCGGTTAGTAGCCCAAGCAGCATACCGCCGCACATACTAACAAATGAGGCACTCCCTGCAAGCCCTCTTTGCTCAAGTGAAGCATGCTCTACTATATAGGAAATACAGCCACTAAATTCGCCTCCTAGAGAAAAACCTTGGATAAGCCTTATAATAGTCAAAATGATGGGGGCAGCAATTCCAATAGTGTTATAGCCGGGGAGTAGGCCTATTCCGGCAGTTGGTATCGCCATAGTTATGATACCTACTACTAAAGCGATACGTCTGCCAAACCTGTCGCCTATATTACCAAAAATAATACCGCCAAGCGGGCGTACTATAAAACCCGCAGCAAATACTGCAAAAGTTAAAGTATCTCGCATTTCTGAATCCGAGAAAAAATGCTGCCCTATAATATAAGCAAATTGTGCATATAATGCATAATCATACCATTCTAAAGCATTACCGATCATGCCGGATATTACTACTTTTCTCATTAAGTTTATTTAATTTATTTTAAAAAAATATAATAAGAGTAATCTTTTATATTCTCAAGTAAAAATAGCTTTATGGCTTTGTTGCATGGATACCAAACCGTCATTGCGAGCGACTGAAAGGAGTACGGCAATCTAGAGAAATTAGCAAAAAAGTGCCAGTTTTCGCATTTTTTTACTGGATTTCTTCGTCAATTACTTCATAATTTCCTCGCAATGACGATACCTTATCTATATTTTTCATTAACCACTTTCTTAGTTAATTTAGCATTTATTTGAGAAGGAGAAACTTTAATATTTTGTTTGATGTTTTTTGTTTTTTCTTGGGATAAAAGACTTTCTTTATCATTTTGTAATGTTTTCATAAACTTATCTATATTGCTTTGTTCTAGTTTTATTGCATTATCATTATTCAAAATTAATTCTCCAATTTTTTCACCAAGTTCAGGTGCATATCTGACGGCAAAAATTGATACCGGTACAACTATGATAGCAAAAGCTGCTCCTGCAGTCGCAACACTAATTGCTCCCACTAATAAAGCACAAACGGCACCGGCAATTTTTCCAGTTGCTTGTTTAAATATATTATTTTTTTTCGTAAATGCTAAAGACATCTCTAATATTTTATTAAATTCTTTATTTATATACGTGGTTGCTTCATAAATATTATTATATTTCTTCATTGCATACATTACGGAGGCCTTAAATAATTTTTTATGAGACTCAGCATAATTTATTATTTTGTCAAAACTCTTCTCTTTTAAAAGAGCTTTAAATATATTTTTAATTTTTTCTTTTTCGGTACTATTTATTTTTTCATCTCCAAAATAAAGTTCTACAAGATTTTCTGCTATTATATCTTGTGATTGCTCTAAAATATTATTCTTATTTTGCTCATTTTCGTCTTCAGAAGTAATCATTATTGCAAATAACTCTAGTGCTATGGAAAAATTATCATCGTTAATAACCCGCATACCTAAATAATTTTTGAGTCTAGAAATACATTTATTAATATATTTTTCAGCTTCCAGTTTAGAATTAAGCCTTAGCGTATAATCTATAGCAAGCATATTTGCAATAGTAGAGCAAGTAGATTTTGCAAGATTATTGACAAAATTATTAACAATATCCTTTTTAAATAAATTAGTATTTACGTTATTAAGTATTATTGCATTATTCATTTTAGTAATTTATTTTGAAGCTAATTCTCTTATATATAGTATTAATTTAGCATAAATAAGGTTAGGAGCATGATTTACTGAAAGTTTATAGATATTCTTAGGCATTAATACTTCTTCATTACGTACTCGTACAAAAGATATAAGAGTATTAGGAGGCATATAAGAATAAATTTCAGAAAATATTTTTAGAAAAGTCAAAAAATCTGTACATGCATATTTTATATTTATGCTATAATTATTTACATGAATCGATTCACCTTCTCCTTCAATCGCCTGAACATTATTTTTAAAAAATACTGAATTTATAGATACGTCTATAGGTTCTATTAAGTTATATTTATCGCTTAAGCTTTTTATTTTAGGGATTAGTTCTTGATAATTTAAACAACTCACATTACTTGGCACGCTTAAATCTACATATTTTTTGTAAGATTCTAATATTTCTTCTTTAGAGTTAATGACAGAATAAAGCTTTAAAACTTCTTCCGTTAGGTTTTCTTGTGAAACTTGTTTATCAAGAATAGATTTACTGTATTCTTGCTGGAAATTTTTTATTATCCAAATAGTTAAGGAAATAAAAAAGAAATATATGATAAATTGAAAGAATATAAGATTCTTTAAATACATAATATATTTTTCAAACATTACTTTTACCTTGGGTTATTAGGGTTGTTACATGGACAGGTTTCTCCATTGTCACCCCGTGGCTTGACCACGGGGTGACACAGTTTAAGTTTTATCGTCAACTATATTAACCGATAAAGGAATTACTACCTTACCGAATATATCAAGTATTTTATCCTTATATATAACATAATCTATCTGCAAATTAGATAATTTATTTTTTACGTTTTGCATATGATCATCTAGCATCTTTAGAGATTCATCTACCGATAGATTATTAGTATGATATTTAAGTATTAATTTGATTATTAATTGTCTCTTAGAAACTAACAAAATATTATCTATATTTGTTAATTCCCATTTAATTTCTTCTAATTTAAAAGCCGGATTTAAAGTAATTATTAGTCTTTTAAGTAAATCAAACGGTAGTGGTACCGGTGCTTCTAGTAATTTTTCTATTACATATAAATCAGCTAGGCTAGTAGTATTTTTAATATAAGGATATTTATATTTAATACTATCATATTCCTGATTTGTTGCATAATATTTTTCATTAATAGAGTTTATGTCTTTGTAATTCTGTTTTGTATTATATTTGATAACACCGACCACTAATATTAATATTATAAGTAATATACTATATAATTTAAATGTTAGATCCTTTATAGTAACTAGTTTTTTTATCGATTTTAAATTATTATTATAAGCGGGAAAACTCTTATATTCTAGAAACAACCTACTAATATTTGTATCTATAAATCTTTCTTTTTCTAGAGTTTGCTCATTTAGTATATTATCAACCGGTATAAAGATTACAGGGTGTTCTTCAAAATTTGTTGATTCTAATAAAGATTTTAACTCTTCATCTACTATAAGAATTATACAGGCTTTTTGTTCAAGATTACTTATATAGTTTTTAAATAATATAAAGCAATCATTAATTTCTTGTTCTATAATACCTTGAATATAGCCGGTTGTTTTATCAAATGGATACTCAAGGTTTCTAATTGTTATTATATTATTTTTATGTTTGATAATAAACTTTATGCCGCTAGCTTGTGATGCATATACACAAATTTGGAAATAATCGTTATATTTATCATTTTCTATATTCTGAACTATTTTATTTATAATAACTTTTAGTTCTAATGTTAAAAAATAAATTCCTTTTAAATCAAGCGATCTTTTATCTATAATACATGAAATTATATCGCTTAAAGGTGTTTCAAATGGAGCTGACATAATTAAAGTCGACCAAATTTCACTTGGGGTAGTAGTAATTTCGTAAACACAATGTGCTATAATGTCTTCTTTATTAAAATAACCTTCGATAAATTGTTCAATAGGATCAAGTTTTACTATTGACTGTAATATAGGTATTTGATCGTGCCGTGTTTTACATTCGCTGCCGTCAAGTAAAAAATAAATATCGCTTTTTGGAAATTTACTAAAAAAGTTTTTATAAGGGTTTAAGTCTATCTGTTCTTGAGTAGGAATAAATAATTTATCTAATAATTTATTATCAAGAAAAGCACTAAGAAACACACCTTTATTACCTAGTAGCACCACAATATTTTTTCTTTTGAAAGAAAAAATATTTTTAGCAAATTTAACAAGATGTAATTTGATTGAATCAAAAATATTTTGCATAAATTAATTTATTTTAATCACGATTCAGTGTATACGTAGATAGAACTTTAAAAATTGGCTACATCATCCTACAAGAGATGCGGTGCTCACGTATTAAGTATACGCTCCGATCCTCTCACCTTGCGGATTCCTTGCTCTTTTTGAAGTTGATCTTCGTATACCAACTCTTCATTTGCTCAAAGTATATAAGAAACTTTAAATTATTATAACCTATATGACTAAATTTACCACCGAAGAAGTTAGAAGTAAATTTATAACTTACTTTAAAGCAAATAATCATACGCATGTACCGGCTAGCTCGTTAATTCCGCACAATGACCCAAGCTTAATGTTTGTTAATTCCGGAATGGTGCAATTTAAGAATGTTTTTACCGGACAAGAAAAAAGGCCTTATAACAAAGCGGTAACTAGTCAGAAATCTCTTAGAGCAGGCGGCAAGCATAACGACCTTGAGAATGTCGGTTATACTGCAAGGCATCACACATTTTTTGAAATGCTAGGCAATTTTTCTTTCGGTGACTATTTTAAAGAACAAGCCATATATTACGCTTGGAATTTATTGACTAAAGAATTTGAACTCCTAAAAGAAAAGCTATATGTAACGGTTTATCATACTGATGATGAAGCAGTTTCTTACTGGAAAAAAATAGCAAATCTTAGTGATGATCGTATAATTAGAATTAACACAAACGATAATTTTTGGTCTATGGGCGATACGGGTCCTTGCGGTCCTTGCTCCGAAATTTTTTACGACCACGGAGAACAAATATACGGTGGACTTCCCGGTACTAAAGATGAAGATGGTGATAGATTTATCGAGATTTGGAATATGGTATTTATGCAATATGAACAAGTCGACAAGAATACTAGAGTAGAGTTACCGCAAAAATCTATTGATACTGGTATGGGTCTTGAGCGTATGACGGCAGTATTGCAGCACGTTAACAACAATTATGATATAGATTTATTTCAGGAAATAATTGATTTTACCGAAAACATAGTAAAGGTAAAAGTAGAGGGAGAAGCTAAATTTTCTTATAGGGTTATTGCTGATCATCTAAGAGCAAGTAGCTTTCTAATAGCTGACGGTGTTATCCCTTCAAATGAGGGGCGTGGTTACGTACTTCGCCGTATTATGAGGCGAGCCATGAGACATGCTCATATTCTAGGGAATAAAGAGCCGTTAATGTATAAATTACTGCCGAAACTTGTCGATTTAATGGGGGATGTTTATCCTGAACTTAAGAGAGCGGAAAGCTTTATAAGCAGTATCTTAGAACAAGAAGAAATTAGGTTTAAAACTACTTTAGAACGTGGATTAAAGCTTCTTACCGAAGAAACAGAAACGCTAACAAAAGGTAATGAATTATCAGGAGAAATAGCATTTAAATTATACGATACTTACGGATTTCCACTTGATTTAACCGAAGATATTTTAAAAAACCGTTATATTTCCGTTGATCATAAAGGGTTTGAAGAGCAAATGCTTGCACAAAAAGAACGTGCTAGAAAATCTTGGCTTGGCTCCGGTGAGTCAAAAACTGATCAGCTATGGTTTGATATCAAAGAGCAGTATGGTAGCACGGAATTTTTAGGATATACGCTTAATGAAGCAGAATGTAAAATAATTGCATTAATTAAAGATAATAATTTAGTTGATGATATTCAGGAAACAGATACACAATTTTTGTTGATCAGCAACCAAACACCTTTTTACGGTGAGTCCGGAGGTCAAATGGGTGACATTGGGATGATATTTGCAAAAAATTCTGAAGCAGAAGTAATAGATACTTTAAAATATTTAGGCTCTATTATAGTCCACAAATGTATTTTGAAAAAGGGGCAGATTAACGTAGGCGAGAATGCTAATTTTAGTATAGACATCAAATATAGACAAAATTTAAGAATTCACCATTCGGCAACGCATATATTACATGCAGTATTACATGACATACTCGGTAAGCATGTTACACAAAAAGGTTCATTAGTTGCTCCGACTTATTTACGTTTTGATATTAGCCATTCTAAATCTTTGACTAGCGAAGAAATCATTTTGATCGATGATAAAGTAAATGAGATTATTAGAGACAATCATGAGGTAAATACTACATTAATGGCAACTGAAGATGCAGTCAAACACGGAGCTATGGCATTATTCGGCGAAAAATACGACTCTGAGGTCAGAGTAGTTAAGATGGGCGATAACTCTTTAGAATTATGCGGAGGTACGCATGTTAGACGTACCGGTGATATTGGCTCTTTTAAGATTACAAGCGAAAGTGCTATAGCTGCCGGTGTTCGCAGAATTGAAGCAGTTTGCGGTGAATTCGTAATTAAATTAATGAGAGAAAAAGATAATTTACTTAAATCGGTAGAAAGCACTTTAAAGACTAACAAAAATGAGCTTATTACCAAAGTGAACAATATTTTAGAACGGAATAAAGGGCTTGAGAAAGACCTAGAAAAAGTTCATTTAGCCCGTTTAGATTTAAGTATAGAACAAATTAATAAAGAAGCCAAAGAGATAAAAGGAGTTAAATTAATTTATCGATATATAGAAAATTTAGACAATAAAATACTACGTCAAGCTGCCGAAAATTTAACAAAAAAAGTAGAAGATTTAATAGTAGTATATATTGCTGAGGGGATTGGTAAATTATCTATTACGGTTGCGGTGAGTAAAGCTATCACAGATAAATTTAATGCAGGTATAATTGCAAAAGAACTCTCTTTATTCTTAGGCGGCAGTGGCGGAGGCGGGCAGCCTGCGATTGCTCAAGCCGGCGGAAATGATCTAGGTAAGTTAACTAACATCCATGAAAAATTACATAGTTTATTAAGAGTATTATAGTGTACTAATTTAGGTTGTCATTGCGAAGAAATTACGAAGTAATTGACAAAGCAATCTCAGGACACTTGACGAGATTGCCACACAAGTACTATGACTGCTCGCAATGACGAAGGTGGTATCCACGTAACACCTACGCGGGGAGTCATTGTAATGACGAAATCTATGGCTATTAATACTCTGCTTTCATAAAATAAAGCCCGGATGCGGGGGCAGTAGGACCGGCGGCTTTTCTATCTTTGGCCTCTAGAACATCTTTAATTTGTTCTGCCTGCCAAATATTTTTACCGACAAGTACTAAACTACCGACAATATTACGTACCATATGATGCAAAAACGAAGGTGCTGAAAGATATAATTTTATTTCTTCGTCTTCTTTAACGATATTAAGTTCCGTTAAAGTTTTTATCGGTGATTTTGATTGACAAGAGCTAGCCCTAAATGAAGTAAAATCATGCTTACCTAAGAGATAAGTTGCAGCTTTTTGCATAGCTAGAACATCTAAAGGTGAAATAATCCACCATGCTCTATTTAAATCAATTACGGATGGATAAGGTCTATTAACAATTCTATATATATAGTGACGAGAGGTAGCTGAAAATCTTGCATGAAAATTATTGGTGGCTAATTCACAGTTCCATACTCCTACGGCATACGGTCTTGCAAAATAGTTAATAGCTGTAATAATTTTGTGAGGTTCTAAATATTTTGAAAGGTCAAAATGTGCTACTTGACCTATAGCATGAACACCGGCATCTGTTCTTCCTGATCCAAACAATACTACATGTTCACCGGAAAATTTATAAATCGCTTCTTCTAATATCTGCTGTACCGACATTACTTCTGCTTGCCTTTGCCAACCTGCAAGATCCGTGCCTAAATACTCAATGGTAATTTTATATCGATACATAAGTAGCCCGATGTCATCCCGTGGCTTGACCACGGGATCTTGTATAACAGACCGTGTCCTGAGAGATACCACGATCAAGTCGCGGTATGACAACAATAGTATTATCACGCCTCTAATAAATCCGATGGATTACCGTCACCACGCTTTCCGCCGCTTCTAAAGCTATTAAGTTTTTTAGATCTAATAGGATGCTGTAACTTTCTTAAAGCTTTTGACTCAATTTGTCTTATACGTTCTCTAGTTACTTTAAATTGCTGCCCTACTTCTTCTAATGTATGGTCAGTATTCATACCTATACCGAAACGCATTCTAAGCACTCTTTCTTCACGAGGCGTAAGAGTTGCAAGTACTCTAGTGGTAACTTCTCGTAAATTTGACTGAATTGCCGCATCAATTGGTGCTACTGCATTCTTATCTTCGATAAAATCTCCTAATTGACCGCCATCACTATCATCACCTACGGGATTCTCAAGACTTATAGGTTCTTTAGCTATTTTCATGACTTTACGTACTTTATCAAGCGGCATTGAAAGACGGTTAGCGATTTCCGTTGCAGTCGGTTCATAGCCGAGCTCATTAAGCATTTGTCTTGAAGTACGTAGTATCTTATTAATTGTTTCAATCATATGCACAGGGATACGTATAGTCCTTGCTTGATCGGCAATAGCTCTTGTTATAGCTTGTCTAATCCACCAAGTAGCATAGGTAGAGAATTTATAGCCACGGCGATATTCAAATTTATCCACCGCTTTCATAAGCCCTATATTACCTTCTTGAATTAAATCTAAAAACTGCAATCCTCTATTAGCATATTTTTTAGCGATAGATATAACTAAACGTAAATTTGCTTCTATCATATCTTTTTTTGCTTGCAGTGTTTGTCTCTCGCTTTTTTGTATAGTATTCACTAATTTTTTAAAATCATTAACTAAAAGACCGGTACTAGATTCTATAACCGATAATTCGGCAATCATTTGATCTATATAATCCGATTCTTTAGTAATTAACTCTTTCCAAGCGATTTTTTTATTTTTCAGCATTTTTTCTTTCCATGCTGCATTGATAACCGATCCTATATATTCATCAAGGAAATTTTGGCGAGTTACCCCGTACTTTTCGGCAAGTTTTAAAAAGGCGGTTTCTTTATTAATTAAATCACGATTTATTCCATACATCTTACCTAAAATTTCTTCCGTTCTTTTAGAATTAAAATGTATTTCCGAAACTTCATTTATTAATAATTCCAAATTATTATTATATTTTTTGCTATTTTGTAAAACCTTTGGCTCAAAAGATTTCTCATAACATTTTTTAGCTTCAATGAGTAGTTCTTCGCAGACAAACGAAATCTTTTTCATACGCTCTATAATATTAGGTAATATCTGCGTTTCTACTCTAGACATAGATAAGTGATTATCCTCATGCTCTTCTCCTTCGGTATCGCTACTATGTTCTTCATCATTTTCTGGTGCTTCATCATGTAACATGTTAGCTTCTAAATCTATTAGATCACGTAGTAACATTTTTTCATTAACTAAATCTTCATACCATATTATAAAACAACGCATAGCAATCGGGCTTTTGCATAAGGAAGCAGTCATTGTTTTACGTCCTTCCTCAATTCTTTTTGCTATTTCTACTTCATTTTCACGAGTTAAAAGATCAACTCCCCCCATATCCTTAAGATACAATCTTACCGGATCATCAGTGGTGCCTATATTTTCCTCTTCTACTTCATCCTCAGGTTCATTATCAACATTAGTAGATAACTTAAATTCTTCATCCATTCCAATATCAAGCTTAATTTCTTCATCTTCATTAGATTCTAAAATATCTACTCCCGCATCGGAAAATTTTAATATAGCTTCCTCTAATTGTCTTATTGAAGGATTTTTATTAAGAGGAAGAGCTTTGTTTATATCATCGTAAGTGACCGGTATCTTTTTAGATTTAGCTTTTTTAAGTAAACTATCTATTTTATCTAGATCATTATCTGTATTACTATTGCTCATTAAATACCTTAGGATAAATTAAGTTAATCATAAGCTTAAGACTTTCTTAAACTTATGTTAGGTTCTTTACACTTTTAATAGAATAATCATAATTAATCAAAAGTACAAAGAACCTAAGTTGTCATGTGGTTAATAAAAGATTCGTTTAAAACTTGAAGTTCATTTGCAATCTTCAGAATTTCTTTTTTATATAGTAAAACTTTTTCAAAGTCATGATTATTAATGCTGCTTATAGTGTTAGCATATTCTTGTTGTAAATTTATTAGATAATATTTCTTATGTAGCCACTGCCATAATAAATCTAGTCTGACATTATTTTTATTAAATGAGATATCTAAAAATAAGTTGTCCGTTTTTGATAATAATAAAAAAATATCAAAAAAGCTAGTTTTTTCCACAATTGCAGCAATTTCACCTGCTTCTACGTTATTATCTATAATTTCGTTAAAATACCAATTACGAAATTCTTCAAGCGATTTATTATTAAAATTTAAGTTTAGGATAAAATCTCTAATATCTTTTTCTTCAAGTATTGTAGGAAATTTAACCAACAAAGCACAAAAAGCGTGTTCTAGCATTTCAAGCTCCGAATAGCCGTGACTTGAAACTATAGGAGCCAAATTTGAGTTTTTAGTTACAACTTTTTTCTGGTTTGTTAATAAATTCTGCCATATTTGATCTTTAAAAAATCTGTAATAACTCGCTCTTAAATTACTATCCGATATTTTGCTGCAATAATCTTTTAAATTTTTTTCTAAATTAGCTTTTTCTTCTGCGGTTTTAAAACTCTTACCGCTATACTCAATATGCCAAATCATTTCTGATAGGCTTATTCTTTTATCTATAAGCTTTGTAAAAAAATCAGCACCGTTTTTATTTACTGTATCATCGGGATCAAGTCCACTTGGCAGTCTAATAAAAGAAATTTTCTTTTCACTATTAATAATAGGTAATGCTAGATTAATAGTTCTTATACTAGCTTTTATACCTGCATTATCTCCGTCAAGGCATAATATAATTTCATCGCCGGCGCGCCATAATTTATGTAAATGATTCTCAGTAACACTAGTACCAAGACTCGCAACCGTTTCGCTAAAACCTGCTTGATGTAGTGCTATAACATCAAAATAACCTTCCACTAAAATTGAGTGATTTTTTTTATAGCTACTGCTTATCGCCTTATGCTCACCATATAAAGTTTCGCTTTTTTGAAATACTATAGTTTCAGGTGAATTTAAGTATTTAGGCAGCCCCTCCCCTAACACTCTACCGCCAAAGCCTACAATTTTATTGTAAATATTTCTAATTGGAATGGTAATACGGTTAGAAAATAAATTATATATTTCACCGTTTTCTCTCCTGCCAATTAGACCTGCTTTACCGAGTTTTGTAATATCAATATTTTTATCATGAAAAAACTTTTCAAATTTATTATTTCTTGGAGCAAAACCTATTGAAAACTCTTTTACTGTTTCTTCGGTAATATTTCTTCGGTGTAGATAATTTAATATTTCAGGCGTTAACTGCGTTCTGAAAAACTTATTGGCGAGTTCTAAAATATTTAAAATTTCATCGGATTCTTCATAAAATTCTTTCTGTTTCACAGTTAATTTCGGTATCTCTATACCGTAATCGGTTGCAAGTTTTATAGCAGACTCATTATAGGATAGACCGCTAATATTAGAAGTAAACTTTATAACGTCACCGGCTGCTTTACAACCAAAACAATAGAAAAATCTCTTACTATCACTAACCGTAAAAGACGGAGTTTTTTCTTGATGGAAAGGACATAAACCTACATAGTTACCAGATTTTCTAGTTAAAACTACTTTTTGCCGTACTACATCAGATATATTAATACGGTTTCTTAAAAACTCATAAAATTCCGGTGTAATTCTCATTATATACTCCTGTGGAATGAAGAGTTGTTATACGAAGTTCAACTTGGAAAAGAGGAATAGGTCTGCAAGCCGAGGGAGCGGCAGCAGTTATTAAACTTTCAGCATCCGAGGACTTACAAAGACATTGCTGCCAATTTTTCAAGTGGGGCGAGTATATCATATTATATAAGAAAGAATAGCAGTAGAAAGACAATAAGAAAGAGGTATAGATAAATTATCGTTAATTCTTAAATCTTTTGAATAAAATTCAGCTGCCGCAGCCCCTATGCAGCTTACAATAATAATAATAAAACTTGTATTATACCCTAAGTAAAAATATACTAATATACTTATAAAAATTGCAGAAGTTAAAAAGGCAATAGAACCTGCTATCGATTTACCGTTACTTAAACTATTGCCTATTTTAACGCCGACAAGAGCTGCTAAACAATCAGAAA
Organism: Pseudomonadota bacterium; assembly: GCA_041179265.1. GTDB lineage: Bacteria > Pseudomonadota > Alphaproteobacteria > Rickettsiales > Rickettsiaceae > Rickettsia. The sequence goes on from JBEGTS010000007.1 coordinate 65,879, forward strand.
TAATTAAAATCAACCACGAGCAAATTACTAAATTTTTAGGAAAAAGAAAAGCAGTCAAGAAAAAACCAAGCATCATAAAGCTAATACCGCTTAAAGCAAAAGAGCCATTATTTTCTAGGGGCCTTATAACTTTTGAAAAAAATCTAGTTACAAATTCGCTAATTTTTGCATTATTATGACGTGATATGTCTAAATATAAAGTAATAGCAGTTATTATAAATAATAGTAATGTAATGGTTGTTCTTGAAATAAATAAATAAAGCAGCGGAAATATTATAGCCGATAGGTGGAAAATTTTACGCTTTTTCTCAAAGTCAAAATCTTTGATTGCCATAAGGATTACTAATTTATTGCTATGTTACAGCATAATTCACAAAGCTTGATTCAAGCGAATTTTGTAGGGCTCGCCTGTGCTCACGTATTTTTATACGTTGTGCAGGCTCGCCTTTAAATTCATCTTGTCTGAACCTTTCTGAATTATGCTGCATATGAAAAATAATTAAAAAGGCTTATTTGACAAATTTAACTATTACAAATATACTTGCTGAAATCTATATTATTGAAAATAGTATACTAAAACTACTAAATTTACACAATATAATTATGAATACAAAATTTCCTATCACCGCTAAAGGTTTTGAAAAATTAGAACATGAGCTTAAACATTTAAAACATGTAGAGCGTAAAAAAATTAGTGAAGATATAGCAGAAGCACGAGAACACGGCGATTTATCCGAGAATGCGGAATATGAAGCAGCACGTGAGAAACAAGCATTTATAGAAGGGCGTATTAAAGAGCTTGAAGATATGACGGCAAGAGCGGAAATTATTGATATTGGTAAACTATCGGGAGATAACATAAAATTCGGGGCTACGGTTACTTTGATCGACGACGATACTGAAGAAGAAGTAACATATGTTATTGTAGGAGAATATGAAGCCGATATCACTAGAAAAAGAGTTTCAATCGCTTCTCCTATAGCAAAAGCTTTGATTGGAAAATCGGTAGGTGATATTGCAGAAGTTACAACGCCGGGAGGAACGAAATCATACGAAGTAGTTAAAGTTGAATATAAAGAATTAGAACTTTAGCTTAACTTTTTCTTATTACTAATAAAGATAGCTAAGCTAATACCATAGCAGTAGACCTTTTTGCATAACTCTGATAAAAAAAGAGTTTGAAGAAGAAACTTTTACTCTTTGCAATTAGGTTAAAATATTTTATTTTATTGCTATAACCTCTCCGCCGCAGTTCTTGTGACAGATATGATAGTTTTCAATACAACGCCAACTACAACTGGAATTATTGCAAAGATTATTTTGATGACTACTAAAGTGCGGTGTATATTTGTTATCCTTATTGCTTTTGACAGCTTGTTGCGAGATTAAATAGCTATTTTGAGCATTTAGTTGATTAAGTAAATTACATTGCGTATTATACATATCACAGTTTTGCATACATCTTTCTTTTTCTAATAAGCATTCATTAGCACATTTTCTACCTTCTGTAGTATTTGGTGGAATAATCTCATATCTTGTAGCACAAGAAGTAATCATTAGAAAACATAATATTAGACCATAATGTGCAATTAAATTCAAAAAGCCGTTTATAAGAGAATTTTTTGATCTATATGTTGTATACATGTTATATATTATGATAGATGAAAAGTTAGTAACTTATTATATTATTTATACACAGTCCTATTATGCTGTATTTATTTCTTCTTAAACATCTCTAGCATTCTTTTTGTCACTATAAATCCGCCGAAAATGTTTATAGAAGCAAGTAAAGTTGCAAAATACCCAAGTAGACCCGAAAACCCAAAAGCAGAGCTACTTGCAGCAATCATAGAACTAAGAACTATAATACCTGAAATAGCGTTAGTAATAGACATAAGCGGGGTATGGAGTGCGGGCGTTACTTTCCACACAACATAATAGCCAACAAAAGAAGCTAATACGAAAATAGTTATAGCAAATACTAGCGGGTCTATAGTACTTGTGTTCGTTTGCCAACTAGTATCTATTACCAAATCTTTTAACTTGTCTGATAATTCTTGGGTATTATGAGCGATTTCAGCCGCCTGCTTCGCTATTATCGGTAATTGATTCATATATTTAATTTCTCACTCACAATTTTTCCGTCTTTAGTAATCAACATATCACGTACTAACTCATCATCCATATTAAACTTACCGTCTTGCAAAGCATAATTTAAAAAATTATACAAATTTTTGGAATATAATTTTGAGCTATCGGTAGCAATTTTGGTAGCAAGATTTGATAAGCCTATTATGGTAACTCCATGTTTAGTGACTATTTTATCCATTTCCGACCCTTCCACATTTCCACCTGTAGAAGTCGCTATATCAACAATCACTGAGCCATGCTTCATCGATTCCAGCATTTTTTTCGTAACAAGTAACGGTGCTTTTTTTCCAGGAATTTGTGCAGTAGTAATAACTATATCGTATCCTTTAATAATTTTTGCTAAAAACTCTTCTTGTTTAGCTTGGTAATCTTCTGAACTCTCGTGAGCATAGCCTGATTTATCTTGTAAATCTTCTTGTAGTTCCGGTGAAACAAACTTAGCTCCTAAGCTTTCTACCTGCTCTTTGGTAGCAGCTCTTACATCATATCCTGCAACAATACTACCAAGCCTTTTTGCCGTTGCAATAGCTTGAAGACCAGCAACGCCGATACCAAGTACCAAAGTTTTACAAGGCGAAATAGTCCCCGCTGCCGTCATCATCATTGGAAAAGCTTTGGTATAATGATAGCTTGCTTCAATTACCGCTCTATATCCAACTAGATTACTTTGAGAAGATAAAGCATCCATATTTTGTGCTTTAGTAATTCTCGGTACAAACTCCATAGCAAAGGTAGTAAGATTTTTTTTAGCTGCCGCTTCTATATATTCATGATTTAAATAAGGTGACAATAATCCTACAATAATTGCTCCTTTTTTTGCAAATTCAAGCTCACTATATTTATCCGTAACTGATGAAGGTTGTACCTTTAATATAATATCGGCATCGGAAATAATTTCAAGCGGCACTGAAGATATCTTAGCACCTAGAGCGGCATATTCTTCATCAAGAAAACCGGCAGAAAACCCTATATCTTTTTCTACCGTAACCATATAGCCTTTTTTGACTAGCAACCCTGCTACTTCAGGAGTTATAGCGGTACGCGACTCATGCTTGGCTTTTTCTTTTAAAGCAACGATTTTCATAAAAATTATTATTTTGCATTAGATGTATAACTAAGGTAGTTTAAACATAATTTAAAATATAAAACAACGAAAATGAAAAAAATATTTTTTCTAATTATTATTTATCTTTTTGTAAATTCAAGCTTAGCATTTGGGTCAAGTGATAAAATAGTTATTTCGGAGCTAAAAACTTATCTACGTACGATAAAATCGGTTGCGATAGATTTTACTCAAGAAGATTCTAAGGCTAATATAGTTAAAGGAAAATTGTTGATCAACAAGCCTTATAATTTTCGATGTAATTATTATCCTCCCTTTCCATTAGTTATAATAGGTACTAAAAATTTTGTATCAATGTATGATTATGATATGGAACAAGTAAGTCGAATCGCTCGAGCTGAAAATACATTTAATTTTTTACTCGGTGATAATGAGAATTTTGACAAGGATTTTGTTTTTGAATCGGTAATTAATGAAGGAAATATTTTTAAAATTACTATCCATCATACTCTAACGGAAAAGCGTAGCGAAATTACTTTTAATAAAGGTATTAAACAAATTGAAACATTAAAAATATTTGAAGATAATAATATAGTCACTATTACTTTTGATAAAATAGCTAAAGTACAAAAATTTTCCGATGATCTGTTTAAATTAAAAAATCCTGAAATATTTGGTCCACCTGAGAGGTTAACAAAAGCAGAAATAGAAAAAAAATATGTTGTCTCTTCCTGATAAACAAGTTATGTTAATTATGCTAGTAGTGGGCACTGTGCTTGTTTAGTCGGTCAGGTCTGAAAGGAAGCAGCCGGGGTGAGATTCGGTGGGTCATTACTAGCATACTAGTTAATTGATACCCACTTGGTGCTTCGTTGTTCGTCGACTCGCCTATAATAATAGGCTTCACTCCTCACGCCTGTCACCAAATGGGTCTGAATTAACTATATTATACTCTAGGGATTTTTATTTCAAAAATACTTCGAGTAAATCTGGGTCTTTCCTTTTTAAAAAATTTCTAAAATTTAAATCGTGACCGATATAAATTCATCTAATCAGTATATTCCTTTTGCAAGGAAATATCGTCCTAGTAACTTTGCCGAGCTTCAGGGGCAAGAGGTATTAGTCAAAGTTTTAAGCTATACTATTTTAAATGATAGGCTTGCCGGAGGTTATCTTTTAACAGGTATTAGAGGGGTCGGTAAAACTACCTCGGCTCGTATTATTGCTAAAGCCGTAAACTGCTCTGCTTTAATTACCGAAAATACAACTATTAAAACATGTGAGCAGTGTGCAAACTGCATTAGTTTTAATAACCATAATCATCCTGATATAATAGAAATGGATGCAGCAAGTAAAACCAGCGTCGATGATATACGTAGAATTATAGAGTCAGCTGAATATAAACCTCTGCAAGGTAAATATAAAATATTTATTATTGATGAGGTGCATATGCTCTCTAAAGGGGCGTTTAACGCACTTCTTAAGACACTGGAAGAACCGCCGCCTCATATAATATTTATTTTTGCAACTACAGAAGTACATAAAATACCGACCACTGTTATCTCTAGATGCGAGAGATATGATTTAAGACGCCTTAACTTTGAAGAGATTTTTAAGCTACTTGAATATATAACTAAACAAGAAAATTTAAAAGCTGATCTAGAAGCTCTAAGAATTATAGCTTACAAGTCGGAAGGGTCGGCACGTGATGCAGTCTCTATTCTAGATCAAGCCGCTAGTATGCCTGCGAAATCCGATAATATAATTAGCCCGCAGGTAATCAATCAAATGCTTGGGCTTGTTGATAGTTCCGTTATAATAGAATTTGTAGAATATATCATCCGTAGAGAGACGGAAAAAGCTATTACCTTAATAAATGAGCTTTATGGTTTTTCAGTTAATCTTGAGATTCTTATAGAATCGGTAGCAGATTTTATCGCTTATCTTAATAAAGTAAAGATGTTACCTAATTATAGTTTGCCGATATATGAATCATTTAATGATAGAATCAAAAATATTTTGGATAAAATTAGTTTACCGCACTTATCAATCTTATGGCAAATATATAATAAGGGAGTCCGAGAAATAAAAATATCCTATAATCAGCTAATAGAAACGGAAATGTTAGTTATAAAATCTATATATTCGGTATCGCTACCGTCACTTGAAGATTCTGACGGTAATAATCAAAATTTAAATCAGTCAATTAATCCGGAAATAAAAAAAAAATTTGAAATTGTAGATTTTTTTGAATATTTATATAAAAATAATGAAATAGATATATATTATTTTCTACTCAATCATACGGAACTTAAAAATCTCAGTGATAATAGATTAGAACTCGTAAGTCTTGAAGTTACAAGCAAAATAAAAAAACAAATAGAAGATTTGTTATCTGCTTTTACTAAAGAAAAATTTGAGATTATAGTAACAAAAGAGCAGAGCAAGCAAACCTTAAAAAATCAGTTAATCGGTAAATTTGAAGCAAGTAACGATTTTGGTTTAATTAAAAAACATTTCCCAAATATAACAATTTCGGATATTTTACTTAAAAGCTAAAAAATATATAGGATAGAATTATGGTAAATTTTAATCAGTTTTTAAAACAAGCCCAATCAATGCAAAAGAAAATGCAAGAAGCCCAAGAACAAATGGCAAATGCGAGATATACCGGTAAAGCCGGCGGCGGGCTTATTGAAGTTATTGCAACTGGTAAAGGAGAAGTTGAAAAGATTTCAATTGATGAATCTTTATTAAAAGCAGAGGAAAAAGAAATGCTTGAGGATTTAATTAAAGTTGCCTTTAACGATGCTAAACAAAAATGCGATGAAGATTCACAAAATTCTTTATCAGGAGCTTTAAACGGTATGAGCTTACCGCCTGGTTTTAAAATGCCGTTCTAAACTAGCTTTATTGCATATCGTCATTGCGAGGAAAATTACAAAGTAATTGTACGTACGCAATCTCAGGATACTTGACGAGATTGCCGCACTCCTTGCAGTCGCTCGCAATGACAGGAAAATCAAGCCACGCAACAACACTTTTTAAGCTCTGTAAACTTCTTTGAAAAATGTTCTTTAATAATTCAAGATTAATAAATCCTTATCAATCCTGAAGCCTTTAAAGCGTTCAAGCACAGACATACCAAGTAGTGAGATATCGAGGTCACCAAGACCTACATGACCTTTGATGTTCTTAAATTCTGTACCGATTACTACACTATTTAACGTTATAGGGGCGGCTTTATTTTCGCCGTTAGCTGTTAGATAAGTTCTAGTATATTTTAATTTAGTTAAGTCAAAGCCTAGTTTTTGGGCATCTTCTTTAGTTAAAGCGACATCGCTCGCACCAGTATCGACCATAAATTTTATTTTAACGTTATTTACAAAAGCATCTATATAAAAATGCCCGTCCCCACTACGTGCTATAATAATTTCTCCTACTTCAGTAGACCATTTATATGACGGAATTAAAGCAGACATTACCCTATGATAAGCGTAGTTCAGCTCAAACCTAAAAGCATAGCCAGTTATTATAACTAAAAAAATCGCTGCCCAGCCTGCTAATTGTAAACAAAATTTGCGTATTTCATTTTGACTAATAGTACTATAAATTATACTAAATAATATTAATAATGACGCACAAAAACTTCCTATATTTTGCGGTTCTTTAAAAAATTTCGGATAATGCTGATTGATATATTTATATAATAAACCGGTTACAATTACGGTACTGCAAACGATAAAAACAAATTTGATAAGTTTTTTATTCATATAATAATATTATTTATTGATTCTATGTCATTCCTGCATGGCCTTGTTGCGTGGACCAGCTTTTCAGTTGTCATCCCCCCGCGACTTGATCGCGGAATCCAGTTAAAAATACTAAACATTATAGTATTTTTAGTTGTTTTTATGGATACCGCAATCAAATCGCGGTATGACAAAATGTGCATATCACATTAAATCACCTATATTCTCTAAAAACAATCTAGCTCGATGCGATGCCGGTTTACTAAAAAAGTCCTTGGCAGGCTGATTTGCTAAAATCTGCCCTTGATCCATAAAAATAACACGATCCGCTATTAATTTTGCAAATTTCAAATGGTGCGTGACTACTACCATACTCATTTGATCTTTTAATAAATTTATATTCTCTATAACATCTTTAATATTTTCTGGATCTAAGGCCGACGTCGGTTCATCGAATAACAAAATTTCCGGTTTCATCATTAAAGCTCTTGCTATTGCTATACGTTGCTTCTGTCCTCCTGATAAACTCGCTGGATATGAGTCAAATTTTTGCGTTAGCCTAAATTTCTCAAGTAGTTCCTTTGCTTTAAGAATTACTTGTTCTCTTGGTAAATTTAAAACATTTATCGGTGTATATATTAGATTTTCTCCTACCGTTAAATGCGGGAAGAGATTAAAATTTTGAAAAACCATACCGACTTTTAAACGAAGCTTTCTCCTATCTTTAGGCAGTAGCTTCTTCCCGTCTACCAAAAAAGTACCGCTACTTGGTTCTTCCAAATTATTCAAAATTCTAAGTAAAGTAGTTTTACCGCTTCCCGAAGGACCGATTATTACAGTAGTTTCCTTAATAGTAAAATTTAAATCAATATTCTTAATTGCGTAATTTTTACTGTAACGCTTACAGACTTTTTCTAAAATAATCATAAACTAAACTGTAAATTTATAGCCGTCATAAAGCGGCTTAACATTATCTGGGAGCATCTCTATAATTTTATGATAATCTATTGTATGTCTCATATTGGTTAATAATATCTGCTTCGGTTTATATTTTTCTCGCCATTCTAAGACTTTATCAAGACCAGCGTGATTTTTATTTGAGGTATAATCCATACAATCTAATATCCATATTTTTATATCTTTTAAATACTCTTCCGACTCAGGCGGAAAATCAACGACATCAGGTGAATAGACAAAATCACCTATACGTAAGCCCAAGCTATCTATAGGACCGTGATGCTGTCTAAAAAATTGTATTTCGATAGTATTAATGTTAATCTTATCAAAAAAACTAACAGATTGAGTTGTAAGCATTCGCCCAAGTTTAAAGAATTTATTATTAAATAGATAATCAAATTTTGTATGGAGCTTTGCCGCACTATCGTGATCGGTATAGATCTCAAATGGCTTACCTTGCATAAAAGTAAATACCCGTAAGTCATCTATACCGTTAACATGATCGGAATGATCGTGTGTTAATATAGCACAATCGAGCTTATTTATCTTTTCTCGTAATAGTTGATTTCTAATATCAAAACCGAAATCAACTAATATTTGACTATTTTCATCGTTAATATATATTGCTGATCTAGTCCTTTTATTGTACTTTGAATTTGAGCGACATACAGAGCAATCACATCCGATTACTGGCACTCCTATAGATGCCCCGCATCCAAGTATTGTTACTTGTAACATAAATAATTAAAATGATGTTTGAAGTTTTTTATAATTTTTACGGCTTAAATCAAGAAATATTCTTATTTTTGAATAAAATTACTAATATCGGCTTTATACCCTATCTTTTAAAAATAATTTCTTTTTGTTTTAATATCGCTAATTTCGCCTTAATATATATTTTATACTGCATATATTTTTATATTCAATTAAAGAAAATTAAAAACACCACTGAACGACAAAATAAATTTTGGCACGGTTATAATAAGTTAGTGGAAATTGGTATAATATACACAGTATTCGGTTTAATTTTTACAGCTCTTAAATTTTCCGTTAATTTACCTCGTCCTTACTGTAGTCTTCCTATAGATAGTTTTGCAACAATAATAAATACTGCAAATGAAAGATGCTTTTCAAGTTTTCCTAGCAGCCACGCAGCTCTTAGTATTTTGGTTACTTATTTTATTTGGGATTATATTAAATTACCGATAAAAATCTTAATGGCTTGTGTTATTATGCTCGTGTCTTTATCTCGCATAAGCCTTGCTATGCATTACCCAAGTGATATAATTTACGGCATTGCTATTGCATTTATAACAATATTGATAGGTAAATTAATTTATCGAGTCTTTGCAAATAATGTAATAAGAAAGGTTGGCACGGTGTCATACCGTGGCTTGACTACGATATGACAAACTTGAAACAAATATATGTTACTATACAGAAAATACTTTATAAAAAATATCCTACCGCTGCTTATAGTCGTTACTTTTTCAGTGACTAGTATAGTATGGATAACACAAGTATTAAAACTTTTATATTTATTTGATAAAGGTATAAAAGTTATGGACTTCGTCAGTTTAATAGCTTTAGTACTTCCTACTTTATTATTTATTCTATTACCAGTAATAACGGTTATTGCCGTAATCTATATCTATAATAATTTAAAAGTCGAGCGACAACTAATTATATTACAAGCTTCGGGAGTTAATAATTTACAGCTAGCATTGCCTGCTTTATATGTCGCATTAATAGTTATGCTACTTGCTCATTATATATCTTCTACCATCCTACCTTTATCTCATATAAACTTAAAATCACGTTTAAGCTTTATAAAGAATAATTATATCTCAAGTATGATTGAGGAGAAAACTTTTAATAAAATAACTAAAGATATCACTGTTTTTATAGATAAAAAATCAACAGGAAATACTATGAACGGCGTAATAATATTTGATAATCGTAATGCCGATAACCCATCAGTAGTATTTGCAGATTCAGGTACTCTTAATATATATGATAATAACCCGATTTTTGAACTTAATAAAGGTCTAAGACAAGAATATGATGTAAACGGTAATTTAACTCAGCTAACTTTTGATTCTTTAATGATAAAGCTACAAAATGATAATCCTTTAGCATCACAAAGAACTCAACATAATAAAGGAGCAAACGAATATTATATAAGCGAATTACTTGACCCTCCTCATGATTTAGCTATTACTAAAAAAATTAAATTAATTGCTGAAGCACATCAAAGAATAATTTGGCCTTTATATAATTTTGTATTACCTTTTTTAGCACTTGCAGTTTTTTTGAGATATCCTTATAGCAAAAAGACAACTTTTATGCCGGTATTATTTTCAGCTTTGACAGTATTACTTGTTACTTCAATTCATTTTATATTGCAAAATTTTGCTTCAAAAAATCTAGATTTTATTTTTGCGTGTTATTCCAATTTGGTTATTGCCTTAACGATCGGATTATATTTATTTGTACGTAAAAGAATATAAGTTTATTCTACTTTACTCCACGAACTTCGTGCGTCTTGTTTAAAGCAATCGATTTTGTTTTGAGGCGTAGTAAATTTATTTATTTTTGCCACTAATTCTTTTAAATCTTCCGGCAAATCTGTTATTATAATTATCCTTTTAAAAACTTCTATATAGTCTTTAACTTGTAAAATTTTTTCTATATCTATGGGAGAAATGAGAATAAGTACACTAGCATTATTAGGATTTTGTAACTCATCAGTAATATAAATCGGCTGTTTTTCAGGCTGCGGATCAAGCTTACTACCGTGAGGTATAAATTGCTTACGTGAATAAGTCCAAAGATTTTTATTGAGCATTTCTTGTTGATCTGCATCTATTGTTAATACAACACTTTTAAGATCAGAGTGATAACATTTTTCTATCAGAAGCAATATCGATTTTAGAAGTAATTCATCGCTTGTTTGATAAATACTAAATTGCTGCATGGAATTATTTTATAATTAATTGATCATTCACTATCGTCTGCTCCTTGGACAAGGGTAATCCTCCCATTTTTAATCACAGTAGAGAGTAGAGAGTTAAGCTGCCAAAGCTAATTTTTGTATTGGCGTTATACCACCTATAGCCATATTAGGTCTTTCGTTATTATAAGACC
>JBEGTS010000008.1:0-7293 GCA_041179265.1 Pseudomonadota bacterium
AGTAGAGCTGATTTTTCCAAATGTGGTAGATAATTCTTCTTGGCTTGAACCGATTCCCGAATCAATAGAAGAAGCCCTAGAAACGGTATTAGATTTAGGATTAATATTTGCCTGCTGTGCATAAGATTTGCCGGCATCTATTAATATTTTATCAGTAAATTGTTCTAGTTCATTGAATGAATTTTCTAGTTTTGTAAAAAGTTCTGTTGAGGAATGTACTATTGCTGGGGACAACTTAGGTACAGAATCTTCAGGTATAGTTTCTAAAGAAGGAGAATAGTTACTTGTTTCTTTTTGTAGTACCCATTCATTTTGCTTTATTAAATTTGATATATTTTTAAATTTATTCGCTAATTCATCAGATAATATATCAATCTTGTGATTACTTCCGGCATATAAGACTAGAATATCCTTTATATTTTGCGAGATATTATCTGCATGATCTATTAACAACATCTTATATTGCAAATCTAATTCGCTTGAATTATCAGTATTACGAAAGTAATTTTTATTTACTGATATACTTTTGCTGAGTATATTCTTAGAAGCTTCTATAAGTTCTTTTTCTCCTGTCTCTTCTTTATTTTTTAACTTCTCAAATAAATTTTGTAAACCGTCTGAAAAATCCTGAGCATTATCAAGGTATAAAAATTTACTTCTTATAATTTCTTGTGCTTTTTGATTGGAAGCTTGTTGAACTTTTTGTTTCTCTTTCGTTAATCCTAGAATGATATTTTTATCTAATGAATTAATCACATCATAAAAATTTTTCATTTCATCTAATTTTTCTCTAGGCTCTTTTATTTTTTGTAATCTTTCTCTTAATTCTTGAAATTTATCCCATTCATGTTGTTCAAGAAAAAATTCCTCTATTTTGGTATTTTTAGTATTAGGACTTCCGCCGCTACTCAGGATTTTATTTCTAGCTGCCTGTAATCTAGCAGGTTGATGAGAGTTAATATTATTAATCAAATCTAAAATTTCTTTTGATGTCTTATTAAATTCTTCGTTATTAGTTGGATTTTTGATTGTTTCTTGAACTGCTTCCCTTAGCTTTATTATTTCTTCTTTAAGGTTAAGCTCTACTTTTTGTTGACCGTGTGTTATAGCTTGCTTATTTTCTTGAGAGGTAAGTACTTTTGTATCTTGCTGTATATTTAAGTTCTTTTTACCTACTTTCTGAACAACTTCTTCCATCAATTGCAATAGATTAATATTGCCTTTTATTTCTAGTCCTTGCTCATTAGTGACCGGTAATGAATTACTTATTCTTAATAATTCTGAAAAATCTGAGGGGGATACTAGAACATCGAGTTGAGCCTTTGTTTTTCTACCTTTTTCGTCCTCCTTAAAGCCTTCAACTTTACCTATACTAATAGGTAGGTTTTTTAAATAAATTTCTTTCTGAGTACCTTGTGTATTTTTATCATTTGCTACTTTGAAATTAGCCTGTTGCTGGGAAACATAAGGTCCTGGTGTTCTAGGGTCTATTTTATTTATTAGAGCTTCTATAAAATTAGTTGTACGTGTTATAGCTAGTTTATCTGTTTCTAAAATATTATTTAAATTAGTATTTTTTATTAAATAAAGACTTCTTATTAGCCGGTCTAATTCATTTTTGTTTTTCATAGTTTTCCTCTATTAATAAAAATAAACCAAACTGTAATACCATTTATGTTAAATTAACAATACTAATAATTAGTATTAATTCAATATTTTAAATTTTGTTGCATTTGTGCTTCAATTATGTTTAAAAAATATAATCTATATCATTTATTTCACTGTCTCAATGGGTTTTTTAACTCCCTCGACTGATTTATCGAATAATACTTTTTCCTCTACGGTTAACTGTAGTTCTATTATTTTTTCTACTCCTTCTTTACCTATAATAATAGGCACGCCGACATATAAATCATGTACGCCGTACTCACCTTGCAAATAAGCGGCACAAGTTAGAATTTGACGTTTATCTTTTAAATAGGATTCAAGCATTTCTATTGCTGAGGCTGCGGGGGCATAATAAGCAGAACCTGTTTTAAGTAATGCAACAATCTCACCGCCGCCGTTTCTAGTACGATCGATTATTTTTTCAATATTTTCATTACTTGATAAGCCCATTTTTATCAAGTCAGGTATCGGTACACCCGATACTGTGGAATATCTTGCAAGAGGTACCATTGCATCACCGTGACCGCCGAGAACTATGCTATTAACGCTGTTTACTGAAACTTTAAACTCTTCAGCAAGAAAAAGGTTAAATCTTGAGGAGTCAAGTACCCCTGCCATACCGATTACTTTTTTATGAGGTAATCCGCTTTCTTTCAGCATTACATAAACCATAACGTCTAACGGGTTAGTAATTACTATTATAAAGGCATCCGGAGCATATTTTTTTATATTCTGTGCTACGTCTTTCATAATACCGGTGTTAATGCTAATTAAATCGTCTCTACTCATTCCCGGTTTTCTAGGGATACCGGCAGTAATAATTATAGCGTCAGAGCCTTCAATATCTTTATAGTCGTTACTTCCTTTTATTTTGATATCAGAGCCTAGCAAAGTCCCAGCTTGCATAAGATCAAGCGCTTTTCCTTGCGGCACTCCTTCAGCCACATCAAATAGCACGATATCACCGAGTTCTCTAAGGCTAATTAAGTGAGCAAGCGTACCGCCGATATTACCGCCTCCTATTAATGATATTTTCGGATTTTTTTTCATTCGTCCCTCTACAATAATTAAATATACCTATTTACTATATTATAAAACTGTATGAGAGAAAAGGATTTTTGAGAGGATATTGTTTTAAAGCCTTCTAGGCTTTGCTTATGGAAAATTAAATCAATCTATTTTTGTTCTTTTTAGCTGTAAATTATAAGATTTTTTTGAAATAGGAACAGCTATTACTACAAAAATCTTATAAATTTTCTTTTGCACAGCCTAGCGTTGTATCATCTTATTATAATGTTTTGATAAAACTTTCACGCCGTATAGCCATAATAGACATACGATAATAAAGCTAAACATTAATAACCCGGCTATATCGTTATGTACTGCGTTTGGGAAAATGCTAAAAGATATAAATTGAATAATAGCACCTATGGATTTGCCGATTTTAGTACCCATCACATCAACAGCTGCCTTACCTTTAGTTTTCATTTCGCTATCAAGCGGAATATATACCATTTCTTTAGTAGCATCAAAAAGTGAATATTTTACGGATTTAGAAAGTACATGCCAAAGCCCGCCGATAAAAACTATAACAACAAGCGGTGAACTATAGCCAAGAGTATTTACGATATTTTCTAGGTGATTTTCAAAAACCGTAAATGAAAAGAACATAACGCCTGCTCCAAACATCATAATCGGTGTTATAATAGCTCCCCAAAACCAACCGCATATTCTAATTAAACTACTCCCTAAAAACGCACTAACTAAAGTAAGTACTCCTGTCCAAAAAAACACTTCACCGTGATATGAAATAAAATCCTTTGTTGTAGGGTAAAGTTGTTTTATTTTTGACATCCATAATCCTTCTATTAGGCTAATACTCATAGAATAAGACATTACAAGAAGACAAATAAGGCCAAGATATTTAGAAGTTAATATTACTTTCGCACTTTCGACTAAGCTTAATTTTAATATATCTGTTCTTTGATTTTTAAATTTGATGTTTTTATCGGCTTCTACAACTGATTTATCAATAAATTTATGGAGAGCTATACAAATTAATCCGGATATTAAAATAACCGTAATAAATGATTTTAAAAGAATCTCATTTGAATCATTTAGATGAGAAAATAAAGGTAGTAAGAAATGGTTGCTCTTAGCAAAATAAATAATTATAGTTCCTGAGATGAGTAAATTAGTTTGTCCAAATAAAGTAAAAAATGAGTAAAATCTCGGTGCTTCTTCGACTTTAGTAATTTTATTTGCAAGCTGCCAATATAAAAGGGTAAATACTATTACCGGCCATAGTTCCCCCATAATGTAAAATAATACTAAACTCCACTGTCCCCAAATTATTAAAAACCATTTTAAATGAGGAAAAAGTGTTATATAGTGCTTGATTAACTCAGGATCGGGATGGAAGAAATCTCTATAAGGGAATAGAACAAAACCAAAAATTGCAAAGAAAAATAAAAAAGTACCGGTAATTATTCTAAAAACTTGCTCTGTAGTCATAATATTACAGAGTTTAGAATAAAGGATGACAAATAAAATACCCATAGGCATTTCACCCCAAAGTTTAATAAAACTAAGTACTTCCGAGCTAATTAAGGTAACAACAAAACTATCTTTAATACTACGAACTAAGTTTTGATTAAGTAAGATAAAAAACATTAGTAAAGCCATCGGAATGAATTTGGTTAATTCATACGATCTAATCGGCCATACGATATGTCTAAATCTACTATTTCTTGCTCTGTTCCACATTGTGAAATTAGAATTCACGGTATCCATTAATTTACTATGAGCTTATTTTTTATGCAACCTAGACTATAATAAAAACTATGTCAAGGTCTTTTAAAATAACCCCATATATTGTTGATTACTTTTATACTCGCCCCACTTTAAAAATTGGCTATATCATACTACAAGACTGCGGTTCTCACGTATTTAGTATACGCTTCGCTCCTCGCCTTGTGGATTCCTTGCTCTTTTTCAAGTTGAACTTCGTATAACTTCTTTTCATGTTATTTCTGTGTATACTCGATCGCAGCTTTAACAAAATGAATAAATAACGGATGAGCTTCAAACGGCTTAGATTTAAACTCGGGATGAAATTGTACTCCTACAAACCATCTTAAAAAAGGTAGTTCAATTATTTCTATAATTTCTTTATTTTCTGAAAAACCGCTAAATACTATCCCGTTTTTTTCAAAAATATTTTGAAACTCATTGTTTAATTTATATCTATGACGATGCCTTTCGTTTATTTCAAGTTTGTTATAAGCATTAGCTGCAATGGTATTTGGGACTAAACTACAAGGGTAAGAACCGAGTCGCATAGTCTTTTTTACATTTTCTATAGTTATTTTTGAGTCTTCACGGCTTTTATTTATTCTTTCAATAATTTTTGTGCCGTCTGCTTTAAGTTCTTCTGATACTGCATCTTTAATACCGATTAAATTACGAGCTATTTCAATAGCCGCAAGTTGCATGCCGAAACATATTCCAAAAAAAGGTATGTTATACGTGCGGGCATATTTTATTGCTATAATTTTTCCTTCAGTTGCTCGTTCTCCAAATCCTCCTGGAACTAAAATTCCGTCTACGCCTAATAATTTTTTATTAATATTCTCTTCAGTGAGATTTTCAGCATTTATCCATACTAGATCAATTTTATATTTATAATAAATACCGGCATGGTCAAGTGCTTCGATTACTGATTTATAAGCGTCTTTTAATTTATGATATTTAGCTATTATAGCAATTCTTACTTTAGAGTTAGAATCTTTTAGTCTATCAATTATCTCATACCATTTATCTAATTTAGACGGTATGACATTAATATTAAAAAATTTTAATACTTTATTGTCAAGACCTGAATTGTGATATGCAATAGGTACTAAATATATATTTTTTTGATCTATTGCCGGGATAACATATTCAGACTCTATATTACAAAATAAAGCTATTTTATCTATTTCACGTTTTGAAATGTTACGTTCTGCACGACACAATAACATATTAGGTGAAATACCTATAGAGCGTAATTCTTTAACTGAGTGTTGAGTAGGCTTTGTTTTTAATTCACGGGCAGTTTTAACATAAGGTAATAATGTTAAATGAATAAATAAACAATTTCCGCTTTTTAATTCATTACCGATTTGCCTTATAGCTTCAAAAAACGGTAAACCTTCAATATCACCGACCGTACCGCCTATTTCACAAATAATAAAATCAAAACCCTTGGTGTTTGAGAGTATAAAATCTTTTATTATATTCGTAACATGCGGGATAACTTGAACAGTGACACCGGTGTAATTTCCTAGACGTTCATCTTTAAGTAATTTTGAGTATATCGCTCCTGTCGTTATGCTATCAAACTTGCATGAGGAAACTCCGGTAAAACGTTCATAATGCCCAAGATCTAGATCGGTTTCTGCTCCGTCATCCGTTACATATACTTCCCCGTGTTCGTGAGGGTTCATTGTCCCAGGGTCGACGTTAAGATAAGGGTCTAGTTTTCGTACGCACACTTTAAATCCTTTCGCTTGCAATAGCATAGCAAGAGATGCAGCGGTTAGACCTTTACCGAGTGACGAAACAACGCCGCCGGTAACAAAAATGAAACGTACCATTATTTATTATAAACCTATTTTACTAATATTTTCGTAAAATTTTATTGCCTTTTTTAAATCTTCTTCCGTATCCACGGAAATAGGAACATTATCAACTAGACATGTACCTATAGTCATACCATTTTCAAGAATACGTAATTGCTCTAAACGTTCTGTTTTTTCTAAAAAAGTCGGCTTAAGAGCTACAAATTTTTCTAAAGCACTTTTGCGAAAGCCATACATGCCTACATGATATAAAAATTCTTCTGCACCGTTTGGAATAAGACTACGCGAAAAATACAATGCTTTCCCTGCCGAGTCAACGGCTACGGTAACATTACTACTAGCTTCCACTGATTCCCTATCTACTTTTACTACCGGTGTAACAATATCATATTCGCTGTTTTTTAAATATTCTATAATTTTCAAAATAGAGCTAGGTTCAATGAAAGGCATATCTCCCTGTACATTAACTATGTAATTAATATTTTGATTATTTGGAATTAATTTAAAAGCTTCGTAAGTACGGTCAGTACCGGTTGGGATAGCACTATCCGTGAATATTACTTTCCCTCCGGCTTTTTTAATAATGTTTGCTATCTCTTCCGAGTCGGTCGCAACGTATGTATGCTCAAGGTTAGTCTGATTTACTTGTTTAAATACCCACTCTATTAAAGTTAGAGAGCCGATAAGTTGTAAAGGTTTTTGTTTAAGCCTAGTTGAACTTAGCCTTGAGGGAATAATTATAGCCACGTCCTGATGCTGCATAAACTGCCTATATTTAAATTAAAAAATAATTGTTGACAGATTAGCCTTTTTCGGCGATAAAGTAAAACATAATTTTTGAATATATTTAATATTCGATGAACTTCAAAAATTGGCTACGTCGTTCTACAAAAGCTTTGGTACTCACGTATTAAGGATACGCTCTGTTCCTCGCTTTGTGAACTTCTTGCTCTTTTTGAAGTTGATCTTCATATTATTAATTTATATTTAAAGAGCTCGTAGC
>JBEGTS010000009.1:0-34690 GCA_041179265.1 Pseudomonadota bacterium
GCTTTAAGATAGACATGATTTGGCTATCACTGTGCTTTGATATTGTCATTTATAGAATCTCCTTCTTTGTTCCTAGAAAATTCTACTCCTTTTGTCGATTGTTTTTGGGGAGGATTACCAATACAACAAATATCTCCAAGGCTGGAAGGTAGACAGAGTATATACTCATAATGATCAGAAAGATGATAGTGGTTACTATGGAGTTCTATACATTAATAAGCTAACTGAACAAATGGTATTTGCTCATAGAGGTACTAAATTTGAGTCCCGAGATTTGTTAGAGACAGATTCAAGCTTACAAACAGATATTAAAGGAGTATTTGGAGGACAAATAGTAGGACAACAAGCAGCGGCTTATGAATTTACTAAAGAAATAATAGACTATGCTAAAAGTAAAAATTACCACTTATCCACTACCGGACACTCTTTAGGAGGATGGCTTGCTGAATTAAGCTTATATTTTTCTCATCGTGATTTTGATTATCACAAAATGAAAGCAATAATTTTTGATAGCCCAGGTTTAGGATTAAATATGGATAAATTCAGATCTAATATTTATAGTTAAGAGACACAATTTAACCTTGAGGACTTAAATATAGTAACTTATCTTTCAACTCCAAATTTTGTAAATAGTTGTAATAAGCATATAGGAACGGTGTATGAATTATCTCCTGAAATCAGTCACCCAAAGATTATTAATGAAATAATTAAAAAACTAAGTTGGTTAGAAAAAACACCTTTATGTGGTCAAAAATTAAAAGAAAATTCATTTTTATTAGATGGGTTATTATCAATAAGTGGTCATAATTTATCACGTCTATTAGATTTATTTGATCCTGAACTTGGAAAACCAAAAATATATAAAAAAATAATGGATTGGCCCTTAATTAAATATGCTCCTGAAGGTATAGATGTAAAAACTGTAACGCAAGAAATAATGAACTCAATACCATATTTAAATCAAGTACCTGATTTTTTAAAAAGTATTGGAACCTCCATTTTATCAAAAGTAATACCAGAGAATGGTTTTATGAGCTTAGTGCATATATTTGGAGATCTAATAAATGGTAATATAAATCTTGAGCAATATTTATCTACATATCAACATTTAAATAATCCAGAAAAAGATTATAAAAAAGAATTTTATTTAAAGTATGAAGGACATTATAAAACTATAGCCTTTAATCCTTATAAAATTGTACTTAATAAGAATAGTTATGATAAATCACATTTTTATTTAAGCCAATTATCTAAGCTATCTTATGATCAAATAGATTTAGAATTAAAATATTCTTCACCTTTACTTAAACAACAATTAGAAATTATCAAGAAATTATACCAAATAAAACATGAGAATTCTAAAAAATATATAAACTCCAAGTATAACCTTGTTGAGTTAGAAAAGCTCCAGGAAGGTATAATAAGGCTAGTTGAAGTTAGTGATAAAGTTAAAGAAATATTAGATAATAGTAATCCACCTATACCACCTAGACCTATATTTTGGTCTGAACCTTGGCCTCCTATATCTAAACCTGAATCTTGGCCTATATCTAAACTCATACCTATATTAAAAAGTAACATACCTTTATTAAATATAGATAATTTTATTCAACAGAATGGAATATTTGAAAAAATAGACACAATTTTAAGTGCAGATAAATGTGTAGTAATAAATGCATGTGCCGGTAGTGGCAAAACTGTTAATGCAATTAAATATGGTAAAGAGAAGCTAAATAGTGACAAAAAGCTAGTAGCACGATGGTTTGATGCCGAAACATCTGAAAAATTATCTCTAGCATTTCGTGAGATAGCTGAGGAGTTAGAAATTAACCCTGATCAATCTTGTCTTTTTTTATTAGATGAGATTGCTTTTCAACTTAACAGGGATAAAAAAAATGATAAAATGCTTTTTATTTTTGATAATGTTAAAGGACTAGGAGACTGGCATATTTATTCAGAATTTTTTAAAAAAATTTATAAACCTGTAGAAGTAATAATTACTACTCAGAATGAAAAGATATGTGAAAACTTTAAATACATTAAATTGTCACCATTTAATAGGATTGAGATACAAAATTATTTACAAAAAAGTTTAAATGAAGAAATAACTGAAAAAGATGTCGAATTAAAACAATACCCTAATACAAAGCAATACGCAAATATATCACCTCAAACACCAGTGCTTGAAGAGTGTTTAATCCCACCTCTGAATGAAGCTGATCCTCAAAAAACAATTCCTGATGAAAGTGATTCATACCATTCTTTTGAAGAAGACGATCTAACTCCTACTTGTAGTAATGTAACAGAAACAACCAATAAAAATGTTAATGTAAGTGAATTAGTTGATTCTTTGCCAGAAACAATATTACCATTTCAATTATCCCAAATAGTAGCAAGCACAAAGACAAGTGAAATTATTAGTAAAGAAACACTTGGAGAATTTATTAAGAATGATTCTTTAGAAATAAGCTTAATAAAAACTGTATTCTCGACAATTAAATTAACGGGCAAAAAGCTTGATTTTATGCTGCGTTCGCCCTTTGATACAATGGTGAATTTGTCAAAAGTCGAGGAATGGTACCCGCGGCCGGACTTGAACCGGCAAGAGCTTACGCTCCACGGATTTTAAGTCCGTTATGTCTACCATTCCATCACGCGGGCAAGATTCAGTGTACAGTATATTGCATACTGTATTTAATTCTAAGGTGACAGATTAATAAAAAAAATGAAAAAAAGCAAGTATTTTTATTAGGTTCTGCACAGGAAATATAAATTATTTATATTTTTATGTGAAAATTAATCTGGTTTTGGAGCTAACTATATTTGATTTCCTATCCAAAATTCTTAAATTATATAGCACTAAATAATATAAGATAGCACTATATAATATGAAAAAGTTAAAAAATAAGCTCATTTTTACTATTATTTGTTAGATAATTAACTTAAATAGTGACAAAATAGTAATAATATGATAGATTAGTTTCAGAAAGTAATACTTTCTCTTGCATGTTATTGACATGTTTATTGACAA
Organism: Pseudomonadota bacterium; assembly: GCA_041179265.1. Taxonomy (GTDB): domain Bacteria; phylum Pseudomonadota; class Alphaproteobacteria; order Rickettsiales; family Rickettsiaceae; genus Rickettsia. The sequence goes on from JBEGTS010000009.1 coordinate 3,032, forward strand.
ATGCCGCAAGATAGGGTAGTTTTGCATAATGAATTTTTATCGACTCTTGTATTAAGTAGGCTTAAATTTAAGTTTTAGTTATTATAAGTGGGAGTTAAGTTCAAATAAGTAATTTCTATCTAATATAAGGTTTTTATGTCTATAAGTGGTAAAGTTAAGTGGTATAATTCGACGAAGAATTTTGGGTTTATTGAACAGAATGATGGTGGCAAAGATGTGTTTGTACACAAATCAGCCGTAGACCAAGCAGGTTTACATAGTCTTGAGGAAGGACAAAATGTAACTTTTGATCTTGAAGAAAAGCAAGGAAAAGCCTATGCTGTTAACATCAAAATCAAATAAATATATTTTATAATACCAAAAACAGCTATCCAAAATTTTTTATAATTTAGGATAGCCTAGTCATCTTTATCAAAATAGTAAATATTTTGTTTTTGTCTTATAATAACCTATATAATATAATTTAAAGTATAATAAATTATTTCTGCTAGAGGGTATGAAAATACCTTAAATTTAATTATTATTCTAGCGTGAATAAGATTCTAAATAGCTTTATTATTCATTATCACTTTATATATTTAGTTAGAGTTTTCTAATCTAATTAAGCATATTTTTTTGATTCAGGATAATTATATAAGTCGTTATTTTAATTTACTATAACTTATTTTTTATACAATAGACCTCTTGCATAACTTATCTTACGTAGCGTACATAGTTAAGTACGTGAGAATGAAAAGGCAGAGTCGATGTCTTGATTATCTTTAGAAATGGGGTATGTAAGAGGTCTAATCAATAATGTGCATATTTTGATTAAAACTATATATGGATTATATAATGAAAAACTTTAATTTACCTGAAGAATTAATTACTGCACTTGAGAAAATGAATATAACTGAGGCTACTGAAATACAAAAGCAGTCGATTCCGGTTGCTATGTCAGGCTCAGATATACTTGCTTCTAGTCAAACAGGCTCGGGGAAAACTCTTGCTTATTTGCTTCCTATAATTAATTCATTTATTGAAAATAAAACCACTGCTTTAGTACTTGTTCCGACAAGAGAGCTTGCAACTCAAATATGTAGTGCTTTGACTGAAGTAACTAAGTCTTTTAAAATAAATAATGCAGTTTTGATAGGCGGTGAACCAATGCCTAAGCAATTTATGCAACTAAAAAAGAATCCGAAAGTGATTATCGGTACTCCTGGGCGTATAATCGATCACTTGAACCGAGGCAGTTTAAAAATTGATGGCATAGGTATAACTGTGCTTGATGAAATGGATAGAATGCTTGATATGGGGATGAAAGAACAGTTAGAAGAAATCAACAAATTTTTACCGACAAAAAGACAAGTTTTAATGTTTTCTGCTACTATGCCAAAACATATTATTGCTCTTTCTCAAAAATATCTAAATAATCCCGTACGTATTACGGTCGGTTCTGCTAATAAAGCAGCAGCAGAAATAAAACAGGAATCAATGCATGTTTCCGATAAAGAAAAATTTAGTGAATTAAATAAACAGCTTAGTAACAGAGAAGGGTCGGTAATTATTTTTGTAAAAACTAAACGTTCTGCAGATCAGTTAGCTAAAATGCTAAGATATGAACATCATAAAGCGGAAGCTATACACGGTGATTTAAGTCAGCGTCAACGTGAAAAAGTAATTTTATCTTTCCGTAAGTCAAATCATAGAATAATGGTAGCAACGGATGTAGCGGCTCGTGGGCTTGATATTCCTCATACACAGCATGTTATTAATTACGATTTACCAATGTGTCCTGAAGATTATTTACACAGAATAGGTAGAACAGGTAGAGCAGGTGCTACGGGACATGCATTATCGTTTATCTCGCCTGATGATGTTATTAGATGGCGTGCTATTGATCGTTTAATAAATAAGGGTGAATCTACACCGCGTAGTGAGTTTAAGAACACTAATAAAAATAATCGTAAAAGGTCATTTGATGGTGGTAGAAGAACTGATAGTGCTAATAAAGGATTTAATTCTGCTGGTAATAATCGTAAAAGAACTTTTGAAGGCGGTAATTACGGTAATAAAAAACGTAAAGCGTCGTAGTTTTTACGTCATTGCGAGGAAAAATTGAAAATTTTGACGAAGCAATCTTGTGCTAAAATCTTGAGATTGCCATGCTCCTTTCAGTCGCTCGCAATGACGGCTTAGTATTCCCGCTACAATGTAGGTACAAGCCATGGTATGACCTAGAGCATATTTAAGGAGGATAAATTCATACTTTTTAATTTTTCACGATTTCAATCTATATTTAATATTTTATTTATATTAATAATTTCTTTTCCTGGTGGTTTAATTTATTTACTTACCGGTTCGACCCTTTCCTTTTGGCTTCGAGAATCCGGTTTTGATAAAATCACTATCGGGCTTTTCAGTTTAGTTAATTTTATACATATATTTAAGTTTTTATGGGGACCTTTACTTGAAAAAATAAGTTTTTCTCCTTCAAGTAAGAGAGGTTATAAATATTGTTTAGTTTTTGCTCTGATTAGTTGTATTTTTTGTGTGTATGTTCTAACAAATTTTAACCCTAACACTCATTTTATACCATTTGCTTTATGCTTAGTAGCTGTGGCATTTTTTTCTTCCATTTACGATATGTTATTGCAGTCTTCACAAATGCTACTGATTACAAATAAAAATTGGGGTATAAGCGAAGCGGCTTGTACTACCGGTTTTAGAATCGGTATACTTATATCCGGTTCGGGAGCGTTATATTTATCTACTATCATATCTTGGCAAGAGGTTTATCGCATGATGGCGATTTTATGTATACCGTCATTACTGCTAATTATATTCTATCCGCTTAAATTTAAAGATAAGGCGATTGCTAATGATTTTGATAGATTTTGGCATGCTTTTTATGACTTTATTAAGAAGCCTAAATGGTTAATAATTGTTAGTTTCATGCTTCTATATCGTCTTCAAGATAATTTTCTTTCAATTATGCCAAATATGTTTTATCTCGATATCGGCTATACGAAAAAGGATTTAGCTCTTGGCTATAAAGCCTTTGGTATGTGTGCCGCTATATTTGGCGGTTTTATAGGCGGATTTTTATGCCGAAAATATGAATATTCTTATTTACTTAAGAGAGCATTAATATACCATGCTTTATCTAGTCTATCTTTCATATTTCTTTATTTTTATAATCGCGATATTACAAGTCTTTATATAGCGGTCTTTTTTCAAGAATTTACTAAAGGCTTAACTATGTCGCCGTTTTTTTCTTATCAACTAAAATGTTGTAGTAGCAGATATTGCATAACTCAGATTGCTTTGATTACATCTATTACTTATGTTAGTACTATATTACTTGGTAGTATTTCAGGCTATGCAGCTACATATTTAGGATGGAGTTATTTTTTCCTCCTAGCAGGTTTTTGTTTTATCCCTGCTTATATATTAATTAGATATTTACCTTCTTATGTTATTTCTAGCTAAAAGTGGCGTTGCTCGGTGTCATACCGTGGCTTGTCCACGGTATCCAGTTAAAAATACTAAAATTATCAGTATTTTTTATTGTTTTTATGGACCCCGTGGTCAAGCCACGGGGTGACACAGTGGGTTTTATCGGTCCACGCAACAATGCCCAAGATAAATACAAATATATTGTAAAAATAGCTCTATCGATTTATAATAATCAACAAATTTATTAGTGTGATTTAATTATGTTTATTCAAACTGAAGATACTCCCAATCCTGATGCAATAAAATTCTTTCCGGGACAAGAAATAAGTAGTGATCAGCCAGTATTTTTTAGTGAGCTTGCTGAAGTTAAAGGAAAAAGTAAACTCGCAGAATCACTATTTCATATTAATAATGTGAAATCAGTATTTTTCGGTAGTGATTTTATTACCGTTACTAAAAAATCTGAAAGTAATTGGCAAGTTATAAAGCCTGAAATTTTAATGGTTATTATGGATCATTTTGTTTCAGGATTTCCTGTATTTGAAGAAAGTGCTAAAGCAGATAGTGTAAATCATAACCTTGATGGGCTTTCAGAAATAGAGAAACAAATTATCGAAATTATTGAAACTAGAGTGCGTCCATCGGTTGCACAAGACGGCGGTGATATAATATATAAAGGCTTTGAAAACGGCATAGTTAAATTAGCTCTTCGCGGTGCATGCCTTGGATGTCCAAGCTCTACTATTACCTTAAAAAACGGCATTGAATCAATGCTTAAACATTTTGTACCGGAAGTGCAAGAAGTTGAAGCCGTGGAGGAAGATTCTGAGTAATTTAGGCATTGCCTAAAAAGAGTTGATCTAAAGTTTCTGTGTCATTACCGCGGAAGCATTGTTGCGTGAATTGCAAAAAGCACTCGGTGTCATACCGTGGCTTGACCACGGTATCCATAAAAACAACTAAAAATACTAATAATGTTAGTATTTTTAACTGGATCCCGCGATCCAAGTCGCGGGATGACAACTGAAAAACTGGTCCATGCAACAATGCTTTCGTAGGAATGACATCTGACAATGTTTAACTTACTGTTAAGAAGCTATTCTTCCTTTGCAGCATTAATTATATCATTTTGATGCCAAACAACATAATGCAGTTCAACATCTTTTGGAGTATAAACTACGATAGGTAGTTTGCTATTATATCTTAAAAATGTTTCATCGCCTAAAAATACACTCACCGGCTGCATCGTTGCTTTTACATTTGGACATGCCATCATTGTACTAGCAGGGTAGTCGCTTACTTGATCTATTATGTAATAATGATATCCCCATCCTTCTAAAGTTTTTGTTTCCAGCTTACCGCCAAACCAAACACGATTACAATCTTTCATTGCATTCTTTGTTGCTTGCAATTCTACTTTCAATTTTTCTTCATTAGGCTTTGTAGGTAAATGAATTACATATCGCTTTTGGTCATCTGCCGGTATAGGGTAGGGAGCAATATCTTTTAATGGCTTATCGGTATTAGCTAGTAAATGAGTATTTAAAAAACATAATATAAGAAATAGTATAATTTTATTTGGCATATGATTACTTATTTAATTAAAATCCATTATCTCGCCTAAAGGAGTTATATAAGAAGAATTTATTTCGCCATCGGCTATATCAGCACTAAACCCCTCACTATAGTCAACTCCACTATGTTCGTTTATTTTTTTACTTAAAAATAATATAGCATTCTTAAATTTACCGTTTTTATGTATAGGCTGATTATTTAAACTAAAAACCTTCATAGCGAGCCTTTCATTATTCGGTAATATAAAATATATTTCTGATTCTTCACTAGATTCAAAAAAATTACGTTTGTTACAAGTACCTAATAATAATAAATCATTTAATATCTCTATAGTAACTTTTTCTTTAAGGTTTATAATTTTAGGAAATAATATATAATTATTTTGTATATTTGAAATAAGAATAGTTTGAGAGTTATATTGCTGTTTTTCCAAATATATATTTGCAAAATTATTTTGTTTTAATTCTGTAAATGCTAATTCATCCTTATATTTTTGTTTGTCACTAGAAAAGTTAGGCAGTGTTTCTATTAAATTAAGATCAAGAGAGGTTTCGCTAAATTCTGTATTCAGCATATTATTTTGATTTAATTCTGTAAAATCTAATTCGGCATGGTATGTTGTTCCATCAATGTCTAAACTATATACAGGCTTATCTTCTAATGTCTCTTCAAATAACTCACCCCATAGCTCTTGTAACTCTTGTAAAAAATTTTGAGCATGTTCTTTAGTTTTACAAGCATCAATTTGATTTGCAAAGCTTTTTGCTATAAAAAACTTTAAATCTTTTTGATCTGATAAAGATAAATCATGAATGTGACATTTAAATGTTTTATCTATATAATTTATTAGTAATGCAATATCCGCAGGATAATCTTCAGTTATTTTTAGCAATTCTTTTTTATGTTGTTCTAGAATTATACTCATATTCTAATCAATCCCGTTTCTTTCTTAAAAAAGCCGGTATGTCATGAATATCAGACTCTTTACTATCTTGATCCGGAGTGCTAACAACAACGTTTTTGCGTTCTAAAGTTTGATTATTTGAAGCACGCAGAGAACCCCATATTTTGCCTAAAAATGATGGTTTTGGTGTTTCTCCTTCAGATTTGTTGAAGTTGTTTACATGTAGTCCTAGTTCATCTTCATTTACAGTAAAATTTTGATTTATTGGAGAATCGGTAATTTCAATATTTTCGGTACTGTAGCTGTTAAAATCAGGAATTTCTTCTATTTGTGTAGGTTGTGCTATAGCTTCATTATAAGCTTCTTCAGGAACTGCATTGGTAGTTTCAGCTAGTGTTGGTTTATATGTCGGTACTTTATCGGCATCGATACCGGTAGCAACAACTGATATTCTAATAATCCCCTTTAGTTCGGGATTAAATGTTGAGCCGAAAATAATATTAGCCTCAGAGTTTTTAACTTCGTCTCTAATTCTATTGGCGGCACTATCAACTTCAAATAAAGTCATATCTGTACCTCCTGTAATATTAATAAGCACACCTCTAGCACCATGCATTGAGCTGTGATCAAGTAGGGGATTTGAAATTGCAGATTCTGCTGCATTAATAGCTCTGTCCTCGCCGCTAGCTTCACCCGTACCCATCATCGCTTTGCCCATTTCGCTCATTACTGCCTTAATATCGGCAAAATCAAGATTAATAAGTCCGGGCATGATCATTAGGTCGGTTACGCCTCTAACACCTGCATGTAATATATCATCTGCCATTTTAAACGCATCGGCAAAGGTAGTTTTTTCATTAGCAATACGAAATAAATTTTGATTCGGTATTACAATTAAGGTATCCACGTGTTGTTGTAATTCGATAAGTCCTTTATCGGCAGTTTTCATACGATGCTCGCCTTCGTAATGAAAAGGCTTGGTTACTACTCCGACTACTAAAATACCGAGTTCTTTAGCAATACGTGCAATAACGGGCGATGCACCTGTACCTGTTCCGCCGCCCATGCCGGCAGTAATAAATACCATATTGCTATTTTCTAAATAACTACGGATTTCGTTTTCTGATTCTGTAGCAGCGAGTGCTCCGATTTCAGGGGATGCTCCGGCACCAAGACCTCTAGTTGTAGCGGCTCCAAGCTGAATTTTATTTTGACAATGAGAATGCTCAAGTGATTGGGCATCGGTATTAGCTACTACAAAATTAGCACCTTGCAGATTAGAGCTAATCATATTATTTACTGCATTACTACCTGCACCGCCGACACCGAAAACTGTAATAATCGGTGTTAATACTATATTTTCCGGTGCTTTTATGTTTATTAAAGCCATGATAATTTTTTATTTATATAATTTATGCTTGAGTATAGTAAAAGATTGAGGCTATGTGAAGAAAAATTTAATTAATCTATTCTTGCTCTTTTTGGCTGCAAATTATAAGATTTTTTTGAAATAGGAAACAAAACTATCCTCTCAAAAATCTTATTAATTTTTGCTTCACACAGCCTAAAAATTTCCACAGTATTTTATGAAAAGTTTAAGATAAATTTTCTTTTAATAGAGGAACACCGTTATTATGACATGCTTTGATTAATGCTTTATCTTTAGTAGCTATAGGAAGTCCTTCATGCATTGCAGTTAGCAAATAAGTTGCGTCATAACTAGTTAAATTATTAACCCTTGCAGTATTCATAATTTCGTACATAGGGAAATCAAAATTTGATATATCTATGGGTAAGGAGTTTAAAAAATCTATAATTTTAATAATTTTTGCTGAAGTTATTCTGGTGCGTTTTTCTGCTATTAATATTGTATTAGTTACTTCAAATTTCCAAAGAAGTGGTGCTACCGCTCTAAATTTACAACAATAATCTAATGTAAAGTCTGAATATTCATCACGTTCATCATTAAAGAACCATGAAGCAGTTATGGAGCAATCGGCTATAAATGAATTCACCTTCTACCTTCATCTCTAAGCTCTTTAATAGTATAAGGAGCCAATGTGTTACCTTTGCTGAACTCTCTTATTTTCTCTGCTATATTTTCTATTTTAGGTCTTTCTGTTATAGGTATCAGTTTGGCAACCGGTGTATTATGTTTACAGATGGTAATTTGTTCGCCGTCTTGTACACGTTGGATAAGGTTAGAGAAGTGGGTTTTTGCTTCAAATAAATTAATTTGATTAGGTAGATGTTGTTTCATATAGATAATATACTCGTTGAATTTGAAAAATTGGCTATGTCGTCTTTGTAAGTCCTCAGATGCTCATGTATTTAGTATATGCTGGGCTCTTTGGCTTACAGACACCGTGCTCTTTTCCAAGTTGAACTTCGTATCTCAACTCTTCATTTCACAGGAGTATCCTGCAAAATAGACTAGTTTAATACTAGTCTATTTATAATACGCTGTAAAGAGAATTTAAAATTGCCCAACCATTTTTTCAGGAACTACTATTTTATCAAATTCCTCTTCAGAAAGAAGATCTAGTTTTTTAGCTGCTTCTTTTAGAGTGATTCCATGTTTATGTGCTTCTTTAGCAATTTTTGCGGCATTATCATAGCCGATATGCGGGTTAAGGGCTGTAACAAGCATTAAAGATTTATCGCGTAAATCATTAATACGTGCTATGTTGGGTTCTAATCCTTTAATACAGTGAGTAACAAAGCTATTTACGCTATCGGATAACAGCTGGGTAGATTGTAGGATATTATATATTATTACGGGTTTAAATACGTTAAGTTCAAGATGGCCGTTTGAGCCGGCAATAGTAACCGTAACATGATTCCCCATTACTTGGCTGCAAACCATTGTTAAAGCTTCAACTTGCGTAGGGTTGACCTTGCCGGGCATAATCGAAGAGCCAGGCTCATTCTCAGGTAGGTGTAATTCGCCAAGACCGCATCTTGGACCAGAACCAAGCAGCCTTATATCATTTGCTATTTTCATTAAGCTAACTGCTATAGTATTAAGAGTTCCCGAAAATTCTACTAGTGCGTCATGAGCTGCTAAGGCTTCAAATTTATTAGGAGCCGTTTTAAAAGGTTGTTTGGTAAATGCTGCTACTTTCTCGGCAAATTTTATATCAAAGCCTATTCTTGAGTTAATACCTGTACCGACTGCCGTTCCTCCTTGAGCAAGTAGATAAACCTTTTTTAATGCATCTTCTATACGTTCTAAAGCATACTCTATTTGTGTAATATATCCTGAGAATTCTTGTTTAAGAGTAAGAGGGGTTGCATCTTGCAAATGGGTGCGTCCTATTTTTATGATTTTACCCCAATCTTTTGACTTATCTTGCATAGTCTTGAGTAAATTATTCAAAGCCGGTATCAGTTGCTGCTTAGTTGCAAGTACGGTCGCTATATGCATAGCGGTTGGGAAAGAGTCGTTGGATGATTGTCCTTTATTAACATGATCGTTAGGGTGTACAGGAGATTTGCCTCCTTTCTTGCCTGTGAGTTCTTCATTAGCTATAGAGGCAATTACCTCATTCATATTCATGTTTGTTTGTGTTCCGGAACCAGTTTGCCAAACTACTAAAGGAAAATTATCGTCAAATTCGCCGTTTAGAATTCTAGTCGTAGCTTTATCTATACTTGTAGCTATTTTAGCTTCTAAATCGCCAAACTCATGATTAACTGTCGCAGCACATTTTTTTAAAATAGCAAGAGCACGAATTAAAATTTCAGGCATTTTTTGCCCGCCTATTTTAAAATTTTCTAAAGATCTTTGAGTTTGAGCTCCCCAATAAAATTTTTCTTCTATTTGAATTTCTCCAAAAGAATCGCTTTCAGTCCTGTAATTTTTCATAATTTGTTAAATGTTATATAATTATCTATTTTTTTTATAAAATGATCACTTACTGCATTTAAATCTAATTGCTCAGCTAATTTAGCAAAGCTATAATATAACTTATTTTTTAAGGAAGCTTTTTTTAGATTCTTAGCAATAAATACTAATGTGCTTTCTATCATAAGATTACGATTAAAACTATAAAATTTTTGCCAATGTTCGTTATGTTTAGGTTCAGAAGATTCTATATAATTGGAATATATAGCTTTAGTAATTACTGCTTTACCTTGATATATATCAAATATAGTATTATTAATTAATCTTTCATTTTTGAGATTATTGATTACTTTATCAAAAAAAATGTTTAATATAGCTTTTGTTATCTCTTCTTCTGCAAATTCGTTTATAAATATGTCTAATTGTTTTTCAAAACTCTCGATAATTTGTTCATTTTGTCCCCTTTTCATGACTTTTCTATCAAATATAATTGATATAACTAAGTTATGATTTAAAATTTAGGTTCTTGTATGCAGAAAATTAAATTAATCTATTTTTGTTCTTTTTGGCTGCAAATTATAAGATTTTTTCCACAGAACTTATTTACTTAAGTAGACTAAATATTTATATCGAAGTAAACAAAAAACAATATTTGATTTATTAAAAAAATTTTCAGATGTAATGTCTAAGAGGTTATCTGTAAATATATTTTAATTGATAATTTCTCTAATATAATAAGTGAAAAATTATAGAAGCAGCATTTGATACGTTAAGACTTTCTACCCTCTTAGAAATAGGGATTTTGGCTAAATAATCACATGTTTCTTCGACTAATCTTCGCACGCCTTTATCTTCTGAACCAAATACTAATGCTATTTTGTCGGAAATTAATTTATTGGTAAAGTAGTCATTTGCCGAACCTGTTAGACCTATAATCCAAAAGCCGTGTTTTTTAAGATAATTCATACATGAGCGTAAATTAGTAACTTTAATAATAGGTATTAATTCTAAAGTACCGCAAGCCGCTTTAGCAATGCCCCCGCTTTCATTTGGAGAATTATCTTGAGGTAATATTATAGCATTTATATCAAAAGCAGCGGCACTGCGAATAATTGCTCCAATATTTTGTGTGTCTGTTATTTGATCAAGAATCGCAATTTTACATTTGGGAGCTTTTATATCTATATCTTCTAGATTGTAAGAAAAGATCGGCTTAACTTTTGCGGCTATTCCTTGATGTGTCTGATTTTCCAGTAATTTAGATAAAAAATCGTTATTAACAATTTCATAAGATCTAGTACTTATTAATTTTTTGTTTGTATCAAAAATTTCCCTAGTGCATAAAATATTTTCAATTTGACGTTTTGGATTATTAAGAGCAGAAAATACAGGATGTTTCCCATACATATAATAATAATTTTTAGAATCAAGTTTTTTATTTTGCATCTTATTGAAAACCGCCAGTAATTTGTTCTTGACAGAAACTACTATTTATTATAGAAAGTTACAACTAAATAAATGTGCAAGCTGCTATTTGTTTATTTGATGATTCGGCAAGAAGTTTTATTAGGTCCTAATACTAATTTAGATATTGTATTTTACAGTGAATTAGTCTATTTAATACAGTAAAGTTCTTTAGGAGGGGTGGCCGAGTGGTCAATGGCAGCAGACTGTAAATCTGCCCGCGTAAGCGTACGAAGGTTCGAATCCTTCTCCCTCCACCACTTAAATGGTTCAGGGAAGCATATCATTTTATTTTAAAAAATTTCATGTATATATGTTTAATTTTCATTTAAAAATAAAACATAATTGTGTATATTTATAAATCTGAATAAAATTGATATAGCACTGTTAACAAAATAGCTTTGAAATTATTTTATTAATAGTGTCACAATGCGGGTGTAGCTCAATGGTAGAGTTCCAGCCTTCCAAGCTGGCTGCGTGGGTTCGATTCCCATCACCCGCTCCAGAGATAGTGGTAACAAATAAATTTAGCAAAAAAAATGCACTTATAAAAAATTAACTTGTATTAAACCTAAAAAATTGTAGAGAGTAATAATATGGCAAAAGCAAAATTTGAACGAACTAAACCGCACGTTAATATAGGTACTATTGGTCACGTAGATCATGGGAAAACCTCTTTAACGGCAGCAATAACTATAGTACTTGCTAAGACAGGTGGAGCAAAAGCTACAGCGTATGATCAAATTGATGCTGCTCCTGAAGAAAAAGAAAGGGGTATAACTATTTCTACTGCACACGTAGAATATGAGACTAAAAATAGACACTATGCACACGTAGATTGTCCAGGACACGCTGACTATGTAAAGAACATGATAACCGGTGCTGCTCAGATGGACGGTGCAATATTAGTAGTTTCTGCTGCTGATGGTCCTATGCCGCAAACTAGAGAGCATATATTACTAGCAAAACAGGTAGGTGTACCTGCTATGGTAGTATTCTTAAATAAAGTAGACATGGTGGATGATTCTGAATTAGTAGAACTAATAGAGATGGAAGTAAGAGAGTTATTATTAAAATACGGCTTCCCGGGTGATGAAATACCTTTCATTAAAGGTTCTGCTCTTCAGGCTTTAGAAGGAAAGCCTGAAGGTGAAAAAGCTATTCATGAATTAATGGATGCCGTAGATAGCTATATACCGCAGCCTACTAGAGAAACCGAAAAACCTTTCCTGATGCCGATAGAAGATGTATTCTCTATTTCAGGAAGAGGTACTGTTGTAACCGGTAGAATAGAAGCTGGTAGAATTAAAGTTGGTGAGCCGGTTGAAATAGTTGGAATGAGAGACACAACAACCTCTACCTGTACTGGCGTTGAGATGTTTAGAAAGCTTCTTGATAGCGGTGAAGCAGGTGATAATGTCGGTATATTATTACGTGGTGTAGAGAGAGAAGCAGTACAAAGAGGTCAAGTTCTTGCAAAACCGGGTAGTATAAAGCCGCATGATGAATTTGAAGCCGAAGTGTATGTGCTTAGTAAAGAAGAAGGTGGTCGTCACACTCCATTTACTAACAACTATCGTCCACAGTTCTATTTTAGAACAACTGACGTTACCGGTACGATAGAATTACCGGCTGATAAGCAGATGGTTATGCCTGGAGATAATGCTAATTTTAAAGTTAAGTTAATTGCTCCGATTGCTATGCAGGAAGGATTAAAGTTCTCTATACGTGAAGGCGGTAGAACAGTTGGTGCTGGTGTAGTAACAAAAGTAGTTAATTAATTGATTTTATAAATACCTATTATTTTTTAATAATAGGTATTTATATTTTAAGATGTCTAAAAAAACATCTTGCTGTTTAAATATTAGGTTTACTGAATGAAAAATAAAATCAAAATTCGTTTAAAATCATTTGATCACCGTAGTCTTGATCAAGCTACAAAAGAGATAGTTAGTGCTGTTAAAAGAACGTTTGCTAACATTAATGGTCCTATTCCTTTACCTAGAAAAATTGAAAGATTTACCGTAAATAGATCTCCTCATGTGCATAAGAAGTCAAGAGAGCAATTTGAAATTAGAAAGCATAAAAGATTATTAGTTATAGATGATCCGAATCCGGCGGTTGTTGATGCTTTAAGTAAAGTTGATTTAGCAGCAGGGGTTGATGTAGTGATTGAATTAGAGAGTGGGGAATAAATGAGAACCGGTATAATTGCTCAAAAAATTGGAATGACTAGTATTTTTAATGATAAAGGAGAAAGAATTTCTTTAACATTAGTAAAAGTTGATGATTGTCAAGTAGTAGGGCATAAAACTCTAGAAAAACATGGATATAATGCTTTGGTTATCGGTGTAAAAGATAAAAAAATATCTAGAGTAACCAAACCTATGAAGCAAGTTTTTGCTAATGCTAAAATATCTCCTAAAACTAAATTAAAAGAATTTAGAATTTCTGACGAGAATTTTATTGATATAGCAGCAAGTCTAGAAGTAGATCATTTTACGGCGGGACAGTTTGTGGATATAACGGCAACTACTATAGGTAAAGGGTTTGCCGGTAGTATGAAAAGACATAATTTTAAAGGTCTTGAAGCTTCTCACGGCGTTTCGATATCCCATCGTTCACACGGTTCTACAGGACAAAGACAAGATCCAGGGAAGGTTTTTAAAGGCAAAAAAATGGCTGGTCATATGGGTTGTAACCAAATTACTATTCAAAATTTGAAAATATTTGCCGTTGATAAAGAGCGTAAGCTTATTATGATTCAGGGTAGTATACCCGGTCATAAAAATTCGTATCTTTCAGTAAAAGATGCAATAAAAAAGATTTCAATAACTGTATAATAGATATTTAGACATGTTTGTTGAGGTTAAAGATTATCAAATTAACAAAACGCCATGCAATAATTTATTTATATAAAAGTTTTATATAAGACTAAGGTTAAATAAAGATGAAAACTAAAATATTAAATCTTGCTAACGAAGAAGTCGGTGAGATTAGCTTAAATGAAGATATATTTGCTGTTGAGTTTATCAGAGATGATATAATAAAGCAGGTTATCGATTGGCAGCGAGTTAAAGCAATGTCAGGTAACCACAAAACTAAAACAGTATCGGAAGTATCGGGGACCACAAAAAAACCTTTTAAGCAAAAAGGTACAGGTAATGCAAGACAAGGTTCGCTTAGGTCGGTACAAATGCGTGGTGGTGGTGTAGCTCACGGACCTAGAGTACGTAGTCATGCAACAAAACTACCTAAAAAAGTACGAAAGCTCGGTTTAATTCATGCTTTATCTGAGAAATTAGCTGAAGGAAAATTATTGATAATAGATTCTTTAAAGCTAAATGAGCCTAAAACTTCTGCTCTTGTAAATATATTAAACAAATTTCAAGGAAAAAGTTTCTTTGTAATAGACGGAAACAAAGTAGATATTAATTTTTCTTTAGCTGCAAAAAATATTTATAATACCGTGATTGTTCCACAAATAGGAGCAAATGTTTATGATATAATACGACATGAATATGTCCTATTATCACAAGAAGCAGTAAGCGTTTTAGAAGAGAGGTTAAGATGAGTTCTTGTAAATATTACGATTTAATTAGAAAACCTATTATTACGGAAAAAACTACAGCCCTTTCAGAGCAAAATAAATATGCTTTTTATGTAGATAAATTTGCTGAAAAACTTACCGTTAAAAAGGCTATAGAAGAAATATTTAAAGTAAAAGTAAAAAAAGTAAATATTTTAAACGTTAAAGGTAAGAAGAAAAGATTTAAAGGAATTATAGGGACTCAAATCAATAGAAAAAAAGCTATTGTTACATTAGAAAAAGACCATAATATCGATTTTGCCGGAGGAATTAAATAAATGGCTTTAAAAAACTTTAATCCAATTACTCCTTCCCTGAGAGAGTTAGTTCAAGTTGATAAAACTAGTTTATGGAAAGGCAGACCTTTAAAATCTTTGACCAAAGGTATATCTAAAACTGGTGGACGAAATAATCAGGGTAGAATTACTTCTTGGCATAGAGGAGGAGGACACAAAAAATTATATCGTATTATTGATTTTAAAAGAAATAAAATAGATATTTCTGCCGTTGTCGAAAGAATAGAGTATGACCCTAATAGAACTGCTTTTATTGCTTTAATAAAATATGAAGACGGAGAATGTTCTTATATTTTAGCACCGCAAAAATTATCTGTAGGTGATAAAGTAATATCAAGTCAAGATGCTGATATAAAAATAGGAAATTGTTTACCTTTAAAGTTTATTCCTATCGGTACTACTTTGCATAATGTTGAAATGAAAGTCGGTAAGGGTGGTCAAATTGCAAGGTCTGCAGGTACTTCAGTAGATCTAGTAGGCAAAGATTCAGGATATGCTCAGATTAAATTAAGATCAGGTGAATTTAGGTTGGTACCTTTAGATTGTAAAGCTACTATAGGTAGTATATCTAACCCGGATCAAAAAAATATTAATTTAGGCAAAGCAGGTAGAAATAGATGGCTCGGTTGGAGACCGCATGTTAGAGGTGTAGCGATGAATCCTGTAGATCACCCTCATGGAGGTGGTGAAGGTAAAACTTCAGGCGGGCGTCATCCTGTTACTCCTTGGGGATTCCCGACAAAGGGTAAGAAGACACGTAAAAATAAACGTACTTCAAAATTTATCGTAAAGAAAAGAAAATAGATTTTAAATTAATTAGGTATTAGTATGGCACGTTCAATATGGAAAGGGCCTTTTGTAGACGGTTATTTAATAAAGAAAGTTCAAAAATTAATGGAATCAGGTAGATCTGAAATGGTTAAAACTTGGTCTAGAAGATCAACAATTTTACCTATTTTTGTTGGATTTACCTTTTCTGTTCATAATGGAAATAAATTTATTCCGGTTTCTGTAAATGAAGAAATGGTTGGAAGAAAATTAGGTGAATTTGCTCCTACTAGAACATTTCACGGTCATGGAGCAGACAAAAAAGTTAAAAGAAAGTAAAGATTTATATGGTACAGGAAAATAAAAATTTTGCTACGGCAAAAGCTAAATCTATTAGAGTAAGTCCAAGGAAGCTAAATCTAGTTGCAGCCTTTATTAGAAATATGAAAGTATCTGAAGCATTGATACAATTAACTTTTTCTCCTAAAAGAATTGCAAAAGTTGTAAAAGATTGTTTACAATCTGCTGTTGCGAATGCCGAAAATAATTTAGGCTTAGATATAGATAGGTTAATTATTACTAAAGCGACGGTAGGTAAAGCTTTAGTGATGAAAAGAGTTATGCCTAGAGCAAAAGGAAGAGCAGCTAGAATAAATAAGTTTTTTAGTAATCTTTATATAACTGTTACAGAAAAAGAGGATAATTAAAATGGGGCAGAAAGTTTGCGCACATGGTTTTAGAGTCGGGCCGACTTTAATTAAAGGTTGGGATTCCGTATTGTATGCAGAAAAACATTATAAAACTCTTTTTATACAAGATTTAAAAATTAGAGATTTAATAAATAAGGGTTTTAATCAAGCTCAAATTAGCAGAGTTTTAATCGAACGTCCTTCTAATAAAAGTATTATAATTAATATTAATGCCAAAAAACCAAATATAATTATTGGTAGAAACGGTAGTGAAATTGATAAGCTAAAAAAAGCTATCGAGAAAATGACTTCTTTAAAAGAAGTTTATATAAATATTCATGAGGTTAGAAAGTTTAATATAGATGCTGCTATAGTAGCTCAAACTATAGCACTACAGCTTGAAAAAAGAGTTTCTTTTAGAAAAGCCATGAAAACAGCGATTCAGGCTTCATTTAAACAAGGCGGACAAGGTATAAGAGTTAGTTGTTCAGGACGACTTGGAGGTGCTGAAATTGCTAGAACCGAGTGGTATATAGAAGGAAGAATGCCGTTACATACTTTAAGAGCTGATATTGATTATTCAACAGCTGAGGCTATAACTACTTATGGAGTTATAGGGGTTAAAGTGTGGATTTATAAAGGTGAATATACAGAAAATAAAAGATATAATTAATTTTAAGTATTAAAATGTTAGCTCCGAAAAAACAAAAATTTAGAAAAGCTCATAAAGGTAGAGTTGCTTCAAAAGCAAAAGCAGGTACGACGCTTGCTTTTGGGTCATTTGGTCTAAAATCTATAGACGGTTGGCGTGTTACTGCAAGACAAATAGAAGCAGGAAGAAAAGCAGCTACTAGATGTATGAAAAGGCAAGGAAGATTATGGATTCGCATTTTTCCAGATGTTCCAGTCTCTAAAAAGCCTGCTGAAGTAAGAATGGGTAAAGGTAAAGGTTCTCCTGAATTTTTTGCAGTTAGAGTTTCGCCTGGAAGAATTATGTTTGAAATTGAAGGGGTAGAAGAAAATATTGCACTTAGAGCTTTAGAACTTGCAAGTGCAAAATTACCTGTTAGAACAAGGATAGTGAGACGTTATGAATGATTTGAAATTATTAAGAAGTAAGTTATCTACTGAAACAATAGAAGAGCTTTATAAAAACCTTAATCTTTTAAAGAAAGAATTGTTTAATTTAAGATTTCAACAAGCTTTAGGTGAGTTAAAAAATACTAGTAGGTTTTCGTTAGTCAAAAAGTCTATAGCACGTATTAAAACTGAATTAACAAAAAGATCTAATAGTGAGGAATATTAAAATGCCGAAAAGAGTGTTACAAGGCGTGGTTATAAGTTCAAAAGCTGATAAGACGGTTACAGTAAAAGTAGAAAGAAAGTTTAAGCATCCTATTTATAAAAAATTCGTGAAAGTATCTAAAAAATATGCTGCTCATGATTCAGAAAATAGATATCAAGAAGGAGATAAAGTTAGTATAATTGAAAGTCGTCCTATCTCAAAAACCAAAACATGGATAGTGGTAAATGGAGAATAAAGTTTTTTAATCTTTGACTTTATAAGGTAGATTGTTTATTTTATCTCTCGTGTATAAAAAATTGGAAGTAGTTTATGATTCAAATGCAGAGCATCCTGGAAGTTGCAGATAATTCTGGTGCTAAAAAAGTTATGTGTATTAAAGTTTTAGGTGGCTCTCACCATATGGTGGCAAAGCTGGGTGATGTTATAGTTGTATCTGTTAAAGAAGCTATACCCGGCGGTAAGGTTAAAAAGGGTGATGTTTATAAAGGCGTGATCGTTCGTACAAAGACTGGAGTAGTAAGATCTGACGGCAGTACAATAAAATTTGATAAAAACGCATTAGTGCTTTTAAATAAACAAGATGAACCTATCGGTACTAGAGTTTTCGGTCCTGTTACAAGAGAACTTAGAGCGAAAAAATATGTTAGAATAATGTCGCTTGCAGAGGAAGTGTTATAAATGATTAAATTAAAAGTAAAAAAAGGTGATGAAGTTGTTGTTATTACCGGAAAGCACAAAGGAAAAAAAGGCAAAATATTAAAAGTTTTTCCTGAGGACAGTAAAGTAATTGTTTCCGGAGTAAATTTAGTAAAAAAGCATACTAAACCTAATCAAATGAGTGAAGGTGGAATAATAACTAAAGAATTACCTATACATATCTCAAATATTGCACACATCGATCCAAAAACCGGTAGCCCTACAAAAGTAGCTTTTAAATTCTTAGAGGACGGTTCTAAGGTTAGAATAGCAAAAAAATCAGGAGAAATTATCGGTAAGGAAGGTAAATAATGTTAAGACTTAAAGAATTATATCAGCAAAAAATTATTGAAAACTTACAAAAAGAATTTTCTTATAAAAATAAACACGAAATACCGCAAATTAAGAAAATTGTTATAAACATGGGAGTAGGGGAAGCAATAGCCGACTCCAAAGTAATTAATAATGCAGTAAATGATCTTACATTGATTTCCGGTCAGAAGCCGGTTGTAACGTTAGCAAGAAAATCTATTGCAACCTTTAAGTTACGCGAAAATATGAAAATAGGCTGTAAGGTTACATTACGTAAAGATAGAATGTATGATTTTTTAGAAAGGCTAGTAATTGTTGCGTTACCTCGTGTTAAGGAATTTCGCGGTTTTTCTTATAAAAGTTTTGATGGTAAAGGAAATTTTACTTTTGGATTAAAAGAGCAGATAGTCTTTCCTGAAATTAATTACGATAAAATCGATACAATAAGGGGTATGGATATTACAATCGTTACATCTGCTAAAACAGATAAAGAAAGTAAGTTTTTGTTATCAGGGTTTAATTTACCTTTTTATAATTAATTTTTAGGATATATATAATGGCAAAAGTAAGTTCGATAAAAAAGAACGAAAGTAGGAAAAAAAAATCACAAAGCTTGCATAATAAACGTTTAGCACTAAAAAGTAAAATTTACGATAAAAATATTTCATTAGAAGAGCGTTTTTCTTTGGTAATGTCGCTTGCACAATTACCTAGAAATTCATCACCTACTAGAATAAGAAATAGATGCGAGCTTACAGGTAGACCAAGAGGTGTTACAAGAAAATTTGGTATATCTAGGAATAAGCTTAGGGAGTTAATAGGCAGAGGCTTAGTTCCCGGTGTAGTTAAGTCAAGTTGGTAAAAGTCGATAGGTAAATAATATGTCAATGACGGATAATGTAGCAGATATGTTAACTAGAATTAGAAATGCTTATAAAAGTAAATTGATAAATGTTTCTTTTCCTAGTTCTAAAATTAAAACTTCAATTTTAGATGTTTTGCAAAAAGAAGGTTATATAAAAAATTATATAACTACTCAAAAAAATAATATTAATTATACTGAGGTAGCTTTAAAATACTCTGTTACCGGTGATGCTTCTATATGCGAAATTCATAAAGTATCAAAGCCTGGAAAAAGAGTATATTCTGCTATTAAAGATTTGAAAGGATATTATAATAATATGGGTATATATATTCTTTCTACTCCTTATGGTGTTATGTCTGATAGAGAAGCTCATATTAAAAATGTCGGTGGCGAAGTAATTTGTAAAGTATTTTAAGGTAAAAATAATGTCACGTGTTGGAAAATTGCCGATTACTATACCTGAAGGTGTAAAAGTTGGTTTAAATGATTTAGAAGTAAAAATATCCGGGCCTAAAGGTGAATTATCAAAAACTTTTAAAGGTAATATAGCAATTTCATTGGCAGAAAATAAGCTTTTAGTAAAACCTTTAGCCGCAAATAAAAATGCACGTGCTATGTGGGGTACTGCAAGAAGCATAATATCTAATATGGTTACCGGCGTTAAAGAAGGGTTTAAACTTAAACTTGAAATTAACGGAGTCGGTTATAGGGCAATGATAAAAGGTAAATATTTAAATTTAATGCTTGCTAAAAGTCATAATACAAAAATTGAAATACCTTCAGATATTAAAATAGAGGTACCTAAGCAAAATATTATTATTCTTGAGGGAACAGATAAAGAAAAGTTAGGACAATTTGCTTCAATTATTATAAAACAGAGACCGCCTGAGCCTTATAAAGGGAAAGGAATTAAATTTGAAAATCAATTTATACCGCGTAAAGAAGGTAAGAAAAATTAAATTTAAGAGTTAAATATGCGTAGTGCTAAGCTAAAATTTGAAAAAAGAAGAAGTAGAATAAGACATAAAATATCTAAAACATCTGATAGAGTTAGATTATCAATATTTAAGTCAGGTAGACATATATATGCACAAATTATTGATGATTCTAAGTCTATAACGATTGCTTCCGCTTCAACTTTAGATGAGAAAATAAAAAAATTAAAAAAATCTCATTGTAATATTGAAAATGCTATCAAAGTAGGTGAAGAAATAGCAAAAAAAGCTGATTCTGCAGGGATAAAAGAAGTAGTATTTGATAGAGGCGGTTATAAATATCACGGTGTTGTAAAGGCTCTCGCTGATGCAGCTAGAAAGAAAATAAAATTTTAGGTTATATAGGTTGTAGTAATGTCTAAAGTTAAAAAAAATGAAGAAACTTTAAGCGAAGTTTTAGTCGATGTAAACAGAGTTACGAAAGTAGTAAAAGGCGGTAGAAGGTTTGCTTTTTCTGCTTATGTGGTTGTTGGCGACAAAGCAGGTAGAGTTGGAGCAGGACACGGGAAAGCTAAAGAAGTAAACGAAGCCCGAGGAAAAGCAAAACAAGCTGCTAAAAAAAGAATGATGAAAGTCCCATTATATCAAAATCGAACTATTCATCATGATGTTGTAGGTAAAAGTGGTGCCGCTAAAGTGATTTTAAGAAGAGCTAAAGCAGGTACAGGCGTTATAGCAGGCGGTTCTATGAGAGCAATTTTTGATTCTTTAGGTGTTCATGATATTGTTGCTAAATCAATAGGCTCAACTAATGTTTATGCAATGATTTCTGCAACATTTGATGCATTAAATAAACTTGCATCACCAAAATCTATTGCTATGAGAAGAGATAAAAAAGTAAATGAAATATCTGTAAAATCTTCTGATATTCAAGTTAATGAATAATACTACGGAGTAAGGTGAAGTTATGAATAATAAGATCAATAATATAAAAATTACTCAAGTTAAAAGTGCTATAGGTCGTAAGTATGATCAAAGATCAACATTAATTGGTCTTGGTTTAAATAAAATTAATAAGACTGTTACTCTTGAAAATACTAATTCAATCAAAGGAATGGTTGAAAAAGTAAAGCATTTGTTAAAAATAGAAAATATGTAATTAGAGTTTTTAAATGAAATTAAATGAATTATATAATAATATAGGTGCTAAAAAAAATAAGAAAAGAATAGCACGCGGTATTGGTAGCGGTAAAGGCAAAACCGGGGGTAGAGGAGTTAAAGGTCAAAAATCTAGATCTGGTGTTGCAATAAAAGGTTTTGAAGGCGGTCAAACGCCTATGATAAAAAGACTACCTAAAAGAGGATTTAATTGTATTTCAACTAAAAAATACAATATAATAAATATTTATAATATTGAAGAAGCATTAGCTAATGGGTATTTAAATGCTGCTGATACCATTACTAAAGAAAAATTGATAGAAGCTGGAGTAATTAATAATAAAAATAACAAGAAGTTAGTGAAATTATTATCTATTTGTAGTGATGATTTTGCTTATCCTCTATCATTAAAATTAGATGCGTATTCTTCTAAAGCTAAGGATTTAATCGAGAAAGCAGGCGGAAAATTATTATAATATATGGGGCAAAATTTTTCTAAAAAATCCAGTAATGATTTAGTCAGTCGCATCGTTTTCACTATTCTCATTCTTATAGTATGTAGATTTGGATCTTTTATACCTATACCTGGTATAGATTCAATTGCTTTAAGTAGTGTGGCTGAAAAGAATCAATCCGGAATACTTGGAATGTTTAATATGCTATCTGGTGGTTCGCTAGGTAGAATGTCTATTTTTGCTTTAGCAATTATGCCGTATATTACCGCTTCAATTATTATCCAATTAATGTCAGTTGCATATAAACCTTTGGAAAATTTAAAAAAAGAAGGGGAAGTCGGTAAAAGAAAAGTAAATCAGTTATCGAGATATTTAACAGTTCTGCTTGCTTCTTTTCAGGCCTATGGAGTTGCTATAAGTTTAGAGTCAATTGTAACAAATACCGGTCCTGTAGTAATTTTAGCGGGTTTTTTCTTTAGAGTTACAACCGTAATTACTTTGGTTGTAGGCACTATGCTACTAATGTGGTTAGGAGAACAAATTACGCAACGCGGAATAGGTAACGGTACGTCTTTAATTATATTTATAGGTATAATTTCAGGAGTACCAAGTGCTATTATTAGTATGTTTGAATTATCAAGAAAAGGAGCATTATCGCCTTTAATAGCGATAGCTGTTTGTATTGGAGTAGTTCTATTAATAGCTATAATTATATTTTTTGAAAAAGCCCAAAGAAAATTATTGGTGCAGTATCCTAAAAGACAAGTAGGAAATAAAATTTATGGGGGAGAAGCAACGCATATGCCTCTTAAATTAAATACTTCAGGTGTAATACCTCCAATATTTGCTAGTTCAATTTTACTGTTTCCTGCTACGCTTGCTAATTTTTCTAATAGTAATTCAGAAACTATGGGCATGCTTACTTATTATTTAGGGCATGGAAAACCCGTATATATTTTATTGTATGTAGCATTAATTATGTTTTTTAGTTTTTTTTATACTGCAATAGTATTTAATTCTGAAGAAACAGCTAATAATTTAAGAAAATACGGTGCTTATATTCCTGGTAAAAGACCAGGGAAAAATACGTCTGATTATTTTGATTATATACTTACAAGGCTTACGGTTATAGGCGGGATATATTTAAGTGTAATATGTGTAATTCCGGAGCTATTAATGAATAAGTATGTAATCTCTCTTTCCTTAGGAGGTACGAGTTTTTTAATTGTAGTGAACGTAGTACTTGATACTATGACTCAGATTCAAACTTACTTATTTAGTAGTAAGTATGAAGGTTTAATGAAGAAAGTAAAATTAAAAAATTAAAATGAGCTTAAGTAGTGGTAGTAATTTTTTTAGGTCCTCCAGGAGCCGGAAAGGGAACACAAGGAAAAAAGATAGCTAAAAAAATTGATTTACCACATATAGCAATCGGTGATATATTTAGAACAATTATTAAAACATCAACTAGTGAAGCAGAACTAATTAATAACTATGTTAAGCAAGGAGAGCTTATTCCTAATGAAATAGTTAATTACGTAATCAAAAATTTTTTATTATCCTCTGAATATAAAAATGGTTATATATTAGATGGATATCCGCGTAATTTAGAGCAAGCGAAATTCTTTGAATCATTTATTACAGAAGAAATTAAAATAATATATTTTGATGTTTCGGATGAATTATTAATTAAAAGAGTTTTAGGAAGATATAGTTGTAAAAATTGCGGAAAAATATATAATAGTTACTTCTTGCAGCCTAAAACTCATAATGTATGTGATGTTTGCGGTTCAAGTACATTTGATTATAGAAAAGACGATACTGAAGAAGTAATAAAAAAAAGAATTGAAGTATATAAAACAGAAACATATCCGTTAATAGATTATTATAAAAATAGTGGTAATTTTTATATAGTTAATGGAAGTAAAAATGAACAAGAAATAGAAATGGATATACAGAAAATATTAAAAATAAATTGACTTTATTAAAGATTTTTATATTATTTTCTAGTTACTAGTAAAATTTGGAGACTATTTGTGGCAAGAATTGCAAGTGTTAATATTCCCGATAATAAACGTTTAGTTGTGAGTTTAACTTACATTTACGGGCTTGGGCCTACTACGGCAGCAGAGATCTGTAATAAAGTAAAAATATCGAAAGATAAAAAAGTTAAAGAACTTACGGATCAAGAGTTAATAAGCTTACGTAATATTATTGAAAGTGAATATAAAGTTGAGGGTGATTTAAGACGAGAAGTTACACTTAACATTAAGAAGAAAAAAGATATAAGATGTTATCAAGGGCTTAGACATATACGTAAATTGCCGGTGAGAGGACAGAATACCCATTCTAACGCTCGAACTAGAAAAGGTAAAGCTATTGCGATAGCCGGAAAGAAAAAAGCTGTAAAATAATAGTTTAAGTATAGAGTATAAATAATGAATCAGACGGTTAAAGTTAAGAAAAAGAAAAAAACTATCACTCTTGGTGTTGTGCATATCCGAGCATCATTTAATAATACTATAGTAACATTTACTGATATTCAAGGTAATGCTATCTCTTCTGCATCGGCAGGAGGTAATGGGTTTAAAGGGGCAAGAAAAGCAACACCTTATGCAGCTCAAGTAACAATTGATAGAGCATCAGAAAAAGCAAAAGAATATGGTCTAAAAACTATTTCTATTAGAATTGGAGGACCTGGAGCTCAGCGTGAATCGGCAATGAGAGCTTTATTCGGACAAAATTTTGTGGTTACATCAATTTTAGATGTATCATCAATTGCTCATAATGGAGTAAGACCGCCAAAAAGAAGAAGAGTATAAGAGAATCATAGGTATTAAATGTTATCGTTAAGTAAAAATTGGAATACTTTAATAAAGCCGAATAAAGTCGCTTATGAAAATTTTCCGGAAACCAATAATAAAGCTAAAATTGTAGTTGAACCTTTAGAAAGAGGTTTTGGTTTAACACTCGGTAATGCTATGAGAAGAGTATTACTTTCTTCTTTACAAGGAGCAGCTATCACTTCTATAAAAATCCCTGCTATAGAACATGAATTTTCTTCTATACCAGGTGTAAAAGAAGATGTATCGGAAGTGATTTTAAACATTAAAGGTATTGAAGTAAAAATGCATGTTGCGGAAAAACGCATCATCAAGTTAAAAGTAACAGGACCTTGTGTTATAACGGCCGGTATGATTGAAACAGGGCATGATGTAGAAATACTGAATCCGGATCATGTAATTTGTAATCTAGCTAAGAACAAGCAGCTTGAAATAGAATTAACTTGTAAGGTTGGTAAAGGATACATACTTAGCACAAATAGTTATGAGGATAATTTACCTATTGGTGAAATAGCTATAGATGCTTTATTTAATCCGGTAAAGAGTGTTACGTATAAGGTAGAAAATACTAGGGTAGGTCAGGTTACTGACTATGATAAATTAATTATGTTTGTAGAAACTAATGGTGATTTATTACCTGAGATGGCTGTAGGTTTAGCTGCACGTATCTTACAAGAGCAATTACAATTGTTTATTTCTTTTGAAGAACAGGAAGAGGATAAGCAGGTTAAAACTGATGCTTTACCATTTTCACCTTATTTACTTAAGAGAGTTGATGAATTGGAATTATCAGTTAGGTCAGCAAATTGTTTGAAAAATGATAATATAATATATATAGGGGATCTAGTAAAAAGAACAGAATCCGATATGCTGAGAACCCCAAATTTCGGTAGAAAATCTTTAAATGAGATTAAAGAAATATTGGCAAAATTTAATTTAAGATTTGGTATGGATGTACCAGATTGGCCACCAGAAAATATTCAGGAATTATCTAAACGTTATGAAGATTCTTATAATTAAGGACTAATAAAAATGCGACATAAAATTAAAGGCAGAAAGTTAAATGTAACAAGTAGTCATAGGCAAGCAATGCTCGCTAATATGGCTGTAGCACTTGTGACCCATGAACAAATTAAAACTACTCTACCAAAAGCTAAGGAATTAAGACCTTACATTGAAATTCTAGTTACTAAAGCTAAAAAAGCTAATTTAACGGTAAGAAGAAGCGTTTTATCAAAAATAAAAGATAAAAAAGCAGTAGAAAAGCTTATAAGTATTTTAGGTACTAGATATAAAGATAGACCTGGCGGTTATACTAGAATAATAAAGGCCGGATTCCGTTATGGTGATTTAGCACCGATAGCATATATTGAATTTGTAGATAGAGATGTTAATGCTAAAGGGAATATACAGCAAGATATTAATGAAGATATTAAAAATTAAATATAAAGGACTCGGTAATGGCTAATCATTCTTCAGCAAAAAAAGCTGCTAGACAAACAGTAAAAAGAACTCTAATCAATAAAAAAAGATCTAGTGCAATAAAAACTTTTATAAAGAAAGTTGTACATGAAATCAGTCTTGGTAATAAAGAAAATGCTAACTTAGCTTTATCTGTTGCTCAATCTAAGATAATGCAAGGTGTGAAAAAAAATATAATTAAATTAAATACCGCCTCAAGAAAAATCAGTAGATTATCAAAACAAATAAAAAGTATAAATGAAAGTAAATAACATTTTACAGGTAATTTAAAAGCAAAAACTAATAAAATTTTGCTAAATTATTTATAGATACTTTTTATTAATTATAAATAATGTTATTTTACTAATTAATAAAAAATATGGGCGATTAGCTCAGCTGGTAGAGTATCTCGTTTACACCGAGAGTGTCGGCGGTTCGAGTCCGTCATCGCCCACCAATCGAAAGTTTTTAGTATTTCAACGAAAACATCAAACAATGAATGAAGCTTAAACTCAAGCTTTCCAGTCTTAAATGTTACAATAGTTAAACCTATCAAGGAAAACAGTACTTTTGTGAAATAGCATTCCTAACTAAGTATAGATTAGTTTATCACTGCAAGAAAATTAGGAAGTAATTAACTAAGCAATCCAGTAAAAAAATACTAAATTAATTTTCTTTCATACCGCCTAGAATTGCCATGCTCCGAGCAAATGCTCACAATAACGATTCGATATCCGGGTAACAATTGCCATATTGTGGTCACAAGCTACGGTATGACCCCCCCCCGGACCTGATCCATACAACAACATCTTCGTAATAATATCTATCCTTATTTAGGAATGTTTGTAAAATTATATATAGTTTTTTTGAGCTAATTAGCCTTATCTATCGCTAATAGTAAATTACTTGATTAAAAAATTGTAGAAATCAGAGTTTGAAGCGGTTTCTTTCCCTCGATTTCAGAATAAAATATTATTACTTTTGCTGTTATTCTTACTAGCTTTTCAACTATGCAGAAGAAAAAACAGCAAAGTATAAATTACCGCAGAAAGTAGAAGCTGAAGCAGCTAATAAAGTAAGATGATAGTTGCTTAAATACAAGGTAACTAAAAGTTATTAATATATTTAAAGTTAAAAAGCTATTTGTTATTGCAATTTTTTAATTTTCACTATAATTGTAATCAACTAACTATTAACAATAAATTAAGAAATAACTTTTATGGAAGATTTAAGCTCTTGGGGAAAAAAGTTTGAAGTATGCGTTTACGCCAAAAAATTACTTGATAAACTCGAATATTTAAACACTAAAGTAAAAAACCACGTCGATATAGAGGAAGTTAAAAAAGGTATTTATTACGCTCGTAAATATCACGGATCACAAATGCGTCAGTCAGGTGATCCTTATTATTCTCATCCAATCGAGGTGGCATATATGTTTGCCCAGTTTGTGGCTGAAGAAGTACCAAAGCTTTTTACTTCCAACATGATAAATGCTGCTTTATTACATGACACAATTGAGGATACAGAGCTAACTGAAGAGATGATAACTAAGATTTTTGGTATAGAAGTAGCGAAACATGTAGATGGATTAACTAGGGTTAAATCTTACGGAAAAATCAGTGCAGAAGAAAGCCTTAATTTATTAGTTAAACAAAAAAGATATGATACAGCTCTTATAAAATTATTTGATCGATTACATAATGTACAAACTTTAGGAGTTAAAACTCCTGAGAAAGCCAAAAAGATTATAGAAGAAACAATATCAAATTTTGTAACTTTGGCTATATATCTCGAATTACCAATGATACAAAGAAAAATTACCCAACTTTGTTTTCAACATTTATATACTATGCAACAGCCTTTTGAGTATGATGTATCAATGAATTTCTAGGATAATTTCCTGCTTCTTTTTCTAACTTTATAAAATGATTTAATCCAAATGCATAACCTATACCTATCGGTATTGTTATAATCACTAATCCCCAATTACCAAAATATTGCATTAAATAGATAAGTCCAAAAGTGTTTATTGTATGCATTAAAGCATGAACTATAGCAAAAATATAGCTCGTTGCTCTGAAGCGTTTAAATATCGGGAAATGTTTAAAAAAAATCGGTATTGCTGAAGATATATCAGGTCTAAGTAGCATAGTAAATACTTGGATTATAAAAACCTCAGATGCAGAATTTATATGATTTAGTAAATATGGGTTAATTAAGCTAAAAACAAAATACATATACAACTGCACTTTAAGAACTTTCAAAGGATATATTTTATAATTTAAGTAAGTTAGAAACATAAGCCCTAATAAATAAATCATAGAAACATAAAAATTTTGTCTTATAACATCTGCTGCAGTAAACCCAAAGTTAGTTTTTAAAATATTACCGCATAAAATATAAGCTACATAAAAACATACAGGCCATATACATTGTATTAAAAATAAAGACATAACAGTTTTTTTATTAGTCTTCATTTTCCATATTATATTATTTTGTAATATTTTTTTATCCAACTTAGCTTTTTCTAAAGTTTTTTGGAGCTGAATCTTTGCATCAGCAAATTCCGGTGCTTCTCTGAGTCTAGTTCTAGCAGATGAACCAACAAATGCTATTACTGCTCCAAACCAAAAGGCAAGACGCCAATTAAAATCAAAAGAAGTCACTAAACAAGCTATTCCTAAAGCAACTGCAGAACCTACACTTGCAAAAATTGATATTAAAGCAACAGCAGGATATTGTATTGGAGGATTAAGTTTTTCAGTAAGATACAATTCTGCTCCCACTATTTCCCCCATAGATGACATGCCTTGGACTATCCGGCATAATGTAACTACCCATGAAGCAGTGACTCCTATTTGAGCATATGGAGGTAAAATAGCAATTGTAATGCAAGAAATGGACATTAGTAGGGCAGTCAAAATAATTGTAGGCTTCCTACCTATATTATCACCTATCCAACCAATAATTATAGCTCCTATAGGTCTAAAAATAAAAGTTGAACATAAAGCAAAAGAAGTTATAAGAAAATCGGATAAAGAATTATTAGGAGAGAAAAAAAGTTCATTTAATAAAATTGCTAAATGGATATATAGCATTAAATCGAAATATTCTAAAAATGTACCTATACACAAAAAAGCTATACTTTCTTTATCTTCTCTTGTTAATTTTCTTTGTGCCTTCTTATAACCCAACATAATTTCTTTATAAAAAATTAAATTGTAAAGAAATTTATACTGTTTTATATAAAAGTCAATAAGAAATTTCGCTTTATACGATAAATAAGAAAATGAAGTGCAACTTACTATTAGCTTATTTTTATCTATTCAACATATTGTTAAATAAAAATTAATAAATATTTTTTATCTTATTAATCCTAAATCTTTTTTTGCAATTCTTTTTATATAATTAGTTGGCGTATCTGCATTTTTATTAGAAATAGTATTGTTATTAATTAATTGTGTTCTAATTTTATTCGCTATATTTTCTGTGCCGTTTAGCTCTAATTTCTTTTTTAACGGTATTGTTTGATATTCCTTATGATCTTTAGTATTTGCACTTTCAACTGCTTTTGTTAAGACGCTTTTATGAGTAGTTATTTGTTCCGGTTGTTTATAAAAAGGACTATGTGCTCTACCTATGTCTTTCAGTACATCTACTATTATATTTTGTGATGTTATTTTTTTTGTATCAGCATATTCTAATGCTGTTCTTAGAGTTATTTCTTTATTAAGCTGATTAAATCTCTGTTGTTTTTCTTGATCGGTAAATCTAAAGTAATTCTTATCTTGTAGTAAAGCGGTTAATGCTTCGGTTTGAATAGTTTGTTTATACCCTATCTCTGCTAATGCTTGTATATTTTTATAATTACCTATATCTGTTTTTTGTTTTTCTTGATTAATATTATGGTTTAACTCCTTAATTAACTTTATTCTATCCTGAGCCTGATTTACCGAATCTTTAGAACCTTTTAATGATTGTAATCCTATATTTATTGATGAAATTATTTGTGCTATATTATTACCGATTATAGCTGCAGATATCCCCGCCACGTTTACTATATTACTTATTCCATTTGTTATAACTGATGCTATAAATAATGATTTGATACCTTTATTACTTTTGTCTTTCGTTTGAGGCTGATCATTATGTATATATAAATCATCTTTTAAAATATCTTTTAACTTCGGGTCAATTTTTAAAAGGGCTTGTTGTTTACTCAAATCATCACGATGTTTTACCAATAATTTATTTTCTTGTGTAAGAAGACGTATCTTTCGAGTATGTACTACATCTATTATTGCTTTACCTACTATAGATGTTGCCATGGCAGTAGCTGATACAAACATAAATGGAGCTGTTGCAGGTGCTATAGTTGCCAGCATAATACTACTTGCTATTAATCCGAGTACACTAGCTGTGGTTTTATTGAAAAGAATCCTTCCTGCTACGTTGCTTATTTTCTTTATATTACCCCATGTCTTTGAGGTCTTAATACTATTTATAATATTGGATGTTCTTGAGTTAGTTTGTGCTTTATACTCACTTTCATAAATAGTGTTTGGGTGCTGTTCATGGTTTTTTAAGGCGTTTGTGCCTCTACTCCTTAATTTTTGTATCCGTTCTTGCTCTATTATATATAAATCATCTTTACTTTTCACTGTTTCTTGAGAAATTATACGCTCCAAGTTACGCCTTTGTATAACTTCTATATCATCCAAACTTCTAAATATTGATGTCTGCTTTTTAGGTAATATGTCTATATTATTAGATGATATCTTTTTGCTCTGCTCCTTAGGAATTACAATATCTAAATCTTTTTCTAGTGATTGTGCATATTTATTTTCTTCTTCTATAGGTCTTGCCATTCTATTCGCTCTATTTGTATGCCTTTAATCTGTTTTAGGGTGCATTATAGATAATTATTAAAATTTGTTAACAGTTATCTATAATTAAATTACTTAAAATGCAAATTTAGAGTATATCTTTATCATAAATTAGTGTTAATAGAGCAAAGAGAGATAAATAATAACCTAAACTAACTAAAAGTTATTG
>JBEGTS010000010.1:0-52756 GCA_041179265.1 Pseudomonadota bacterium
ATTAGATGATAAAGCATTTTCTTTTTTTAAAATACAATTATTAAAATTTAAAATAGAATAGTCTTGTTTATTAATAATACTTAGATTAGTAACATTTAGATTTATATTTTGTAATTTATATTTAAAGAAATTATTTATTAACTCTTCATGATTATAAATATTTAATACATTAGAATTTGAATAAAATTTAGCATCTAATATGTCTATTTTATTAATTTTAGGATTAAATTTTATAAGCGACCACAACGAAAAATGAATTTTAATCTGCTCTAAATCTAACTTTCCTTCTTCCCTTATCGTCTCAATAATTAAATAAGGTAAAGGAAATTTACTCATCTTTATTTTTCCGACATTCTCTTTCTGGGTACCCAAATGACTAGTAAAATTATTAGTCATAGAATTATAATTAACAAAAGATACTGCACCAAAAATTGTAAATAATAATAATGAAAAACAAATTATGATGCCGGCAGCTATTTTTTTTATCATGTTTAGAAATCTGTTAAAGAATTTTTCTTTTATAGTCAAATGATCCCCATTCACTTACATCGTTACTCGTCGCTCTCCTATTAGTTATAGGCTTTGCTCCTCGTGCCTTGTAATTAAATCCAACTGCTTTGACTATAGAGGTTATCTGTAAATTTATTTTAATTAGCGTTAAAATAAGTTTACAGATAACCTTTTAGATATATTATTATATATAACTATCAAAATTTAAAGGCAAATTAATGAATTCTTTAGAAAATTTAATTTTAGTCGGTGTAATAAAATCATGTCACGGAATTAAAGGTCATATAATTTTAAAATCTTTTACCGAACCTGCTACAAAAATACTTGAAAGAAATTTAGTAAATGAATTTGGAGAAGATGTACATATTAAGCTAATTAGCAAAAATCCCAAAGAAGAATTAATTTGTACCTTTAATGATATAGCTACTCGAAATGAAGCTGAGAATTTAAAAGGTTATAAACTATTTTGCTTAAGAGCAAGTTTAGAGGAACTAGAAGAAGATGAATTTTATATAGCTGATTTAAATCATTTACCGGTATTAGACCAAGATCATAAAGAGATAGGTAAAATTAAAAATATTCTTAACTTTGGTGCAGGTGACATAATTGAAATAGAATTTTCAGATCAAACAACTGAATTATTACCTTTCAATAAAGAGTTTTTCCCTGTTATAACTAAAAATTATGTGATTTTAAATTATCAAAGAGAAATTTGAACAGGATACCCAGGTCGTCATGACGGAAAAACCGATCCACACAAGAATGACCTAGAATATAATTATTTCAATTAAAAATTGAGAAAATTATATGAATTTGACAATTAAGCCTTAAATACTATAATTCAATAATATATATATAAATAGAAGGTTAAACTCTATGTCTAAAGCTTTAAAATATTCGCTTGTTATATTCATAAGCATAATATTGCTATTAATTGTTATTCCTTTCTTTATTCCTTTAAATAATTATAAAGGAGTAATAATAGATAAAGTCAAAGAGGCAACAAATAGAGATTTAACTATTAACGGTGATATAAAATTATCTTTATTACCGAATCCTACAGTGTCGTTATCAGAAGTTAAATTATCCTCAATAAACGGCACAAAAGAACCCCATCTAGTTTCCGTTGAAAATGCTAAAGCGTCATTGCGGCTTTTCCCTCTTTTTAGAGGAGCAATTGAAGTAGCTTCTATAGAACTGCAAAAACCGATTATAAATCTAGAAGTTTTAAGTAACGGACAAAAAAATTGGCAATTTTCTACACCTAATAATACATCCAAAACAAATGAAACCAGCCCCGCAGAGTCTAACAATAAAACTGAATTAGAACTTCCTATTTTGATTAGTCATTTTAAAATTATAGATGGCAAAGTAATATATATAGAAAAAAATAGTGAGAAAATATTTAACGATATTAACTTAGATACTAAAATTAAAAGCCTTAAAGGTCCTATAGATTTTACTTTAGCTTTAAAGGCTTTGGAACAGCAAATCAATATAGACGGAAATATTGAAGAAATCGGAAAAATAATTCCGTTAAGTGCTAATATTAATCTTGCCGGTGAAAAAATTAAAATCGAAGGAAAATTTGATAGCGAAAATAATTCTTTTATAGGTAATGCAAATATTAAAGGTAATACTAAAACTTTAGGTATGCCGGCTGACTTACAAAATGACTATGAGCTAACTACAGCAATTACTGCCGATAATAAAAATATAACTATCAAAGATGCTAGGCTTAATTATCCAAATATAGAATTACTAGCAAATGCAAATTATGATATAGAGCGTAATAGCTTAAAATCAAATATCATTGCAAATCCTGGTAACATTATAACCGAGATTAGCTCTAATTTAGATAAGACAAATATTATGCTACAAGCTGATAGTTTAAAACCTATACTTGATGCTTTAAAGCTAAAGACTGATAAATTACCTCCTATTATTAACCAAAAACTTATACTTACTTCTAACGTGATTTATAATTCTCAAGCAATAAAATTGCAAAATATTAGTTTATCGGCTGCAAATAGTAATCTAGCCGGAGATATTGAGCTTAAAAACTTAACACAAGATATAACTATTTCCCATAATCTAAAAATTAATAATTTTGAGTCGTTTATGTCTCTTATGGGAGTAAGTAATTTAAGTAAGATTGGAGTATTGCAATTAAACGGGGACATACAAAAGGTGAAAGATACTTTCCATATTAATAATAAAATATCCGCTTTTAATACTAGCATATCTATTAAAGGCGATATTAATTTAGCAGCTCAGAAACCAAATTTTAACCTTAATTTATACAGTCCGTTAGTTAATTTGGATAAAATTATTTCAAGCAATAGCCCTACTCCTGCTTCAAATAAAGCTACTAGTACTGCTACTCAAAATATACCGACACCTAAAGATAATTCTCCTTGGTCAAAAAATCCTATTAACTTAGGATTTTTAAACGAACTTGAAGGACAATTATCTGCAAGTATTGATAAATTAACTAACGACTCACTAGTAATAAATAATTTAAAAACAAAATTAAATATCACCGGTGGCACGCTTAATATTACTTCAGTTAATGCAAGCATTTACGGTGGCGAACTAAGTAGTACTGGTTATGTGAGTTCAGGAAAAGATCAAAAAGTTGCAATTAAAATCGATTTAAAAAACGCTTACTTAAAAAATTTAACTCCGCAATCTGGTAAAATAAAAATAACTGATGGACGACTAAGCTTTAAAGCCGATCTTAACGCTAGCGGTAATAGCGTTTATACATATGTTAATAATCTAAACGGACAATTTAACGTAAATAGCGATAACGGAAAAATAAGCGGATTTGATTTAAACCGAATTTCAGATGCGGTAAATAATACTAAAAATAGCGAAGGAGTATTGCGACTTATTAACAGCTCTTTTAGCGGCGGTTCAACATCTTTCAAAAATTTAATTGCAAGCGGAAATATAGCACGTGGTAAGCTTAATTTAAATGAATGTAGTTTAGATGCTTCACCTGCCAAAGCAACCGCAAACGGTCAAATTAACTTACCGCAATATATTATGGATATTAGTGCAAGTGTTACTATTGCTGACTTACCGCCTATAGCTGTTAAATTATATGGATTTATAAACAACCCGCAGCATAAGCTAGATATTCAGGCTCTTCAGACATATTTAGTCAAAAATGTGTTTAATAGTGTTATTAAAGACTTGAAAAGCGGAGAGAAGAAACCTGAAAATATCATTAAAGACGCTTTAGGTCTTAGAAAGAAAAAAGATACAACTACAGAAGAACAAAGCAACACTCAACCGGAAAACCAACAAGCAGATCCAGTGAATAAGCTTCTACAAAAAGGATTGAAGAAATTATTTTAAGATACATAATCTAATCCTAACAGAAAAGCATCAATTTTGTCCTCAGTATCTAATACCAAATTAGGTATGTTTTTAGGGAAATCTTGAATTGCTTCAGTAATTTTTGCTGCTTCTTCATCATAATTTACCTTTTTTAACAAAATAATAAGGTCTTCATATAATGATTTTTTATTTGGATTTAACTCTATAGCTCTTTTGATAGAAGCCAGTGCATCCTTAGGATTTATTTTATATAACCTATTAAAAAACTCTTCGTGGTAGTATGCTTTACTTGGATCTAGTTCAATAGCTTTCTTTAATGATTTAATCGCATTATCTTGTTGTTTTTCCATTAAAATAGAACTTAAGCTATGAAAAACTTCAGCTTCTCTATTGTTATACTTTTCAGTTTTATTATAAGCTGCAATAAAATTTGAAAGTTCTTCAGGATCAATTTCAATGAATTGTCGTAAATTGTCTTTTTCCTCTTGATATTGATATCTGTTATGTAAATTGATACATTTTTTAAATAGTTCTGCAATTTCATCTTTAGTCATAATCTAACCTCTATTAATGTAATGTAAAAAAACTAAATTGATAAAGAAAAAGTCAACGCATTAATCAACACAAGACTAAACTTTAATACCTCTCTAATTATAAATTATAGAATTTATAATAGTAACAATTACTAATTATATTAGTATATTGCATCATTTTAGTTGAAAATATTTATTTTTCCTATTAAGTTTTTAATTAATTTTAGGTTAAGAGAGTTTTATGAGTAAGATATCACGTGAAGAAATGAACACGATTATGTGGCAAAAATTGCCTAAGAAAGAAGAAAAAGACGAAGGAGGGGTGCTATCAGATCTTGCTAACATGACTAGAGGTGATGAGACAGGTCTCTCTTTTATAATCACCGTGCCTTATTTAATAATTGTAGGTGTAGTGGGAGCAGTAGAAGCTACAAGTGCTGCTATTAAAACTACTTCAAATGTTCGTGCTATTAATAGCGGTAAAGTAGAAGTTATCGGTACAAACGTTGATGGTAAAATATGTGCAATTAAAAAACAGCGAAGTAATACTAATATAACTAAAACAACAATTACTGACGAAAAACAGATTTCCCCTAGACCATCTAAAATAAAAAAAGGTTTAAAAATTCTTAGCGATGCTTATAAATTAACAAAATCTAAAAAAACAGAAATTATTAATAATGATGATGATGACAGTAATGAACATACAGAACGTGGAATCATTAACCTTGTAGCTGATAATTTTCATTTTGGTGATATATATCAAGAAATTATCAAAACTACAGCATTAACATTTAGGTTTAATAATCAATGGCTATTTAATATTAACGAATTTAGAAGTATTATTTTTCCTGATAGTGTTGCAGGAGAGAAACTAGAGCTTGAATATCCTTTATACTACCCTAATGACACCGAACTGCAAAGTCTAGTTTCTTTTAAACTTAGCTATGTTCAAGGGAAATTAATGAAGCTTTCCTTGCCTAACAAACCTAAAGTTTTTAAAGTTGATTGGGCTCCTATGTTAACTGTTTATCATGATAAACTATATAGCTTACCCATCAGTAGTGGGCATTATAAATATTTGCAAGCTAAAATAACTGAGAATGGTGGAACAGTAGAAATTGCAGAGGCTAATCCTAATTATAAATATGATACAACATTTTCTATAGAACTTATAGGAGAAAGTTAATAGTATTTACCCAAATTGCTTCTTCCATTCTATTTTTATCTTTTTATATTTCTCATTCTCTTCTGCTTCTTGCCACTTTTTGAAAAATATATCGGCACTTTTCACTTTTTTTGGATCACCCCCTCCTCTTTCTAATTTCTTATAATCATGTTCTTTGTCATATTTTTTCCCACCTTTATAATTAGCGTAACGTCTACTTCTAGTAAAACCCATTTGCAAATATTTACGAGCCATATCAGCTCCAACAAAATCATTATTCTCTAAGTATTTTAAAAATATTTCATATATTCTTTCACTACTTTCTTTAGCAGTTTCAGGAGTTTTAAACTTCCAATAAGGCAAAATTTCATTTTTATATGGTTGACAAATTAATACTCCCTGCTCACCTTTACCTACTCTATAAGCTTCAGGGCATTTACGATAATCAATATCATTTTTCCATTTATAATTTTTATTATTAAAATTTAGATAGCTTGGCTTTTCCATAATTCCATAACTTAAATTATATGTTTCTTCACGTTGGGTTTCAATTTTATCTTCTATAAAAGTACCCCAATACTATCTCTCTCTCAGCTAATAGGGGATATAGTATTAGTTGGGTACAAAAGTAAAAATATAAAAAACAGATAAAATATTGAGTAAGCAAAAAGTCTTTTAGCTTGTTTGTTATCAGGGGTATCATAGAATAAAGAGCCGGCATAATATAGAAATACTAACCCAAGAATACCGGCAATTATTAAATATATAATATTACTCATTCCGATAAAAAAAGGCATTAGAGAAACAATAAATAAAAGAATGCTATAAATTAGAATTTGTTTTTTAGTATATAAAGCTCCTTTTACGGCAGGCATCATCGGTACTTTACAGTTTTTATAATCGTCGTTACAGAATAAAGCAAGAGCCCATGAATGCGGCGGCGTCCAAATAAAAATAATCAAAAATAATATAATCGACTTTAGAGATATAGTATTACTTACCGCTGCATAACCTATCACAGGAGGCAATGCCCCCGATACTCCGCCAATAACGATATTTTGTATAGAACGACGCTTTAACCAAATAGTATAAATACAGATATAATAAAAAATAGTGAATAGCAGTAAAAAGGATGCAAGTAGATTAACGCATAAAGCCATAAAAAATACTGAAAAAAATCCCGTTATCAAACCAAAGGATAAAGCTTCATCCGGCTCTATAGCTCCTCTGACAATAGGTCTTTTTTGGGTACGTTTCATTAAGCTATCAATATCTCTATCGTACCACATATTAATTGCCCCTGCACTACCTGCCCCAAGAGCTATGCAAACAACTGCAATAACGGCAATAAAAGGATGCACGGAATAAGGAGCAAGCCACATACCTACAAAACCCGTAAAAATTACAAGCGACATCACACGCGGTTTCATAAGTAAGATATAGTCTTTAACAGTACTCTGAGAGTAATTTATTTTATCTAAATTTATTGGCTTTACCAAAGAACGCATACGATTTTTTTTATTTAAGTATAAAAAGTTTTAGGTTAAAAATCAATGATTGACTTTGATGCAAGAAATGTATATATTTTTTTGTAATTCAAACAAAAGTTAAGGATATTATCAGTGACAAAAATTGTTCGTTCTAAATATAAAGCTAGTAGGAGACTTGGGGTAAGCCTATGGGGTGATAGCAAAGATGCTTTCAATACACGCAATTATCGTCCAGGGCAGCATGGGCAAAATACCATGATTAAAACTTCAGATTATGGTTTACATTTAAAAGCTAAGCAGAGATTAAAATGCCACTACGGTCGTGTCACTGAAAAACAATTTAGAAATATTTTTACACTTGCTCAAAAAATGAAAGGTAATATTGGTGAAAATTTCATTGGATTGCTTGAAAGTAGGCTTGATACAGTCGTTTATAGAATGAACATAGCTCCAACTATTTTTGCTGCAAGACAATTAGTTTCACACGGTCATATTAAATTAAACGGTAAGAAAGCCGATATAGCAAGTATACGCCTCAAAGAAGGTGATATTGTAGAGATTAAGGAATCTATAAAACAACTTCCGCTTATTCAAGAATCTGTTTCAAAACAAGGTCAAACAACTCCCAATTATTTATCATTTGACGTACCTTCATTAACCGGTAAGTATTTAAGAATCCCTGCTCTTTCTGATGTTCCTTATCCTTTTGATGCAGAAGTTCATTTAGTAATCGAGTTATATTCTCGTTAATACGTAAACTGTCTTTACAAATTACTCTATTTAGAAAGTCATTCCTGCGAAAGCAGGAATCTGATTTTTTCTATGTCATTCTAGCTTCAACATTATTATATTGATCAAAAAACGCACGCGGTGTCATCCTGCCTGGATACCGCAGAGGGGCTAGAATGCGTTTTCGATTCCTACAACTATAATTTCCTCACAATGACATAGACTTTCCAAGTTATATATCTTCACTTAGCAATGCTCATAATAATTGTTATTTTCTACTTGCATATTATTTTTAAGAACGTAAAATGCAGTTTTTTAATAAAAATTAATATTTATGATACCATCCTTTTTATTCCGTAAGAATCCAGTAATAAAATCTTTTTCTAACTTAGGCTATAATATAGACGATATAATATCTACAATTTCATCTAATAAGGTAAATTTTAATAAAAATAATACTTATACCTTTTCCAAGAAGTTAGCATATGGAACGCATTTAATAATTAGCAGTATAACTGGTTTTATTATAAATGGAACAAAAGGAAGCAGTCTTTTTGTTTCGACAACTCTTGCTGATGAAATCTTAATAGCCGAAGGGTATTTTCAGAAACATTATCTTACTTCTGCTACATTAAAAGGAAGTTTAATCTACCCTATCACTACAAATCTCATCACAGCTTTTCCTAATTATTCAGTACCAATTTATTTAACTTCTACAGCTGCAATATTGAGCTTAGCATATTATGGGACTGATTTCTTAAATTATCAGGAAAATTTAAAAGAAATTCAGACAAACTTAACCCCTAATATTAGGGTAATTGATACTAATATACTTTCTAACAATTTTAAAAATGATTCAAAAAATGAAATTAAAGATGTAACCCAAGGATTTTACTATATTTCTAATAATCCAATTATTAAAAATATGGTTATAACAAATGTTTTAGATTTAATTGAAGCATGCATAAATAGTAGTTTTATTAACTACACCGGAAATGATGGCAATACATTAATTGCATTAACCTTACTCATACAGGACCCTACTGCCGCTATAGGACCTCTTGTTTCTCAAGGAGCAAAAATCAGTATTTTATGGTGCGGAAAAAATATAATAAGCACACTATTCCAATCATATAAAACTTCTTTAACACAAAATACTCAAGATTTAATTGAACAAAAAGCTTTAGAACTATTACTAAACGAGGAGTATAAAAGTAAAATCTTAGGATTAAAAGATATAGAAGCTATTACTAATAATTTATTTAGTGATCTTAATAATACTTTCACTATTGGAATTTTACAATTAGGGAATTTAACCACTCAAAAAATTATACAGCTTATTGCATTGCAAGATATAATGAATTTAGTTCCAGGAGCTATTATATTTAATGAGTTTGAACATATTAAGCAAGGATTTTTAAATATATTATATCAACTAGACATTTCTTACAGGAAAGAAGCGGAGAAAATTAACGAAAATAAAGCTTCTATAGTAAGAAATATATCCTCTAATACTTCAAACATCTTGTTAACTGATTCTGCCCAATTTGTACAAAATCAATATGCCCAACAACTTAAAGCTAAAAAAGAAATATCGAAGAAAATGTTGCTTTTAGATAGCACAAGAAATACTATAACTACTATACTAGATATCTCAGATAAATTCATAAAATCACTTTACTATATTTATAAAGTAAAAAATGGAGAGATTACACTTGAGCAAGCTCTACTACTTAATCCTTGGCTTGAAACCTTAAAACCATTCTTAACAAGTTCTTCATTAAAAATAATCTTTAGTGGAGCCGTTATATCACAAGCAAGAATTACAAAATTAATAGAGGCAATTTCCTCTGAGGATAAAAAAGGAATAACATGGTCTACTAATGATACAAATGATGAACTTGTAATTTCTGATTATAACCTAATTATAGAAGAAAAAACTATTTTGAATTTTGAAAAATTAGTATTAAAATTAGGAGCACATTATCTTCTTTCAGCCTCTTCAGGAAAAGGTAAAACTACTTTTTTAAAGAGTTTAGTAAATTGTATTGCTGATCCATGCCATAGTGTTGGTGAAATTTCCATACCTACTCATTATCAAAATCCAAAAATAATATTTATTGATCAGAATAGTTACATACCGGTTCAATCTACTTTATTTGAAGTAATAACCTCAGGTCTTGATCAATCAATCATTAAAAGTAATAAACAATCATTAGAAGAAAAAATTAACACACTATTTATAAAATTAGATCTAGGTACATTAATTACGCACTTAAGTGATAAAAATTATGATGTAATAAATGCACCAAGTGGTGGTCAAAAGAAAAAAATTGGAATCATTAAAGCTATAATTTCAAACCCTAAAATATTAATTTTAGACGAAGTGTTTGCCAATCTTGATAAAACATCTATAGAAAATGCACAACAAGCTTTAAAAGAATTTTTACCGGAAACTTTAATGCTTGTAGTTCATCATGACGGTAAATCTCATGACTATAATAATTTTTATGATCAGTATATAAATCTTGAAGATTTGTATGCTGAAATAAAATTATTAGGAGAATAGCTATTTTATTCAACCCTATATACTTCTTTTAAAAGAAGTTTAAAATAATGAGTATTCAAGATAAAAAACGGTTTCCATCTAGAATACAAATTTAATTTATGTTTTATTTTGACTACTTTAATCTAGGCTCTGTAAGCATTGCTAATTAATTTACTATTTTGAGGTATTTTTTAGCAAAAATTAATAAGATTTTTGATGGAATAGTTACTAACCATAATTATGATTATTCTATTAAAAGTACAAAGAACCTAGGATTCAATTATGAGAATTTTTTAAGATTTCTTTATAGACTTCAAGGTTTTTTCTAAGCATTAGATCAAGAGAGAAATCATTTATTACAGTATGTCTTGCTGCTTCTTGGATTTTCTTAGCAGTATCAGTACCTAAAATCGAGAAACAATAATCGATTTTCTGTGCTAACGCTTCGGCATTATTTGGTTCTACGTGGAAACCGGTGATATTATTATTTATTGTTTCTACTGCTCCGCCGATATTAGTTGCAATAACAAGCTTCTCCATCGCCTGCCCTTCTATAATAGTACGCCCGAAAGCTTCAGGCTCGATTGAGGCAGAAACAATAATATTGGAAATTCCATAAAGATTTATTATATCTGAGTCATTACCAAAAATTTGAATTTTATTTTGAAGTTTTAGATTAGCTATAAGCTCTTTTACTCTATTAGTAAAATTGGGATGTCTAGATATATCACCGACCATTAAACAATAAAAATCTCTATGTTTTAATTTACTTAATGCTTCTACTAAAACAAGATGTCCTTTCCAGCTTGTCATTCTAGAAGGCATTAATATTATTGGCACTTTGCTTGGTGCATCATATTTATCACGACATTTTTCAAGTTTTTCCGGCGTTAAATTTGCGGGATCAAAATAATCACAATTCACTCCACGCTCAATTACTACTATTTTATCTTCATCAATTTTATAGTTTTCGAGCAAATGCTGTTTTACAAAATTGGACACGGCAATAACTTTCTCGCCTTTTAGCATTATGCTATTATAATATTTTTTAAAACTATTCGGAATATTATAAACTCCATGAAATGTAGTCAAAAATTTAGCATTCGTCCATTTTGTTGCTAGATATGAACTCCAGGCCGGAGCCCTTGATCTCGTATGAACTATATCAACATTATATTTTTTAATTATTTCTGCTATTAATCTCGCATTATTCAAAAT
This sequence comes from Pseudomonadota bacterium, assembly GCA_041179265.1. Lineage (GTDB taxonomy): Bacteria > Pseudomonadota > Alphaproteobacteria > Rickettsiales > Rickettsiaceae > Rickettsia. The sequence continues at coordinate 11,545 of JBEGTS010000010.1, forward strand.
TACAAAGGGATTTTTACTGCTACTGCTCATTTCAATATGCAATATATCTTCCTTATCTAATTCTTTAACTAGAGTACCGCCTGCTGAAATTATGATGGGAGTATGACCGAGAATTTTAAGATATTTTGCAACTTCTATAGTACCTCTTTCAACCCCTCCCGAAACTAGAGCAGGAACTACTTGCAAAATAGTATATTTATTGTATCGTTTACTTGACTTTAATGAAGGCATTAAATCTCAATCTATTAAAATAATTATTTAAAATGCACAAGCTTTATAATAAAACACAAGACAAATTTATTGTCTATGATAATTATAGAATAATTAATACAAATATTCCATCTGTAATTTTTTTACACGGCTTGATGTCTAGTATGCAATCAACTAAGGCTATCTATTTAATAGATTATTGCAAAAAACACAATTATAATTTTATTGTTTTTGATAATTTTGGTTGTGGAAACGCATCAGGACGATTTGAGGATCAAACAATTAGTGATTGGTTAGAGGGAGTAGAGCTAGTTTTAGATAAGTTAATAGATACAGAGGTAATATTAGTCGGTTCGAGCATGGGAGGATGGCTTGCACTCCTTGCGGCTTTAAAATTTCCTAATAAAATAAAAGGACTTGTATGTTTAGCTCCCGCTTCTGATTTTACTGAAGATATTTGGCAAAATATATCACTGGACGATCAAAATAAGATGCAAAAAGAGGGAGTGCTAGAAGTAGCAGGTAAAAATTGCGAGCATAAATATCCTATCAGCTATAAACTGATAGAGGATGCAAAAAAACATTTACTGCTCACAAAAAACAAAATTGATATAAATATACCGGTGCATCTAATTCATGGTATGTTAGACGAAGATGTACCTTATAATGTTTCGCTTAAATTATTGGAAAAAATAACGAGTACACAAATAGTAATGAAGCTAATTAAAGATGCACCTCATAATTTATCTAGAGAGGAAGATTTAAAAGTAATGTCTAATTCCTTAGAAGAACTAATAAATACAATATAAATAAGCAATAATAAATATGTATAGCAAAATAAATAAAGTTCATGATTTTAAAGAAGTTATAGAAGCGGTAAAGCAAGCCGATAATACTAGCTTGGTGCTTTTTGACGTTGATGAAGTAATTGTTATGGATAGCGATGAATCTCGGTTAACACATGATTATAGAAAAGAATTAATGGTGGACATTGAAAAAAGACTTACTAGAAAAGAATGTGCATTATTACTTAGCATTGTTCTTAAAGATAGGAAAGCTAGATTTGTTAACCCAGATATCTTAACAATATTTGCTTTACTTAAAGAAAAAAATATACCGGCAATGGGGCTTACTAAACTTCCTACCGGAAAATTCGGTACAATTGAAGATATGATTGAATGGAGAATTCGTGAACTCACTGAATTAAAAGTAAACTTTCAAGAATTTTCACCTTTAAAGGATGAAATTATAATAGAAGATTTTAATGCCGGTTACGGTAAACCTACTTTGAAAGACGGAATAATTTATACTGCAGAATATGATAAAGGAAGCGTACTTGAATATGTATTGCGTAAAGTGAATTATTATCCTAAATCAATAATATTTATTGATGACATAGAAGAAAATTTATTATCATTACAAGAAACTTGTAATAAACTTAAAATTAACTATCAAGGATTTGAATTTATGGGTTCTGCTAGCGTTCCTGAACCTGATCTTGATGAACAATTAGAAAAAATTAGATTTGAAATTCTAGAAAAAGAATATAAATGGCTAACAGATGAAGAACTTAAGAGGCTAAAAAAGTAATCTATGTTCATAAAATATATCAGTTTTTTTGTCTTACTTATTTCTCTTTCTAGTATGGCAAGTAAAAAGGAAGAAGAAAAAATTACAGGGGTAAAAGCAACTAAAGTACAAATTGCCGAGCTTTACGACATATTTAATATTGTAGGGCAATGCCAAAATAATAATAGCCGTGATTATTATGCTAATGCCACCGGAGTAGTTGAAAAAGTCTCAGCACATCAAGGAGAAATAGTAAAAAAAGGGGATATATTGCTAGTTATAGATAAAAACATAGCAGAAACCACTAAATCTAGAGCAGAAGCTTTATTAAATACAAAACAAGAAGATTTTAATAGAAAAGAAGCTTTATTTGCTAAAAAATTTGTAAGCAGCGAAGAACATAAAAGATCAAAAAGTGAACTTGAAGATGCTAAATTTAATTATTCCAAAGCCCTAAAAACATATAACGATATGATAATTGCTGCACCCTACTCCGGTAAAATAGGCGTTATTAAGTCTATGGTCGGAGATGAAGTAAAAATAGGCGATTATCTTTTTAGCATTACCGGAACAGAAAACTCACAAAGTATTTTTATTGAATTACCGGAGTCTTTAAGCGGAAAAGTTGGAATCAATACTGAAGTTTTAATTGCAGGAAAAATTAAAAGCAAAATCGAGGCAGTATCGCATTACTTATCAGATAACGGCACTTTAACAGCTAAAATTATTTTACCTATGGGTACAAAAATCCTACATAATAGTTATGTAGATGTTATGCTTATAATTAATCCACATAAAAATCTAACCGTTTCTGAAAGTTGTATTCAACGAAATAATCAAGGTAATTTTATTTATAAAATAGATGGTGATACAGTAAAACAATTATACGTAAAAATCGGTACACGTACAGCAGGTTTAATTGAAATTATCTCTGATAATATTAAAGAAGGTGACTTAGTAGTTACCGAAGGTATGACTAAAATCGGTGATGGCTCAAAAGTGAAAATAATTGAGGAATAACTTTTTTAAAAATTCTTCTGCTGAATTTATAGTTATTAAACTCTCATTATTATTTAGAAATCTTCTAACTGCTCTTGCTATTGAGGTAGGGGAACTCGAATCAAATGTTTCTACAGGATTTGCTACATCTCTTACATAATCTAATTCAGATGCAATAATAGGTATTTTATATTCCGTAGCCTCAATTAAAGGTAATCCGAATGATTCTACTTTTGAAGGATAAATTAATGCTGAAACTTGCTGGTATAAATCTAACACTTCACTAGAAGATATTTCGCTGAGGTTAATAATATTTAGTTTATATTCTTGTATATATTTTTCTAATTTTTTAGCCAGTTCAGGATATAACTCAACATTTACAGTTAAAGCAAGAAACGGTTTTATACCTATATCAGCAAGAATTTTCCATGCTTTCAATAAATTAATATGGTTTTTATGCGGTTCTCCACTAGCAGGATAAATAAAATCAAATTTCTTAGTACGGCTTAAATTTTTCTGAATATTTTTAGGGGCGAAAGCTAATATAGATATATCAATATCTTGACCTAAAAACTCCTTAGCAATTCTTAGCATGGAAGGAGTTTGTACTATATATTTTATATTATTATATTTAGAACCTAAGCGTAACCAAATTTTTTTTAATAATATTAAAATTGAATAGTGATTATTTTTCAGAGGTTCTAATAAAATACGATTTTGTAAAAATACGATTATTTTACCTTTTTTAGGAAATAAAGGAGGTAACCCATGGAAACATAAAACAGTATCACTAATTTTACAATTTTGTCTTAACTCCCATTCACCTAATAAACGTGATTTAATGAAAGCAATATTTTTTACGGAATCAGGTAAACTTAATTTAGTTCTGACTCTTTCATCTAGATAAATATATTTCCAGTTTTTAATAAAGTTTTTAGTGTTTAGGATTTCTTTTAATAATACTAAACCACCACCTGTATGGATACCAGGGGCATAAAATATAAAATTGTTATTTTGTACTATTTCAGGCGTTTCCGTATCCATCTATATATTTTTATAATTGTTGTACGTATTCCATATTTCTTTAAAGAGTAAATTGTTGCAGCAATCACAGGAGGTAAGAACCTTATTTTTAAAGGTTCATAATCATCTTCTATTAATACTATACCTATTATACCTTTCTTTTTTAAATATTTTAAATGTTTTATTGCTTTTGATAACGAATAGATAAGTACAGAGCTAAACTCGTTTAAATATTCATCGTTAGCAATAAAAGCAGCAACATTTATAGTACGCAATGATTCTTTTTTTAATATCACGTGTTTTTCTAAAGAAGTATCAACTCTAATTTCTGATAGCTTAGAATTGATGCCCCCTAGTAAATTTTTACTAGAGAGAGTAATCCAAAGACAGTGATCTTCACCTGCCATAACATTTTCAGGAAACATGTTTAATTTTAGCAAAGAAGTTTTAACCATAATTGTTGAAGTAGCGACAGGATTATAATATATAATTTTTGGAAAAACTTTCCCTAAAAATGTTCCGGATGGTACTTCTTCCACAAATTTATCATTTAAATCTATTCGCTTGTATGAGGTATGAGAAAATTTAAAGGAATTTTCAGCCATAAATCTCAATTGATATTCTAATTTATTTGGCTTAAATAAGTCATTTGCATCAAGAAATGCAGTATAATATCCTGTAGCTTTATCAATACCGCAATTTCTAGCAGCAGCAGGACCTTTGTTTTCTTGATAAAGATATGTTATTTTTGAATCCTTATTACAAATTTCATGTAATTTTGTAGTATCTTCAGTTGATCCGTCATCTATTACAATTAACTCAAAATTTTCATGAGTTTGGGCAAGTACGCTCTCTATAGCTTTCGTTGCAAAGTTAATAGAATTATACACAGGCATAATTATGCTAATTTTAACTTTTGTAAGCTCTTGCTCTCTCATAGAAAGAGCTATTTTGTATGATTTTATATAGCCGGTTTGTTTTAAAAAATCAGCAATATGATATAAAAATTCATGAGTTGAACCATCAATCCGTATCATTTCTTCTTTTGTTAGTTTTTTTAAAAAACCTGACCATAAAACCTCACATTCTTCTAATTGATTTGGAACAATGCGAGTACTTTGCTCCGGATGTTCTCGAGATTTTATGAGTACTTCAGAATCAAAATACAGAGGGGCAATACGAAAAAGCTTAAACCACAAATCATAATCTTGAGTATGCTTTAGTGTTTCATCAAATAATCCTACTTCATTAAAATATTTACTAGGTATTAATAAAGTGCATCCATGAATTAAACCTCGTAAAAGTGAAAATAATGGAATATCTAATTTTTCTTTTGAATATCTTTCATCCGGTCTTACAAAATATAAAGAACTTGATTTTTTGTCGATTAGCTCATAACCGCAATAAAGAATATTATCTTTATTACTTAATTTATTTAGTATATTAATTTGATGTTCAACTTTATTAGGCAAATATATATCATCATGACTAAGCCAGGAGAAATATTCACCTTGCATATTATTTATACCTACATTCAAAGCCGAAGCACAGCCACCGTTTTCTTTAGAGAAATAACGTATTTTATCACCGTATGATAATGCAATGCGTTCTGTTTCACCATTATCTCTTGAGCCGTCATTAATAACAATAATCTCAATATTTTTATATGTTTGAGCTAAGGCACTATCTATAGCTTCACGCATGTAATTAGCACCGTTATATACAGGAATAATAATAGAAACTTTAGGCAACATAACTTAATATAATACTGATTTTAATTAACGATATAAACATTTAAGAGCACATTTTATACGATAAAGTGCAGCAGAAAAACTACCTCTACTTTCTTCACTTGGAGCGGCCATAGTTATTTGCTCAGGATTAAGCATTTTAGCAATTCTAATTAATTCATTACCTGTAGGAGCAAATTCCGGTACTGTTTGAAGAGCTTGACCATAATGTATATATAAATTTGCTAGATTCTTTTCTAAAAAAGGTATACCGTATTCTGTATCTTCATTTAAAATTTTCAGAGAATAATATTTTAGAGCAGATGCTATCCTTACCGGATCTTGATTTAATAAATGATTATCGCTATGTGTTCGTAGTTTACAGGTAAATTCAGATATTGCTCCAATTTGATAATATTTTGATATACGACGCCACATATCGGTATCTTCAAAGCGATACATAACTTCATCAAAATTACCGGCTTTTTCAAATACTTCCCGTCTTACCATCACGGTTGGCAAAGTAATAGTTACAGGAACAAAAAACGCAATGTCTTTATAAATCTTTCCTGAAGTTTTTGCTTCATATTTATGCTTTAAACTATTACCGATTTCATCAATACAATATGCAGAAGTATAAATCATGTAAACATCAGAATTTTTTTCCATATAATTAACTTGAATTTCAAGCTTATTAGGTAGGTATAAATCATCAGAATCTAGAAAAGTAATATATTTACCTTTAGCGAGTGTAAGTGCTTTATTTCTAGCATTGGAGCGTCCTTTATTTTCTTGATAATAATAATGAATTCTAGGATCTTTTAAATTTTTTATTATTTCCCCTGTGGAATCACTTGACCCATCATCAACTATAATAACTTCAAAATCTTTATAGGTTTGATCAAGTATACTTTGAACTGCCTCACCTATAAATTTATCTCTATTATAAGTAGCAATAATTACACTAACCGTAGGTATTTTTATTTCTTCTGCCATAACAACTTTGTCTCCGTAAAAAATAAAACTTAATATAAATAGACTTTTTAAAACTAATATCTTTTTAGTTATAATAAACATAACAGATTAATTTCGTATAATCTTATTAAATATTTGCTTAATTAAAGGTTTAATTAAATTATTTTCCCAATAATTCAATTTTAAGTCCTTTAGACTCCACAACCCTAAACTTTTATCGGAATATTTTCCTTCTTCTTCCTGACAATTTTCATTTATTAACAAAATTGGTTTAGGAAAATTAAAAGGATACAATTCCATATTTAAAGGTCGCCAAAAATTATTTTCTCCTTCAAGCTCATAATTTTGTTGAGTATTTGCAAAAGTAGTGGTTAATAAATACTTAGCTCCAGAAAGTTTAAAATTAGCTATTATTTTCAAAGCATCATAAAAAGTTAAATGTACCAAACAATCTCTTGAAAAAATAAGATCCGCCTTAGGTATATAGTTTTCTATTAAATTAACTTTTTTAAAAATTCTTTGTTTATTACCAAATTTCTCATTATTTTTTTCTATTAAATTATTTACAATATCAAGACCTATATAACGAGTTGTGCCAAAGTCAAATTCTTTCATCCAGTACCAATCACCGCAAGGTGCATCAAGAAAAACTTTAATACCGTATTCTTTAATTATTTTAGGTAGTTCACTTCTAATTTTTGCTGTTTGAATTAAATCTGAACCTTCTCCGGAACGAGAGCTACGTCCTTTAAAAAGATTTTCTTGATAAATTTTAGAAAATTTATCATTTAAATCTAAATTCTCAAATATGTCATCAATTTTTTTATTTAGTTCTATCATCTAATTTCTCTATATATACCTCAGCATGCTCAGGGCTTATATGCTGCAGACATTTTTTTACATTTGATTGTTTTACGGTAGGAGCTTCAAGATACCTATAAATATAACAATCAAGCATGTTAAAGTTATTTTCTTTAAACTCAGTATTTTCATTTAAACCATTTGCAATTAAACCGTTAATCCAATTTATACGATTATAAAAATAGTAAGGATCGGAATTAGGAAAACGTAAAATTTTTTTAAATTCATATGCAGAAAAAACAGCTAAAATAATACCAAAAAATGCCAATATTTTTGTACTGAGCAGATTTACATCTTTCTGCTCTATCACCATTTTAATAAAACTAATAGCACAAAAAGCAAATACCGGCATATAGCTACTCAAATATCTTTCATAAGAATAAACATTTATAGCTTCTATTAACATGAAAGAAGTTATATATAAATGTAATCTGAAAATAATATAAACTAAAAAGCCTATAAATATTATTGATAAAGCTTTTAAAAAAGCTTTTAAAAGTCTTCGATCATAATTTCGTAAGAGAAATATGGTCATGGCTATAATAATATAAATACAAAATATCTTAACCGAATAAAAATAAGGCAATAATTTAGGAATCATTATTTTTAATAAATTCCATTTTTCTGGATCATTACTTAATAATAAATTTATTATAGAGCTGAAAGGTACTTGTGTTAATAAAGGATAAGCACTCCAATCACTCCCCGTAATTTTTATAGAATTAATAAGGTAATGAAACCATAATAAGCGTCCTATTATAGGTAAAGTAATTAAAATTAAATTTATATATAAATACTTATATTTTTTATTGATAATTTGATCGATTATAATAAACAAAATAACCACATAAGAAAGCCAATAACCTACCTCTTTAATATTTGGTAGAATAAATAACATCGGTATTACTAAAATATAAGAAAGTAATACATTATAATACTTTTTAGATTGAATATAAGTAGCTACGATGCTGCTAAAAACTATACCTACTACAGTATCTTGATGTAATGAATTCCATGAAAAAAATGAAGGTTCTAAAGTAGGAATAAGCATAATTAACGGTAGGATAATACTCCAAAATAATTTTCTTTCTACTAAAGCTACACTACTGAAAATAATACATAAAAGCCCATTCGCGAAAACATTATATGCTTCTTTAAATCCAAGTAATTTTGAAATTGAATATTGAAATATTACTATTAATTGTGTATATCTTACTCCTAAAACAGTCCCTGCTTGGTCTAATTTACGCAGCCCATGGTAATAATCCATTTCCTTTAACGCTACACCCCAATAGCTATATTCATCCCAAAAAGCATAAGCTATTAGATTTTTAATACATAAAAAATATATTATTACTGCTCCAATAAATACAATAATCTCCCAAGTAAATAAATCACCTAAATCTTTAACTTTATTTTGTTTTAAGAAATCAAAAATACTATACAAAAACAACCCTATTCCTATAGCAAAAGAAGCATAAATTATAGGGTCTAAAACATATAAAATAGCTGCTAAAAAATATATAGATAAAATAATAGAGGTAGCAAATATTAATGCATGTGAAAATTCGATTTTAAGATATTTTCGTAAGAATAAGCTATAGCCTAGATAAGTAGAAAAAAAAGCTGAGAGGCCTAATATAACGTGGAGCATTTCTTATAAATTTAAAATTAATAATATTTTCTAGTAAGGTTTTTATCTTTATCCGTAAAATCATATTTTTTCCATAAAGCTCTATGAGGATCTTTAATTATATCATTGACTGCATCACGTGGAGCTTTAGTATAGTAATATAAAATAATAGATTTACGATATTCTCCTTCAGGGAAATTTAAAGGATCAGGAAGACCGTGATAACTTTTATCATGAGTATCAAATGCTACTAAACGATTAAACAGAGGTTCTACTTTCTTGACGCATTTATCGCCCTTCTCATCATATATGCCGAATTCTCCACCCCACCCCTTTTGCCAGTTAGGATTTAAATATAAAATAACGTTCATGCGGCGATTAAGACCGGTTGCATCATGATAATTTCCGTCCACATGAACATCTAATAAACCACCGGGCATCGTTATATTAAGACCGCCACCAGTAAAATAGGGATCAGGAACAAGTTTTGGAATTTCAAAAAGCTCTGCTAGTGCATAAAGCATATCCGATGAATTAAATAAACGCACCGTATCGACAATACCATCAGGTATATCAAACTCGGAAACCCAAGTTGATCTTTGCTTTATTTCTATATCTTTGTCATTTGCTATATCCCAGTTTTTTTCTTTTGGGTTCGGAAAATCATCTAAACAGCTTTTAGCAAGCTCTGACGGTAAAAAATTATCGATTATTAAATGTTTAAAAGGTGATGAAAAATACTCTTTTTCTTTCGTTGCATCTACTATTTTCTTTATACTTTCTTCTGCAAAATTTTTCATTTGTTGCTGTGAAAATCTTTTAGTATTCATTATTATACCTCCTAACTTTACTTTGACATTGCTAACTAAAGATAAATATTACTTCGTCATTGCGAGCAGGCCTTGTTGCGTGGACCAGCTTTTCAGTTGTCATCCCGCGAGCTTGTCGGGATCCAGTTAAAAATCCTATAGTATTTTTAGTTGTTTTTATGGATACCATGGTCAAGCCACGGTATAACACCGAGTGCTTTTTTATATCTACGCAACAACGCCTTGCGAGCAGTCGTAGACTGCGCGGCAATCTCGTCAAATATCTCTAAGATTGCTTCGTCAATTACTTACGTAATTTCTCTCGCAATGACGATTTTTTGACTTACTTAAACCAAACCGTACGATTAATATAATCCACATAACTTAAAACTATACGCAATATTTTCTTTGATACAAGCCCTGCTTCAGCATAATCCAGTACAATATCTTGCGTATTTTTATTATTCTCGTGTTCTTCCGTAATAGCTTTTACCGATTGCAGTACCCGCTCAGCCTTAAAACCAGACATAATAAGCGTGCCAGCGTCCATGCCCTCAGGACGTTCATGAGCTTCTCTAATATTTAAAGCTGGCAGATTAAGTATTGATGCTTCCTCGGTAATAGTCCCGCTATCGGATAAAATGCAAAAGGCATTCATTTGTAGTTTTATATAATCTGTAAAACCAAAAGCCGGTAAAAATCTTATTTTATTGCCAAGTTCTTTAAACTCATCTAAATCCTCAAGCCTTTTTTTAGTCCTTGGATGTGTTGAGAAAATTACCGGGAAATTATACTCTTTAATGAGCATTTGTAAACTATTTAATAGTTCTTTTAGATTATTCTTTACGTCGACATTTTCTTCACGATGTGAACTAATTAAGAAATATTGCTTAGCTGTTAATGATAATTTATCTAAAATATCCGACTTTAATATTTTAGGCATAAAGCGGTCAAGAACTTCCGGCATATGCGAGCCTGATTTAAAAATAAGCTCAGGCGGCAAGCCTTCCGCAATTAAATAACGCCTGGCATGTTCGGTTAACGTAATGTTAACATCGCTTGTATGATCGATTATTTTACGGTTTATTTCTTCAGGTACTCGTTGATCGAAACAACGATTTCCTGCTTCCATATGGAAAATCGGGATCTTACGACGTTTAGCAGCAATTACCGATAAACAAGAATTAGTATCACCGTAAAATAAAACTGCATCAGGTTTTTCTTTCTCAAGTACTTCATCAACTTTTTCAATAACAAGCCCGATAGATTTTGCCGTATTGTCTGCCGCTACTTCTAAGAAATAATCAGGCTTTCTAATTCCCATATCATCAAAAAAAACCTGATTTAATTCATATGCATAATTTTGACCGGTATGAACTAATATGTGATTAGTATATTTATCAAACTCGGAAATCACGCAACATAGTTTGATAAGCTCAGGACGAGTACCGACAATAGTCATTACCTTAAACATTTTTTAGCTCCTCTTGTACGTAATCAAGAGTCAGTAATAACTCTTTTACTTCTTCTAAATTTAAACGTTTTGTATTATGCGAAGTGTAATCCTCTAAAAGTGCTACTTTCTTTTCACCTTCAACAAAATATTTTGCATAATTAAGATCCCGCCCGTCCATAGGAATGCGGTAATAATTGCCTAAATCTTCAGCCTTTGCCATATCTTCGGATGATACTAATGATTCATAATGCTTCTCTCCATGACGTGTACCGATAAAGCGTATTTTATTTTTGCTGTCGAATATTTCTTGTAATGCTTTTGCAAGTACCTCAATTGTACTTGCCGGAGATTTTTGTACGAAAATATCACCCTGATGACCATGCTCAAACGCATATAAAACCAAATCTACGGAATCTACAAGCGACATTAAAAAACGTGTCATTGACGGTTCGGTAATGGTTAATTCCTTACCTTGTTTTATTTGATTGATAAAAAGAGGAATTACCGACCCTCTAGAAGCCATAACATTACCATATCTAGTAACACATAGCACCGTCTCATTCATTGAACGCATACGAGCTTTTGCTATTGCTAACTTCTCCATTAATGCTTTAGATAATCCCATTGCATTAATCGGATAAACTGCTTTATCAGTACTCAGTACGATAACTTTTGCAACCTTGTTATTAATGGCTGCACTTAAAACATTTTCGGCACCTAACACATTAGTATTGATTGCTTCCATAGGATAAAATTCGCAAGTCGGCACTTGCTTTAAAGCAGCAGCATGAAATACATAATCTACACCATGCATCGCCTCATCGATACTTTTATAATTACGCACATCCCCAATATAGAATTTAAGTTTTGAGTTATTCAAAGCAATACGCATATCTTCTTGCTTTTTTTCATCTCTACTGAAAATTCTAATTTCTTTAATATCTTTAATAATATCGGATTTAAGAAAACGAGAAAGCACCGCATTACCAAACGAACCGGTACCTCCGGTAATCATTAAAGTTTTATCTACAAACATTATATATAAACACCTATTTTTGTTATTATTTACCTCGTCATTGCGAGGAAATTATGAAGTAATTGACGAAGCAATCTCAGGATATTTGATGAGATTGCCGCGCAGTCTACGACTGCTCGCAATGACATTTTACTTAAACTCATACATACGCTTTACAAGCTCACGCCAATCAGGCGGGGTATATCCCGTTACTTCATTAAAGCGAGTAGCATCTAGTGATCTATCTATTACAAGCTCATCTGACGGAATAATATCAATTTCTTTATTATATATTTCCGCTACTAATTTTAACAATTCTAACTTATTAATCGGCTTTGATGCAACATGATAAAGCCCGTGCAGTTCTTTATTAGGCAATACAAAATCCTGTACTATTCTTGCAAGTTCTACAGTTGGAAAGCCTGAATAAATAGCTTTCTCAAAACCTTTCGTGTGTCCTTCTACACTTAAAAACCAGTTAATTAAACTTCTATTGCCTGCTAGCTCATGACCTATAATTGAAGTACGCAACGTAATAGCATTAGGATAGTCTACCTCACCAAGAAATTTAGAACGACCGTAAAGATCATAGCAGTCAGAAAAGTCGCTTTCCTTATAATTACCTTTTTTTCCTGAAAACACACAATCCGTACTAATATGTATTAATCTGCTATCGCTAAGCTTACATAAATTAGCCAGTCTATGCGGTAATAAACTATTTATCGGTAATGCTTTTAGTGGGTCATTAGCATCTGCTAATTGTTTTACAAGTCCTATACAATTTATGACGACATCAGGATTTATTTTATTAAATACTTCTACTAAAGAATCGTGGTTCTCTACATCTACATTTGTAATTAATTTATCTGATAAATCTTTAGAAAAGTATGAACGAGCGGAGGAACTGCGGGCTGTCGCATAAACATCAAATTTCTTGTCATTACTTAAAAACCTGAACATGCTGTTGCCCAGCATACCGGTAACACCTAAAATTAATATTTTCATGGTATATTTTATTTATTTTTCTCAAATCGGTTCTATCATAAATAATATATCTTTACAATAAGGTTTTTGAAAAGCTAAAAACATATAATTATTAGCGAATTAATTTAATATTAGCATTTTTTATTTTGAACTCTGCCCATATTTTATCACTAGTATATATAGTCATATCAATATATATAAACCTGTAGCAATACAGGTTCTATCTCCAAGCGATAAACCATATTCTTTAGTGTAACTAATTAATTTCCTGCTAGGACTGCAATATCTTCAGAAAATGGAATAATTTCAGGTATAATATCAGTTATTATTTCATCGATTTCATGGGTAGGAATATTTGATCTTGTAAGTATACTAACAAATTCACTTAAATTAACACTTGATATACTGCTACTTGCTATAATATCTTCTAATAGTTTATAACCCGCTTCTTTCCTCAAAAGGGCAATAACTGTAGAAGTATCTAACACAACCTGCTTAGATTTGATTGATATTTTATTCTTTTGCCGCATCTTCCTTTCTCATAAGCTTTAATTCTTTATATAAATCAATAACTTTATACTTATCCAGTATGTTTCGTGCTTTTTCTATATTTGAATGAAAAGTCGATACTATTAGTTCTGAATCATTATACTTAATTGTTACTTCGTCTCCTATTTTAAGTTTTAACTTCTCTCTTACTTTTATAGGAATAGCAAGTCTACCATTATTATCAATATAACTTTTTTGTATTATCATAAAAAATAATTAAATTAATTTATTGAACTTTTTTATATTTTATTTTGTTTAATGAAATTAATCAATTATTGATTTTTAATCTATAATCTCTTAATAGAATCAAGCACGGTTTCAAGGATCATACTAGCAGCTACTGCATCATCGTTATTATTACGGTCTTTTCTTTTCACCCCAAATGATTTAAGGAAATTATTTGCAGCTTTGGTAGTTAATCTTTCATCTTGTAAATATATAGGCAAATTTATAGGCTTTGCTAACTCTTCGGCAAATTTCATCACTATATTTGTTTGCTCCGTTACTGCTCCGCTCATATCAATCGGTAGACCTATTACAATACCGCAAACTTTATATTTTTCAACTATACTAAGCAAAGTAGTAATAACGATCTTTTTATTTATTTCAGTTATAGTATTTAAAGGCATAGCCATACTACGTTCTTGATTAGATAATGCGATTCCTAATTTTTTGTTTCCGTAATCAATAGCGATAAGCGGAGCGTTCGGAATTAAAAACGGATAAAATTCTTGAAGATTTTTTATGATCATGATAGTTATTAAGTCTATTTATATTATGTTTTATATGCTAAAAACTATTCAAAAACATTTAGATACGAAATTAATTAAATTATCGGCGATTTTAGCCTTTATTTATTGTTTGTTATTTAATACCGCAATATTGATTTATAAATTTGATTATTATAAAGCAACGATCTTTAGGGGGATATTAGAGCTATCAAAAGATTTTTGTTATATTTATATGTTTTCTTTTATAGCATTTTTTGGTCTTAACGTACATAGATTAGTGTTAAAAATCGGCGTGGGGTTTTTATTTATAACATCCGCTATTGCTAGTTATTACATTTATTTCTTCAAAATCAATCCTACTAAACAAGTAATAGGTAGTTTTTTCTCAACGGATTTAAACGAAGTTTATGAATTAACCAGCATTAAGTTAATAATATGGATAATTTTTTGCCTTTTTACCTGTTTTTATACCCTCAAATCTTTCCCTGCCGAAAATTCTAAATCATTCGTAACAAAACTATTATCTGCCGCTTGCTTACTTATTTTTGTATATAATATTATTACTCCTTCATTTAAGATACTAAAAAATTATTTTCCCGTTCAGTATTTACATAATAGCTATCTTAATTTTGCCGGAAATTTCGGTGATAAAAATTATGCATGTATAGATATTAGCAAACAATATAATTTTATAGATAACTCTGACGCCGATATTATAGGCGTTTTAGTTATAGGAGAATCGGCAAGATTTGATCATTTCGGTATTAACGGTTATGAAAGAGATACAACTCCTTACTTAAATACTGCTCAAAACTTAATTTCTTTCAAAGCTAAATCTTCTTCTAACCTTACCTATCTTTCGGTCCCGTCTTTAATTTCACGTTACCCTGCAAGTCAAATTGAGAATAGTAGACACGAGAATAGCTTTTTATCGGTTTTAACAAATCTCGGCTTTAATACTACTTGGATCGGTACTCAAACTTTAATGAGGAGTTTCGCAAATTTTGACCTCAGTAATATCTATAATGATGTGAATTTTACCATAGTACCTGGCGGCTCTGCCCTATTCTCTCTAAATGATCATGATGAAAAGATGCTCCCTTTTATAGAAAGAATAATAACAAATTCAGAAAAACAATTTTTAGTAGTTCATACCTCAGGAAGTCATTGGAACTATAATGCAAGATATCCTAAAGAATTTGAAAATTTCACCCCTACTTGTCCTATTAAAGTTAAGGGGGATGCGAGCGATTGCGATAAGCTTGCTTTAGTTAACAGCTATGACAACTCAATTTTATATACTGATTTTTTTTTATCTAATTTAATAGATTTACTTAAAAATAAAAATGCTTTCTTAGTATATGTATCGGATCATGGAGAGTCTCTCGGAGAAAACGGCTATTACGGACACGGAGGTCCGTTAATTGCAGAACAAGTAACCGTACCGCTTATAGTTTGGGTATCGGATGATTTTAAAGCAAAATATCCTGAATCAGTAGACTCAATTAAAAGTTATGCCAATACTGAAATTAGCCATGATTATGTGTTTCACTCAATACTTGATTGTTTAAATATAGATTCCGACATAATAGATAAAGACTTAAGTATCTGTAAATCTAGTTAAAAATTATTGAATTATTAAAAAATTTATATATAAATTAAGATCTAAATAATTATATATTTATTATTATGTCTGATACACCTAAACTAGAAGACTATTACTATAAATTTTTACAAAATATTTTACTTAAAACATTAGAACAAAATAAAGCTGCAGAAAATTATTTATTACAGGAAGATTTTAGTAGTGCTTTAAATGAGATAAAAAATGTAAATGAACAACTTGAAGAATATTCAAGCATTCTTTCTTTACTCAAAGTAATTAAAACCCATTTTATTGATAAAAAAATATATAATTAATGTATACTCGTTTAATTTAAAAAATTGGCTGCGTCGTCTTATAAGTTCTGTGGTGTTCACGTATTAAGTATACGCTCCGCTCCTCGACTTATAAACTCCTTGCTCTTTTCCAAATTAAACTTCGTCTACCTTTCTTTAGTATAATAATATTTTTAGATATTTTTTAACTTAAATCCTTTTTTTATAATTAAAAATAATATAGAGTGGAAATAAAAAAAGGTATTGAATTATGGAATATGCATTATTAATTTTTAGTATTATAGCGATTTTAGTTATAATACAAATGGTTAAAGTTGTACCGCAACAACAAGCATGGGTAGTGGAAAAACTTGGGAAATTCGATAAGGTCCTCCAACCTGGTTTAAATTTACTAATCCCTGTCATTCAAAGAGTAGCATACAGGCATACTTTAAAAGAAGAAGCAATAGACGTCACAGCACAAACAGCTATTTCAAACGATAACGTAACCCTATCTATCGACGGCGTTTTATATGTCAAAATCATTGATCCAATGGCCGCATCTTACGGTGTTAATAATCCTTACTATGCTATAACACAGCTTGCTCAAACTACTATGCGTTCGGAAATCGGTAAGCTTCCTTTAGATAGAACTTTTGAAGAACGCGAAACTTTAAATGTAGCGATTGTAGCAGCTATTAATCAAGCTGCTATAAATTGGGGTATACAATGTATGCGTTATGAAATTAAGGATATACAGCCGCCGCAAACTATACTTAAAGCTATGGAATTACAAGTAGCAGCCGAGCGTCAAAAGCGAGCCCAAATTCTAGAATCTGAAGGTAATAGACAAGCAAAAATTAACCATGCAGAAGGTGAAAAAGCACAAGTAGTGCTAAATTCAGAAGCTTCCTATACTGACCAAGTTAACAGGGCCAAAGGTGAAGCCGAAGCTATAGGCTTAGTCGCCACCGCTACAGCAAGTAGTATTGAGATTGTTGCAGCAGCAGTACAAAAAACAGGAGGAAGTGATGCGGTAGCTCTTAAAATAGCCGAACAATATATTAATGCATTCGGTAATTTAGCTAAAGATACTAATACCATAATTTTACCGGCAAATCTTTCAGAACCGAGTAGTTTTGTAACCGGAGCATTAAGTATATTTAACCAATTAAAAGCTTCCACAGAAAAGAAAACGAATAAGTAATAAATTATATAAATTTGCTTCTTGTAATAAGAATTAGTTTTATATATCATATCAGATTATTAACTAATAAAAGGTTACGAATATGCCAAAAGGTGAAAATATTTGTGAAAATACGCAGGTATTTATCGGTAAAACTGCTCCGGATTTCATATCTAATGCTGTTATGCCTAATAATGAAATAAATCCTGAATTTCGTCTTAAAGACTACGCTAAGGGACATAAAGTAGTATTGTTTTTTTATCCTCTAGACTTTACTTTTGTGTGTCCATCGGAAATTATAGCATTTCACAATAAGCTTGGTGACTTTACCGAAAGACACACTAAAGTAGTAGCTGTTAGCGTTGATTCTCATTTTAGTCATTTAGCTTGGAAAAATACGCCGCATAATAAAGGAGGACTTGGACAGGTTCAATTCCCAATGGTTTCTGATATTAAAAAGAATATTTCTTCAATGTATAATGTACTTAATGAAGATGGGATTTCATTGCGTGGTACTTTTTTAATCGATGAAAATTTTATTGTGCGTCATATGTTAGTTAATGATTTGCCTATTGGTCGTGATATCAATTATACGTTAAAAGTAATCGATGCTTTAGCTCATCACCAAAAACACGGCGAAGTTTGTCCGGCTGGTTGGCATAAAGGTGAAGAAGCAATTACTCCGTCACATGAGGGTATAGCACATTATTTAAGCTCACATGCCGAGAAGTTGTAGTATATACCGTGACTTATCTAGTGTTGTTGCATGGTTTTGATCTCATTCCCGTGTAGGCGGGAATCCAGGGTAAAGTGAGATAAATCGAACTTTTCAAAAAATCCTTTAGATCAAGATCTTTTAGCATGGATACCCGGTAAGGTTTCTTTTAAGTTAACACTCATGGTTGATCGCAGGAATCTAGAAAAAAATAATCTTAACATTGATAAAAAATTATATATTTAACAAAATAAGCATATAAAAACACAAATTTTTATATACTTGACTGGATTCCCGCCTACGCGGGAATGACATACAGCACTAACCTATATCAAATAATGCTAAAAGAATTATTTTCTCCTCCTAAAATATCTTATGATATTGAAACAATTAATATTTTACGTCTTATTAGGAGTGAAAATATCGGTCCTAAAACTTTCTTTAGTTTAATTAAATTATTTGGTGATGCAGCAACTGCCGTAGATAACGCTCAGGATTTTTCATTACGAGGCGGAAAGTCAAAACCAATTAAAATTTTTAGCAAAAGTGAGGCCGAAAAAGAAATAGAGCTTCTTGAAAAAGACAATGCTAAAATTATCACTTATAAATCTTTAGAATATTCAAAATTATTACTTGAAATTTATGACCCACCACCGATACTAAGTTATAAAGGTAATGTAGAGTTATTAAATCATAAAAAATGCGTTGCAATAGTAGGTGCAAGAAACGCTTCTGCAAACGGAAGAAACTTTGCTCATAAAATTGCTACCGGTTTAGTAGAGCAAGATTATATAACTGTTTCAGGGTTAGCAAGAGGGATAGATAGCAGCGTGCATCAAGCTGCAATTTCTAAAACTATCGGAGTTATTGCGGGCGGTATTGATCATATATATCCGCCGGAAAATAAAAAATTATTTGAAAGTTTAGCAGAAGAAGGTTTAATATTAGCTGAGTTACCTATAGGCTCTACACCGCTTGGAAAACATTTTCCGCAGCGTAATAGGATAATATCAGGACTAACCTTAGGAGTGGTAGTAGTAGAAGCAAGTTTAAAATCTGGTTCATTAATAACTGCAAAATTTGCACTTGAACAAAATAGGGAAATATTTGCCGTTCCTGGGTTTCCTTTAGATCCACGATGTCAGGGTACAAACAAATTAATTAGAGAAGGAGCATATTTAGTGGAATCAGTAGACGATATTGTAGCTAATTTACCGCAATATGAAAATTTTATTAAAAAAGATGACGAGTTATTTAAGGATTTTGTTGAGCTAGGAACACTAAATACGAGATATGTTAAAGAACCGTCACAAAAGGAGCGTACTGCTATACTGGAATTATTATCGGCAGTACCTATTAGTTTTGAGTATTTACAAAAAGAAACAGACTTACCGCTTCCTATCATATATACGGTAATATTAGAATTAGAACTCGCCGGAAAAGTAATGCGTCACGCCGGTAATAAAATATCATTAGTTTATAATAAGTAGATGAAATTAGTAATAGTAGAATCGCCGGCAAAGGCGAAAACGATAAATAAATATTTAGGTGACGAGTTTAAGGTCATTGCATCATTCGGTCATATCAGAGATTTGCCCTCTAAAAAAGGTTCAGTATTACCTGATGAAAATTTTGCGATGAAATATGACATTTCAGACAAAGCCGGTAAATATGTAGATGCAATAGTTAAGGATGCAAAAAAGGCCGATGCGGTATATCTTGCAACCGATCCTGACCGTGAGGGTGAAGCTATCTCATGGCATGTTGCAGAGGTAATAAAAGCAAAAAATAAAGTTAAATCTGATGACTTTTTCAAAAGAGTAGCATTTAACGAAATCACTAAAAAAGCAATTATTCACGCCGTTGAAAACCCTAGAAAACTTGATAATAATTTAGTAAATGCCCAGCAAGCAAGAAGAGCTTTAGACTATCTAGTCGGCTTTACCCTTTCCCCTCTTTTATGGCGTAAGTTACCGGGATGTAAATCGGCAGGGCGTGTACAGTCTGTAGCATTGCGATTAATATGTGAGCGAGAAGATGAAATAGAGCGTTTTAAGTCAGAAGAATATTGGGATATTAGCCTTAAAATGCAAAATAGCAACAATGAGCCGTTTGTTGCTAAATTAACTCACGTAAATGATCAGAAGCTAGAAAAATTCTCAATTATTAACGAAAA
This sequence comes from Pseudomonadota bacterium, assembly GCA_041179265.1. GTDB lineage: Bacteria > Pseudomonadota > Alphaproteobacteria > Rickettsiales > Rickettsiaceae > Rickettsia. The sequence goes on from JBEGTS010000010.1 coordinate 32,044, forward strand.
AGACGCTAAAGATCTAACTGAGAAATTAAAAGCTCAAAAACTTCATATTGATAAGATAGAAAAGAAACAACAAAAACGTCAGCCACAACCTCCTTTTATCACTTCATCACTACAACAAGAAGCAGCAAGAAAATTAGGTTTTAGTGCTAAAAAGACTATGCAAATAGCACAAAAACTTTATGAGGGCGTTGACATAGGTAAGGAAACTATAGGGCTTATTACCTATATGAGAACCGACGGTGTTACATTATCAAATGATGCAGTAGCAGATATACGTAAGTTAATTGATAAAAGTTATGGCGATAAATATTTACCAAGTAGCCCTAGAATTTACAAATCCAAAGTAAAAAATGCTCAAGAAGCTCATGAGGCGATAAGACCGACAAATATTACTTATACTCCCGATAGCTTAAAAGAAAAGCTAGAAAAGGATTATTATAAGCTTTATGAACTAATTTGGAAAAGAACTATAGCCTGCCAAATGGAAAATGTTATAATGGATTTGGTAGTTGCAAGTTTAGCTTCAGAAAACAAAGAGTATCTAGCAAAAGCAAATGGTTCAACTATAGCTTTTGACGGGTTTTATAAAGTTTATCGCGAAAGTGTGGACGATGAAGCTGAAGAAGAAAATAAGATGCTACCGCCTTTAAAAGAACAAGAACAGCTTAAAACTAAAGAAGTTATTCCGAATCAACATTTTACCGAGCCGCCTCCAAGATATTCGGAAGCAAGTTTAGTAAAAAAACTTGAAGAGCTTGGGATCGGTCGTCCCTCAACCTATGCTACTATTTTATCGGTTTTACAAGATCGGAAATACGTCTCTCTTGAGAAAAAACGTTTTATGCCTGAAGAGCTTGGACGTTTGGTAACAGTATTTTTGGTTGGTTTTTTCAAAAAATATGTTGAATATGATTTTACCGCAGGTCTTGAAAATGAATTAGATGAAATAGCAGCCGGCAAGCTTGAATGGAAATCTGCCTTAAGTAATTTTTGGGGTGGTTTTAATAATAATGTTGAGTCGGTAAACGAACAAAAAATAACCGAAATTATTAGCTATGTGCAGAAAGCTCTTGATTATCACTTGTTCGGTGAGAATAAAGAATCTAAAGTTTGTCCTTCATGTAAAACAGGTGAACTTAGTTTAAAGCTCGGTAAATTCGGAGCGTTTTTAGCATGTAGCAATTACCCTGAATGTACCTTTAGAAAATCTATTGTTAGCGGTAACGATAATAACGAGAATGAGGGCGAGCCTTCTGATACTCCTAATGAGAATAAAGTTTTAGGTACGGATAAAGACGGAATAGAAATACATTTGAAAAAAGGACCTTATGGACCTTATATTCAACTTGGCGAACAAGAAGGCAAAGTAAAACCGAAGCGTAGCCCTGTACCTCCTAGCTTGAAACCAAGCGACATCACACTTGATATGGCATTAAAGCTTCTAAGCTTACCGCTTAAAATCGGTATTCATAAAGATACTGATGAAGAAATTATCATAGGATACGGTAAATTCGGTCCTTATATAAAATATATGGGTAAGTTTATTTCTATACCAAAAAAATATGATTTTCTGAATTTAAGCTTAGATGATGCTATGCAGCTAATCGAAGACAAACTTAGCACAATTGCTGCTAAAAAACCAAATCCTTTAAGTATAGATGAGGTAGCTAACCTTGTTGATGAAAATAAGATAAAAGCTAAAGAGAAAAAAAATAAATAAAAATGACAAAAGTTATAACACGATTTGCTCCGTCACCGACCGGTATGTTACATGTCGGTAATATTAGAGCAGCACTACTTAATTGGCTATATGCAAAGAAGCATAACGGGCAGTTTATCTTAAGGTTTGACGATACGGATTTAGAACGTAGTAAACAGGAATATAAAGACGCTATAGAAAAAGATCTAAAATTTTTAAATATTAATTGGGATCAAACATTTAATCAATTAAGCCGTTTAAGTAGATATGATGAAATCAAAAATCTATTACTAGACAAAAAAAGATTATATGCCTGCTATGAAACTCCTGAAGAGCTAGAATTAAAGCGTAAATTTCAATTATCTAAGGGATTACCGCCAATTTATGATCGTGCTAGTTTAAATCTAACAGAAGAGCAAACACAAAAATATATAGAACAAGGAAGAAAACCACATTATAGATTTTTGGTAAATCATGAACCGATTAGCTGGCATGATATGATCAAAGGCGAAGTCAAATATGAGGGTAAAGCATTAAGCGACCCAATAGTGATAAGAGCAGACGGAAGTATGACCTATATGCTCTGCTCGGTTATTGATGATATCGATTATGATATTACTCATATTATTAGGGGTGAAGACCATGTTAGCAATACTGCCATTCAAATTCAAATGTTTGAAGCTTTAAATACTACTTCTCCGATTTTTGGACATTTGAGTTTAATAATCAATAAAGATGAGAAAATTTCTAAAAGAGTCGGAGGGTTTGAAATCGCAACTCTTAGAGATACAATTGGGCTTGAAGCTATGGCAATTGCTAGCTTTTTTAGTTTACTTGGTTCATCGGCACAAATCTTGCCTTATAAATCAATGGATAAGCTAGCAAACCAATTCGAGATAAGTAGTTTCTCTAAAAGCCCAACTATCTATCAACCGGAAGATTTAGAAAGATTAAATCATAAATTATTGATAAGTTTAAGCTTTGAAGAAGTAAAAGAACGCCTCAAAGAAATAGATGCCGAGTATATTGATGAAAATTTTTGGTTATTGGTAAGACCTAATTTACAAAAATTACGTGATGTAAAAGATTGGTGGGAGATTTGTCATCAAACTCCAAACGTAGAAAACCTAAATTTAGATAAGGAATATTTAAAGCAAGCAGCAGAATTATTACCGCAAGGTGAAATCACTAAAGATAGCTGGAGCATTTGGACTAAAGAAATAACAAATATAACAGGCAAGAAAGGTAAAGAGCTATTTTTACCTCTTCGTCTTGCTTTAACCGGTAGAGAATCAGGACCGGAAATCGCAGGCGTTTTACCTTTGATTGATCGGAAAGAGATAGTAAAACGATTAATTTGTCATACCGTGGCTTGACCACGGTATCCATAAAAACAATAAAAATACTAGTATTTTTAACTGGACTCCGTGGTCAAGGCACGGGGTAACAATAAAATAATCGATTCATATCTTAGCTATAATACTCAATCATATTGGTATTAATACCTATAAGCTCTGCAGTATCGTAGCCGTAAATATTATCAGCGATAAGAGAAATTATGCCAGCTGTGCCTTCTATTAAACCTTCCACAGTTTCATAAGCTACATATCCTGCAGTTAACCCTGCTTTTACTGTATCTTTTACACATTCTATAGAATCAGACGGCGAAATTAAAATTGCTCCGACAGTCAAAGCCCCAATAAAAATGGGATAATTATAATAAGCAAAAGTGGCAAGGCTTGCTACAGTTGCTTGAGCAAATGTGGATACAAAAGAATAACTGCTTATATCAGAAGCAATTTCTTGAACAGAACCTACAAATTTTGCACCGTTCGTTACTATATTCGTAGCATGTGTTACTGCTGAACTAGCATATGTTGTGCAATCTGCTGCAGCTTTGTTAACATTTTGAAAATGAATTGCAGCACTATCAAAGTAGCTGGATGTTTTTTTTGAGGTTTGTGGTCCTGTATAGTTTTTTGTCATAATTTTTCCCCTTAAAATTAAATCGTGACGCAATTATAAATTAAATGTTAGATTATGTCAATGGATATTATTAATAAATAGTTAAAAAATTAATAAAGATAAACTAGCTTATAATCCCTAACTTCTTGAATAAATCATTGTCTCTTTCAGGTATTGGATTAGCTGAAGTTAAAAGCTTTTCTCCGTAGAATATTGAATTAACGCCTGACATAATACATAAAGCTTGTAATTCATCAGACATTTGTTCCCTACCTGCCGATAAACGAATATACGATTTTGGAATCATGATCCTTGCCAAAGCTATTACTCGAACAAACTCAAAAGGATCAATATCTTGTACATTTTCTAATGGCGTACCGGGAATTTTTATTAGCTTATTGATAGTTACCGATTCAGCAGGTTCTTCAAGATTTGCAAGGGTCAAAATCATATTAATACGATCATCATTTGTTTCTCCCATTCCTAAAATACCGCCGCAACATACTTTCATACCGGAAGCCCGAACATACCCTAATGTATCTAACCTATCCTGAAAAGTACGGGTTGTAATTATTTTATCATAAAACTCTTCCGAAGTATCAATATTATGATTATAAAAATCAAGCCCCGCTTCTTTAAGCGTAACTGCTTGATGCTCTTTTAATAAACCAAGCGTAACACAAGTTTCTAAACCTAATTTTTTGACCTCCTTAATCATTTCGCAGACAAGTTTTAAATCCTCATCACGTGGACCACGCCACGCAGCTCCCATACAAAAGCGAGTACTACCTGCTGCTTTAGCACGTTTTGCTGCTGTAACTACTTCTTCAATTTTCATCAAAGGTTCTTTTTTTACGTCAGTTTTATAGTGTGCAGATTGAGGGCAGAATTTGCAATTTTCAGGACAACTACCTGTTTTAATACTTAAAAGGCTACTTATCTGAACTTTATTCGGATCAAAGTTAGTACGATGCACTGTTTGAGCCTTATAGATTAACTCCATAAACGGAAGACTAAAGATTTCTTTAGCCTTCGCAAAAGTCCATTTTTTCATTTCTAAAAACTATTTTTGTTTTAGGTTCTGTGGACAAAATTTATATTATTTTAAATTTTTGTACATAGAGCCTTTATTTTTAACGTAAGAAAATAAAGAAGAGAAAATAAAGAGTTTAGCAAGACCGCTTGGAATGAAAATTATAAATCCACTGTAAATTGCTTGTTTTAAACCTATCATGCTAGCAAGCCAGCTGACGCCGAATAGATAAAATATGACGTGACCGATAATACAAATTATATTAACATTTATAAAATTTTCAGATAACTTATCTTTTAAAGCACTCATAACAGAAGTTCCGATTAAGAAGCCGAGATAATAGCCTCCGGGAGCTCCTAAAAAATAATTTATCCCGCTAGAAAATTTACAGAATACAGGCAAACCGATTAAACCTGCAAAAATGAAAGTCAGTACAGTTAGAAAACTAAGACGTGGACTATAAGTAAAAGCAATAATACAAAGTATTACGCTATGCATAGTAATTGCTACCGGTTTTATAGGAATACTTATTTGTGCCGAAGCAAAAATAGTAATTGCTCCTATAATTATTTTAACAATATCTAGAGCATAAGAATTTGTATTTAAATGTTCTACAACTCTATTCGGATATAATACTTTTAATAGAGAATTCATTGTACACCTCTTTCTTTAGTTTATATTTATTTTTGGATAATACATAAAAATAAAGGAAAGAAAAGAAATATTTTTTGATATAATTCTATTATTAATTGTTAATTATTTTGTTGCAAAAAATTTAAAAACCAAAAAACTTTTTGATTTTTAGCTTATCTTCTTTAGATAGATTAGGCTTGAATCTGTATATATCTTTTTTATTAGCACTTTCAGGTCTAAATTTAAACTCGCCTTTAGTTGTTTTGATTGTAACTATCTGATCAGGAGAATCCCATTTAGGAAAATCATATTTTATAACTATGTCCCCGTTTCTAAGTCCAGATTTATAAGCGTTACTATTTTCGTCAATATTTTTTATTAGATAATTATTTATTAAAGCATCTCTATCAAAACCACGATCATATGCCCCCATTTTTATTTTCTCGATCGGCAGCACTTTAGCAACATCAGTTAAATCTATAGTTTTACCTTGTTCTATATATTCGTTTATCTCTTTATCTATCCCTGTTGGAACATAATTTTTAACTATTTTTTTAAAATAATCGCTTGAAAATTCTTGCTCTTTTGAGGTTTTAAATAAATCAAGCATAACATTATCCAGCGATTTACTCTTATTATTCTCTTTAATGAGGTTGTCCAAATAAAGTGCAAAAACAAACCCACGATAATATGGTAATCTTTGTACCGCATAATCTTTCCAATAATCTGTTTTGATTAAATTATTAGGCTCATTTATTACAGGTGATAAATAATAATTCTCAAAGAATTTATTAAATTCTTCTACAAATTCCTCTATAGTTATGACCCTTGAACGCAAAGCTAAAACTCTACTATAATAATCGGCAAACCCTTCACTCCACCAATAATTTAGTGCTTCGTCTTCTAAATTATTACGTATTTTCTTACCTATCCAATTATGCAGATGTTCATGAGCAAGTAACGTTATATAATCCTGCTTGTCCACACCTTGAGGAATAAACGCGGTAAAACTATGAGTTAGGCCCGTTCCGCCCATATGTCTTGGTTGATCGCCTTCGATTAAGCTTATTAGATAATACGGAAAATCATTATCATGAAAAAATGCTCTCTGTCCCTTGATAATTTTATTTATATAGGAGGATATTTCTTGGTCTTTAAGGTCAAACTGACCATGTAATGAAAGATATACAGGATTTTTTTGCTCGACAATTTTATAAACACGTAAATCCCCTGCCGCATAAACGGCACTATATAATTCAATCGGCGTAGCTTTAAATTTTACACTTTTATCAAGACCATAATCAGATATCACTTGCCAAGCTTCAGGAATATTATTCCATTCAACATTAAACTCTACTATATCATTTCCATTTAAATCGCCGGGAGTAGCAAAAAGCCCGTATCCAGGTGAGTGGATCAAATTTGATCTAATTATTGCTTCGTGGACATCACAAGGATTACTGGCTTTTTGATATATTTCGTAGCTTAAACGAATAATATTGATTTTTCCTATTTTTAAAATAGCTTCATTAGAGTCTTGATTTCTAAATTGTAATTTTCCAATAGGATATTCTAGCTTAACATTTTTGATTTGCTGATAATATGAACTGCTTGCCCATACATAGGGTAAATCTAAAACAACTTCACCGCTCATATCACCGATTATTTCCGTCTCAACTTTGATAGCGGATATAGAAGTATTAGTTAAGGGAGTTATTTTATAATTTATCTGCCGATAAGTATTTGCAAATACTAGATTCGAGAGAAAAATTAAAATTAGAAAGAATGCAACTTTTATCAAATTCATATATTATTCCCGACCATTAATTGATAAGCTTCATCATCTTCAAGCCACTTAGCATTTTCTATTAAATATGATTCTTGAAATTCAGCAAGTTTTGGATCAGGTTCGCCTGTTAAATTTTTAAGCCCGTCAAATAAAATGCCTAAAAAACCGATTTTATTCTTTTTACAATAATCTCCTACATCCTCAACATGTTTTTCACGATCATCAACAAATACAATAAAACTAGCACTTAAATCTTTAGAAAATTTTGATAAAGTACCGCTTTTTGAATGATTACCGGTTATGAATATACCTTTATAAAAAATAGCTTCATCCTTTTGTCCTGAACTATAAGCTGCTAATTCTTCATTATCTGAAAACTCTATACCCAGCTCTTTTAATTCTTTATATCGCCAATCTTGTATAGAAGGAATATTGCCAAACTCTCCTGTATTCATTTGTGTAAGAGCATAAACGGGAAACTTTATCTTGAGCTTATTTATAACTTCTACCCACTCTTCATCAATTAATATTGCTTTTCGCTGCAGTCGCCAATTACTGACAATTTCTTCATAATTATCATAATTACTTTTATTCTCCTTAATTCTATCAATCATTTGATTATAAGGCGGCTTCTTAAAAGTTTTTGATTTAGGAATTATAATCGTATCATCAACATCAAGAAATATTGATATTAATATCTTAGCAGGTACATTCTTTATTATTAAATCATAAACTTTTTCGGCACTGTCAGCAGTTTCAAAATCTTTCATATTATTACCCAAATTTAATATTAAGTTCTTCAGCCAAAATAGCCATCAATTCAAGCCCTGCTCTATTTTTCCATTTTCCTTGTTCATAAAAAAAGTGATAAGGCCCACTAACCGGCGATGACAACCAAATTTCTTTGGCTGCACTTTGTTTATTTATTACATATATACCTTTACCGGTCTCAAGATTTAATATATCACCTTGTAAATCTACATCTATACTCGCTTCTTTATCTTGCTCTTCTATCTTTTCTGCTATATATGCAATTGTCGTTTCGGCTATTTTACTAAATTCTGTATTATTCATAATTCTCTTTTGGTTTTTCAGGATCAATTTCGGGTACTTTAATCAAGCTTTTTCGATAAGTTTCAACAAATCTATTATGATCATTAAGATTGTTGGAAAAATTATGCCCTCCCTTACCATCAACTACAAAAAATAATGCATCCGTTTTAGCAGGTTTTACCACTGCTTCTAAAGATTTTAACGACGGACAAGAAATCGGACCTGGCGGTAAACCTTTAATATAATAAGTGTTATATGGCAGTTCTTGCAATAAATCTTTTTTTGTTAAAGCTCTTGCTAATTTAAATTTCCCTTCAGTCAAAGCATATATAGTAGTCGGATCAGCTTGTAGTTTCATATTTTTCTTTAAACGATTAATAAATACTGCGGCTATAATAGGCTTTTCTGCATTTGAGCCAGCTTCTTTTTCAATTATCGAAGCTAGAGTTAATACCTCAAGTCTAGTTTTTAACGGAGAATCCGGTGAAAGATTTTGCATTACCTTATCTAAATTAGCAGACATTAAATTTCTCATTTGATCGATTATCTGCTCTTTTTGATCTCCATAAGAAAAAAAATACGTGGAAGGCATTAAAAAACCTTCTGGTATTATCCCTTTTATTTCTCCAAGTAAACGACTTTCTTCATTAATTTTCTTTATAACCTCACTAACTACCGTACCTTCCGGTATAATTATCTTATGTATTACAGATTTACCGCTTGCTAATATTCTTAAAGTTTGCAGAGGCGATATATTACGTGTAAACACATATTCACCGCTTTTAAGAGGATTTTTTACAGAATAAATTTTAGCAATTACTTTAAAAATTCTTGGATATTTAATTACCTCATTAAGATAAAGTTTTGTAACTATTTGATTTACGGATAATTTAGGTTCAATAATTATTGTTTTATTTTGAGTAAGATTACCCGGCACAAAAATATAAAATATACTGAAATTTAGTAAAGTAATAAATATAATTAGAGATACTATAACTAAAAAAAGTTTAGTTTTTAATAGGTTTTTTAACATAATAACTATTATTTTTATAAAGCTTAGAAATATTGATAAAAAAATTACCATGAAATATGGTTTTTTCTTGACATTTGAAATAACATATAGTAAAACTAACTTAAAGTTTGGTTAAAGCTAAATATTTGCTGAATTTAAATTATATAGTTTTTGCTAAATAAATCAATAGTTTTAATATTTGGTAATTAAAATATTAAAACTAGATGACTAATGAGCAACAAAATTAATAACGCAAACCAATTTACTATAACAATAGTATACTCCTGTGAAATGAAAAGTTGGAATTTTTATTACAAACAAAAAATATAAATCTTTATTCATAGTTCATATTACTATACCGGCGTTAATACTGATCTTATAATGGGCATTATATATTATGATACAAGATCACAATACCGATCTAAAACACGAAGAACATACTGAAAGGTTAAAAGCTTTACAAAATAAGTTAGGAAACTTATCCGGTTTCTTGACAACAATGCGTTCTGATAACAATGAGGAATACAAAAAAATTTCCAATGATTTAGAAATTTTAATGAAACAAATTAATACTATAAGAAAAAACATGGAAATATATTTTGTTATTATATTAATATTAATGTTTATTATAATTCAAAAAATGTTATGGACCACCGGTTCAAGTACTAATCTTTCTCTTTTAACAACTTTATTTTAGGTTCTAAGAACTCCTGTTTAATAATTTCTGCAGCTATATAAGAAGGTGATCGGTTTGATTCAAACCCTAATTTTTGTAAAATTTTTTGGCTTTCTACTACCTGTTCATACGCTTTCTTAGAATTAAATAATAACTCTTGAAGCTTATTACTAATAAGATTAGCTTGGCAATTAAATTGGATGAATTCCGGAATTATTTCTTTATCAGCTATAATATTTATTAACGTAACATATTTTATTTTTATCAATAGTTTAATGATAAAAAAACTTAAAATATTAACCTTATATGCTACAATCATAGGGGTACCAGAAGCTGCTATTTCTAAAGTATTAGTACCGGATTTTGCTAGAGCTATATCCGCAACAGCATAAGTTTTAAGTCTTTCACTTGAAAATAAATAATTAAACTTAACATCTTCTAAAAACGGTTTTATTATTACCTCATGGGCAGGATTTGCAAGAGTAAATATAACTTTAAGATTCTTACAACTTTTGAATATTTCTTCAATAGAAGAAATAAAAACCGGTAAATGCCTTAGAATTTCTCCTTTTCTGCTTCCAAGAGTAACACATAAAACTCTCTCATTCTCATCTATTTTAAACTCTTCACGTAAAGCTATTTTATCGCTATAAAACTCTTGCTCCATAATCGGATGACCTATATATCTGCAATCAAGTCCAACCTTAGTAAAATATGGTGGTTCAAACGGTAATAAAGCAAATAAACAATCATAAATTTGAGCGTATTTTACTGCCCTGCCCTCTTTATATGCCCAAACTGACGGTGCCACAATATGAATCATTTTCAGCTTTGGTAAAAGCTTTCTTACCCGCTTTGCCACACGATAAGTAAACCCCGGTGAATCTATGGTAATTAATAAATCAGCTTTACTATTTATTATATCCTCAACAGTTTTATCAATTAATTTTTTAATCTTAAAAATATGAGGTAAAATTTCTACAAAACCCATTAAATTTATGGAAGTAATAGGAAATAAGCTTTTAAAGCTACCGGCTTCCTCCATATATTTACCGCCAACCCCAACAAACTGTATACTCGATGAACCCCCAAAATTGAGAACAATGTCTTTGTAAGCCCTTGGATGCTCACGTACTTCTGTACGCTCCGCTTCTCGGCTTACAGACTCCTTACTCTTTTCCGAGTTGAACTTCGTATCACTACTCTTCATTTCGCAGGAGTATATTCCTGTATTGTTTTTTAAATGCTGAATTATGCGTCCACCGATAAAGTCTCCTGACATCTCACCGGCTATAAAGTAAATTTTTGTCATATTTAAATATTAATTTATCTGCCATTCCAGCTTGGCATTGTTGCATTGATCAATTCTACCTCTGTCATCCTAGCTAACTTGATCGCAGGTTCCAGTTTAAAATACTAAAATTATTAGTATTTTAAGTTGTATTTATGGATACCGTGGTCAAGCCACGATATGACACCGAGTGCTTTTTTGATCCACGCGGAAATGACATCGAGTAGATTTTTCGAGCCATGCATCAACCTCTTTATCTAATTACATGTTATTAAATTCCATTTTACGGTAACTCAAAGCTTCGGCAATATGCATTTTAAAGACCTTATCTGCATCCTCAAGATCGGCAATCGTACGTGCTACCCTTAGTATTCGGTTATAAGCCCGCATTGATAAACGAAATTTATTTGCTGCTTCATTCAGTAAATCTCTGCCCTCATCAGCAGGCATAGCGTAATCTATTAATAACTGCCCGTCTAATCTGTTATTTGTTTTAATATTATAACCCTCATATCTCTTTTCTTGGATCAAGCGTACTTTCTCGACTCTTGCAGCTATATATTCAGACTCTTCCTCAGAGTTATCTACAATCAAGTCATAATTATAAATATTAATATTTGATACTTCTATATGCAAATCAAATCTATCCATAATAGGCCCTGAAACTTTCATTTGATAATCGCCCGCACATTTTGGAGCTTTCATACATTCTTTATAAGGATCGCCCAAATAACCACATTTACAAGGATTCATAGCTGCTATTAACTGAAAATTTGCCGGATATTTTATATGGGCATTTGATCTTGAAATTAATATTTCATCATTTTCAATAGGTTGTCTTAAGGAATCAATAACATTATGCGGGAATTCAGGTAGTTCGTCTAAAAATAATACACCGTTATGAGCTAGCGTAATTTCGCCTGGCTTTACTTTTTTTCCAACACCCCCGCCAACCATAGCGGCAAGCGAGCATGAATGATGCGGAGTTCTGAACGGCCTTACTTTGGTAAGCTTACCGTCTGAAAATTTTCCAGCAATACTTGTAATCGTGCTGCATTCTAAAATTTCTTTTGTAGACATGTTAGGCAGTATACCGGGAAGACAAGCAGCAAGCCTTGATTTACCGGTTCCGGGAGGACCAAACATTAAAAGGTTATGCCCCCCTGATGCTGCAATTTCTAAAGCTCTTTTAGCAATTTTTTGACCTTTTATATCTTTAAAATCAGGATAATTTATCGGCTCATCTTGCAGCTTAGCTTCCGGAGGAGTTAAAACTTGTGAACCTTTAAAATGATTTACTAGTTCAATTAAATTACCTGCAACAAGTATATTATCGTTACCGGACCAAGCGGCTTCCGAGCCATTTTTGCTTGAACAAATAAGACCTTTACCTCTAGCAAAAGCCCCGATTGCTGCAGGTAATGCTCCACTTACCGGTAAGATTGAACCGTCTAATGACAACTCTCCTATTATCAAATATTCCGATATTTCAAGCTCCGGTAAAATATTCATTGCAGTAAGTATCGAACAGGCAATCGCAAGATCGAAATGGCTTCCCTCTTTTACTAAATCTGCCGGAGCTAAATTTATTAAAATCTTTTTAGTAGGTAGTGCAAGGCCTATAGAGGATAACGCTGCTTTAACTCGTTCTTTCGACTCGGCTATAGTTTTATCGGCAAGCCCTACTATAGTAAAAGCAGGGATACCAGGTGATATTTGTACCTGCACGTCAACATCAATAATATCAATTCCATTAAACGTTAGACTTGCTATATGAATTATCATCAAATTTTTCTTAAAATACTATTCTGCGAGGTAAGTATTGTTATATAACTCTCAAAAAATCCTCAGCGTCAAGCCACGGTATGACACCGAATGCGTCTCTCGATTCACAAAACAATCCTATCTCAACTATTAATCGAAAAAGTATATTATAGAACAAACTTAGCTAAGTCAAGATTAGTTATTATTTTTGATAATTGATTTTCTACGAATTTATCATCGATAGTTATTTTTTTGCCTTTCATTTCGCTAGCTTCAAAGCTTATATCCTCAAGCAAATTCTCAAGTATAGTATGCAGTCTTCTTGCCCCTATATCTTCGACTTCTAAATTAACGGTAATAGCATAATCAGCTATCTTCTCAATAGCAGAATCAGTAAATTCAAGATGTACGTCTTCCGTACCTATTAATGCCGAATATTGTTTTATTAAACTAGCTTCAGGTTCAAGCAATATTTTAATCATATCATCTTTGGTGAGTGAATTTAATTCTACTCTGATCGGTAATCTTCCTTGTAACTCCGGTAATAAATCAGAAGGTTTAGCAATATGGAAAGCACCGGAAGCAATAAATAATATATGATCTGTTTTAACCGGTCCATACTTGGTATTAACCGTTGTTCCTTCTATCAAAGGTAACAAATCTCTTTGCACGCCCTCTCTACTTATTTCGGCATTCTTTGTTCCGGAACTACCGGTTGAAGCTATTTTATCAATTTCGTCAATAAAAACTATACCGTCATTTTCAGCTAAACTTATAGCTTGCTGAATAATTTTTTCTTGGTCTATTAATTTTTCCGATTCCTCAGGTATAATAATAGCCATAGCATCTTTAACTAGCATTTTTTTTGTTTTTGTCTTACTGCTGCCAAGGGCTCGTCCAAGCATATCGCCAAGATTAAGTACACCCATTGATGCTCCAGGCATACCCGGTATTTCAAAACTTCCACCGCCGACAGGTGTAGTATCAACCACGCTAATTTCGATTTCCGTATCATCAAGTTCGCCGTTTAAAACTTTTTCTTTGAACTTTTCTCTAGTCTCACTACTAGAAGTTTTACCTACTAAACTATCTAATATTCTTTCTATGGCTTTATCGCGTGCATTAATATCTACTTCTGTTTTTGCTAAAGTTTTTTCAGTATTAACGGCTATTTCTACTAAATCACGAATTATTGATTCTACATCACGCCCTACATACCCAACTTCAGTAAATTTAGTTGCCTCTATCTTATAGAAAGGAGAGTTAGTCAGCTTTGCAAGCCTTCTAGCTATTTCCGTTTTACCGACACCGGTTGAACCGATCATCAAGATATTTTTTGGTACTATTTCATTACGTAAATTACCTTCTACTCTTTTACGACGACAACGATTTCTAAGTGCAATAGCAACGGCTTTTTTGGCCTTTTCTTGACCTACGATAAATCTATTAAGTTCATTAACTATTTGCGAAGGGGTAAGCCCCATAGGGTCTTTTTTATCAGTAGTTTTAGTAGCTTTCATACAACTTTTTCCATTATAATATTATGATTAGAAAATACACATAAATCTGCAGCTATATTCATGGATTTTAAAGCAATTTCTTCAGCAGTTAGATTATTCTCGTAAGACATTAAAGCACGAGCAGCAGATAGTGCGAATAAGCCGCCTGACCCTATTGCCGCAACATCATTTTCAGGCTCTACAACGTCACCGTTACCAGTCAAAATTAATATATGACTACGATCAGCTACTATCATCATTGCTTCCAAACGTCTCAAATATTTATCGCTACGCCAATCTTTAGCAAGCTCAACTGCACTTCTAAGTAGATTATGTGAATATTTTTCTATTTTTGCTTCAAGTTTTTCAAATAAAGCAAGCCCATCAGCCGTAGAACCTGCAAAACCGGCAATAATTTTATTGTTTGCTATAGTCCGTAGTTTCCTAGCACCGGACTTTAATATCGTATTGCCGTGCGAGACCTGTCCGTCTGCCGCTATAATTATTTCTTCGTTCTTTTTTAAACAAAGTATTGTTGTGCCGTGTAAGGCTAAATTATCTGACATAATATAAAATTTATTGATATTAAGTTGTTAATTAAGTACTATAACGTAATATTTTACTCTGAAGTAAAATGAAAAGTTATTATACTTCGACACAACTTCAAAAAAAGCAAGGAGTTAACAAGGCGAGGAACGCAGCGTATACTTAATACGTGAGTACCGCAGCTCTTGTAGAACGACAACGCCAATTTTTGAAGTTCTATCTACGTATACTTGACTAATCCAATTTAATTAATTATTGTCCCTTGAATTTTCAAGGCTTAAACTTAAATAATGAATATATACGCAATATACATTAACTCTACACAAAAAAATAATAATTTTATTGTTATTGAAGAAGGCTTTTCATGGATAGCTGCTCTTTTAAGTATATTTTGGGCATTATACCACAAAATGTGGTTAGTTGTTGCTATTGCCGTAATAGCGAATATAATCGTTACAGCAATTAATATTGAAGAGTTAACGTTTATATTTAAGATAGTCTTAATATTAGGCTTCGGCTTTTTTGCTTCAGATATTAGAGAGAATTATTTAAAAAGAAATAACTACCGACTAGAAGATATTATAGTAGCAAATTCAAAAATCGAAGCCGAATTGAAATTTCTAAAAAATAATATATATGTATAACAAAGAAAATATTTTTGCAAAAATTATAGATAAAAATCTTCCGGCAGAAATAATTTATGAAGACGAACAAATTTTAGCATTCAAAGATATAGCACCCGTAGCACCTGTGCATATTATCGTTATACCTAAAAACGAATATATAGATTATGCTGATTTTATCTCTAAAGCTTCCATAGACGAAATAAAACATTTTTTTGCTAAAATTTCTGATATAGCAAATGAAGCAGGTTTAGATAAAGATGGTTATCGTTTAATAACTAACAAAGGCGAAAAATCAGGACAAACTATTTTTCATTTCCATTTCCATATTATCGGCGGTGAAAAACTCATCGGATTAATAAATAAAAATGACTAAAAAATATAATATTGCAGTAATCGGAGCTACAGGAAATGTAGGGCGTGAAACTCTAAATATACTTGCTGAACGTAATTTTCCTGTTAATAAAGTCTATGCTATAGCTTCAGATAACTCTATAGGGCGAGAAATAAGTTTTGGAGAAAAAATACTACAAATTAGTAGTTTAGCTAATTTAAATTTTGATGATATCGATATTGCTTTTTTTTGTGCCGGCTCAGAAGTCTCAAAAAAATTTGTACCAAAAGCTACTGCTAGTAATTGTGTAGTTATCGACAAATCCTCACTTTTTAGAGCCCATGATCAAGTGCCTTTAATTGTACCTGAGGTTAATTTATCAACACTTAAAGACTTTGCCGCTAAAAATATCATAGCTAATCCTAATTGTATAGTGATTCCACTTGCAGTAGTATTAAAACCACTGGATAATGAAATAAAGATCAAAAGAGTCGTGATATCTACTTATCAATCAGTATCAGGAACAGGTAAAGCAGGAATGGATGAACTTTACGGTCAGACAAAATCTAAATATGCTTTTGGAGAAAATGATTCAAAAATATTCCCAAAACAAATTGCATTCAACCTATTTCCTCATATAGGTAATTTAAATAAAGACGGCTATACAAGTGAAGAAGCAAAAATTGCTTTTGAATTAAACAAAATTATAGGTGATCATATTAAAGCTAGTGTTACTTCTGTCAGGGTACCGGTATTTATCGGTCATTCTATATCGGTTAATATAGAATTTAACGACAAAATGGATGCTACTATAGCCGAAGAAATATTACAAGATGCTGATGGAATCGTTACGGTTTCCCACAACAAAAATTTTACTTATACCTCACCGATTGAAGTAGTAGGCGAAGATGCCGTATATGTCTCTAGAATTAGAAATGATGCAAGTAGAGCTAATACGATAAATCTATGGATTACATGTGATAACTTACGCAAAGGAGCTGCTTTAAACAGTGTACAAATTGCTGAAGAACTAATTAATACTTATTTATAATAATATAACTAATATGGATAATAAAAATAATAATTTAAACAAGAAAAACCCATTAGTAATAGCACTAGGCGAATGTAGAACAGCCTTTTGGATAGTTTTTTGGTTTGCTTTTGTAATTAATTTACTAATGTTAATTACTCCTCTTTACTCCTTACAAGTTCTTGATAGAGTTCTTGGGAGTGGTAATCTACAAACATTATTATTTTTATCAATAATAATCGCATATATTTATTTTGTTTATGGATTACTACAAATTGCTCGTTCTTTTACGCTTATAAAGGTTGGAGAATGGCTTGATAGAACAGTAGCACCCATAATTTTTGCTTATTCGATTTCTGCAGCTGCAACACGAGCAAATATGGGTTCTAGCCAATTATTACGTGATTTTCAAGCCGTTAAAACATTTCTAACAAGTACCGGAATTAATACTTTATTCGATGCCCCTTGGAGTCTTATTTATATTGCAGTTATTTTTTCAATTCATCCATATCTCGGTTTTATTACGGTTTTTGGAGCAATAATTATAGTTTCAACGGCTTTCTTTAACGCAGCTGCTACTAATAAGACGCTCGGTGAAGCTACCGAATTTTCGATAAAAGGTATGACCCAAGCTGATATTGCAAACAGAAATGCAGAAGCAATTGAAGCAATGGGAATGATGAAAAATGTCACACACAACTGGCATAAATTTAATTTGCTAGCACTTGATAAACAATCGGTTGCTAGCTATCGTAACGGTGTTATTTCTAACTTTTCAAGGTTTATCCGTAACATAATGCAAATGGCTGTTACAGGCGTGGGGGCTTATCTCGTCGTAGATACTCATGGCGCTGCTATGACTCCTGGTAATATGATTATGAGTTCTATAATAGTCGGTAGAGCTCTTGCTCCTTTCGATAATGCTATTGAGCTATGGAAAAGTATGAGCGGTGCTATTAAATCATATAAAAATATCAATAATTTATTTAATACTTACGCTTCTAGAGATGAAGCAATGCCGATTCCAAACGTTGAAGGGCATCTTACCGTTGAAAATATTTATTACGCTCATCCTATACCAAAACATTTACCTCAACCGCCTGTACCAAAATATATCTTAAAAGGCGTTAGCTTTGCGCTGCAACCAGGCGAAGTTTTAGCAATTATCGGTCCTTC
This sequence comes from Pseudomonadota bacterium, assembly GCA_041179265.1. Taxonomy (GTDB): domain Bacteria; phylum Pseudomonadota; class Alphaproteobacteria; order Rickettsiales; family Rickettsiaceae; genus Rickettsia. The sequence goes on from JBEGTS010000010.1 coordinate 50,167, forward strand.
AGCTACAGGAAAATCAACTTTAGCTAAAATTCTAGTCGGGGTATGGAAAGAATCATCAGGTTCAGTACGTTTAGATGAAGCAGAAATTTATCGTTGGAATAGAGAAGATTTCGGTAGACATGTCGGCTATCTTCCTCAAGGAATAGAACTTTTTAGCGGTAGTATTAAACAAAATATAGCTAGAATGGAAGAAAATGCCGATCCACAAAAAGTTATTGAAGCAGCTAAAATGGCCGGTGCTCATGAAATGATATTAAGATTTCCGGACGGTTATGATTCTGATATCGGTACCGCAGGCTCTAATCTATCAGGTGGGCAAAGACAGCGTATCGGGCTTGCTAGAGCTTTTTACGGCAATCCAAAACTTATCATTTTAGATGAGCCTAACGCTAACTTAGACGAAGCAGGTGAAGTAGCCCTTGCGAGTGCCTTAAAACAAGCAAAACTTAAAGGAATAGCAGTTCTTGTAATTTCACATAGACCTTCCGTATTATCCGTTGTTGATAAAATTCTAATATTACAGGATGGAGCCGTTGCAGTTTACGGAACGGAAGAAGAGATTCAAAAACACTTTAAAACTTTAAAAAGCGGTACAATTCATATTAATAACTAATAAATATTATGCAGGACTTAAAACACAATAAACCTCAAATTACTCCGGAACAATTGAAACAATTATTGTCCTTAAGAGAAGATGCGTTAAGCCTTAAAGGTCAAAGTTCTAAACGTAAGGCTTTAATAAATAACACATTAAGAAAAACTTCTCACGCTATAGAATTCTTGTTAGTAAAACTTGATAGGTTTGTTAATTTTGTTACCAAAAAAACTGATAAAGATCGCAATAACGTAGCACAAGCCGCAAGATCGCCTATACTTTTCGGTATTTATGTTATTATTTTTTTAGTATTGATCGGTGGCGTGTGGTCGGCCATTGCACCGCTTGATAGCGGTGCCGTGGCAGTCGGAATAGTAATGCCGAGCACAAACAAAAAAATAATTCAACATAATGAAGGCGGAATAATTAATGCTATTTATGTTAAGCAAGGTGACAAAGTCAAAGAAGGCGATAAGTTAATAGAACTTGAAGAAACTAAAATAAAAAGTGAACATGAAAATGTTCTTGGTCAGTACCGTAATTATTTAGCAACTGAAAATCGCTTAATTGCCGAACGCGATAATTTAGAACAAATCGAATTCTCCGAGTTTCTAATGCAAGATATAAACTTACCGGAAGTAGCTAAAATAATTCATACGCAGGAAAATTTATTTAGATCTAGAAAAGAATTGTTTAATTCAGAAAAAGACGGTTTAAATCAGCGTATTTCTCAGCTTGAGAAAAAAATTGAGGGGTTAGAAGCAAGAAAAATTGCAGCCTCTAAAACAGCTGAAGTTTACCTAGATCGCTTAAAAGCTTTAAGAACCTTAAAAGAAAAAGGATTTATACAGAAATCAGCCTTATTAGACCAAGAAGCTAAAGTTGCTGCTGCAAAAAGTGATGTTGCAACAAATGAAGCCGAAATAGCAGGAACACGCCACACTATTACCGAAGCTCAAATTAGTATTATAAATCAACAAAATAAATATACTAAGGATACTTTGACCGAACTTCGTGAAGCTCAAGTACAAACGGCAAGTCTTAAAGAAAGATATAATGGTCTTACAGATTCTCTTAACCGAGTAATTATTAGATCACCCGTTGACGGTATAGTTAATAATTTAAAATATCATACAATCGGCGGTGTTATAGGTCACGGTCAACCTATTATGGAAATTTCACCTACTAACGATGCGTTAATAATAGAAGCAAAAGTATCACAAAAAAATATTGATGCGATACATGAAGGATTAGTTGCTAAAATACGCTTTAGTGCATTTAAATCAAGAACTACTCCAATGTTTACCGGTAAAGTAGTCAGCGTATCACCTGATATAGTACAAGATGAGAGACAACATCCAGGACAACAACAAGATAATTATTATGTTGCAAGAGTCGAAATCGATATGGATGAATTTAACAAAGTTGCTAAAGTTAAAAACCTTGAATTACATCCGGGTATGCAAGCCGAAGTACAAATCGTAACCGGCACAAGAACGCTACTTAGATATTTACTTGACCCTGTAACTGATACTGCATTTAAAGCTTTCAGAGAGAAGTAAATCTACTGGTATATTGGTCATCTCTGCGAGGCATAGGCGTTGTTACGTGGATCGATTTCCTATTGTCATCCCGCAACTTGTGAGCTAGGATCCAGTTAAAAATACTAATAATTTTAGTATTTTTTATTGTTTTTTGAATCCCGTGGCTTGACCACGGGATGACACCGAACGGATTTCTCGGTCCACACAACAATGCCTATGCTGAAATAACATAAGGAACTATAAACAACATAATATCATATGCACTCCTTAAATATCACCTACATTCTTCTTATTATAACAATCTTAATATCTTTATTTTGCCGTGATAAAAGGAGTCCTCCCAATTAAGTGTGTAAACTTTTCCAAAGGACTATATTCTTTCTTCAAATTTTATTAAAAAATGAGCCATAGCCGCATTCCAATTTGGGATGGGCATGGACCATTTTTTGGT
>JBEGTS010000011.1:0-12768 GCA_041179265.1 Pseudomonadota bacterium
TTATAGAATCTCCTTCTTTGTTCCTAGAAAATTCTACTCCTTTTGTCGATTGTTTTTGGGGAGGATTACCGGCAGCTTCACCGCTCTCTGCATGATAATGCATCTTATGATCACGTATTTGTATCTCTATTTTATAATTTTCCTCAGTTGTAATAATAGTATGCAAAGATTGATAGCCATTTGGTTTAGGATTAAGAATATAATTTTTGAATTTATCTTTTTCATACTCATAAAGATTATGAACTACTTTTAAAGCTTTATAACATTTCTCTTCATCTATTACCACTATTCTTATCGCAAAAATATCTGTTAATTCTTCTAACTTTGTACCCTTACGATATAATTTATATAAAATTGATATTGGATGTTTGATCCTACCTGTTATTTGAGCAGTAATATCATGTTTAGATAAATTATGATTTAAATGTTTAATAACCCTTTGGAGCAAAACTACCTCCTTAATTTATACTAATTCAGTTAATAGTTATACTTACGAATAACTAAACACCAATTAAAGCAATAAATTTATTAGGTTCTGTTAATATTTCTAATTAATTTGCTATTTTTAAAAATATTAATAAAACTCAGCTTTAGTTGATATTAATAGGAAAAATTAAGCTTGTGGCGAGCTTCGCACTACCTACCCTATTATTTGTATCTTTTATCCTAGGTTCTGTGAACATTTCTAATTAATTTACATTTTGAGTTATTTTTTAGCGAAAATTAATAAGATTTTTGTAGGAATAGTTATTCATATTTCAAAAAAATCTTATAATTTGCAGCAAAAAAGAACCATAATTATATTATTTTAGAAATGTTCACAGAACCTAAATTCACATTATTTAGATTTCTTTTAGAACTCTAATTTTTTTAAGTTTTACATATATAGTGAACTTAGCCCCATTTTGTGACAGGCACAAGGGTAGAGCCATATTAGGCGAGACGACGAGCAACGTGCTACAGCGTGGGGTTCAGTTCACCATAAAATATAAATTATTTTATTTTAGTCTTTACTTAACTGTATAAATTATAAGATTTTTTTAAATAAGAACAGTAATTTTTCTAAAATCTTACTAATTTTAGTTAGCATAGTTTAACCGAGCAAAAGCTAGAAACTTTTATTACTAATTTTTTAAATTAAACGAATATATATCTCAAGTAAATGAAGAATAGATACGAAGTTCAACTTGGAAAAAAGCAAGGATTTCACAAGGCGAGGAACGGAAGCCGTTACTTAAACGTTCAGTACCGCAGATCTTGTAGAACGACACAGCCAATTTTTCAAGTTCTATCTAGTATATACATTATAGATTAACCTTGCCTATAGCTTCAACAAGAAATCTATTCTTAATAATTAAAGCGTAAAACCGCTTTAAACCTTTTGATTATCCTATATGGCACTATTAACAAAATAATTTTAAAGCTAATTAAATTCTTTTTTGCTGCAAAATTAATAGAATTAATACCAAAGGTTGAGCTATTATAATTAATTAAAAAATATTTGCAATCATTTATTGAAATAATTACAAGAAATTCTATATTTTATTTTTTGTGGAAGAGTTTTATTAAAGAATTTATTTTCAAGCGAAGAATCGCTTTAATAGTACTATTTGTATAACTTTTAAGCTTTGTTGCATGGCTCGATTTTGCTATTGCCATCCCGTGATTTTATTCACGGGATTCAGAAAAAATACTGAAATTGTTAGTGTTTTAAGTTGTTTTTCTAGATACCGTGACCGGGGCCACGGTATGACATCGAACGCTTTTTTTGAGCCATACAACAAGACCTGTTTATTAGACTATTGCTAACCCGGAAATATAGACTTAGAAGTCCATACCGCCCATGCCTCCCATACCGCCACGCATTGGCATTGGCTCTTCCTTATCAGAAGGTTCGTCAACAATTAAAGTTTCCGTGGTAATAATTAACGAAGCAACGGAAGCGGCATCTTGAAGTGCAGTACGCACTACTTTAGCCGGGTCAATAATTCCTGCTTTAATCATATCAACATATACCATATCTTGAGCATTAAAGCCGAAATTTTTATCCTTATGCTCTAGTAATTTACCGACTACTACTCCACCGTTTTCACCTGCATTTTCAACGATTTGTTTTAGAGGATCCTTTAAAGCTTCTATTACTATTTCAATACCTGCTTGTTGATCTTTATTTTCTACTTTGAGATTTTTTAAGGTTTGTGAGGCATGAAGTAATGTTACACCGCCACCGGCAACAACACCTTCCTCAACTGCAGCTCTTGTAGCAGCAAGTGCATCTTCAACACGATCTTTACGCTCTTTCACTTCAACTTCTGTAGCACCGCCGACTTTTAACACGGCAACACCACCGGAAAGTTTAGCTAAACGCTCTTGTAGTTTTTCTTTATCATAATCAGAAGTAGTTTCAGCTATTTGAGATTTAATTTGCAATACTCTATCTTCGATATTTTTCTTATCACCACTACCGTCAACAATCACGGTATTTTCCTTGGAAATGGTTACTCTTTTTGCATGCCCTAAACTTTTAAGACTGACATTTTCAAGCTTCATACCTAAATCTTCGGTAATAAGCTCACCTTTAGTTAGGATAGCGATATCTTCCATCATTGCTTTTCTTCTATCACCAAAACCCGGAGCTTTTACTGCCGCAACTTTTAAACCGCCACGTAATCTATTTACTACGAGCGTAGCAAGAGCTTCGCCCTCAACATCCTCAGCAATAATTAATAGTGGGCGTTGTGATTGCACTACAGCCTCAAGTATAGGTAACATTGGTTGTAAATTTGATAATTTTTTCTCAAATAACAAGATGAAAGGATTTTCAAGCTCAGCAACCATCTTTTCAGAATTAGTTACGAAATATGGAGATAGATAACCTCTATCAAACATCATACCTTTAACTACTTCAACCTCAAAGCCGAAATTCTTTGCTTCTTCAACGGTTATCACACCTTCTTTGCCGACCTCGTTCATTGCTTGAGCAATTTTTTCGCCGATTTCTTTATCACCATTTGAAGAGATAGTACCGACTTGTGCGATTTCTTCTTGACTGCTAATTTTTTTACTGGATTTTTTAATTTCTTCTACTACTGCGTTTACTGCTAAATCTATGCCACGTTTTAAATCCATTGGATTATAACCGGCAGCTACTAGCTTATTACCTTCACGAGCAAGAGCTCTTGCTAAAACTGTAGCGGTAGTTGTTCCGTCTCCTGCTACTTCTGCAGCTTTAGTAGCGGCTGATTTTAATAATTGTGCCCCGGCATTTCTAATTTTATCCCTTAGTTCAATTGATTTTGCAACCGTAACACCATCTTTAGTGATTTTAGGTGCACCAAATGATTGCTCGATAAGCACGTTTCTTCCTTTTGGACCTAAAGTAACTTGTACTGCATCTGCAAGTATATCGATACCTTCTAGCATTTGTTCACGGGCTTTTGAGCCGTGTTTAATAAGTTTTGTTGCCATGTTTAATTCTCCTTAAAACAAATAATTAATTAATTATACCAAAAACATCGTTTTCTTTCATAACGATCAGCTTTTCGCCTTTAATTTCAATTTCGGTACCTGCCCACTTACCGTATAAAACTTTGTCGCCGACTTTTAACTCTAAAGGATGAACTTCACCTTTTTCATTACGAGTACCTGTGCCTACGGCTACTATTTCACCTTGCATCGGTTTTTCTTTTGCGGTATCAGGAATAATAATTCCACCTTTAGTTTTTTCTTCGTGTTCGATAGGCTTTATTGCAATTCTATCATGTAATGGTTTAAAAGACATTTTAACCTCCAATTATTAAATCTTTAAATGTACATACTATATATATTTTATTTTTGTTAGTTCAAGGGGAAAGAATAAAATTTTTTTATTCTTTTTCAAAATCCTCTAAACTAACTCCATGTTTAGTTTTACTCCATTTGAAAGGACAGAAAATAATTTCAAAAACTGCTTTATACGAAGCGATGGTATGCAATATAAAATAACTAGCCCATAAGATCAAAGCTGCTATATCCTGAAATTTTACTTTTCTGCTTTTTAAAGAATGCTTCAATATATACAGAGCAGTACCATAAAGATACAAAAGTGAAAAAACACTATTAACAAGCCATAAATAATTAATTATGGAATTTTTATTTATAACAATAGAAAATATTATAAAGGGTAAACTCCAAAAATTATAAGTAGATAAGCCGATGAAAATATAAATTGTTATTATTTGTAATAAAGTAAATTTTCGATATTTATCTTTTTGTGCTTTAAATACAAAAAATGTTTGTAAAAAGCCTTTAATCCAACGTGATCTTTGATTTAGCCAATTACCTAAACTATTCGGAGCTTCTTCTAGAGTATAGGAATCAAGAATAGCTACTTTATAGTTCTGCGAGTAGATTCTTATACCAAGCTCAGCATCTTCTGTTACATTATAAGCATCCCATCCGCCAAGCTTATTTAATATATCCGTTTTAAAATGATTGCTAGTACCGCCAAGCGGCGTAGGAAGTTTTAGCAAACTTAATCCTTTCAAGATATATTCAAACCATAAACTATATTCTATATTAAACATTTTGGTTAAAATATTCTCATTTTTATTATAAAAATTGAGTTTAGCTTGTAAGCAAACATATTCTCCTGACAAGCTTCTAAACATTGCTAGGGCCTTAAGTAGTTGATCAGGCTCAGGCTTATCTTCAGCATCATATACTACTAGATACTCGCCTCGTGAATATTCCAAAGCATAATTAAGGGCTTTAGGTTTAGTTCTTGGTAGAGTTTTTGGAACAAGTATAACATGAAAGTAAGACGGTAAATTATACAAGCCTAATTCTTTAATCATTAGATAATCGTCATCTTCGATAATAATTTTAACGTCTAGCTTATCTTTTGGGTAATTAATTAATGAAATATTTTTAATTATTGACCTTAACTTACTTAATTCTTTGTATAGCGGCACTAAAACTGTATAAATCGGTAAAGCTTTCTCCTCATTTTGAGAAACTTGTGATTTCGCCTGATGATTTTGAATGCTACTTGCTTTGTCATCTATGTAAGGCATTGTTGCGTGAAGCGATTCCACCTCTGTCATCCCGCGATCAAGCCACGGTATAACACCAAATACGCTTTTCAATCCGTGCGACCCTACAGAAGGCGATTCTCTTATTGCTCTTATAAATAACAAGGATTTCAAAATATTTTGCAAACAATAACTTATGTTATTAGCAACGTGAAATAAAACCGGCAGGTAAATCAATGTGGCTATAAACACAACAAAAAATATTATTACTTTATTGGTATAATTAATATTCTTAGCAATAATCGGTCCGGCTTTAAATTCAAGAGCATATTTTGCTTTAATACTAATTAAATGAGAGAAATTTTCTTCTAATAATTTGTAAAAATAATATTTCTTGATCAAAATTATAGAGGTAAAAATATTATTATGATTAAATAATATTTTTAGATCGTTTATAGCAGTGATTTTATTACCGTGAACATCTTCATATATAAAATAACCATTCACTACATAGGCTTGTATATAAGAATAATTATAAATTTTAATATAAGAAATATTGCTTATCAGTGGCAATATTTTGTTTTCATATAATATATCAATCATTATCTCATTATCGATAATTGCTTCTTCGATAATAGTTTTTAAATCAAGAACCTGCTTTTTACTTAATAAGTTTTTATCTCTAATTATCTGCAATATTATATCTTCATCTATATAGTCAATTGATCCCCACTTGCCTACATCGTCACTCGTCGCTCTCCTATTATCTATAGGCTTCGCTCCTTGCTCCTTGTATCCAAATGAGGCTGAATTGACTATACATCTAACCATGCTGAAAAACTTATCCCTGATATTTTATATTTCTTATTTGAAAGACTATAGTCCCAAAAATAGCCGAGTTGAGCCGTTAACGAATTTCTATTCTCTTTACCAAAATTAATTATCTTTGCAATTCCTAGCTGCTCATAAACGGAACTATCATATACGTAACCATAATTTTGCCGAGTATGGTATTTTGTAAAACTAGTAAGCATTATACCGTTTTTAAATTTAATCCCTTCACAAGTAGAAAAATTATAATACATCTTCTTAGAACCGAGATTATTAATTGAATGTCCAAGACTAAATACATTTTGGTTAAATATAGTAACAGAGCGGATATTTTTAGACATTCCCGTTAATAAAGATATCTCTCCTAAGAAATCTTCTTTAAGTTTTTTACTCTTACTAATTAAAATTTTAGGCTGAATAGAAACAACAAAATCATTATCTTCAAATAGCTTTAATTTATAGTAAATAGAAGCGTCCGTGCTTGTATTTTTTTCATTCAAAAACTTATCTTCTTTATATAAAAAATGTACTCCTATATTTTGATTATCGGTAATTCCGTATTCTATAGTACTACTTACAAATTGCTCATCTTGATAAGAGGATAATTCTACTATCTGCCGCTCTAATCTTTTTATTTGCCGTAAGATTTTTGCATGAAAAGTCGAATTATTATTCATCGTCTTCAGATATTCTTGTAGATATACTAACCTCTCTCTTATGTATAAAACTGCTTCTGCTCTTTGCTTTTTCTCGTTTCTTGATATCTTATTAACCTTATTACCACCTATAATATATCTATACCTCCCCTGCTCTAACAACCATGCCGAGGCATGCACCTTATTAATATAAAAAATAATTACAATTAATATAAGGCAATAATATAACCTTGACACTTTAAACGCTTAAATTTAAAAAATGCATTATAATAACAATTATAAATTGAGTAAAAGACTAAATTAAAAAATTCTTTAATTGAAATAATATAAGTGATATTGTATTAATAGTTTTAATTAATTAAAGATTGAGCTCCTTATGAAAAATAACACTAATAAAGAAACACCTTCTATTTTGAATGATCCTTTAGTAGCTACTATTCCATTGTTCAGTAATAAACTTAGTAATATCGGTTATAGAACTACTATTTCTTCTAAAGATGGCAAGGGAAAGGTAATTTTTGAAGATAATATAAATTTGGAAGGAAAATTTTTTCATATAGCTAAAGTTTCGAGCAATTATCATGCTACAATAGAAACTATCGGTAACGCTGAAAAGCTAATCCTAGAACCGCATAGTAGCCTTACGGTAATTGACCTTGACAATCAATTATTTGATAATCCAAGCGATGAAGTTATAGAAATAGACCTAATAGGGGAAACAAATCTATAAATATATTTATAATTTCTTAACTTTTTTGATTGAAATAACTTATTAGATATTGTAGTAGTTATCATACAACTTAAAATTCATTCAAAGAGGAAAATATGATATACGATTCAAGATACGGCAATGACCCAAGCCGTGGTCCGGTTAACGGAGCAATTCCAACAACATCAGGTACTTTAACTATAACAGACACATCTACTACTTTTGACGGTAAAATAATAATTTCAGCTAATCAGCGTGTTACGCTTAAAAGCCTAGGTCATGCTGAGGAATTAATCTTAGAACCCCGTAGTAGTGTTAAAGTAACCGATCTTAATAATTATGTATTTACAAATCCTAGTGATCAAAATAAGACAATCGTATTATCAGGCGAAACTACTACTTTTGATGACCAAGACAATCCGTACACTTAAATTTTGTCAGTGGCAGTATTTGATGCCATTCTCCTGGAAGTGAGAATTCAGTAGTTGTCATCCTAGCTAACTTGATCGTGGAATCCAGTCTTTTTTTATGGATACCGTGGTCAAGCCACGGTATGACATCGAGAACTTCTTTAAAGTCATATTATTAAGACTCAAGCAGCACTTGATTTTGTAGTTTAAACAATTCAGCCACGCCGCCTTTAGCAAGTTTTAACATTGCTAAAAACTGCTCTTCGGAAAAAGGATTTTTCTCTGCCGTGCCCTGCACTTCAATTAAATTACCGTTACCTGCAAACACAAAATTACTATCCACTTCCGCATCACTATCTTCTAAATAATCCAAATCTAGTATCGCCTCACCTTTATATATACCACAAGAAATAGCTGCAATTTGACTAATTAACGGGTTTACTTTTAAAATTCTCTTTTTCATCAATGATCTAATAGCTAGGTGCAATGCTACGTAGCTCCCTGTTATTGCTGCCGTTCTAGTACCGCCATCAGCATTAATAACGTCACAATCTATAATAATTTGTCTTTCACCAAGTTTTTTTAGGTCAATTATGCATCGCATGCTTCTCGCTATTAAACGCTGTATCTCTTGAGTTCTTCCGCCTTGTTTTCCAAGTGCCGCTTCTCTTTTAATACGCTGGGATGTAGAACCGGGGAGCATGCCGTACTCGGCAGTAATCCAGCCTTGATTTTGCCCACGTAAAAACGGAGGCACGGTAGTTTCGCAAGTAGCACTACACATGACATGCGTATTACCGATTTTAATAAGGCAAGAGCCTTCTGCATTAACAAGCGGTGATAATTCTAATGAAATAGGACGTAATTGGTTGCTTTTTCTTCCTGAGTGTCTCATAATATTAATTTACCATTGAAAAAAATTTTATTATATCTATATATATCTCAAAAAAGAACATAAAAAAGTAAATAATATGATAGATGATAATATAGAAAACCATAATGAAGAAGAAATTAGCCCTACTATCGAAGCTCAAGTAGTTGATAATGAAGAAATAGCGAGCTTAAAAGCACAAATTGAAGAGCTAAAAGATAAACTAATTAGAACTACTGCCGAAATAGACAATACAAGAAAGCGTTTAGAAAAAGCACGTGACGAAGCAAAAGATTATGCGATTGCTACATTTGCTAAAGAGCTACTAAATGTTAGTGATAATCTTTCAAGAGCATTAGCACATAAACCGGCAAATCCTGATATAGAAGTCACAAATATTATAGCCGGTGTTCAGATGACTAAAGATGAGCTAGATAAAATATTTCATAAACATCATATTGAAGAAATAAAACCAGAAATAGGATCGATGTTTGACTATAATTTACATAATGCAATTTCGCAGATAGATAATACGGAGTATGCACCGAATAGCATTATTACTTTAATGCAATCAGGATATAAAATTAGAGATAGGCTACTTCGTCCTGCCACCGTACAAGTAGTTAAAAAATCTTAATACTCGATTAACTCCAAAAATTGGCGTCGTCGTTCTACAAGAGTTTCGGTTCTCACATATTAAATATACGCTGTGATCCTCGCCTTGTGAACTCCCAGCTCTTTTTGAAGTTGATCTTTGTATAGAAAATGGGAAGAATAATATGAATAGAACCGCTATATTTTGGCTAGTTTTTTTAGGGCTTTTTATAAGCGGTTTTATGCTAATTTCAGACGCCGTAAAACCATTTTTTATTGCGTTTATAATATCTTACTTATTACAACCTGCTATTGATTTTATTGCATCAAAATTTAAAATATCAAATAAATTTGCATCAAGCATAATTTATCTGATATTTTTAAGCATATTTTTTATAGCACTTACTATTTTAGTACCGATAATTTATGGACAAATTTTTACTTTTATAAATAATATTCCAAAATATAAAAATTATTTACAGGCAGAAATATTACCTCCTATAATGGCAAAAATTTATTCGATAGAACCGGATATTGCTGATAAAATCAAGAATTCTTTAAGCAATTTTATAAATAGTATATTTACTATACTTGGCAGTATTGCTAATAATTTTTGGCGTTATACTATTATCACTATTAACATATTTGTTTTATTTTTACTTATACCTATAATATTATTCTATTTCCTACGTGATTGGGCTAAAATTATTGCAAACATGAAATCATTATTACCTATAAAAACTAGGCCGAAAATCCTTGAAATATTATCAGCAATTAATAATCTGTTATCTGCTTACATAAGAGGACAGCTAAATATTTGCTTATTATTATCTACTTATTATAGTATTGCATTTACCGTAATAGGTATTGATCTCGCTCTTTTACTTGGCATTTTAACAGGGTTTTTAGTTATTATTCCTTTCCTTGGTACTTTTATATCGTTTCTTTTAACTCTAATTATCGGCTATTTAACTTTTGGCGTAACTTCCAAATTACTATATATAATGATAATTTATCTAGTCGGGAATATTTGTGAGTCTTATATTTTAACCCCTAAAATTATCGGTGATAAAATAGGGTTGCATCCTCTTTGGATTATATTCTCGATTTTTGCTTGTGGCAGTTTATTTGGAATTATTGGAATATTTTTTGCCATACCTATCGCCGGTATTACTAAAATTTTACTCTTGAATCTAATTAAATTTTATAAATCTAGCAAATTCTATCGAATAGACGGCTAAAAAATTCTTATAACAGTGCAGCAATATATATTTCGGTTTACTATTCCTAATAAATATCATCCTGATGAATTTATTGTTTCTAGTTCTAACTATCAAGCTTATAACATTATACAAAATTGGCAGCACGGCTTTGGCGTTAATCCTTATAAATTTACTTTATTAATCAAAGGACCTTCTTCTTCAGGCAAAACTTATTTAACCAAAATATGGCAAAATTTAAGCAACGCATATATTATTAAAGATATTTTTTTTAATGAAGAAATTTTAGAAAAATATAATGCTTTTATCATTGAAGATATTGAAAACTGGCAAGAGCCGGCATTACTTCATATATTCAATATTATTAACGAAAAACAAAAATATCTTTTACTTACCTCGCTTAATAAAAATGAAAATTTTGCATTGCCTGATTTATCTTCACGTATCAAATCGGTACTTAGTATAGTATTAAACTCCCCTGATGATGAATTAATCAAAACTCTAATATTTAAGCATTTTTCTATTTCCTCGGTAACAATATCTACGCATGTTATAGATTTTCTTTTAGTAAATTTACCTAGGGAATATGCTAAAATCATAGGAATATTAGAGAATATAAATCAATTTGCTTTAACTTCTAAAAGAAAAATAACCACTTCATTAGTCAAAGAAGTTTTAAATAAGTATAATCATAAAATATTGTAACTTTTTTCTTGACTTTAAATCTTCTCAATATAATCTTTCTATAAATTAACTTTTTAGAAAAAATTGTGTTAGGATACGAAAAAAAACAAAAAAGTTTAAATGGAGAACAAAAACGGGCTATAGGCTTATTATCTATAGGTACTTTTTTAGAGTATTTTGATCTTATGCTATATGTTCATATGGCAGTACTACTTAATGAGCTTTTCTTTCCGCAATATGATACTCACGTTAATCGACTTCTTGCAGCTTTTTCTTTTTGCTCTACTTTTATTTTTAGACCCTTGGGAGCTCTATTATTTGGCTGGATAGGAGATAATATAGGTCGGAAATCCACAGTCATTATTACCACTATTTTAATGTCGTTTTCTTGCATCGTTATGGCTAATCTTCCTACTTATGCCCAAGTAGGTGCTAGTGCCGCTTGGATAGTAACAATATGCCGTATAGTGCAAGGTATGTCATCCATGGGAGAAAGAGTAGGAGCAGAATTATATTTAACGGAATCTGTCGGAGTTCCTAAACGCTTTCCTGCTGTAGCATTCGTAGGAGTATGTGCTAGCTTAGGATTAACTGTGGCCCTTGGTGTAGCAACCTTAGTTACATCCTATGGCTTTAATTGGCGTATCGCATTTTGGGTAGGTGCAGGAATTGCATTAATAGGCAGTGCTAGGACTACTTTACGTGAAACCCCGGATTTTGTTGATGCTAAGCGTAGAATACAAGAAACTATAAAAGATAGTAATATAATTGATGTAGCAAAAATAAAAAATAATCCTGTATGGCAGGAAAAAGTTAATAAGAAAACTGCAATCTATTATTTTTTAATACAACTAGCACAGCCTGTATGGTTTTATTTTGCTTATGTTCATTGTAGTAATATACTTAAAGATTCATTACATTATACAGCTGAAGCAGTAATACATCAAAATTTCATTGTTTCTATAATAGAGTTTTTTGTAGCACTAGCACTTACATGTTTATGCTATAAATTTCATCCGCTAAAAATTTTAAAAACACAATTAGTGATATTTCTAGCTTTTATTTTATTTAGTCCATTAATATTAGATAATATAACCCAAGGTTGGCAAATTTTCTTAATTCAACTAATTGTAGTTACTTTTTCTCCAAGTGAATTTCCGGCAATCCCGATATTTTACAAAAGTTTCCCGGTTTTTAAACGGTTTACCTATGCTAGCTTTATATATGCTTCTTCAAGAGCTGCTATGTACGTAATTAGTTCTTTTGGGCTTGTTTATTTAACAGAACGTTTTAATAATTTAGGATTATTGATGATAGTAATTCCTATCATTATAGGGTATAGCCTCGGTATATCACATTTTAAAAGACTAGAAGTTGAAGCAGGAAATTATTATTGAATGCGAATAGGGAGTTATTGCATAATTCGCTATTCAGTATAAAATATTAAATATAAAAGATGAACAGCGGCTTTCAACTTTTACATAAATTAGTTATATACTTTATCGTCTTCAGAAAGTTCGGTTTTAATTATTTCAAGTAGAGAAAAAACCTTACAATATTCTTCAAGCTTTTCGTTTATTTTTTGCAGCTCACTTAAAGCACTACTAAAATCTTCTTTTATTAAATAGGTTTCTACAGTTTGATTCTGCTCTAATGTTTTAAGCATGATATCTTGTAACAATTTATTATAGTGATTTTCTAACTTAGATGTATTTGACATAATAATTAATAAATAACTTTGTGTTTTAATTAATATATGAATTTTTTAATAACACAATAAC
>JBEGTS010000012.1:0-4757 GCA_041179265.1 Pseudomonadota bacterium
AAAACTATATAATCAATAAAAATTTATATTTAATAATTATAGATAATAGCTTTAAAAATAAGGCTATAAAGTGGCGAGAAAGGATAAGATTTTTTTAAATCTTATCCTTAGTTGAGGATAAAAATAGAGTTTAGAAAGAACTTGCAGTATTGTTTATTAAATCTCCGGATCAGTATTTCCCAATGTTGTTATATCTAAATCACTATCTATATTTTCTCCCGTAAAATTTAAATTAAGTGCAATAGTATCATCTAAAATAATTTCAGAGGTTATTCCTTTATGGGTTACTGATTGATTATTATCTATATTTTCTATTATATTTTTTGAAACAATTATATTTTCTAAAATAATTTCAGGAGTTATTCCTTTATAAATTACTGATTGATTATTATTTATATTTTCTATTATATTTTTTGAAACAATATTTGACCCTAAAGTTAGTGTACCCTCACCAAATATATTTAAAGTGCTTCCTGATCCTATAGTTAGTAGACCAGCAATATTTAAAGTCTTTCCTGTTCCTGAGATATTATCAGAATTGAATGAGACATTATTAAAAATCACATCTGATCCTATAGTTATGGTAGTAGCAATGAATTTGATATTAGGATTATCCGTAGAGTCTAAATGAATATCTAAACAATCTTCAACCTTTATTTCTTTTAAATAGTTTTCTTGTGCCTCATTTGACATTTCAAGTAACTCATTTTTAGAAATAGTCATTTTTTCTGCTAGTTTATATAGATTTTTATCTTTTAAGAGATCTAATAAAAATTTTTTACTAGGTAATAACTTCAATAGTTCCTTATAAGTTATGTCACCTGCAAACCATTTTATTAACTTCCAATTTTCAAAAAAGAATTTTTTATCGTTTTCTTCTGTTAGTGTTCTATAGAATTTTATACGCTCATCATTTACCGTAAAATCGTCGGCTAACTTTTTGAGAGTTTCTTCTAACCTACCTAATATTGCTAAATCAAAAAAATCATTACTGTTATGTATTTGGTCATTATTAAGAGTAAGGATTGCACTATTTCCTGCTATTACCTCACATAACTTCTCTAATTCATTACCAACTATATAATCAATATCTTTAAAACTAAGTTGCTTTTGTTTAAGTAATTTTTGAATATTTTCATTAAGAAGATAAGTTGCTTTTGTATAGTTTATTTCGCCAAGTTCATTTATGCCTTTTTGTTTATCATCTTCATAATAATTACGGGCAATTTCAAATAATCTTCTTACTAAAATTCTAGCTTCAATAATTCTATCTTCAGTTATACTATTTTCCCTAGAATAACTACTAACTAATATCTCTAACAATGGATAGTTTGAAATAATAGATTCCATTTCTTCTGTGCTTAACATTCCATCTTTAACTAATAAATGATCCTCTTTCTCCTCTATTAATGATTTAGCTCTTAACGCTTGTACCTCTGCACTCAATTGTTTATAGCTGTCTATACTTTCCTTATCTTGTTTTTTCTTATAAGCATTTTCTATTTCTTTTTGCTTTAATTCGTTACTCTTACTCCAGTTATAAGCCTCTCTTTCTTCTTCATTTTCAGGTTGACCACTTTTAATACGCTCTATTTTTGTATCTATTTCTACAATTTTTTCTTTTACAAATTTAGAATATTCTATATATATTACCTTCAAAAATTCCTTATCTATATTTTTATCTTTATCTTTAATATATTTTCTAAATTCTGATTTTAATCTGAAAAACTCTTTCATAACTTCAGCATTCTCAATAGGCATCGATTGTGTAAGGTACTTTAAATTATTGTAAATATACTGAAAGTTTTCTTTTTGCTTTTCATAGTCAAATAAAAATTCTGCTTTTATATGCTCTTCAATAATATCAATAACACTTACTACAAAACTCGTCTTTTCTACTTCAAAATCTAATTCACTCATATTTAAATCCTAGTTATTAAGAAATTTTAACTTTTGGTAATATAATAATTAATTGAGATAGTGTCAATGTCATATAGTAAAAGAAGTTGAATTTGCATACAAGGAGCGAGGAGCGAAGCCTATAATAATAGGCGAGACGACGAGTAACGATGTAGGCAAGTTTAAATCAAGTGACTATAACCACTTCTTTTTCTTAAAATATTTATAGGGAATAATTATAGATAATAGCATTAAAAGTAAGGCTATAGGGTAACCATAAGGTGACTTAAGTTCAGGCATTACGGCAAAATTCATACCGTAAATACTGGCTATTAAAGTAGGTGGCAGGAAAAATATAGTAACCAACGAGAAAATTTTAATAATATTATTTTGCTCAATAGCAATCATACCAAGGGCCGCGTCTAAGGTTCTAGCAATTTCACTAGATATAAATTGTGAAAAATTAATAATTGAGTCTACGTCTCTTGATAAAGTAATTAATAGATCTTTAGACGATTTATTTTGAGTTATTTGCGGGGATTTTAAAATATATTGAATAGCCATAGTTAAAGAAAATAAACATTCTCGGCTCTTAGAAAGCAAATCACCTTTTTGACCTATTTTCTTTAATACATTGGTATGATCTATACGTAAATCATTTATATTATTATCCAATATAAGACGTCCATAATCATCAATATCCATACTAACCGACTGTACAACATTTGATAATTTAGTCACCATATTACGAAGCAACATAAATAAAACATGCTCTGCACTATATTTATACGTCAACTGTTTGGCAAATTTAGCTATACAATCATTGAAAGAGATTAAGTCCACATAACGAACGGTAATTAGATAATTCTTATGCAGAATAAATACTATAGAATGTGTTTCCGGAAATTTTGCTTCTTTATTAACTAGTTCAGTTATGGTTAAATATAGGACGTCATTTTCAGTATATAGTCTTTCTGAAATCTCAATTTGTGATATGTCCTTTAATGTCGGTATCTCTATATTTAATGAGGTTTTTATTAGTGTTCTTTCTTCATCGGTTATATTAAATAAATCAATCCATAATGTAGATTCATTAATAATATATTCTTCCGTTTTTACTATAGAATTATTTTCCTTTAAATATGAGGTAATCATATAATCTCAAATATATTTTTGTAGAGATTATCAAACTTCAGTCTTTAAAGCAACTTAAAGCTTTTATTCTTTATATGTGGTTTCTAATTTTACAAAATTTAAACTTCAATTTTTTTCAAAAGTTTTATTAACTTTCACTAAGAAATCTATTTAATTAATAGGACTGTAGTTCAATATTTTTATTTATAATAGCAACCAATTTATTTTCTAAATAACAAATAATACACAATATAAAACCATCCAAAAAATCCATGAATGATAGCCCATAATATTGATTTGTTCACATTAAATGATATTACTATTGCAAGTATTGTTCCAAGAGAAATACCACCATATCCTAAATAATTCATATATTTTTCTTTAACATTAATTTAATATTATTATAAAATATTTATTATGTTTTATTAAGATATTTTATAAATTAAGAATGATTAATTATATATTATTGTTTAAAAACCACTTTTACAGTTAAAAAATAAAGTTCCGTGCAATTATTTTAAATTGTCTGTAACATATTTGGATAATACAATAGAAAAAACATTTCGTAAAATTTTCGCCAAATCAAAATTTACATAAGATAAATTATACAAATCTACTAGGCTCTGAGAACAAAATTTAAATTATTATATTTTAAGGTGTTTTTATACGAAAATTAATAAGATTTTTGTAGAAATAGTTATTCATATTTCAAAAAAACCTTATAATTTCTAGCCCCAAAGAAACATAATTAGATTATTTTAAGAACCTTCATAGAATATATTCAAAAAATAGTTTTTTAAGCTAAAATTTATTTCTCACAAGGAGCAATATTTTCCATTGCTACTAAATAATGAGAAGGATATTTTTTATATGATCCACTTAATGCATCCACAATAAACCCTGGCCAAAACAGTATATTAATAAGAGTTACACTATTAAAATTATCTCCAACAGCAATATTAAGTTGTTTATATCCTTCTTTTTTACAATCAACTAACACTGCACCTGAAGTTCTCCGTACCTTTACTATCCCAGGATTGTTTGGTAAGACATAACTTCCTCCTGTTCCATCGGTAACGGTACATATTACATTTTCTAAAGTAGCGTTATTCTTAGTATCTATAACTTTAACATGAATATCTTGAGTCGTACCGGAAAAAATTGTAGCACAACCACTCAAAATTATAGTACTCATTAATATAGTAATAAGTTTATAAAGTTTCATTTTATACCTTTAAATTAATTATTTAGTACTTTATATAAAGTTAAAGTTGATATGTCAATTATATATTGTACATTAGCTTATTGCTAACTAATAGATATAACAAAACTATTGCTAAAAGTAGCTTTATTGCATGATTTGAAAAAGATGTTGTGAAAGACTTTTAAGAACTATAGAAGAAATTGCTTAGTAATTAAAAGTAAACAATTAGTTAAAGATAGTGACAGTAAATGTTTGGACTGAGTAACTACTTATATAAATATAAGCAATATACTAATTTAGTCTTTAAGGAGGTAATCCAGCCGCAGGTTCCCCTACGGCTACCTTGTTACGACTTCACCCCAGTCGCTAATTTTACCGTGGTTGGCTGCCTCTTGCGTTAGCTCACCACCTTCAGGTAAAACCAACTCCCATGGCGTGACGGGCAGTGTGTACAAGGCCCGAGAACGTATTCACCGCGGCATGCTGATCCGCGATTACTAGCGATTCCAACTTCATGCTC
>JBEGTS010000013.1:0-9801 GCA_041179265.1 Pseudomonadota bacterium
GCTCTTTCTGAGTCAGATGTTTTCCCTGCATGCAAAGGGATCTCCAGTAGGGCCAGAACGGTGATTTTATCCGGGTCTAGCCAGTGGGTCACTTTGTTGCATTTCAACTGGGAATGGGGCATCATCACGCTATGAAGGCTTGGGCATGGTCCTTATTGAAGCCCTTTCATACGGTCTACCTTGTATAAGTTTTAATTGTCCAGCAGAACCGAAGTCAATACTTAGCAAAGATAATGGAATTTTAGTTAAAGCGGAAAGCAGTGAGGAATTATCAATAGCAATTAAAAAGCTTATTGATGATGAAAGCTTAAGAGAACTATACTCCGCCAAAGCAGTACCCAGTATCAAAGAGTATACTAAAGAGCAGGTATTAAAGCTCTGGGTTGAAATAATTGAGCAGGATGTTAAATGAATACTTACGATTTTATTTTTATTACTAATGTTCCTGCATTCTATAAAGTGAATCTTTTTAATAGACTGGCTAAGCATTGTCGAATCAAAGTGATTTTTATCGCAAAAAAATCAAAAATGCGAAATGATGATTTCTACAATTATAATCATGAGTTTAATAGTGAGTATATAAATACAGGTGATTTTGAAAATCGTGATAAATTAAAAACACTTATCAAAATATATAAAACAATAAGAAATGATGAGTTCACGAAACTTGTTTACCCAGGCTGGGAAATAAAAGAATTATTATTTTTATCTTTTCTAGTGAGAAGGGATAAAAATTCTGTTGTTATTGAAAGTAGTATAAATGAAACAAAAACAGATGGTTATGCATGGTTATTAAAAAAGTTTTTCTTAAAAAGAATGAGTTCAGCCTACCCTTCTGGAGTTTTACAAAAAAAAATACTAGAAAAAATAGAGTTTAAAGGAAAAATAACATTTACTCATGGTGTAGGTATTCCTAATTATATAAGGAGTCCTTTTAAATATTCTTATAAGAAAAAAGATGACTCAACATTAACCTATCTGTATGTTGGAAGATTATCTGAAGAGAAAAACTTGTCATTTCTAGTAGATATATTTAATGAAAGACCCGAAAAGTTGATTATTGCCGGCGATGGACCAGAAGCAAATAACCTAAAAAGAAAATCTAAGAGTAATATTAGTTTTTTAGGTTATATAAACAATACAGATCTAAATCAGATTTATAAATCAGCTGATGTTTTTGTTCTTCCATCTAAGTCGGAACCATGGGGACTAGTAATTGAGGAAGCGCTTACTTTTGGTTTACCTATCATAGTAAGTAATAAAGTGGGGTGTAAGGACGATTTGTTAACTAGCGAAAACGGACTGGTTTTTGATATCGATAATAATAATTCATTTGAAAATTGCTTAGACGAGATGAATAAAAATTATAAAAAATACGTTGAACATGTAAATGCTTCAGATATGTATTTGATATACGAAAAACAAGTTGAATCCTATTTGATATCGCTAAAATAAAAATGAAATCTAAAACATTAACAGATTTTTTTAATTATGCTCTTGGTGATGTATTCGTTAAGGGCTTCTTATTTATTTCCCTACCGCTACTTTCTCGTTTACTTGACCCGATACAATATGGATATCTCTCCCTAATTAATACAGCAACAATAATTTTATATGTGTTTATTAGTTTGAACTTGCAAAATGCAATAACTAATAGATTCATGATAACGAGTGAACATTTTGATAGCTATTTATTAAGTATTCTTTGTTTTATTATCCCATTTCAGATCATATTGATAATACTAGAACCTTTATATATAGCCCCCGTCAGCTCCTTTCTTGGCATAAATGAGAAAGACTTTATATCCGTATTATCAATATGTGTAATGCTTTCATATATATATATATATACATGTTATCTACAAGCATCGAGACAAAGTAAACGTTATGTCATTTTTAATATAGTCGCTAAAATTAGCGAAATGATACTGATTTTTGCTTTTGCATATTTTTTAACATCAAATCAATATATGTCAAAAATCTATGCTCAGATGATTGTCAATATAATCCTTATTACATACGTTTCAATGATTTTATGGAAGCTAAGTCGTGGTAAGTTCAATTTTCTCTATCTAAAAGAAGCACTAATATTTTCGTTACCCTTAATTGTACATGTTCTTTCAAATTCACTTTTATCGCAAGCCGATAGACTTATTATCAATAAAATAATGGGCACTTATTCAGCGGGCATCTACTCTTTTGCATATAATTTAGGTATGTGTGTTATTGTTGTTATTATGGCATGGAATTCATCATGGCAACCCAAGCTTTATAAATTAATCAATATTAGAGATAATGAGGCAATAAAAAAAGCAACATATGCAAGTACAGTATTGATATTCTTAATCTGTGCCCTCAGCATGTTGTTTTCTAAAGAAATGGTGGTGTTTCTCGCTAGTGATAAATATTATGATAGCATTCCAATATTACCATTAATAATTATTGGGAACTCATTAATTCATATCTATTTGGTTTATGTTAATTTTATTTTTTATAAAAAGAAAACAGTTATTATTTCTTGTGCTACGTTGGGAGCATTAGGGATTAATATCATCTTAAATTATTACTTAATTCCAAAATTCGGTATTGCCGGTTCTGCTTGGGCTACCGTTGTAGCTTACTTTTTCTTAGCTGCACTCCACTATATAACAGCTACTTATATTACTAGAAATAATATCATTCCATTTAAATATCTTATTTTCTATAGCGTTGGGTTATTATTAGTTTATCCCGTGACATTATATTTAAATGCGATGGACTTAATTTCGGGACTAGTCTTAAAACTAATAATCTTTCTAATGGTCATAGTGTTTGTAGCCAAATCTAAAATTTTAAAATCACTAAGTGAGTAATATGATAATTTATAGTTTGTTTTCCGTACTAACATTACTCATTGCTAATATTGATATTTTTTTTTCTAAAAATAAATTAATTGTTAAATATGTTTTATTCTTACTAATTATTTTAGTGATTGGATTACGTTATGAACTCGGGGTAGATTGGCCTTTTTACCGAGACTCTTTTAACGGTAATAGTACAAATACTTTAACAATAGAACCGGGATACCAACTGCTGTCCTCATTTATAAGTTATTTAGGTTTTGGATTTTGGTCTTTTGTATGCATGATAAGCATATTTATATTATTTATCCTTTATCGGTTCTTTAAAAAATACTCACCTTTTCCACTTTTTTGTTTAAGTATTTATTTTGTTTCATCTTTTTGTTTTAATATTGAAGCCTTAAGGCAAATCATTGCTGTTGCTATTTTCTATATTGCACTTGGTTACTATTTAAAGGGTAAGAAGAAACATTATATAGCTTTATGTTTACTCGCTTCATTTTTCCATATATCAGCGATAATATTGATAATCTTACCATTTATAGATAATGCAATATTTAAGCGACTAATGAAAATTAGTGTGCTGTTTGGTGTAGTAATGTCCGTAGTCGGATTATATCCAATAGAAATTATTTTAAAAGCATTAACATTATTCTCTTATAATCCTTATCTTGGAAAAATTAATCATTACACTTTAAATGCAGGTGTTCGAAATATATTTACATATAATTTACTCGCCAAGATCATTATTATTTCTTTTTATTTTATCAAGAAAAAGTACATTTACTTTGAATTTACCAATAAAAAAATACCGTTAAATTTTGTATCCAGTTTAGAAACAATTATATTAACAATGCTAATCATTGATTTTTATTTTGGTAAGTCTGGTACTATCACCTCCAGATTTAATGAATATTTCGCCCCAATATTTATAATATTAGTTAGTTATTTAATAATGATAAATAAAATTATAGTTAATAAAGTAGCCTTCTCAATTTTATTTTCTTGCTATATATTAATCTCTTTTATTAGATCCACCTCAAATGAATATTTCCAAAATCAGTATGTACCCTATAGAAATTCTCTCTATTCTAAAATAATAGGTGAAAATGCGTCGTTGGCTCGAGAGCAAGCTGTAAAATTACATTGGATTGAAAAGAAGAAATGATGCTATTAGTCAATGCCAGTAACTTATATATTGGAGGGGGACTCCAAGTTGGTATTTCAGTTATTGAAGAATTTACTGCACTAAAAGTTAATTTTATTGCTGCGGTATCACCAGTGGTTTTTGAACAATTATCCAGCCAAGCACAAAAATCATGCGAAGTGATTGAATCAACACCATCAGGTATATTCAACTTCTCAGCAAGAAAAAGATTAGATGAGCTGGTAAAAAAATATCAAATAACAGATGTATTTACTATATTCGGCCAAAGTTACTGGAAACCTAAGGTTAAAAATCATTTAGTCGGTTTTGCTCAATCTTGGTTAATTTATAATACATCTGTTATTTTTAACAAGCTTTTATTAAAAGAAAAAATAAAAATTATAATTATTAGTTTTATTCAACCTTTTTATTTTAAGAATAACTCAACTAAACTTGTTACTGAAACAGATGATGTTAGGCCAAAAATTGGAAAGCGTCTTAAAATTAATCCTCAAAATGTGTTTACAGTTTCAAACACAATTTCATCTGTATTTTACGAACCGAAAAAATTTGATCGCCAAGTTCTAAATAGACTTCCTATTAAAAATGATGATATTTGGCTACTCACAATCTCACATGATTATCCGCATAAAAATTTAGCTATTATTGCTGATCTTGTAGAAAAGCTTCCTTCTAGATTTAAATTTATTTTAACAGTCAGTGACGAATTTAAGAAAAATATTCCAACAAAATATCAAGATCGGCTTATCACATTGGGTAAAGTAAGTAGTGCACAGTGCCCTCCTCTATACGAAGTATGTGATGCATTATTCCTGCCTACACTATTAGAATGTTTTAGTGCCTCCTATGTAGAAGCGATGTACATGGGAAAACCTATTTTCACTTCAAATCGAGCATTTGCAAAAACGGTATGTGGAGATTCGGCTTATTACTTTGATCCGCTAAAAGCTGATGATATTGCCAATACTATTATTACAGCCTATGAAAATCCATTAGTTATAAATAAAAAATGTTTGGATGGAAAAGAACTCGTAAGTCGGTTTCCATCCGCAAGAGAACGAGCTGAAAAATATTTGAGTATTTTATATGCTATATGATATTAAAGAAAAAAGTATTGTTTTACTTGTTGATGACTATATTCCTGATAGTACAAAAGTCGCAGCAAAAATGATGCATGAGCTTGCTTGTGAATTAGTTCAACGAGGATATAAAATAACAGTAATAACACCATCTAGTCATTTAAAAAGTAATTATCATAGTGATTATATCGATAATGTTGAGGTTGTAAGATTCAAACTTGGCCCAATAAAAAATTGCTCACTTATCAAACGAGCTATAAATGAATCACTTCTTCCATTTAAAGCATGGTTATACACAAATAGACATCTGAAAAATAAAAACTTTGACTTAATTATCAGCTATTCACCATCTTTCTTCTGGGGATGGTTTGCTATAAAACTTAAAAAGAGATTTCAGTGCTCTTTGTATTTAATTTTGCGTGATTTCTTTCCTCAGTGGATCATAGATAACGGAATTATAAAAGCCAATAATCCTATCACTAAATATTTCAGATTTATAGAAAGATTAAATTATAGCTCCGCAGATGTTATCGGAATTCAGTCTATTGCTAATATTAAGTATTTCAAAGAGTGCTTTAGTGACCGTTACAAAACTCGCCTGCTATTTAATTGGGTTAGCCCTAATTTAGAGAAAAATAATATAGACTTCAAAAAACACTTAGGTCTAGAGAATAAAGTTTTATTTTTCTATGGGGGAAATATTGGCAAAGCACAGGACATGAAAAACTTAGTGAGACTTGCCAAACGCCTTCAGCATAAATCGGAAGCACATTTTGTTTTTCTGGGACAAGGAGATGAAGTCACACTTATTAAGGATATGGTAATTCAAGATAAAATAAATAACGTCACTATATTACCATCGGTATCACAACAAAAATTCAAAGCTATTTTGCACGAAGTCGATGTAGGTCTATTCTCTCTTTGTCGTAATCATAAAAGTCATAACTTTCCTGGGAAAATACTAGGCTATATGGCTAATAGTATACCTATCTTAGGAAGTGTAAACAAAGGAAACGATCTGCAAGAAATAATACAAGAATACAATGCAGGCTTCGTTACTATTAATGGTGAAGACGATATTCTTTATCACAATGCACTGACTCTTCTTGAAAATGCTTTATTAAGAAAACAGTTAGGAATTAATTCAAACCGTCTATTACATGCAAAATTCACAGTTGCTGCTGCTGCTGATGAAATTATCAATAATCAAGGTTAAAAATGTTCAATTCAAAAACATTACTTATTACCGGTGGGACAGGCTCATTTGGCAACGCTGTCCTCGATCGTTTTCTGGAAACGAGTATCTCTGAAATTCGAATCTTTAGTCGTGATGAGAAAAAACAAGATGATATGGGTAAGAAGTACAAAAATGATAAATTGAAGTTTTATATAGGTGACGTTAGAGATTACCAGAGCATTTCTAACGCAATGCGTGGTGTAGACTATATTTTCCATGCAGCGGCTTTAAAACAAGTCCCTTCTTGCGAGTTTTATCCTCTTGAAGCAGTTAAGACAAATGTCTTGGGGACTGAAAACGTTATTGAATCCGCAATAAATCATAACGTTAAACGTGTTGTTTGTTTAAGTACAGATAAAGCAGTTTATCCTATTAATGCAATGGGTATTTCTAAAGCCATGATGGAAAAAATTATGGTGGCAAAATCCCGTAATTTATCTTCCTCTAACACAGTTGTTTGTGGTACTCGATACGGAAATGTGATGGCATCACGTGGTTCTGTTATCCCGCTGTTTGTTAATCAGATTTTAAAAAATGAGTCTGTCAGTGTAACTGATCTTGAAATGACACGCTTTATGATGACTCTTGAAGATGCCGTTGATCTGGTTATCCATGCTTTTACCCATGGCTCAAATGGTGATATTTTTGTTCAAAAAGCACCGGCAGCAACAATTGAAATTTTAGCAAAAGCTATTACTGAACTTATGAGTAAACCTGAGCATCCGATAAATATAATCGGAACGCGCCACGGAGAGAAACTCTACGAAACATTGTTGACCCGAGAAGAGATGCTTCATGCAGAGGATCAAGGAAACTATTACCGTATTCCCGCAGATAACCGTGATTTAAATTATGGTAAATTCTTTGAGAATGGTGAGAAGAAAATAACTGAAATTGCTGATTATAACTCTCATAACACAACGAGACTAAACCTTGAAGATACAAAGAAATTACTACTAAAACTGAAGTTTATGCGGGAAATAGTTAGTGGTAATACTGTACAGCCGGGGTATTAATTATGCGTAAAGTACTAATCACTGGCTCTAATGGTTTTATAGGTAAAAACCTGAGTCTAGCGCTTAAAGAACGTGGTCTCATAGTGCTAACGTTTACACATGAAGATGATATATCTGAGCTTACCAATAAAGTCATAGCCGTAGATATAATTTATCACTTAGCTGGCGTTAATAGGCCATTAACTGATGATGAGTTTGTTAGTGGAAATACTGATTTTACAGAAACTCTAGTCAAAATTATTGCTGAGATAAATCCTAAAGCCTCACTGATTTATGCATCATCAATACAAGCTGAAAAAGATAATGCCTACGGAAAAAGCAAATTAAATGCTGAAAGAATAATTCAGGAGGCAGTGGCAAAATCAAATATTAATGCATCTATCTACCGTTTACATGGGGTTTTTGGTAAATGGTGTCGACCAAATTATAATTCAGTAGTTGCTACTTTTTGTCATAATGTTATTAATGATATACCATTAACCATCGACAATCCTTCATTTAACCTAGAGATTGTTTATATCGATGATGTTATTGAGGCATTTGTTAGCCATCTGGATATTAAAAATAACAATGATATTTTTTATGATATTCCAGTTAAATATAAAATATCACTCCAAGATTTGGCGGATAAAATAATAGGATTTAAATCTTCACGCAATGATTTAACTATAGATTCGGTGGGTGAAGGTATTAGCCGTGCCCTTTATGCTACTTATCTAAGTTATTTGCCCCCTGAAAAATTTTCATATTCCGTTCCGGTATATGAAGATCCCCGAGGTAGTTTTGCTGAGTTGCTGAAAACACCAGCTTATGGCCAATTTTCATTTTTTACCGCTAAACCAGGTATAACTCGCGGTGGACATTACCATCATACTAAGAATGAAAAATTCATTGTTGTATCTGGCAAGGCACTATTTAGGTTTGAACATATTATAACTTATGAAGTTATTGAGTTTGAAAAAAACGCTGCCAATATTGAAATTGTTGAAACAATACCGGGTTGGGCACATAACATCAAAAATATAGGTTCTGATGAACTCATTGTAATGTTGTGGGCAAATGAAATTTTTGATCGTAATAAACCTGACACAGTAGCTTGGGATATGTCATATGAAAAATAAATTATGCGTGCTTAGTGTTGTTGGGACACGACCTGAAATTATCAGACTCTCAGCAGTCCTTAAGAAGCTTGATGTACATTGTGAGCATATCATTGTTCATACGGGTCAAAATTACGATTTTGAATTAAATGAAATTTTCTTTAATGATCTTGGTGTTAGAAAACCAGATTATTTTCTTAATGCAGCAGGTGATAATGCAGCAACCACGATTGGTAATATTATTATTAAAGTGGATGAACTACTTTCTAAAATAAATCCCGATGCTATGTTAGTGCTGGGTGATACCAACAGTTGCTTAGCTGCATTGCCTGCCAAAAGAAGAAAGATACCTGTTTTTCATATGGAAGCAGGCAATAGATGCTTTGACCAGAGAGTTCCAGAGGAAATTAATAGAAAGATCGTTGATCATATTTCAGATGTCAACTTAACCTATTCAGATATTGCTCGTGAGTATCTTATTTCTGAAGGTTTAAGCCCAGATCGTGTAATAAAAACTGGCAGTCCAATGTTTGAAGTTATTAATCAGCATATTGATAAAATTCATAAATCAGATGTACTTACCCGAATTAAACTCGAACCTGGTAAATTTTTTATTGTCAGTGCTCACCGTGAAGAGAATGTAGACAGCCCAAGCAATATTAAAAAATTAGCAGATATCTTAAATAAGATTGCAGAGAAATATAATTTTACGGTTATCGTTTCAACACATCCTCGAACTCGGAAACGTATAGAAGAAAATAATCTTACTTTTCATCCCAATATTCAACTTCTAAAACCTTTAGGCTTTATTGATTATATTAAATTACAACTTGAAGCCAAAGTGGTACTTTCGGATAGTGGCACCATTACGGAAGAATCATCTATTCTTAACTTTCCAGCATTAAATATTCGTGAAGCACATGAAAGGCCAGAGGGAATGGAAGAAGCTTCGGTAATTATGACTGGTTTAAGTGTTGAAAGAGTTATGCAGTCATTGTCTATTTTGGAAAGCCAGCCAACTGGTGAACATCGTTTACTACGACCAGTGAGCGACTATTCTATGCCCAATGTTTCGGATAAAGTTGTGCGTATAATACACAGCTATGTTGATTATATTAATCGTGTCGTTTGGAAAAAATATTAATTTCTTATCGCGGAGGTTAAGTGTTCCTTTTTGACAAAAAATTTAAAATTGATTTATATAGTAAATCTGCTACATCCCCGCGTCGACGTGATCATTGGCTCTGTCGCATTAGTGATATGAAGTTGGCAAAAGTTGCGTTGTCGGTTATTTAGGTGGCCAACAGATAAAATTGTTCCGCCAGTGACAATCCGTCACCGGTTGGATGATGAAGCTGTTC
>JBEGTS010000014.1:0-7122 GCA_041179265.1 Pseudomonadota bacterium
GTTCTACAAAAGCTTTGGTACTCACGTATTAAGGATACGCTCTGTTCCTCGCTTTGTGAACTTCTTGCTCTTTTTGAAGTTGATCTTCATATTATTAATTTATATTTAAAGAGCTCGTAGCACATTCGGTAGAGCATTTGACTTTTAATCAAAGGGTCCCGGGTTCGAATCCCGGCGAGCTCACCACATCCATAATATCCTTTAATTGTGGGTTTGTAGCTCAGCTGGTTAGAGCACACGCCTGATAAGCGTGAGGTCGGAAGTTCAAGTCTTCTCAAACCCACCACTAAATCCACTACAACAACAAAATCTATATTATATATTTAAAGAAGAATAAGAAATTTAGATAAATTGGGTTAATCAATAATTTCTTTGTATAAATAACATTTTTTCTCAATGAGTTTTTTTAGAGGCAGAAAAAGGGTAGAGGGTAAATTATCAAGAGCAAACCACTGCCAGCTTTCTACTTTATGAGGTTCTAGATTCTGTAACTCATGTTCATTTAAACAATGAGCTTTAAGGAAAATCGAGACATAATGCTTTTGTTCTTTTTCAAAAACATCATTAGTCACAGCTAAAAATTGTGGGTTTTCAATGATCAGATTTGTTTCTTCTAAAACTTCTCTAATAATACATTCTTCAAATGTTTCGCTAAATTCTAAATGTCCACCTGGGTTGCCATAACTAGATTCACCATGAGAACTAATACGTTTGCCTAGTAAAATCTCATTTTTGCTATTAAAAACTATAATACCGATTCCAATACGTGGATGATTAGTCATATCTAACTATTAACTCTTAATTGACTTATTAATAGCTTATCTTAATTTCCAAATCAAATAAAAAATATTGATTATCTATATACGGTTAGCTATATGAATTCCATTATGTATTAGTATGAAGTATTTATAGTGATATTATATCTGTAATATTGCTAAAAGGTTATTATGATAAATAAAGAAGATTTTGATTATGCATTTAAAATATTAGAATTGCAAATAAATATGTTAAACCTAAAGTTACAACAAGTGAAATTAGGCTATTATCAACATAACAAAGAACTAAAAACTTTAGATTTTGAGCTTTATATTCTTATGAAAAGCATAACAAAATATAACTTTATTCCTCGTATTAATTCAGGTGATTCACTTTTAGTCGGAGAAGGAAATTTAAGCTTTTCTGTTAGCCTAATGAAAAAATTGCAACAACTACCTAGATGTATTACTTCTACCTATGATGATTATGATGATTTATCAGAAGCCGCTCAATCGAACACATGTAAACTTAGGAAATTTGGAATAAATGTATTACATAACGTAAATGCAACTAAATTACATAAAACTTTTAATCATAATTCTTTTGATACAATAATTTTTCAATTTCCTCATTCCGGTAGTAGAGAAGAAGTAAATGGTTTAAATCCAAATTATATTCTTGTTCGTGATTTTATAATTTCTGCATCTTGTATAATAAAGAAAAATGGAGCGATTTTAATTACTATAGTAGATAACGATTTCTATAATAATATATTTCGATTTGAAAAATTATCCCAAGCATTAAAAATACCAACACCTATAAAGTATAAATTTGATCCAAAAGATTATCCGGAATATGTACACACTATGACTAATCAAGATGAAAGTGCAATTGAAGACTATTCTAAATTTGCTACTTGGGAATTTAAATTATGAATCAACTTAGTCTTTTTGATGACCAAATAATTATTTCGGGACTAAAACATATTGCAGAATATATAACAGTAGAACAAGAGGATAAGCTCATAAAATTAATAGATAATAGCCCGTGGATTACTGAATTGAAGCGTAGAGTTCAGCATTACGGCTATAAATATGATTATAAAAGCCGCTCTATAGATCAATCATATTATTTGGGACTTTTACCTAAATGGTTACAGGTTATAGCTGATGAACTTTATAAAAAAAATATTTTTAATGAACTCCCAAATCAAGTAATTATAAATGAATATATGCCGGGACAAGGCATTGCCTCTCATATAGATTGTGTACCTTGCTTTTCAGATACCGTATGTTCACTAAGCTTAGGCGGGAGCTGTATTATGGAGTTAACAAATGATAAAACAAAACATTCTATTCTACTTAAGCCTAGAAGTTTATTAGTTTTTAAAAATGAAGCAAGATATACATGGAAGCATGGGATTATACCTAGAAAGAGTGATAATAAAATAATACGTAATAGACGTGTATCTTTAACTTTTAGGAAAGTGATTTTATAAAAAATATTGATTATCTATATACGGTGAGCTATTTGTTATAGTGATTTAATATTTATCTGTATTCATGAATTCCATTACTCAATTACGAAATAATAGCTTAACTAATTCTTGGCTCAAACTTGGTATTTTATCCTTAGGGCTTGCAGGTTTGTATTCAATTATTTTAGTGGTATTACGTACCCCGCAACTCGCTAGTTTTTTCCCAAATCCGCATATTTTCAAATCCGCTTTAATTATCCATGTTAATTTATCGGTATTAATTTGGTTATTATCCATTACGGCTAGTGTTTGGGGTTCTAAATCGTCATTGCGAGGAGAGGCAAAGCCTCGACGCGGCAATCTCATGAAACAATACAAAATTCCTGAGATTGCCACGCTCTCTACGTTCGCTCGCAATGACGTGTTTCACCTCTACCCCAAACTTGCTTTTTTAGCTACTCTTCTGATCGCTATTTCTCCAATAGCGGGACATAATCCAGTGATGAATAATTATATACCGATGCTTGAAAATATCGTATTTATTTTGGGGTTAAGTCTATTTGGTGTTACGCTGCTATTATATGCTATAAATATTTTATATTTCTTTGATTGGATGAACTTAAATAGTCTAGTTAATTTTACCGCATTATCGACTATTACAATGTTTATTTTAAGCTTTGTTTGTTTTGGATGGTCTTATAAGGGCTTACAAAATATTATTGAAATTATTCCAATCGAGATAGAACTTTATTATGAATTACTTTTTTGGAGTGGTGGGCATTTATTACAATTTATATATACTCAAATATTAATATTTATTTGGGTTATTTTATTTAGGGAGTTAATAGCTAGAGAATTAAAATTTCAAAAATTCTATCTGTTCTTGCTTTATTTGAATTTTATTTTCGGCATTATTACTATATTCGGTCATGTGTCTTATGACATTATCGATGGAGCATTTAAAGAAT
Organism: Pseudomonadota bacterium; assembly: GCA_041179265.1. Classification (GTDB taxonomy): domain Bacteria; phylum Pseudomonadota; class Alphaproteobacteria; order Rickettsiales; family Rickettsiaceae; genus Rickettsia. Next base: position 3,202 of record JBEGTS010000014.1, read on the forward strand.
TCTATACAAATCATATGAAATATCTAGGCGGTATTGCTCCTGTTTTATGTTTAATAGGTATAGGGGGTGAGTTGTTATTAATGTCATCCCGTGGGCGGTTAATATTGTCATCCCGTGGCTTGACCACGGGATCCAGCAAAATAGATCCCGCGTTCAAGTCGCGGGATGACACGGTTACAGTAAATGACAAAGTAATCAAAACCACCTTACTTTGTTCTATTACCCTGTTTTTACTCGGCGGATTAATAGCAATGAATATCACAGGTATAAATGTAGTAATTCCTGCTCATTATCACGGCTCTATAGTAGGGATTAGTATTGCTTGTATGGGCTATAGTTATTTGGGTATCACAGTATTTAAAAACAACGATGTCATCCCGTGGCTTGACCACGGGATCCAAAAAAAAACAAAAAAAGACTGGATCCTGTGGTCAAGCCACGGGATGACATTTGCCATCTACCTTCTGACATTCGGGCAGATTCTGCATATACTAGGGCTAGCACTCGCTGGTGGTTACGGAGTTATGCGTAAAGACCCAAATAGCGTAATGCCGATGTCTGCTAAGTTATTAATGGGGATGATGGGCGGGGGAGGGCTGATTGCTATAGTAGGCGGCTTGATGTTTGTATATATTTGTGTTAAAGTAATGTTTTTTAAAAGCATAAAATTAGAACATGAATAAACCGACTAAAGAAGAAGCTAAAGAAGCGGTAAGAACATTACTAAAGTTTATCGGTGAAGATCCGAATAGAGAAGGGCTGCTTAAAACCCCTGATAGAGTAATTAATAGCTATACGGAAATATTTTCCGGCTATGGAAAAGATGTAGCTGAAATATTAAATACCAAGTTTTATGAAACTTGTAATTTCCAAGATTTTATCTTACTGAATATAAAATTTACCTCTTTCTGCGAACATCATATATTACCTTTTAACGGTACAGTAGATATAGCTTATGTTCCTGATAATTGTATTGTTGGTATAAGTAAGCTAGCACGAATAGTAAATGTTTTTTCTAAAAGATTACAAATTCAAGAAAAAATGACGGTACAGATAGCAGAAAGTGTACAAGAGAATTTAAAGCCGCTTGGTGTTGCCGTTAAGATTTCTGCCGTGCATAGCTGTATGTCAATGCGCGGCGTAATGCAAGATAACAGCATTATGAACACCATGCATTATACGGGTATATTTGCTGAGCAACAGAAGTATCGCCATGAGTTTTTGAATCTTACTGCTAAAAGATAAGGTCCTATTTTGTTGTCATACCGCGACTTGATCGCGGTTTCCATCTTATAAGTACTAATATTAGTATTTTAAATTATTTTTATGGACCCCGTGGTCAAGCCACGGGGTGACATAGTAGGTTTTACTGATTCATGCAATAATGCAATGACGGAAAAATATATTAAACTAAAAAAATTTTATGTTATTATCAAAATATTTCTTACCTGTTTTAAAAGAAGAGCCAAGTGAAGCTCAAGTAACTTCGCATAAATTAATGCTTAGAAGCGGAATGATCAGGCAACAAGCTGCCGGTATATATACATGGCTTCCACTCGGTTTAAAAGTATTGAAAAATATCGAGAATATAGTACGTTCGAATATGAATAAAGCAGGAGCTTTGGAAGTTCTAATGCCTTGCATTCAGCCGGCACATTTATGGATGGAATCGGGACGTTTTGATAATTACGGTAAGGAAATGCTGAAATTTCAAGATCGTCACGATAATACTTTATTATTTGGTCCGACTAATGAGGATATGATTACGGATATTTTTCGTCATAATATTAAGTCCTATAAGGATTTGCCAAAAAATCTTTATCATATTCAATGGAAATTTCGTGATGAAATTAGACCACGTTTTGGTGTTATGAGAGGGCGGGAATTTTTAATGAAAGATGCTTATTCTTTTGATATAAACGAAGAAAATGCCGTTAAAACCTATAATCAAATGTATAAAGCTTATATCAATACTTTTAGGGATTTAGGTGTATTTGCTATCCCTGTTATTGCCGATAACGGTCCGATAGGCGGTAATTTAAGCCATGAGTTTCATATTATTGCTGTAACCGGTGAAAGTACTATTTATTACGATAAAAGATTTAAGACATTAAAAGATAATCCTGATATTGATGTAGATGAAATTAAAAGTTGGTATGCAGCAGCTGAAGAAAAGCATGATGTAAATAAATTACCTGTATCTGAACAAGAAATAACCAGCAGTAAAGGGATAGAAGTTGGGCATATTTTTTATATCGGCTCAAAATATTCGGTTAATATGAATGCTCTTATTAATGACGAACACGGTAAATTAACTCCTGTAGAAATGAGTTCTTACGGCATAGGTATTTCAAGGTTAGTGGCGGCTATTATAGAAGCAAATTGTGATGAGAAAGGTATCATATGGCCTTCTAGTGTTGCTCCTTTTAAAGTTTCTCTAATTAATTTAAATATTCATGATAGTAAATGCGTAGAGCTTGCTGAAAAGACTTATAAAGAGCTGTCAGCTCAAAATATCGAAGTATTATATGACGATACCGAAGCACGTCCAGGCAGTAAATTCGCTACGCATGATCTTATAGGCTCACCTCATCAAATTATAATCGGTCCTAAAAAAGCAGTAAATAATATTGTTGAATTAAAAGATCGTAAAAGTGGGGTGATTGAGGATATTGAGATAGAAAATCTTATTCATTATATCAAATAATATAGACAGTGATAGTATCATATGATACTATCATATCATGCACAACAAACCGCCTTTTCAAATAACTAATAAAATCTTGGTATTACTACAAGATATTTCTTATGAGCTTGGTATTTTAGCAGGTAGCAAGCTGTACTCTCAGCCTATAAAGCTTCGCAAAAATAATCAAATTAAAACCATCCATTCTTCTTTAGCAATTGAAGGAAATAGTTTAAGTGTAGAGCAAATTACCGATATAATAAACGGTAAAAGAGTTCTTGCACCTGAAAAAGATATTTTAGAAGTAAATAATGCTATAAAATTATACAATGATTTAACAATATTTGATCCTTGCTCGGTTGAATCATTATTAAAAGCACATAAGATATTAATGCAAGGATTAGTAGGAGATAACGGAAAGTGGCGTAAAGGTAATGCCGGTATATTTAAAGGCACAGAGATTATACATTTTGCACCTCCGGCAAGCCGTGTATCTTTATTAATGCAGGATTTATTTGATTTTATAACACAAGATAAGAATGTTTCCGAAATAGTTAAAGCTTGTATATTTCATTACGAGTTTGAATTTATCCATCCTTTTTCAGACGGTAATGGGCGAATCGGTAGGTTATGGCAACAATTACTACTTATGCAAGCTAATAAAATTTTTGAATATATTTCCGTTGAAAGTTTGATTAGAAATAATCAAAGCGAATATTATGGCGTTTTAAGTAAGTGTGATAAGCTTGGCGAGTCTACCTTATTTATTGAATTTATGCTTGATCAAATAGTTACAGCATTAAGGTTATATAGTAATAATGTAACATATGAAGCAAGTACGCCTTTAGCTAGAATGGAATTCGCTAAGGTTAATTTAATTGATAAATGGTTTTCTAGAAAAGATTATATTAGTGTACATAAAAATATTTCTACGGCAACGGCGAGTAGGGATTTGTTATATGGTTTAGAACATAAACTTTTAATAAGTAAAGGTGATAAGAATCAGACTTATTATAAGTTTGTGTAGCTCTTGTAGTGTCATTCCTACTTTTGCGGGAAGGCATTGTTGTGTGGATCGATAAAATCCACTGTGTCACCCGTGGTCAAGCCACGGGATGGGCACTGTCCAAATAAGTGTGTAAATTTCCCAAAGGTTATATAAAGGAAAATATAACAAAAAGAGGGATTACAATGACAGAGAAACAAAATGCTGCAATGAATCAAGCGATAGATTT
>JBEGTS010000015.1:0-61044 GCA_041179265.1 Pseudomonadota bacterium
CAATAAATCTATCGCTTGATTCATTGCAGCATTTTGTTTCTCTGTCATTGTAATCCCTCTTTTTGTTATATTTTCCTTTATATAACCTTTGGGAAATTTACACACTTATTTGGACAGTGCCAGTTATTTTTAACTGGATCTAGCTCACAAGTCGTGGGATGACAATAGAACCCCTCTCCATCAACTATTGAAATTGTTTAAGATTATTTTATTTAATTCATAATTTAAATGTGAGAAATTTATCTCGTCAAATCCTTTCCTTGGAATAATAATCATTGCGAATTTTATAGCCTTAAGCTTAGAATCACTAACGATAATTCTAATTAGATGTCTTATACGCCTTTTAATTTTATTGCGAATCACAGCTTTTTTATTTAGCTTTTTGCTAACTTTGATCCCTAAAAAGGCGTTATATTTTGATTCAAGGAAAATTTTAGGAAGTTTTTTTGCTATTACCAAAATAAAATATCTTTCATGGAACTTCTTTCCAAGCTTATTTATAAGCTCAAATTCCTTTTGATTTTTTAAAGAGGTAATAGACAATTTGATAAGTCAGATTATTTTAAGCAGATAATTTATGTCTACCTTTAGCACGACGTTTGCTTAAGATTGCTCTTCCAGCCGGAGTAGCCATTCTAGCTCTAAAACCATGTCTTCTTTTTCTAACTAAATTGCTAGGTTGAAATGTACGTTTCATAATATTTATACCGAACGAAAATAAAAATTAATTGTTATAAATTATGTCATCCCGTGGCTTGACCACGGGATCTCAAGACACAAGCTGCGATACAAGATCCCGTGGTCAAGCCACGGGATGACAATTAAACTAAATATGTGCTTTTGCTTTTTCTACAATACTTGCGAATCCGTCACTGTTATTTACTGCAAGTTCTGCAAGTACTTTACGATCTATGTCAATTTCTGCCTTTTTAAGAGCTCCCATAAATTGAGAGTAAACAAGCCCATGTTCTCTTACTGCTGCATTTATTCTTTGAATCCATAAACCTCTAAAGTCACGCTTACGATTTCTACGATCTCTATAAGCATATTGGAGAGCTTTTTCTACCTTTTCAATAGCTACTCTAAAACAAGTACTTGCTCTACCTCTATAACCTTTGGCTAATTTGAGAATTTTTTTATGTCGATTTTTGGAAATTTTTCCTGATTTTGCACGTGTCATTGCTTAGCTCCTAATTAAATTAATTTATACCGTATGGTAGAAAATATTTTTTAATATTATATCCGTCCTGAGGACAAAGTATTGTAGTTCCTCGAAGGTTACGAATTTGAGCTTTAGTACGACGACGCATAAAGTGTTTTTTCCCTGCTTGAGATGCTATAACCTTGCCGGTAGCAGTAAGTTTAAAACGTTTTTTTACGGCAGATTTTGTTTTTAATTTAGGCATATTATTCCTTAATAATTGGTATTTACTAGATTTAAACTGTAATTAGGCATACCAAAGCCATGTACAGGAAAACTAGATAATAGATTTTTTATTAATTATTGCAAGACATATTTTGATTGCAAGGCTTATTTAAGTATTTATATTATATTGTTATTTATGCTATAATAGCCATCATTAATGTTTTTAGTTGCAAAATAATGTTCGGACAAAACCCTAAAAGAAGCATATTAAACGGTGACGGTACTAGACTAGAGGTCAAGTCTATTTTTAAGACTATACAAGGCGAGGGTATTTTTGTAGGTAGTCCTGCCATATTTATAAGGCTAGGAGGATGTAACCTTGCTTGTAATTTTTGTGATACGGAGTTTGAAGATTTTGAGTTAGTAGATATAGATAAGATTTTAAATAAAGCCGAAAGTTTGGCATTAAATTCTAAAAATGAAAAATCGATTAATTTAGTAGTAATAACCGGCGGTGAGCCGATGCGTCAACCTATAGAATTATTATGCCGGAAGTTACTAGACCTGGATTTTAAAGTTCAAATAGAGACTAACGGCACGTTATATCGCTCTTTGCCAAAAGGAGTGTCTATAATTTGTTCGCCGAAAGCCAGTAAAACCGGTTATAGTAAAATAAGAGAAGACTTATTGCCGCAAATTAGTGCTGTGAAATTCATCATTGCTAAAAATATTTTAGAATATAGCATCATACCGGAAGTAGGGCAAACAGCTTATAATATACCGGTTTTTGTGCAACCTATGGATCAAAATGATCAAAAACTTAATGATGAAAATAATGAGTTAGCAGTAAAATTAGCATTAGAAAGCGGTGCTAGATTATCTCTACAAACCCACAAATTCCTAGGAATAGAATAAATATTTGTAAGAATTATGTATACATTTGTCTTACAAATATATCTTGAATTTCAGATTAAACTGTACTATTATAATCTTTTTTAAGTTTTAAAGTGTTGAAATAATGAGTGAAATATTAGAGCTTGAAGCAAAATCCCGCACAGAATTTGGAACGGGAGCAGCAAGAGCATTAAGAAGAGAAGGACGTATTCCTGCAATTATTTACGGAGCTGGTAAAACACCTGTTAGTATTTCTTTAGAAGAAAAGGAAATAACTAAATATTATAGAAAGCCGGCTTTTATCTCTCAGTTAATTAATTTAACAATTGATAAGAAGCAATATAAAGTATTGCCGAAAGCTGTAGAGTTACATCCTGTTACAGATATAGTACGCCATGTTGATTTTGTTTTTTTAGAAGAAAAAACTCAAAAAATGGAAGTACCTGTAGTATATGAAGGTAAAGAAAGAGCTTTAGGCGTTAAAAGAGGCGGGTACTTTAATATAGTAAAAAGAAGAGTTACTTTATTATGCGATGTTAATAATATCCCAAGAAACGTAACTATCGACGTTACTAATATGCCTATTGCTACTTCGCTAAAATCTTCAAAAATAGAATTACCGAAAGGATGCAGTTTTACTACTAAAAAAGAATTTGTGCTTGCAACTATAATAGGACGTAGAGGAGCAAAAACTGAGGCTGAAGAAGGACAGGTAGCAGAAGCAGGGAAATAAGTTGAATAATTCATAATATTAAAAAACTTTTTATTTTCTTCCTTTATATGTAATATTTTTATGTAGTAGTTTTTTATCTTAGCTAGCTAAGAAATTACTATGTTTTTATATTAGTTTAATCTTAAAGGAAGGTAGTATTATGAGTAAGAATAAACAATGCAGTTATAAAGATGTTGCTAAATATATTGGCAACAAATGGCTCTCAGAATTATGGCAGCAAAAATATACTATAGTATTCACAATTCTTTCTGCTTATGTGAGTAGTGCAAGTGGTGAGAATAATGATGACTTTGAAGAGGAAGCCAAACAATTTGATACTTCTTTTGCTGATATATTAGCACAATTAGGTAATGACTTGCGTGAATGTCAATATAATACACATAGATATAATAAATTTATTGCTGGTCAAAGAGATACAATACGCGAACAAGCGACGCTGATAAAGTTTATGAATGAAGGTCTGAAGTCTTTATGTAATATTGTGGCGGGTGTATCTGTTTCTAATGATACTTACATGCAATTTTGTGGTTTTGTTAATAATGGAGCTATTGATCTTTTAGGTACACGGTATGAACAGATAGACCTTATGCATGATGAGTTATGAAGGCATTATTATGTCATTCCTAGCTAAAAATGGTGTTGTTACACAATCGATGTCATCTCTGTGAAAGTAGGAATCTAAAATAAATAGGTCTAAATAATAAATAGTACATACTTGATAAAATAAACTTACAAAAAAATAAGTTTTTTATAGGTTTTGCTGGATTTCTGCTTTTAGTTAGGAATGACATCTATGATGGCAAAGTCAAGTTTTACACTTCTTCAAAATCAATATCTCTTCAAAAATTTTCCATTACATTTATTTTAGGTAAATATTATGATGCTTATTATTGGGCTTGGTAATCCAGGAAAAGAGTATCAATATACGAGGCATAATATAGGTTTTATTGCTATAGAGAAAATAGCAAACCAGTATAATTCATCATTTAGCATAAAGAAAAAATTTAATTGTGAGATTGCTGAAACTATTAGTGATGGACAAAAGATTATTTTGATAAAGCCCACTACCTATATGAACTTGTCCGGTAAGTCGGCGGTAGCTTTAAAAACATATTATAATATCCACTTAGCAAAAATCTTTGTTATTCATGATGACATTGATTTAGAAATAGGTAGAATAAAATTTAAAACCGGTGGCGGTAACGGTGGGCATAACGGTTTAAAGTCGATTGACGGGGTTATAGGAAGTAATTATAACCGCATTAGAATTGGAGTGGGTAGACCACAAAATAATCAGGATGTAGCAGATTACGTACTTAATAATTTTCTTAAATCTGAGTATGAAACGGTATTGCAAGCTATAGATAGAATAGTTAATAATTTTGATTTAATATTAGAAAACAAACTAGAAGAATTTAAGAATAAAATTGGATAAGTGTATACCAAAATCGTCATTGCGAGCAGCTGTTGTTGCGTGGATCGGTAAAACCTACTATGTCACCCCGTGGCTTGACCACGGGGTCTAGTTAAAAATACTAATAATTATTAGTATTTTTAGTTGTTTTTCTGGATACCGTGGACAAGCCACGGTATGACAGAGGTAAAACTGATCTATGCGGGCAATGCCTCGCAGGAATGGCATAGAAAGGAAAAATTTATGACACAAAATTTTGAAATTGTTTATGCTGAAGATATGGACAAACAGCATAAATCCATAATCGTAGAAGCTTTTAATAAAGATGCTAGAATAAAAAAAGACTTAACAAAAGATTTACAATCTTTTTCATTTTCTTTATTAGACCAAGCTAAAAATTTTATTGCAGGGGTTGGCGGTGTAAGTTTTTGGGGCGGTTTATATATTAGTTCATTATTTGTAGATGAAAATTATAGAAATCAAAATTACGGCAGCTTGTTAATGGAAAAAGCCGAAAATCTAGCGCGTGAACGTGGTTGTACATTTGTTCATTTATCGACTACAGACTGGCAGGCAAAACCTTTTTATGAAAAGCTAGGATATAAACTAGAATTTACAAGACACGGTTATGAAAAAGATTCAGTTTTATATTTATTAAGGAAAGATTTATGACACTAAAACTAGGAATTGTTGGTTTGCCGAATGTCGGTAAGTCGACGTTATTTAATGCCTTAACGGCAAGTCAGGCTGCGGATGCCGCTAATTATCCGTTTTGTACTATTGAGCCTAATAGCGGTATAGTTTCAGTACCTGACGAGCGTTTGCAACGACTGGCAAACCTTGCAGGTTCTGCAAAACTTATCCCGTCTTATATTGAGTTTGTCGATATTGCAGGGCTTGTGAAAGGTGCAAGCAAAGGGGAGGGGCTTGGTAATAAGTTCTTATCTCATATTAGAGAAGTCGATGCAATATTGCACGTACTGCGTTGCTTTGAAGATGAAGACGTAACGCATGTACATAACAAAGTCGATCCAATTCATGACCTTGAGATAATTGAAACGGAATTAATACTTGCCGATATAGAATCGGTTGAAAAGCGTTTAGCTACAAGTGAAAAACGCTTAAAGTCAGGCGATAAAACAATGGCGGAGCAGATAGAATTATTAAAAGAGGTTTATAAAATATTAGGTGAGGGTAAACCTGCAAGAGTATTAAATGAAACTTTAGGAGCTGATAATTTAAAGCAATTGCAGTTAATTACTTCTAAGCCTGTCTTATATGTATGTAATGTACTTGAAAAAGATGCAGCTATAAGTAATGAATTTACAAAATTAGTAACGGAAAGAGCAAAGAAAGAAAACGCTAAAAGTGTCGTAATTTCTTCAAAAATAGAAGCTGAGATTGCTTTACTTGAAAGCATAGAAGAAAAAGAAGAGTTTTTAAAATTTATAGGTTTAGAGGAAACGGGGCTTAGTAAAGTGATTAAAGAGGGGTATAATCTCTTAAACCTTAAAAGCTTTTTTACTATAGGTCCTAAAGAAGCTCATAGCTGGACTTTTAAAAACGGTACTCTTGCACCGGCAGGGGCGGGCATAATTCATACCGATTTTGAGAAAGGTTTTATCAGAGCGGAAGTTATCGGCTATGAAGATTATATAAATCTTGGTAGCGAAGCAAAAGCCAAGGAAGTAGGCAAAATGCGTTTAGAGGGTAAAGAATATAAAATGCAAGATGGGGATATAGTACATTTTAGGTTTAACGTTTAAATACTTAAAGTATTAGGTCTTATTGTAGGCTACAGAAAAGTGTTGCAATGTTATTCCTGCAAAAGCAGGAATCCAGTAAAACTTATAAAAAACTTGTTTTTTTAAGTTTATTTTGTCAATTAATATGTAATTTTTTTACTAATTTAAGGTTATTTTTCTGGATTCCTGCTTTCGCAGGAATGACATAAAGAACATTGAAACGATCTAGAAATAAAAAGTAATATCATGAAAACAATTTTACCCGATCGCTCCCTAAAAATTCAAGCTAGGCTTAATTTTATAGTAAGCCAAATTTTAGATATTGCTCAGGATAAAATCGCTATGATTATCTTATATGGCTCTTTTGCAAGAGGTGATTGGGTACGTGATTTACCTAACGGCTATCATAGCGATACCGATATTTTGATAATCCTGAAGAAAGGTAAATACAAAGGGCATGCTGCTTTAAGATTAAAAGATAATATATATAAAAGATTAAAAAAAACCGGAGTAATAAAAGATCAGATTATCCCATATGATTCACGAATATCAATAATTCTTGAGTCAATAGATGAGGTAAATGGTCAGTTAGAGAAAGGGCGTTACTTTTACACTGATATAAAAAAAGAAGGTATTCTTTTATACGATAGTAAGGAATTTACCTTAAGCGAAGCTAAAGATTTACCTTGGAGTGAGATGAAAGAAATTGCTAAAGATTATTATGATTATTGGTTCAATAGAGGTAAAGGATTTCTTATTGATTACAAATATCCACTAGAAAGAAAAGATAATCCTATATCAGCTTTTTATCTTCATCAAGCTACGGAAAGTTTTTACAGTAGCATTTTATTAGTTTTTTCTAATTATAAACCAAAGTTACATGATATAGAGGAATTAGGCGGCAGAGCAGCAAATTATAATAGCGAATTATGGGAAGTATTTCCGCAAGCAAATGAAGAACAAAAAGAATGTTTTGAATTACTAAAAAAAGCATATGTTGATGCAAGATATGATAAAAACTATAGAATTAGTAAAGAGCAGTTACTTTACTTGATTGAGAGAGTAGAAAAATTAAAAAACATTACGGAACGAATTTGTTTGGAGCGGATTAATCAGTAAAAGCGGCAGTATTTATTTATATCATTCCTGCGGGGGCGGGGTCTTGTTGCATGGCTCAATTTTTTAGTTGTCATACCGCGACTTGATCGCGGTATCCAAAAACAATATTTTTAACTGGACCCCGTGGTCAAGCCACGGGGTGACAACTCATATATTAAAAACTTATGAAAATAATCGCTAAAATTCCGGCATGGATGCTTCTATGCTTATTTATTTTATCACCAACAACGGAAACGATTTACACTTCGGGATTGCCGAGTTTAACCAAATATTTCGGCGTTGACGGCGGTAGCACTCAAATTACGTCTACATTATATTTTCTAGGGTTTGCTCTCGGTATATTAACACTTGGCAGGCTATCAGATATTTACGGCAGAAGACCTATAGCTTTGTTAGGTCTCCTTATTTATGTTTTATCTTCAATTGTTAGCATTTTTGCAGTTAATATAGAAATGCTGATGATAGCTCGTTTTGTACAAGCTTTCGGTGTAAGTGTAGGTTCGGTGATTGGTCAAGCGATGGCTAGAGACTCTTATCAAGGTTCGGAGTTATCATATATATATGCTAGCTTATCTCCGTGGCTGTTATTTATCCCTTCACTCGGTTCATCTATAGGGGGCTATATTATAGAATATTCAAGCTGGCATTATGTTTTTGTATTTTTCAGTCTTGCGGGTACTATATTACTAGCTTTATATTATAAAGTACTACCTGAAACAAATTCTTATATAGATTTTTCACAAAGCAGTAAATATTTTGAGGTTTTGCAGGTAATTATTAAAGATAAAATTCTTTGGTTATATGCTTTTATCATTGGTGCGTTTAACGGCATATATTATGGTTTTTTCATAGAAGCTCCTTTTATTTTTATTGATAAAATGAAAGTTTCCCCGTCTTTTTACGGTAAATTAGCATTTTTGTTATCTTTTGCCGCTATCTTTGGAGGGTTTTTAGGAGGATATTTAATAAAAAAACGCCATGTACACGATAAAAAAGTTATGGGTTTAGGATTTATTTTTAGTCTGTGCGGTTGTATATTATTTGCGATAAATGCTTTTATATTGGAAGTTGTTTCAGCGAGTCATAGTCTTGCAATCGCTATGATATTTGCACCAATGATGATTCATATGGTTGGGCATAATCTACTTATCCCTATGACATTGCGTTATGCTCTTGAGGATTACGCTAAAGTAACAGGTACAGCAGGATCTATATTCGGTGCAATATATTATGTACTAATTGCAATCATAACCTATATAGTGTCTCAAATACATGCCGAAACAATAAGCAATTTTGCTTTATTATGTTTAATCTTAAGTATTAGCTCTGCTGCTGCATTTTACTGTATTTGGGTTTTATATAAGAAAAAGTCAGCTATTCCTAACTAAAGATAGGCATCGTCATTGTTGCGTGGATCGGTTTTTCCGTCATTGCGAGAAGAAACTGCAAGTTTCGACGAAGCAATCTAGGCTGTGTGAAGGAAAATTAATTTTATAAGATTTTTTTTAATTATTTTTTTGGATTGCCGCGTCGCTTCGCTCCTCGCAATGACGGTTCGGGTATCCACGCAACAATGCCGCTTTTAGCTAGGAATGACATTAAGAAAGTTAGGGATGCCAAAAATCATTACGCTACAATCTCATTATAACCTGGTACATCATCTGTATGCTCCTCACCCTCAAGAGTAATATCCTCTTTTAATGCTTCCATACTACAGCTACTAAATACATCAAGGTTATTTTGCTCGGCTTGCCATTTTAAACTAGCTTGTTCGAAACTGACAATACATCCTTTAATTTCTTCTAATGTATAATTTTCTGCTTTCTGTAAAAAGTTATCTATATCGTTTTTTAATGTCGGATTCTGTTCACTAAATGCATTTAAAAATTTCTTGATACCGATTAATAATTCTTCTTTTTCATATCCTACATTATCGTCTTCAAAGCCTTCGTCATCAGAATCTAGAGCTTGAGCTATCGGTTTATTAATTGCCTCTTTGTTGTTTTCTATATTCTCTTCTTCTGCAAAACCTTCGTCTATCGAATCTACGGGTTGATTAGTCGCTTGTTCCTTATTTAGATTATCAAGTAAGCTGTCACATAATTTTTGAATTAATTCGTTATTCTCCTGCACATATTTACGTCCTATTTCTTCTAATCTTTCAATATTTTTAGGACTTGCATCATCTAAGCTTTCAGTTTCTTTTGTAATAGGTAATCCTATTTCAAAAAATTCATCTTTTCCGGATAAATCATTTTTAACCTCAATAGTAGAAGAATTTTCCATATTGTTCATAAGTCTACTTACTAACTTACCTTTCACAAGCCAACCTATTACTCCGTCAAGACCGATTTTAGGTATGGAACTCACAGGTTCGATGTCATTACTGAAATTGAGTGCGCATACCATTGTATTATCTAATATCTCTTTTTGCTCTTCACGTGTGAGGTTTTTTTCTTCTCGTATATGATTTTGCTCTTTATGTATATAGCCTTTTTTAAGCAGTTTTAAAACCTCGTTTGCCGGTCTGTTTGCATCTAACCCTCCATCTGCATATGCGTAGGGAGTGCCGGAAGCATATTCATGTCCTTGTACGGCATTTTTATCCATAACTGGCTTAAAATAAGTAGGTGCTGCAGTTGTTGCAAGTAATACGTCTTTTACTCTAACATGAGAACTATAGCCGTGGAAGCTGTCAAAAATTTCTAATTCTCCACCGTTATTAGTCAAATCATTTACAGGAATAACAAGGCGAGAAGTAGGGCTATCCATCCTATTATCACCTATATATTTTTCTAGTAATTCTTTTAAAGGTTTTTGACTATATTTATGAGTAAATAATTGCTTAACTGAACCTAAGAAAGTATCAGGAAATATATCACTGCTACTCCCTTTAAATATTTCGAGTGCCTCTTTAGCACTGTATTTTGCTTCTTTTGAACCCGGTTCTTTTGGAATTGTTAATAATGCAGCTATAAGCCCCCCAACACTAGTACCAGAAATAATAGGGAATAGCTCAGAAATAGATTTTCCTGTTCTTTCCTCGATTTCTATAAGCACCATTAACTCGGATATGCCTTTAATTCCACCGCCAGAAAGTGCAAGTACTCTATTAGTTTTTACATTATCAATTTTTTCTACCATCACAATACCGTAAAGATTTAGATTGTGCGGCAATATATAATAAAAATTAACCTTTGTCAACAAAATCCATTTAGAAGTCTTAATAAAATTTAACTTACGAAATAAAATTGTAACTATTAGTAAAAGATACTTGATTAGTGATTAATATTTTAGTATATAGCTAATATTATAACTATAATGGTATGAGGTATGTTAGTTAATCCTAATAGGGTAAACCCTGAGTTATTAGCTAAAGAAGTAAATATAATGATGAGTAAGGTTGGAAAGAAGCTGGATAATATTTCTACTGAAGAGGGTAAAATTACTTATGCAAAAAAAAAGTTATTTAAGTATCTTGAGGCTAATAATTTTACTAAAGTCTTAGCATTTAAAAATTGCTATGAAGGCAACACCGGTGACACTTTGAATGTTATAAATATTACAAATGATTCATTATATAGAGATGAGTTTAAGTTACTTATCGATACTGAAGATACTCTAGAGATTTTAACCCCGCTCCTTGGAAGATTTTTCCCTGAATAATTTAACACTAATTACTACTATAAATAATGACACTAAAATACAAAGCTTTTGATAGCTCTTCTGAAGAAGAGACAAAAGAAAATTATGCCTTACCTAAGTACCTTGACTTTTTATTAAGAAATATACTAGATGTTAATTATATACACGAGTCTGACGATCTTAAGCTTAAATTAGGTTTAATATTACATAGTTTAGCCGATAGATTTTTTAAATATTCTGCTATTAGAAATATTTATAAAAAAATTAAATCTGAAATATTAACTGTAGATAATGATTATTATGAAGAAAGTTTTAATATTATTAAAACTGCTTTTAATAAACATTTCAATAAATTATTTAAAGATCATAACAAAGAAAATATAAGTGATACGGATTATCAGAAACTATTGCATTTCATATTTAATCCGAATCGCTCTATTCCTAAGATATTTACTTTAAACCAGAATATTACTGCTGATCATGTTAAAAAAGTATTATTACAAGAATTACAAAACAGTAATATCAACTTAAAAAACATAAGTAAGAATCCATTAAATTTTACAATAGATAATTCTCAAGAACTTTTAGCTTTTGCTAAAATGATTGACAGGAATACTAAAAATCAGCTAAAGCATCGAATTTTAGAAGAAACAAATAGTGCTTTATCTACTATATGTAAGATATCAAATACTAGAGAAGAAACATTTACGATTAATCACATAGTACATTATAAAACCGGTAACATACAAACCGATGTACCGGACTTAGGAAAATATGATGAAATTTTATCTAAATTTGGGCAAGAGCATGAATATAAACATGCTATTATAAAGCGCATATTTGAAGTTGTAAATGCTAAGGAATCGACACAAAATATAGAAGAATTACCACGAAAACTCAATTACTTTGCTGAAAAGTTAACGCATTTACTATTTATAGTTGAGATGCATAGAAATAATGCCACCTTATTTACAGCACCGATGTTTTTAGAGCTTATTGACACAGATGAAATGTTTTTATCAGATAAGGAGCTTTTTCCTATGTCTGCTGGGCATGCTGTTGCACAAACAAGAGGCATACTTAAAAACTATAAATATGTGTTGCCTGATTCCTATCCAATAGATTATGATACTACAAATTTACAAAACGGTCATCTATTACTTATTAGAGAGGGAAATATTTTAATAAAATGGCTCAGCGAAAACTTAAATAATTTTAAATTAGAAAATATAGCACAAAGCCTTGATATTATGGTTTTAGTACAGTTTAATAAAGGAAAAAATATAAACAATATAAGTCTTAATGATATCAAATCTTTTTTAGAAAAAGTTCGTGAATTAGAACATTGTCCTACAGATTTATTAAATTCATTAGACCAAAATTTAACTGCTTTAGTTCTTGAAGTAAACAATAAAGGAGAACGCAGTTTAAAGCTTACAAAAACTAAATTACTTGAAAAAAAGGATTTTCCCCAAGGTTTAAAGGATTTAATCGAAGTAACTTATTGTGAATTTACTGAAAGCTTAAAAAATATTGAAGCGTTTTTAGCTCAAAAACAAGCATCTCTCAAGAAAGAAATTAAAAAAATATTACCTGAAATTTTACAAATTTTATGTGCTAAAGTAAAAGAATGGTATGACATTGATGCCCCTGAATATACCAAGGATGTATTAAAAGATATTACTGCAAAATTTAATCAAACTATTTCTCCTAGCTCATCTAGAAAGAGATTAAAAATATCTATTTCTAAAAAAAGAGATATATATAATGAAAATGATGATGATAGTAATCAAACTGTGGAAGAAACCGCTATAGACGATAGTATGAAAGAATATTTTAAACTAATAGGAGAACATACTAATATTACATACGATTAAAAACAGTATTAATATTGTAATTTTTTTGAGGTCCAAAGATTTTATAATTTAAAGAAAAAGAATCAGGATTTAAAAATATATAGGTAGCGTTGTATTCGTCTTTGTCGCATAAATGGCTACCTGTAGCTCTTGAATCATCTATAAAATCTAAACGATAAAATAAATTATTTTCTGCTTCGGCAAAATATTTTACAATATTATCATCTTCTAAAATATATCTATATTCTTTACTAGCAAGGATTTGGTGATCGGAGTCGTTATAATGAATTTTTAACTCTTCTTTATAGATTAATTCATTTAAACTTTTAGGCAGGAAGTATGCCACCCCCTCACCGTAACCATGATTATCTATAATTCTGTTAATCCGGTATTTTCCGGGTAAGTTTGAAAAAATTTCTTTTATAAAAGTATGATTTAACATCCCTAACTACTCATAATGTCCCCACATACTGAGTATTTTTATAGTTTTTTCTTTTTCAAATACTTGATATACCAATCTATGTTGTAAGTTAATTCTTATAGAACATTTACCAACTAAATTACGGTAAAGTTTTTTACTATTTAACGGGATTGAGTTTATTGCCAAGGATTTACATAAATTTTCTGCTTTATCGGCTAATTTAGCTGCTTTTAAATTTTGTATATCTTCAATTGCCTTCTTTGTGTACAATATAGTGTATATCATTTCCATGCTTCTTCATGGCTAATACATTCTTCTAACGGTTCTTTACTAGCTTCAAGTATTCTTTCTACTAAGCCTGGTACAGAATAAATAGCCAAAGTTTCTTGCAATCCTTCATAGTCTTGTTCTGATATGATTACTGCATTATTACGTTTGCCCTTTATATAAATAGGCTCATGAGTTTTATTTGTTTCATCAATAAGATTAAATAGTTTAGCTCGTGCCTGCGTACTCGTATAAATAGCCATAATATTATCTCTGGGGAGTTATATATTTAAGTGTACAATATTACGTACATAATAGCAAGAATTAACCTACGCTTAGCGGTAAATTATACCGAGATAATCTTGAAAAAATTATTTTTTGAGGGCACTTTTGAAGTCTAATTTAGGTATATTTGGAGTATAGACGAAGTTTAATTTGGAAAAGGAGCAAGGAATTCACAAGACGAGGAGCGGAGCGTATACTAATACGTGAGTACCGCAGTACTTGTAGAACGACGTAGCCAATTTTTCAAATTAAACAAGTATATATCAGTTCTGCAATATTTTCATCAGTAAGTTAATTTCTTCGCGTAGTTCTATATCGTTTTCCAGTAATTCTTCTACTTTCTTAATAGCATGCATAACTGTCGTGTGGTCTTTCTTACCGAATTTTTTGCCTATATCAGCTAAACTTTTCGGTGTTAATGCTTTACTAAGATACATGGCTATTTGACGCGGTCTTGCGACTTCTCGTGACCTCCGTGACGAAGACATATCGGATAATTTAATATTGTAACGACTTGCTACTTTTTTCTGAATATCTTCAACGGTAATTATTCTTTCATTAGAACGTAGTAAATCCCGCAAGATATTTTGGGTATTTTCTAGTGTTATTTCTTTTAGAGTAAAATTAGAATGAGCAATTACTTTATTCAAAGCTCCTTCAAGTTCTCTAACGTTTGAAACGATTTTAGATGCTAAAAAATCAATTACGTCTTTTGGTATTTTAACATTCATTTGTTCAATTTTAGATTCTAGAATACCGAGCCGTAGCTCATAAGTAGTACTATGAACGTCGGCAACTAAGCCCCATCCAAGACGAGATTTAATTCGGTCCTCAATATTATCTAAATCTGAAGGAGACCTATCGCAAGAAATAACCATTTGACGGTTATTATCAATCAGCGTATTAAAAGTATGGAAAAATTCTTCCTGCGTACTATCTTTACCGCAAATAAACTGAATATCATCGATCATTAATACATCAACTGAGCGAAATTTTTCTTTAAATGACATCACATCTTTATTACGCAATGCTTTAACGAATTGATACATAAACTTCTCAGCCGACATATATATTACTTTACGGCCTGGATTATTCTGCTTGATATACCAGCCGATTGCATGCATTAAATGTGTTTTCCCAAGTCCTACGCCGCCATATAGAAAAAGCGGATTAGATTCAGAAACGGCACCGGATGATTCTGCAACTGCTCTTGCAGCAGCATAAGCCAGCTCATTAGGAGCCCCAACCACAAAATTATCGAAAGTAAAACGCACATCAAGAGTTGAAAAGATATTTTCCGAGTTAAGCTCACTGCTACCGATATCGGCAAAAGTCTTAGTAGGTAGCTCTATAATCGTTTGGGCTGTTCCAGGTAACTCTTTAGTAATTATTTCAACCGATTTAATGGTATTGTTATAATGTTGAAATAGTTGCAATATGACTATAGAATACTTGGATTTTATCCAATCTCTAACAAAATTAGTAGGGGCACAAAGAATAACAGTATTTAAGGAAGATTCTATAAAATTGACTTTACTGAACCAACTATTATATAGGGTTTCGCCGTAATGATTGTAAAGATCCTGAGCCACATGACTCCAGACATTTACATAATTATCGCCTTGATCTGTTAAAATTATTTGATTAGTATTCACTTAAAACTGCCACGGTAAGTTATTTTGTTTCCAGCCTTTATTTTGATTGTTTCCTTCAAAACCATCACTAATATTATAACAATTTTTATAGCCCATATTAGCTATAAAATTTGCCGCAATAAATGACCTATATCCTGAACGACATAGAAAAAATATCATTAGACTTTTTGCATAACTTGCTTCTAAGGGTAATTTGTATGTCAATCCTAACCCCTCATTTTCACGTGCTTCTGTGTATGCTGCGGTACTAGGTGAAGTGTTTTCTTCAAATTTCTCCTTATTAGCGGATGTTTGTAAGAAGTCTATTGCATAGATTTTATCGTTAATACTAGATAAAAAATTATCTTCAAAATTTCTATTTATTTCCATAAAAGGTGATAGTTGCCAGCTTAGAAAAATCACTTTATCTTTATTTTTTAGGCAAGGTATGCCCACCTGCTGCCATTCTTCTTTCGTTCTAACATCCACAAGAAAAGCATTATCGTTTGAAGCCACGATATCATAAGCTTTTGTAGAACAGATATTTTGAACTAACATATTTTTTGTACGCTTTTATAGCTGTTATTGATAATATAAATTAATAGAACACATGTTCATGTAGAATATGAACTTATTAGATTACTTATGGCATGGTCAACAAAGTTAATTTAAAACTAATTAAAATAACTTTATTGACCATGCCATGTTTTAAGCATTTTTAAAATGATCTTGGTATCTGATAATTTTAATAATATTATTATAAAAAATTTTTGCAAGGTTTTATAACATGAATAAATTAAATAAAAACTCTTTACAAAAAAAACTTCTTTATCGTAGTAAAAATCGCGGCTGTAAAGAAATGGACTATATACTTAGTAGCTTTGCCGAAAAGTACTTATTCTTGATGGATGAAAAAAAACTTGAAAGCTATACTTTAATACTTGATCAAAATGATAATGATCTTTATACTTGGATTACTAAAAAATCTTCTACTCCTTCTAATCTAGATACCGAAATAATAAATAAATTAAGCGAAATAGCAAAAATATAAACTCCTATAGAATGTTACAACAAAAATTTCCGACAACTGCCAAATCTTTCTTTGCAATCGATAATTTTACTAAGAACCCTAAGCAAGATTTTATCGTAGTTACAAGTAATGAAGAAGAGGCGTTGCAATTATACAAGCAAGCATTATTTTTTTCTTCCAATGAAAATATTTATTATTTTCCTGGCTATGATACTCTACCTTACGATCATGCGTCTCCAAGTCCTAATATTTTATCTAGACGTGCAGAAATATTAACTAAGCTAGCAACAAATAGTAACGGTAAAGTACTTATCACTCATGCAGCGAGCTTATTAAATAAATTACCTCCAAAAGATTTTTTTTCTAAATATTTTTTGAAATTATATCCTAAAATAAAATTTACTACGGATGAGCTTGCTATGTTTCTAGTAGAAAATAGTTTTACGAGAAATGCGAGTAGCATCGATGTCGGGGAGTTTGCAGTTAGAGGCGAAATCATCGATATAATACTGCCCGGTCCTAAAGCTTATAGAGTTAATTTTAGTTGGGATTATATTGAATCGATCAAAGAATTTGATATTGATACGCAAATTTCCACTAAATCTTGCCTAGAACTTGTTATTAGTCCTGCAAACGAGATAGTTTTAAACAGCGAAACTATAATTAATTTTAAGAATAATTACTTACGAAGTTTTGGAGTTAATCATACTGATAATCCTTTATATGAGGCGGTAATATCGGGAAGAAAATTTTCGGGATATGAACAATTACTCCCGTTATTTTATGATTCCTGCTCTAACTTAGTAGATTACCTAAACGATCCTATTTTTATATTCGATAATCTGTCAAAACAAGCCATTTTAGAGTTTGAACATAGTTATAACGATTTTTATTCGGCAAGATCAGAGGCGAATAAACTTAAATTTAATAGTTTCTATCCTACTCTAGCACCAACTAGTTTATATTTTACCGCTTCCGAAATAATGGAATTACTCGAACAAAAAAATAATATATTAATTAGTTATGAAAATTCCGAGCAAGCTAGCTTAATTGAAAATATTAGCTCTACAAGTTTTATAGAAAAGAAAACGGTTTTTGATAAATTATTTGAAGTCATCAAAGCTAATTCTCGTAAAAAAATTATTATAGGCTCAAGCGTTTTAAGTAGCTTTGAGCGAATTAAAAGCATAATTACAAATTACGAATATACTTATAATGAGATAGAATACTTAAGAGAAGCCAAAATAAACGTAATAAATATTGCATTACTACCTTTAAACCAAAGCTTTGTTACTTGCGAATATTTATTTATTACCGCTAGCGAATTATTAGAAGAAAAATCTAGCTCTACAAACACTAACAAAAAACTTAAAAACATTTTGCTAGAGCTTGATAATTTAGCAGAAGGCGAGTTTGTTGTTCATAAAGATCATGGAATAGGGCAGTTTTTAAAGCTAGAAGCTTTAGAAATCAAAGGCAAACTGCATGATTTTTTAAAGATCTTATATGCCGGTAATGATAAATTATATATACCAGTTGAAAATATAGAGGTAATAAAGAAATACGGCAATGATAATGCGGAGCTTGATAAACTTGGTAGCGTCTCATGGCAAAGAAGTAAAGCAAAACTTAAAAACCGTATAAAAGAGATAGCACTGCATTTAATACAAATAGCAGCTAAAAGAAAACTTAATACTAGTGCTTCCGTTGAATTTGACCTTGAAGAATATGATAAATTTTGTGCTAATTTTCCTTTCAGCGAAACAGAAGACCAGTTAACCGCTATAAACGATATTAGAGAAGATCTAAGAAGCGGTATGTTAATGGATAGGTTAATATGCGGTGATGTTGGGTTTGGTAAAACAGAAGTAGCAATGCGTGCCGTTTTTATGGTAGCAAAATCTTTAAATGAACATTTACCTCAAGTAGCCGTAGTTGTACCGACAACTATTTTATGTAGTCAGCATTTTTCAAGATTCATAGAAAGATTCAAGAGTTTTGGTTTAAATATCAAACAATTATCCAGCATTATTAGTTCTAAAGAAGCAAAAATTGTAAGATCAGAACTTGAAAGCGGTAAAATAAATATAATAATAGGTACTCACTCTTTATTACATAAAAACACAAAGTTCTTTAATTTGAAATTGTTAATAATCGATGAAGAACAGCATTTCGGTGTCGGTCAAAAAGAATTTTTAAAAGCATTAAAATCTTCCACTCACGTACTTGCAATGTCGGCAACACCGATTCCTAGAACGCTGCAAATGTCAATGACAGGTCTAAAAGAATTAAGCATTATTGCAACACCGCCTCTAAACAGGCTAGAGGTGCGTACGGCGGTTATGCCCTTTGATTCGGTTATTATCCGAGATGCATTATTACGTGAACATTTTAGAGGAGGAAGAAGTTTTTATGTAGTCCCTCGAATTAAAGACATTGAAAATATAGAGAAACAACTTAAACAAATTGTACCGGAATTAAGCTATAAAATAGCTCATGGAAAAATGACTCCTAATAAAATTGATGAGGTTATGAGCGAGTTTTATGCCGGCAAATTCGATATATTAGTCTCAACTACTATTATAGAGTCAGGAATTGACATAGCCGAGGCAAATACCATGATCATACATAAAGCCGATATGCTGGGTCTTGGTCAGCTTTATCAATTGCGTGGTCGGATAGGTCGGGCTAAAATGCGAGGCTATGCTTATCTAACAGTAGAAAGTCATAAAAAGATGACCTCGCACTCCTTAAGACGCTTAGAGATAATACAAAATAGCTGTGCTTTAGGTTCAGGTTTTACTATTGCAAGCCATGATGCGGATTTACGAGGTTTCGGTAATTTAATCGGTGAAGAGCAATCCGGGCAAATTAAAGAAGTGGGTACTGAACTCTATCAAGAAATGTTGGAAGAACAAATAGCTCTTTTTAAAGATGAACCGGTTGTTTCAGAACAACTATTTATCCCAACTATTAATTTAGGATTATCCGTCTTTATTCCGGATAACTATGTATCTGATTCAGCTCTCAAACTCGGATTATATAGAAGAATAGGTAATTTAAGTAATGAGATAGAAGTAGAGAAATTTAAAGATGAGATGATTGATAGATTCGGCTCACTACCACTAGAATTTAATAATTTACTTGATATTGTAAAAATAAAACTAGTATGCTTTAAGTTAAATATCGAGAATTTAGATTCAGGCGATAACGGGTTTGTGATTAAATTTTATAAAAATGCTGATATGACCGATAAAATTTTAAAATTCGTTAGTACTTACTCTAATCAAGCAAAAATCAAACCGGATAATAAATTAGTATATATCAAGAAATTAGTAGATAAGAATATAATTGTTGAGGCGAATCAGTTACTTTGGAACTTAGCAGAAGTTTGATGTCATTCCTACTCCGTCATTGCGAGGAAAAATTATAAATTTTGACGAAGCAATCTCAGGATATTGGATGAGATTGCCACGCAGCCTATGGCTGCTCGCAATGACGATAACACTTTTTTTTATGGATCCCGTGGTCAAGCCACGGGATGACATATGTAATATTATTTATGCCCCATAACCTAAAACAATTATTCCAAAAACATAACGTAAAAGGTTTGTCGATTAATTCTAAAACCGTTAAGGATAA
The DNA here is from genome assembly GCA_041179265.1 of Pseudomonadota bacterium. Taxonomy (GTDB): domain Bacteria; phylum Pseudomonadota; class Alphaproteobacteria; order Rickettsiales; family Rickettsiaceae; genus Rickettsia. Next base: position 20,052 of record JBEGTS010000015.1, read on the forward strand.
AGACGTCTTTTTTACGATTAAAGGACAGAATGCCGACGGAAATGATTTTATCAGTGATGCTTTAAATCAGGCGGCAGCATTAGTAATTACAGATAATAGAAGCGTCAATATCGATCCAAATAAAGTAATTTACGTAGAAGATGTACAAGCAGCTTTATATGAAGCTATAGAAATCTTCTATCCTAAAAAACCAAAGAATCTAATAGCCGTAACCGGTACTAATGGCAAAAGCTCAGTAGTATCTTATATAGCTCAAACATATTCACTGCTTGGAAAGAAAGCTGCATCTATTGGCACTATAGGCGTAGAAATTTTTGGCTGCGATAATCTTATAAATGATGTACCGGAGTTGACAACACTTGATTACTTAAGTTTTAGAAAAATTGCTCATAATCTAGCTGAAAACGGTATAGAAAATTTAGCTTTTGAAGCTTCGAGCCATGGTCTTGAGCAAGCAAGACTTGGAGAAACAAAAGTAAATATCGCATGTTTTACTAGCTTTAGTCAGGATCATTTAGACTATCACCATACAAAAGAAAATTATTTATCGGCCAAACTAAAATTATTTACTGATCATTTATTACCAAATTGTATTGCAATATTAAATTCCGATATAGAAGAAATAGAGTTCGTTAAAGATTATCTACATAACCATAATATTAAATTTATCACTATTGGAATAAATGGTGATTTACAAATAAGTAAAATTAATAGCTCTTTAAGAGGACAGGATATTAATTTTACATTTAATAATAGAGAATATAATTTTAATACACCGATAATCGGTAGTTTTCAGGCTGGCAATTTATTAATTGCTGCTCTTAGTATACATTATACCGGATTTGATTTTAATAAAATCATCGAAATTCTAACGCAAGTTAAACCGGTAAAAGGCAGAATGCAGCGTATAGAAAACACTAATATTTTTGTTGATTATTCCCATACTCCGGATGCTCTTGAAAAAGCTTTAACAGAGCTGAAAAATATTAAATTACGTGATAGTAAGCTAAGCGTAGTTTTTGGCTGCGGTGGTAATCGTGATAAGACAAAGAGAAGTATTATGGGGCGAATAGCCACAAAACTTGCTGATGATGTCATAATTACAGATGATAATCCACGTCTTGAAGATCCAAAGCTTATAAGAGCTGAAATCATAAGTGGTATAGATAAAGCAAATTATATTGAAATAGCCGGCAGGGAAGAGGCTATTAAATATGGCATAAATAATTTAAAACAAGACGATATCTTATTAATTGCCGGCAAAGGTCACGAAAATTACCAAATTATAGGCGATAAGAAATTACCTTTTGATGATGCTGAAATTGTAAAGAAATATATTAAAGGCACATTAGTGTCATACCGCGACTTGATCGCGGTATCCAAAAAACTTTAAAAGATGCCGCGATCAAGTCACGGCATGACACTGTAAACTAACATATGATTTGGAACTCTGAAACTTTAAGTAAAGCACTAGGTATAACAATACATAATTCTATCAATTGTAATGAAATACAATTTAATTCCAAAGATGTTAAAGAGGGTGATTTATTTATAGCACTTAAAGGTAACGGTGACGGTCACGATTATGTTCTAGATGCAATAGATAAAGGAGCAGATGCCGTAATCGTTAGCAAGCATATAGATACAGCAGATAAAAACAAAGTTATCTTAGTTGATGATTGTTTTGAAGCTCTACAAAAAATGGCTTTGTATAAACGAGAGAACTCAAAAGCTAAATTCATAGCTATCACCGGTAGTGTCGGTAAAACCTCCACTAAAGAAGCATTGAAGATATTATTACAATATGATTCTCTAGTTTTTGCAAGTAGAGGTAATTTTAATAATCATTTGGGGTTACTAATTAATCTTGCATCAATGCCTGATGATACGGAATATGCTATTTTCGAGCTTGGTATGAACCATAAAGGCGAAATAAGAGAGCTGGTTCAAATATTAAAGCCGAATATTGCTATTATTACCAATATTTCGGAAGCACATTTAGAATTTTTTAACTCGCTTGAAGAGATAGCTGAAGCTAAATGTGAGATTTTTAAGAATTTTAGCAAAAATGATATTGCCGTTATTAATGCAAGTACTAATTGCTATAATAAAATATTATCGATATTAAAAAACTTTTCTATTGATAAAATATATAGTTTTAGTGGTTTTCTTAAGAGACCAGTAAATACATCGGCAAAATTAACTTTATATAGGAGAAGAAATGATAAAGTTGATTTAATATATAATATAAATAGCAAAATTATCTATATTGTTATACCGTTTATTCCTCTACATTTCGCCGAAAATTATACCGGTGTACTTTTAATTATCGATATATTAGGTAAAGATATAGAGATAGCTGCAAATCACTTAGCAAATATTTCTCCGACCGAAGGAAGAGGGAAAATTATCGATATACAAAATTCTCGTGTAATTTGTGATTACTATAACGCAAGTCCAGGGTCAATGAAAGCTGCATTAGAATATTTAAAGCAAGTAATAGCCGAGAATAAAACCGCTATAATAGGCGATATGCTAGAGCTGGGGGAAAGCTCTAAACTGCTACATGAAGAACTAGTATCTTATATACTAGATGCCGGTTGTTCTAAAGTTTATTTAGTAGGGGCAAATACTAAATATATTTATGATTTACTACCTTCCAAAATAGATAAAAAATACTTTAAAAATGTTGATGAATTAATTACGCATGCCACGGATTTATTTAAGAATAACGAGCTTATCTTAATAAAGGGATCAAGAGGTATAAAACTCAATAAGATTGTTGATTATTATAAATAAATACACTAGGATATTCCTAATATTGTATGCCTCCCGATATCATTCCCGCTTTTAGCTAGGAATGATGACATCGGGAGGCAAGAATACCATCAAAATATACTTTTAAATTTAAATCTACAAATGTTATACAATCTTTTACTTCCTCACATCCATAATTCACATATAGCTAATTTATTTCACTATATTACTTTTCGTAGCGGTCTTGCTATTATTATAACTCTAAGCCTTAGCTTTATTACGGGTCCGATATTAATAAAATTTTTACGAACTCTTCAAAAACACGGTCAGCCTATACGTTCAGATGGACCTGAATCACATAAAACAAAAGCAGGTACTCCAACTATGGGGGGCATTATGATTATTTTATCTAGCTGTCTTTCTACTTTATTACTTGCCGATTTAACTAATAAATATATTTGGATTACGTTATTTGGTTTTATTAGTTTCGGTATTATAGGATTTATGGATGATTATGCAAAGGTAACTAAAAATAACCATTACGGTGTAAGAGGAAAAAGTAAACTTTTACTGCAAGGAATTATTAGCTTAATCATATGCGTTTTACTAGAATATACCGATAAAAATCCAAGTCATTTACTTAACGTACCGTTTTTTAAAAATTTAAGCTTGGATCTCGGTTATTTTTATATAGTTTTTGCTATATTTGTTATAGTAGGCTCTTCTAATGCCGTTAATCTAACGGATGGGCTTGACGGGCTTGCTACGGTTCCAATTGCTTTTACTGCCGGCTCTTTTGCTTTAATAAGTTATTTGGCAGGAAATCTAATTTACTCGAATTACTTGCAGCTAACTTACATACCGAATACCGGGGAGTTAACAATATTATGTGCGGGGCTAGTCGGTAGCTGTCTTGGGTTTTTGTGGTTTAATGCACAACCGGCAGAAGTTTTTATGGGCGATACCGGTAGTTTAAGTCTTGGCGGTGTACTTGGGATTATTAGCGTTATTACTAAGCATGAAATAGTCTTAAGCATAGTCGGCGGCTTATTTGTTATTGAAACGGTATCTGTAATTTTACAGGTATATTATTTTAAAGCTACTAAAGGAAAAAGAATATTTAAAATGGCTCCGCTGCATCATCATTTTGAAAAGCACGGCTGGGCCGAATCAAAAGTCGTCATAAGATTCTGGATTATTTCAGTTATATTTGCTCTTATCGGTCTATCATCTCTAAAACTACGTTAACGATTAATTGAAGTATATATTAACATAAATTAACTTTCCCTTTGCTTTTGTACAAGAAATTTACTATAATGCCGGCATTAATTTATAGTAGGTGTATGACATGGCTAAAGAAATAGATATAAATAAATTATTAGCACAAGAAAATAATGCTTTAAATACTATATTAAGCCAAGTAAACGAATTATGCGAACAAAATAAAAAGTTGCAAGGGTTAATTGAAATACAAAATGAAACTAAAGAATTAGAAAAAGAACATAACAGATCACTGCCTTGGTTTAAGAGACTTGTAAAAACAGTTTCTAATGTAAAGTATATTTTTATAAAAAGTGAAGAACAGTTAACAAACGAGGCAATACAGAGAAATGACGATTTATTAAAGCGTATAGATAATACCATACTATCCATAGCCGATAAATCCGGTCCTTTAAAACAAGAATTACAACAAGAAGTTAGAAAAAACTTTGATGAATTAGCCAAAAAAGATTTATCTACAGAACAACGTGATAGGCTTGAAGCATTATTTACCAATAAATATGCTGCTAAATCAGAGAAGTTTAGTCCGTTAACTATGGTTAAACCTTTACATTTTTCTAATGGTGAAGAGCTAGAAAATCAACTTAATAGTCTAAATGCTACAAAACAAAACATCCAAAATTTAATATCCGAAAATTCCAATATTAAAGAACTTAAAGAAATACAAAAACAGGTTGCTGAAATTAGGGAGGAAATACCTTATACATTTTTTGAAAAATTAAATAATGTTTGGCAAAATGTTAAAAATGTTTTTGTAAATAATAGTGAACAAGTTTTGGCAAAAAACAAAGAAAGTAATACTAGAATAATTAGCAAGATTGATGAACAATTATATAAAACGAAACATAAATTTGAGGAATTAATTGAAAATAAAGAAAAAGATATAAACGTACAAGCAAGTCAATTTCCTAAAGATATGAAGTATCGGGTATATAATAAGTTGGTAGATCTTAAATCTAATGATTTAATTTTACCGATTACTCAAAATGAAACACCTGAAACACCTAGTTTTGCAACTATAAAAAAGCCTAATCAAAAACGCTCTAATGTTACAAGTTTAAAAGTTGATATTCCAACAATACCCTCAAATTCAGAAAGATTTAGATCAAATGAACCTATAAACGACTCTATATCGGCTACAGAAGAAGTACACAAGAGATTATTTGGTTCAGAGAGCCTGCCCACAGCAGAAAAACCTAAAATAATAAAACCGCAAATGACATTCCAGAGTTTTAGACCCAATGAACCTGTGAGAAACTCTATATCAGACACCGTAGAAAAACCAAAAATGCTATTCGAGGAGATAAGTCGAGAAGAGATTGATCGTATTGCTAAACTTGGAAGTAGTATTAATTCTCATATGTCTAATTCGTATGAGCAATACAAGGATGTTGCTTCAGTTTACGCAGCAAAAGAAGCAGCCAGGGGTTATAGTAGTAGCAGTAGTGGTAGTGATAGTGATAGTGACTCTGGATTCAGTGATGCTAATAGCAATAAACCAAAGGCTCTAAAAACTAGAGGAGAACGAGATGCTATAAAGGTCACGCAGGTTCAAAAAGTTTTGAGCGGCAGAAATTCACAAAAACCATCATTTAGTAAATAATAGATGTCATTCCCGCGTGGATCAAAAAAACCGCTCGGTATCATACCGTGGCTTGACCACGGTATTCAAAAAAAACAACTTAAAATACTAAAATTTTAGTATTTTAAACTGGATCCCGCTACAAGCTCGCGGGATGACAGGGGTGGAATCGATCCATGCAACAATGTCACGTGGGAATGACATTAAAAGAGCCACGAAACAGAGCCAAGTACAAAAAACTATTTCTTAAACTTCTTAGTTATTTCAACTATTCTTTTACCAAATAAATTAGCGGTTAGTAAATCGCCTTTTGTAGGAGTAATATCAGGGGAGGATTTGTGGTTAGATTGAGTCATAAGTCCTGACCAACTACCTAAGCGGTTAATTTTATCAGGATCAGGCATCTCATGATCGGCAAAATTAGGAGCAGCTTCAGCTTGTCCAACCCAAATCATACAATGCTGCATTGCAAAATGAAATAATTGTTGAATACTACATAACTTATCGCCTGAATAAGAAGCAGAATTAGTAAAAGCTACAGCTATTTTATCTTTCCATTTTTGTTGTGCCCATCTAGTTGAAGTAGCCTCCATAAATATTTTAAACGGACCAGCTAAACTACCCATATAAGTTGGAGCTCCAAAAATGATAGCATCTGCATTGTCTAATAAATCCCAATCGACATTATCAGGTTTATCTTTATTTATTTGTATCAAAGAAATATTTGCTCCTGTTTCTTTAATGCTCTTACTTATTTCTTCGGCTACTTTTGCAGTATGACCATACCCGCTATAATATACGATAGCTACTTTAACCATTTTATTCTCCATATTATAAATTAACTATAAACTCAGCTTCAGTTTTAGACTTTATTTCTTCAATAGTAACATCGTCAGCTTTTCTAACTAATACCATCTCATCTTTATCAATATCAAAAATTCCAAGATCGGTAATTATTCTATTAACTACTTTTTTGCCTGTTAACGGAAAGCTGCATTCTTTTAATAATTTAGCTCCGCCGTCTTTTGCATTATGCTCCATTATAATAACTACTCTTTTGGTGTTAGCGACCAAATCCATAGCACCGCCCATGCCTTTAACCATTTTACCTGGGATAGTCCAGTTAGCAAGATCACCTTTTTGTGAAACTTGCATAGCTCCTAAAATAGTTAAATCGACATGTGAACCTCTAATCATGCCGAATGAAAAGCTACTGTCGAAATAGCTACTTTCAGGTAAAGCAGTGATAGTTTGCTTACCGGCATTAATTAAATCAGGATCTTCTTCGCCTTTATAAGGAAAAGGTCCCATACCAAGCATACCGTTCTCGCTTTGAAATATTACATTCATCCCTTTAGGAATATAGTTTGCAACATGCGTAGGCATACCTATACCAAGATTGACATATAACCCGTCTTTAAGCTCCTCTGCGGTTATTTGGTAAATTTCTTCTTTGCTCCAAGCCATATCTTATTTTTCCCTTATGGTTAACTGCTCAATACGTTTTTCATATTTTTCACCTACTATTAATCTTTGTATGAAAATATTAGGTGTGTGAATATGATCAGGATCAAGTTCGCCTGTTTCAACTATTCCCTCTACTTCACAAATTGTGATTTTAGCTGCTCCCGCCATGACTGCATTAAAGTTTCTTGCGGTTTTATTGTAAATCACATTGCCGCTTTTATCAGCTTTAAAGCCTTTAATAATAGCAAGGTCAGCTTGAAGTGCTGTTTCCATTATATATTTTTCGCCGTTAAATTCCTTTGTTTCTTTACCTTCCTCGACTATTGTACCTATACCGGTTTTAGTATAAAAAGCAGGGATGCCCATGCAAGCTGCTCTAATTCGCTCAGCTAAAGTTCCTTGGGGGTTTAGTTCAAGCTCTAAAACCTTATCAAGATATTGTTGTTCAAAAATTTTATTTTCTCCGACATAAGAAGAGATCATTTTTTTTATTTGCTTGGTTTGAAGAAGAAGTCCAAGTCCAAAATTATCAACACCACAATTATTGCTGATAACTGTTAAATTTTGAACATTGCTGTTAAGTAAAGCATTTATTAGATTTTCAGGAATACCGCATAAACCGAATCCGCCTGACATTATAGTCATGCCGTCGTAAAGTAATCCTTCAAGGGCAGCTTCAGCCGAAGGATAGATTTTATTCATAAATTTTAAATTATTTAATATCTATTATTTAAGAAATTAGGGGGATTTTCAAAAGAAGTCAAGGACATACACAAGTTTAGTATATTAAAAAAATACTTTACAAATTTAAAGTACTATATATTATGCTACTTCTAATTAATAAAAATTAATAATAAGTATGAAATTAAGTAAATTAAATTTAACTATTGCTGTATATCTTTTTTCGATGGCAGCGAATGCATCAAATATTGATGATGATATAACAATTCAAGAAAGTTCTAAAAAAGGTTATAGCTATGTAGTTACTTATGATAAAGATATGTCCTCAAGAGCGAGTAGCGATGCTGCTATGTCATTGATTGAAGCATATCGTCAGTTAGATGAGGCTATATTTGCCGATTCAGATAATATAGCTATGAATATCTTAAGTTATATCACAAGATTTACTGCTACATCTTGGATTATGGTAGGTAACCATGAAATAGGAGGTCATGGCGGGCGAGCAAGAGAGTTTGACTTAAAAGTAACAAAATATGAGGTAGATCCTTTTGAGGGTACAACATATTTTAAAGCTAAAGATTTTAATTCTTTGCAAGTTCATAAACAAATTGCTATAGATACAGGGGGGATTCAAGCAAGCTATTTACTATCTGAAAATATTAAAGATAGGTATATGGCAAGTAACAAAATTAATCCTACTTATGGTATAGGTTATTTATGGACAAGACTAGATCAAGCAAGTTATATTTTTAGTACTAAGTTTGATGGCAAAGATAAAAGCGGTAATGATATAAATGCCTATGTAAAAGCGATTAACTCTATATATGGCAAAAATTATATTACTAAAAATAAGATACGTTCTTACGCGTATTTAGATTTATTTGATCCATTTTTAGTTTATTCCGGTTATTCATTTATAATGAATCAAGATCTTAATAATATACCTATGTTTGATCTTGGTGGAGTAAAGTACTTACCGGCTACAAGAGCGATACTTGCTCCATATGGTTTAGAGCGTGGTTTAGTGAATCATTTCGTTATTGATGATAAATATATTCAACTTAATGTTAATTACGGTAAAAATCAGAAATTTAAGTCTTACGGTGTCGGAGTTAAAGCAATTAACCTAGTTAAATTTGATTTTATTTCTTTAGGTTTAGAAGCAGCGTTTTGGAATCAGCCTAAAATGTTAACCGCTACTCCTTTAAAAGAGAGTTGTAAGCAAGGGGGGCTTGGAGCTGTTAATTTTGAGCTTAGCTTAAATGAAACCTTTAAAATAGTTGGATCAGGTGGTTATAAAACAGCCGGCTTTATCGAAGGTATGCCTTTAAAATCTTCAGCTATAGTTAGAGCAGGGTTAAAATTAGATTTATAGTCAATTGATAACTGTTTGGTGCTTCGTTGTTCGTCGACTCGCCTATTATTATAGGCGTCGCTCCTCCCGCCTGTCACCAAACAGTTCTGAATTGACTATATACGAATTAATTTATATTTTTTATTACTTTTAGCATATATAATCATAATATAAGAGATGATATATGACTATATATGCTAACTATTCTAGAAAAATTTTTATTTTCTTCTGTAAAAACGTTCATCAATATACGTGAAGATACTATATCTGCTCTTAAAAGGCTTGGTATTAACAATATTCGTGATTTATTATTTTATCTACCTGTTTCATATCAAAATAAAATATTATCGCCTAATTTAACTGAAGTTAGAGACGGTGAAATAATCCAAACGGAAATTGTAATTGAGAGCATTAGTTTACCAAAGAAAAGTAATCAGCCGTTAAAGATTACGGCTAGCAATGATACTGGTTCTTTGTTATTAGTGTTCTTTCATAAGCCCCCACCGTTTATTTTTAATAAGCTGAAAGTAGGTACTTCTCATATTATCAGCGGTAAAGTACAATTTTTTGACCATCATTTACAAATTTCGCATCCTGAATTTATTACTAATCCTAAACTCGCAAAAGAAATAGAGCCGATTTATTCACTGACATATTTACTTAGTAATAAACAGTTATATTCATATATCATAAAAGCAATGGATATTTTTGAAGAGAAGTGTAAGGGGTTTGAAGATAAAGAAGTAAAGGAGTATTTGGATGTTATATTACAGAATTTAAAGATTTTGCATGTTCTCCGTCATTGCGAGGAGGCACTTATGCCGACTAAGCAATCCAGTAATGTAAAGTTAATAGATTCTGGATTGCCGCAGCCCCTAAAGGGGCTTCGCAATGACGATTTATATATTAACGCCAAAAAACAACTAGCAGCTAAAGAGCTAATCGCTAACCAAATTTCTCTTTTGAACGTTCGTACGCAAATTGCCGGAAAACAAGGTAATATTTATCCTAAAGCTACAGCTACTCAAGCAAGTATATTAAATGAGCTAGGATTTGAATTAACTTCTTATCAAAAGCAGGTTATAGAAGAAATAGAGCTTGATCAAAGCGATAAAGTAGAAATGATGAGATTACTGCAAGGTGATGTCGGTTCAGGTAAAACTTTAGTAGCACTGCTGACGATGGTGAATACGGTAAAAGCGGGGTTTCAAGCAACACTTATGGCTCCAACCGATTTGCTTGCAAATCAGCATTACGAGTTTTTTGTTAAAGCTTTAAAAAATACTAATATAAGAGTTGCATTGCTGACAGGAAAAATATTAGGAATCGTTCGAAGGAATATTATGCAGCAGCTTGAAAACGGCGAGATTGATATATTAGTCGGTACTCATGCTTTATTTCAAGAAAAAGTAAGTTTTAAGAAGCTAGGTTATATAGTTATAGATGAGCAGCATAAATTTGGAGTGCAGCAGCGTTTAAATTTAATAAATAAAGGAGTAAATCCTGATGTTTTAGTTATGACCGCAACACCAATTCCAAGAAGTTTAGCACTCACTATGTTCGGTGATATGACTATCTCAAAGCTAATGGGTAAGCCAAAAAATCGTTTACCTATCGCTACAAATACCATGTCCGTTAACAAGATAGAGCATATTATAGAAGCAATAAATAAGAAGCTTATGGCAGGTGAGCGGGTATATTGGATATGTCCATTGATCGAGCAGGGAAAACCCTCTGATGTCATACCGCGGCTCGACCGCGGTATCCAAAAAACAACTTATAATGCTAGTAATTTTGACTGGATCCCGCGGTCAAGCCGCGGGATGACAACGGAGGAGGAAGAGAATAATTTATTAATGGATGTGATGAATCGTTTTAACTCCATTGAAAATATATATCAAGGTTATACCGGTATTATTCATGGTAAGATGAAGAATGAGCAGAAAGACCAAATAATGAAGCAATTTAAGGAAGGTGAAATTAAGATATTAGTTGCAACAACCGTTATTGAAGTGGGTATAGATGTACCGGAAGCAACCTTAATCATTATTGAAAATGCTGAGCAGTTTGGTCTCGCTCAACTTCATCAGCTTAGAGGTAGAGTAGGGCGGGGTAATTTACAGTCATATTGTATATTGTTATATAATCCTAAAAGGCTTGGTAAAGTTGCACGAGGCAGGTTCGAGATAATGAAACAAACTAATAATGGGTTTTATATTGCCGAGCAGGATTTAAAACTTCGAGGTAGCGGTGAGATTTTAGGAGTAAAACAAAGCGGTGAAATCGAGTTCTTTTTTGCCGATCTAGCTACTGATTATGACCTACTTCTTAAAGCTCATAAATTTGCAGAAATAGGTTCAAGTGGTAATTCAGATTTTGATAATTTTCAAATAAAACTCTTTGCTAAATCACAATTAAACGAGTTGGTTTAGTTTTAGTGATTTTCGTCATTGCGAGGAAATTACATAGTAATTGACGAAGCAATCTAGTAAAAAATTTTAATTTACAGAATTTTTTTATTATTTTTCTGAATTGCTGTGCGGTCTTCGACCGCTCGCAACGATGATTTGGTATCCACGCCACAATGCTTTCTCGCTATAAAACGGGAAAATAACATCGAAAGCTTGTCTTATTTAGTATGCAAGTACGCAGAGACTTTGTTGACCTAGAATATTTGTAGGATTATATAATTCAGGGTAAGCTTCTTCTGGTAATAAATTGTTATCTGACCCAGGAGTCCAAAGATGGCTATTAGTAGTAGATTGCACATCCATAATATCTGCTAACGTTTTTGCTACACTATTACAGTTTCCAGCTGGTTTAAATGCAAATATACCACCTAGTAAATCATAAGAGATTTCAAGTTTATTTAGAATAGGTATAGCTTTCAGGGCTAATTCCCATTTAGCTGCTACATCATCTTTTCCTGTTGCTACTACTTTATAATTTTGTGATTTTTTACATAATCCTGAAAGACCTCCTTCTTCAATTGAGGCCGCACTAATTGGTTTAGAGAATGAAGGAAACTGAGCTATTTCTATGCTACATTCAGAACTCCCAATCATATTGTAGTCACCTGATCCAAAGCCGTGTAATTCTCCAATAACTTGTCCTTTATCATTATAACGTACCCAAAACTTATGTCCTGCTATACCCCAAATGCTAGCTTCTCTTAATTCTATTCTTTCTTTTGACATATACATCCTTATATTATTTGTTATTAAGAAAATAAAAACCTAGAAAATACTAAAATTATTAATATTATTTTTTTACTCTATAAGTGCGTTGGGTGCTGATGGCACTTCTCCACTTAGTCCCATCTCATCTGAAGTATCTAGGTTAGGATAAAGTGTAGAATAAAGCGGGAGTGTATCGTTTAATGATGGCACTTCTACTTTATTAAGAACTTGAAGTTTCGCTATTTTAGAATAAAGGATATCTGAAACTTTTTTATTGCTGTATGCAATCTCATAAATTGTATGACCGCTATTATTAGGTATCAAAGGAAATAATTTGAAACTACTATCTACTTTTGCTTTGTTAAAATAACTTTTCAGTAGTGATGTATTTTTTGATTCGAGTATATTCATTAAGTGTGAATTTCCTTCAGAATCTTTATAATTAAGATCAAGCTTATCTGATGAAAGTAGTAGCTTTGCAGTTTTAGCATCGGTTTGCAACGCAGTTTTGAAAGCTTCATCCGGCTTTATATTAAAAGCACTGCAAGAACGCATAGTAACAGCTAAGTCGTGGTTATAAATAAGTTTATTGAAAATGCTTTTCCGGGCTGAGTTTAGTAGGTATATTAGCATAAATTGATCCTTTAATATTATTAATCTCTACATAGCTTAAATATTAAATATTTTTAACCATATAAATAAGCTTTAGTGATATACATATAATAGATTTAAATGTCAATTAATTAGTTTGTATTTTCACTATTTATAAAAAGTATTTATTGATTTTTGTACGCTAATGGCGTACTATTGTTTTTATGAACAAAAAACTTATTACAGTTATTGAACTTCCTGAATTTCAAAAGTTTGCTAAGGCTTTGTTGAACGAAAAAGAATGCACGGAAATAATAAATTATATTGCTGCTAATCCCGATAAAGGCGATATAATAAAAGGTACAGGTGGAATAAGAAAATTACGATTTGCTCTAGGTATTAATAATAAAGGTAAAAGCGGCGGTATACGAGTAATTTATTTTTTTATAATGAAAATATGCCGGTATTTTTAATAACCGGTTTCATGAAAAGTAAAATAGAAAATATTAGTCAGGATAGTTGTAATAAATTAAAAATACTAAGTGAAGAGTTGGTAAAATTATATATGGGAAGAGGTAAAAATGAATAATAAAAAATTTAATCAAACAGAGAAAAGTATATTAACAGGAATGCAAGAAGCTTTATCATATGCTAAAGGTGAAATAAAAGCAAAGAAGTATAATATTTCATTACCTAATGTTGATGTTCATGAAGCAAGAGAAAAATTGCAATTAACTCAACAGCAATTTGCTACAACTTTTGGAATTAGCGTAGCAACCGTAAGAAATTGGGAACAAGGAAGAAGATTACCTACGGGAGCAGCAAAATTACTTCTTAAAATCATTGAAAAAGAACCGAATGTTGTAAAGCGGGTTTTGCGTGGATAAAGTTAATCCTGAGTGATTTCAGCAAGTCTAGTAAACAGAGCTTCAATCATATCCCAGCCTTTTTTTTGGATAGTGAGTAAAGAAGAATCATTAATATTTATTTGTTTTAATAAATCTATCCCCATTTGTTCATGTTCAGGATCAAGATGCATATGTGTTTTGAAATGTTTTTCTGCTTTATGATTAAGAAATATTGATCCTAGCTTTTCATAAAATATAGTAGCACAAGACTCTATTACTAAATGGACAAGAACAGCTCTTTCGCCATCTCCAAGAGTCATCATTTTTAGTGTAAACCATGAACCTAAAGCCTCAAAAATAGAGTCTGAGGCTTCATCATTTTCTAGATTTTGTGATAATTCTACATTATGTCCAAATTCATCGATAAGATGTTCCCATGCAAGTTGTTTAAATTCTTTTGTTTCTGAAAATACTACTCTTGCTAATACCATTTTCTGAAATTCGTCTGACCAAATCCGAAAATGTTTAAGAAATTTATTTTTTTGTAGGGTACTATCTAACTTAATTTCAAAGAGTTTGTTTTTTCTAAATTGTTTTTTATATGTTTCATTATCTAAAATTAAACAATCAATTACATTCATATAGTTAATATCAATATTATCTAAATATATTAATATTAATCTAGAACCACTGTCACGTAATTATTAGTGTTTACTCACCAATTTTTAAAACCATATGTGTATTTATATATGAATATAAATTGTAAAATCATAATTTGTATACAATATATATATAAAACATTACGACTTATCCATTTTAAGTTTATAGCTATTTTTTGTGAATAATCTTTTATTATTATTAATATATATGTAACTGTTAAGAGGATGAGGTCTGAAATTAACTCAGTATTTGAAAAATTAAAATCACTAAAAGGAATTGCAAGAGTGAAAATGGTGGAATGCACGAAAGAAGTAAAAATTGCTATAAAACAACAAAGCTTTAGGTTTGCCGGCTCATGTTTTGCAATAAATCCAAGTATCATTATAGCAATTACAAGAGTACCGTAGTCAATCAAAGCCCAGCTAATATAAAACAATATTGTCATTATAATCACATGACAATAGCCGCTATAGAAAAAGCGAGTTAAAGACTTGCGGAAATAATAAATATAACATTGCCCTAAATAGATGGATATTAGAATATTTGTAGTAATAAACTGTTTAAATAGGACAGTGGTATATATTTGTAGCAAAACACCGAATATTATTATATGTGTCTTTGGTTTATCATGAAAATTATAACCGGCAAAAAAGCAAAACACCGGCATAGCTGTGCGACCTATGATCCGCATAATCGTTAATTCAGGATATAGATATAAACCCATATGATCAATGACCATAGCTATAATAGCTAAGGTTTTTAGCAGATCCTGATAGTTTGATTTATTTCTTGTTATGACCATAATTAACCAGTTTTAATAAATATGCCGTGCCGAAAAATGCTCCCATTCCAACTGCAATTGTACTGCCTAGCATGCAGACTTTAATCAGCAAATATTCCGAATAAAAATATTCTAAACAATAATGTTTTATTAAAGCAATTATAATAGACATTATTATGCAGCATAATAAAATTTTACCGCAAAAAAGTTTTATTCCGTCTTCTATATGTAGTTTATTTTGTTTTGTAGTATAGCTATATAACAAACCTAAATTATACCATGCTGCAATAGATGTACCAACTGCAATACCAATATGTTTCAAAGAATCCATTAATAACAAATTCATACCGGTATTAATTATAATTGAAAATAAAGTTATTTTGAGCGGTGTTTTAGTATCTCCGTTAGCATAAAAAATAGGAGTTAAGATTTTTGCCAAAATAAAAGCAGGAAGTCCAAGGGCAAACGCAGAAATGGCTTCGGCAGTATTTGTAGTATCTTGGCTTGTGAAAACGCCCCTTTCATAAATTACATTAATAATGGGATGAGATAGAATTATAACACCAAATGTAGCAGGCAAAGATAATAATAACCCCATTTTAATAGCCTTGTTCTGTATTTTTGTTGCAGCTACTATATCGTTTGATTTATAGATTTTGGATAATTCAGGGAGTAATATAGTAGAGAAGCTAGTACCTATTATCGATAAAGGAAATTGATAAATCCGGTCGGCGTAAGATAATATCGAAATAGCACCTTCAATAAAGCTAGCAATAGATTGGGATATGAAAAGGTTTAATTGCTGTACGCCGGAGCTAATGGTCGCCGGTCCCATATTAATCAAAAGCTTTTTTACATCGGGATCGCTTGGGTTAAAAATTATCGGAAAGTTTAAATCTGCTCTTTTCACGCAGACAAACATAAAAGAAACTTGTAATATTCCGGCAATTATTAAAGATAGACTGATTGAGATAGGAGCTTCTATGTAATTATCAAACATTAAAGTAAAAATTATTACGCATACGCTTAAAATAACCGGTGAAAAAGCAAATGCAGCGAATTTCTTTACGGAGTTTAATATTCCGCCAAGTAGAGCCGTTAATGAAACAAATATTAAATAAGGTATAGTAATTCGGCATAAAAATACCGTAAGCTCAAACTTTTCTTTTTTACCGTGAAAACCGGGAGCAATAAACAGCATTAATTGCGGCATGAAAATTTGCATTAATGCTATTATGATTATTAATGTCAGAAGTAGAAGAGTAAATACCTCGCCTGAAAAATTATTAGCAGCTTTTTTAGAGATCAGCATTTTTTCATTGTAAATAGGAATGAATACGCTTGATAATGCACCTTCTGCAAAAATTCTTCTAAATAGATTCGGTAGTTTGAAAGCAACATTAATGCTATCACCCATAGTCGTAGAGCCAAATAATGATGCAATGAATTGCTCACGTACTAAGCCAAATATACGAGAAATTAATGTAAAAAAAGCTACTATGATTCCTGAACGAAATAATCGACTTCCTGCATAACTTGCTTCTAAAGGTAATTTGTGCGTCAATCCAGTACTCGCATCCTCACGTACTAAAGTGTGCGCTGCGGTGCGAGGTGAAGTGTTTCCTTCAAATTCCTCTTTATTAGCTGCGTTATGCAAAAAGTCTAATGTCACTGTTTGTTTTTTATATGTTTATTTTGCTAATTAACGTGTAATTGTTGAGATCGGGATTAAGGTTATTTTTCTAGATTCCCGCTTTCGCGAGAATGACATAGAAAGCCAAACAGCAATGCTTATAAATACTAATTTTTACAACTTGCTATTAGCCCTGTCTATTCCTTCGTTGATTAAACTATCTGCCTTTGCTTTATTTTCCCAGCCTGTAACTTTAACCCATTTACCTTTTTCTAAATCTTTATAATGTTCAAAGAAATGAACGATACGTTTCTTGAGCATTTCACATAGATCATCTAGCTCTTTAATATGATCGAAAGTAATATCAAGCTTTGAGGTTGGTACTGCGATTATTTTCTCGTCGAGTCCCGATTCGTCTTCCATCATTAATACGCCGACTGCTCGGCATTTTATAACCGATCCAGGCACTACCGGATGATGAGCTACGACTAGTACGTCTACCGGATCACCGTCATTTGAAAGAGTATGAGGAATAAAACCGTAATTACACGGATAACTCATAGTGGTTTGCATAAAGCGATCAACAAAAACCGCTCCTGATTCTTTGTCAAACTCGTATTTAATTGGACCGCTATTCATTGGAATTTCAATAATTACGTTTATTTCGTCATTATTTGCTTTTGCTTTGATTTTATCTATAAACATGTTTTTATTTGGTTTTTGTCATGCCGTGGCTTGACCACGGCATCCAGTTAAAAATACAGAAACAAAATGGTCCTAAGTTGTTTTTATGGATAACGTGGTCAAGCCACGGTATGACACCGAGTCTTTTAACTCGGAGGTCTGTAGTTTTCATCATGCTTTGCAAGCAATTGTCTTGCTATAAATTTTCCATCCGATAATTGCCCGATAGCAATAATTCCCTGTCCTTCACGAAATAGAGCAGGGAGTACACCTTGATATAATATCTCTAAATCCTTAATATTATCGGTAATAACAAAACTTATCTTATCAGCAGCAATTTTATTTATTGAGTTTGTTTTAACAAGTCCGCCGACTCTTAATTCCTTGCCTTGTTCTATTTCATTAATTTTTGACGGCGGCAAAAAAAATACTATATTTTTTTCTAAATTATAAAGTATTATACTAATTCCTAAACATGCTGAGCAGAAACAAATAATTATTGTTATTAATCTATTTCTTACTCTCTTTTGCATTAAAGTTCTGTTTATTTCTCAATGACTTGTAATTTAAAAAACTTACGATTAGTAATTTTGCTAAAACTAGAAAAGTAAATAAATATGCTACCGATATATAATTATTCATTTCTCAAAAATTCCATAATTTCCTTAGGTGAAGAATCTAAATAAAAATGTTTCAGATATTTTCCGTTTGTATCCATTAAGTAGGTAAAAGATGAATGATCGAGCATATAGTTTGGGTCGTCATCGTCACTATTTACACGAGCATAGAAAACCTTGAATTTATCAGTTACATCTTTTATTTGCTGCTCGTTACCGGTAAGACCTATAAATTTTGGATGAAAATGTTTTAAATATTCTTTAAGTACTATAGCAGTATCACGTTTTGGATCAATAGTAATAAAAATAGGCATGATATCTATTTTATGTTTACCTAAAATTTCTACAATCTCTGTCATTTTATTTAGAGAGGTCGGGCATATGTCCGGACAAGAGGTAAATCCAAAGTAAATGAGACTTAAATTACCTTTTAATTCGTCACTATTAAATACTTCATTGTTTTGATCTATTAATTCAAAATCACCACCGATTTTTACGTTATCTTCGTAGATATTAACTTGACCGGCAAGTGGTTTGTCAGGAGTTTTTAAAGATAGCAATAAATATAATGCTCCTACGCCTATTAATAAGCTAATTACGATAATTATTTTTATAACATTTGACTGTATTTTCATAATTTTTACACCAGACCTAGCTTTTTAGGTTTAAAATATTTTACCCAAATATCTATTAACAATTTAGTGATGATAATTGCTGAAAACATTGAGGATATGATCCCGATCGTTAATGCAACGGCAAAACCTTTTATTGCACCTACTCCAAATATATAAAGTAAAAAAGCAACGATTAAAGTAGTTAGGTTAGAATCAAGGATAGTAGCAAACGCAGATTCAAAACCGGTTCTAATAGCATAAAGATTAGAAACTCCTTTATGCAGTTCCTCCTTAATTCTTTCGTAAATCAATACATTAGCATCAACAGCCATGCCCATAGTTAGTATTATTCCTGCAATTCCAGGCAGAGTTAAAGTAGCTTGAAAAAGTGAAAGTAAAGCTAGAATATATAATAGTGCAAGGCTTAAGGCTATATTGGCAAATAAACCAAGCACACCATAAGACCAAATCATAAATATACAAACGGCTATAAATCCTATAAGTCCTGCTTTTTTGCCCGACTCTATAGAATCAGCTCCCAAATTTGGACCTATACTTCTCTCTTCAATAATTTTAAGTGGGGCAGGGAGAGAACCGGCTCGCAATAATAGTGCAAGCTCATTTGCCGACTCAACGGTAAAATTTCCTGTTATTATACCGCTTCCGCCCATAATCGCCCCATTTATCGTTGGGGCACTTAGTAATTTATTATCTAAAACTATAACAAGGCGTTTACCAGTATTATTTTTAGTTATTTCACCGAATATTTTACTACCTAAATTGTTGAAAGAAAAAGCAACTACTGCTTGTGAATTTTGGTCAAAAGAAGCTGAAGCCGTGGTCAGTTGATCCCCACCTAAAACAACTTTTTTCTTTACAACTACATAATACTCACCATGACTTTCGCTATCTCCCTTAACTAGCATTGAACCTACCGGAACATGTCCTTTTACTGCTTCTTCGATATTGGCATTTTCATCAACTAAATGGAAAGTTAGCTTTGCAGTCTTCCCCAATATATTCTTCAGATAAGAAGGATTTTCTTCACCGGGAACTTGCAGTAATATGTGCTTATCGCCTTGTTTCTGTAGTGTTGGCTCTTTAGTGCCGGTACTATCAACTCTCATGCGAACGATCTCAATAGATTGGTCTACTACCTTATTAAGTAAGTCATTTAATCTAGATTCGCTGTAGCTAAGCTTTATTTTATTTTCATTAACTTCAACTAAAATTTCAGAATCAATTTTGTTAATTATTTTCTTTAACTGCTTTAATTCCTCGGGCGTTCTTAACTCTAATTGGATGCTATTTTGTTTAACTAACAGATTTTTATAGCCGATTTTATCGTCACGGAAATTTTTACGCAAATTATCGGCTAGATTTTCCATTGAATCACTTAAATAAGTGTCAAAATCAACATCGAGTAATAAATGGGCTCCCCCTCTAAGATCAAGCCCTAAATTCACTGAATCATGAGGCAGAAACTTATAATTTACCTGCATGAAATTAGGTAAAGCACAAATAATCGCAAATATTGTACATACAATAGAAAGAAAAATTTTCCATTTAGGAAGATTTTGCACCGCTTACCTTCTTATCTTTTTTATTATTTTTGTTATCTTCTTTTTTTACTGGAACGTCTTTTGAACGGCTTGTTATATCAACAATAGCACTTTTTAAAGCTTTAATACGTACATCTTTGGCTATTTCGATTTCAATATTATTATCATTTTCATTTACTTTAGTCACAATACCGTAAATGCCGCTATTTGTTAGAACTTCTTCGCCTTTTTTAACTTCGCCGACTAGCTTCTCTCTTTCCTTACGACGCTTTTCTTGTGGGCGTAATAGTAAGAAGTAAAATACGGCAAAAATTAAAACCATCGGTATTAAGCTTGTTAACCCCGATTGTAGAGAACTTGTTTCTACAGGAACTACCTCAGTTTCCTGTATTTCTATAGTATCGTTAGTGTTTACCTGATTATCTTGCGTACTTGCTGACATATGTTGCTTCCTTTAGATTATTAAATATAAAAAATTCAATAGAATAAAAATAGCTAGCTAAACGCTTTTATGCAAGGGTAAAATAAATAATGTATAAGTTAATTATATAATACATTGTATTCAGACATAGTATATGTTAGTATAAGATACACTGACAACTTAGATTATCAATTATGACAGTTATAACTACTAGAATTTCTAATGAATTAGATAATATGCTTTCTAATATTGCTAAAGAAACTGATCGCCCAAAAGGTTATATTATACGCAAAGCAATAGAAAATTATATAGAAGAAAAAGCTGATTTATTAATTGCTTTATCACGTATAGAAAGGGGAGAAGAAGTAATCTCATTAGAAGATATTAAGAAAAAATATGGTTTGGAAGATTGAATTTACCAAAAGTGCTGATAAAGAATTTAGCAAACTTACAAAAGATATTAAGAAAGATATCTATCAATATCTTATTAAAAATGTATCTATTTCGCCTAGAAATCATGGGCTGCAACTCAAAAATGTCGGCATAATTAAATTATGGCGTTATAGAGTTAGGGATTACAGATTAATATGTCAAATTAAAGATCAAGAAGTTACTGTGTTAGTTATAAAAATAGGAAAAAGAGATGCAGTATATAAAAATCTTAACTAACAAAGAATAAGCAATTGGAGCGGGTGAAGGGATTCGAACCCTCGACTTCGACCTTGGCAAGGTAGCGCTCTACCCCTGAGCTACACCCGCTTAAATTAGGAAACAGGGGCGTTTTAATATAAATATTTAAGGGGATCAAAATTAATTACATTAAAACGCCTTAGTGCTTTTTTATCTAAGCGAGTTTGAATATAAGTAATTATAAGATAAATTGCAAGTATTAAATTAGAAATTTATTGGCATCGTTCAAAAAGATATTGTACTAAAGTTATCGGATTCATAACTTAAGATCTAATTTTTTTAAATTGACTTTTACTTTTATATAAAACAGTATAGTTCTTTATTAATTTTAACTAATTTGTAAAGAAAATATGTTAAGTTATGCAAAAGAGCAAAAAAGTTTAGCCCGTAATCAAAAAGAAGCTATAGGGCTACTATCGATAGGTACATTTCTTGAATATTTTGATCTCATGCTCTATGTACATATGGCGGTACTTCTTAACGAGCTATTTTTTCCTGAAGCCGATGCACGAGCTGCTTCTCTATATTCTGCCATTGCATATTGTTCCACATATGTATTTAGACCTATCGGTGCTTTAATATTCGGTTGGATAGGAGATACTATAGGTCGTAAGGCAACGGTTATTATTACAACTTTTTTAATGTCGCTTTGTTGTCTTATAATGGCTAATTTAAAAACTTATGCTGAAATTGGTATTACGGCAACTTTTGTGGTAACTGCGTGTCGAATCGCTCAGGGGATGTCTTCTATGGGAGAGGTAGTAGGTGCTGAGCTTTATCTAACCGAAATGACAAAAATTCCTCAACGTTATTGGGTGGTGGCCTCGCTTGTTGTTTTTGTAACTTTAGGTGCAACTGTGGCATTAGCAGTAGGAACACTTGTTACTTCTTTTGGATTTGACTGGCGTATTGCATTTTGGTTTGGAGCAGCTATTGCTATAGTTGGTGCTGTTGCAAGGACAAATCTTAGAGAGACTCCGGATTTCATTGATGCAAAAAGACGAATAAAGAAAACTGTAGCACAAGCGGGGATAGATAGTAATAGGCTAAAATCAAGCCCTATTTGGAGTGAAAAAATTAATAAAACAACAGCAATAGCCTTCTTTTTTATACATTGTGGAGCACCGTTATGGTTTTATATTGTTTATATTTATTGCGGTAATATGCTAAAAAACTCATTTAATTACAGTGCTGCTCAAGTAATTCATCAAAATTTTATTGTTTGTGGTACAGAATTAATAAGTACAATAATTGTTACTTATTTGGTTTGTAAAATACATCCTTTAAAAGTCCTTAAAGTAAGATTAATAATATTTTCTATTGTAGCTATTATGTCCCCTATCTTACTAAATAATATTTCAACTACTATCCAATTACTTTTATTCCAATTATTTATTGTAGTATTTGCACCTACTACTTTTCCGGCAGGTGCAGTGTTTTATGCAAGATTTCCGGTATTAAAACGTTTTACATGCGGTAGTTTTATATTTGCTTTATCAAGAGCTTTAATGTTTGCAATTTCTTCTTTTGGAACAATTTACTTGATAGATTATTTTAATCACTGGGGATTATTATTCTTTATTATTCCAATTCTAATTGGTTATACATTTGGAGTAAATCATTTTATAAAGTTAGAGGAGGAAGCAGAGAGTTATTATTAGAAAAAGCTTTTTGTCTTTCAAGTTCGATATTAAAAACTTTTAGGCATAACTCAGCAAATTCTCGTTCTAGTTTATAATTTATATTAGCAGCGACCAAAAGAAAATTTATTAAAGTCTCTTTAATAATTTTTCTAGCCTTCTCAGGTGATTTAACTCCCAAAGTTTGTACATTATGAATTCGGTCAAATAATTTTATTAATGCTGTATTGTATCTTTTCTCTTTAATTAATAAGTTTAGGCTTTCTCCACTACTTATCTTTCCGTAAGATTTAATTCTAGTTAGACCTTCTACGTGTTTTGCTACTTCCGGTCCAAAAATTTTGGTAATTACTTCTTCAGTTAATTCGGTGTCTTCAATAGTATCGTGAAGTAAAGCGGCTTGCAGCATAATAACGTTATAAAGCTTAGGTGCTTCTTCAGCTACAAACTCAGCAAGCATAATTGCTACCTCAATCGGGTGCGAATAGTATGGATCACCTGATTGACGCATTTGAGAACCGTGATATTTACGAGCATAGTAGATACCTTTTTTGATTTCAAGGATATCTATAGGATTTTTTACTTTAGTATTTAAAGATTCGAGTTTATCAAGTAGTTTTTTACTATAAACACAAATTTCAAACTTTTCTTTCCAAGGGTTTAAATCTTCCATAAAATTTGTTTACAGATAGCCTCTAATTACAATTTGTGAGCTATTAATTAAAAAATTGCAATAATAAATAGCTGCGGATTAAAGATTATTATTATATAATCTAAAATATTAATCCTAAAGTCAAAATGTAATTATGTCAAACCGTAATAGTTTAGAAGTACAAGAGTATGCACAAGCTAGCTCCTTAAATAATACTAATCTAACTGCATCACAGGGTGAGTTAATACTTACTGTTGCAAATTTATTGTTCAAAGAGTCGAATATTAATAATAATAATCAAAATATACAGAGAGATAATCACGTATCTTATGAGAATAATGTTAATAATATTACCGACTTTGAAAATCAGGATACAAGTTGTGGTATATGTAAATGTCTTGGAGCTATAGCTACTGCTTGCTGTAATATGTACGTATTTTTATTTGAATAGATATCTAATAAACAATTATACTAAAAAAATATGAGCAAGGCTTAGGAAAGTTAGGAAACCTAACGCATCGGTTATGGTTGTTAGGAATACGCCGGAGCCTGCAGCGGGGTCTATATCAAAATAATGCAGTACTATAGGAATAGCAGAGCCGAATAATCCGGCTACTAAGAAATTTAAAATAACTGCAATAGCAAAAATTACACTAAGATTTAAATCAAACAACATCACAAAGCTAAGTCCTGCTCCGATAATTGCAAGTACAAAACCATTAAAAGCCGATACGGCTATTTCTTTTAATATAACTTTATTGACATTATTATAATGAATATCCTTATTAGCAAGAGCTCTAACCGTAACGGTCATAGCTTGTGTTCCGGCATTTCCGCCCATTGAAGCTACGATAGGCATAGTAGCTGCAAGTGTTACAAGTTTTGCAATAGTATCGTTAAAATGGTTAATGATAAGCGAGGTCATGCAAGCAGTGATTAGATTAACAAAAAGCCAAGGAAAACGATGTTTAACGGTATAAAACACATTAAAGAAAGTATCTTGAGTATGTACCCCGCTTAATGATAATATATCCTTTTCAGCTTGTTCTTCAATGATATAAATTATATTATCGATCGATACGCTACCGACTAACTTACCGCTTTTATTTACTACCGGTACAATAGTTAAAGCATATTGTCTAAAAATGAAGCTTAGTTCATTTAAGTCGGTAAAAGCATCTGCAAGCTTAAAATCTTTGCTCATCACATTTTTTATTAATTCATTTTTTTTGTGTTTAATTAGCGTACTTAGAGAAATAATACCGATGGGGCGTAATTTATTATCTGTGACGATTGCAGCATAAAAGTCATGTTTTACGTTCTTGATAAAATTTAATGATTCCTCGACCGTCCACCCTTCTTGAAGATTAATAAAATCTCGCTCAATTACTCTACCTACCGTATTTTCAGGGTATGTACAACCTACGGTAATTTGGTGTTTTTTTTCTTTAGTGAGATTACTTAGGATAAGGTCTTTTATATCATCGTCTAGATCAATTACTACTTCAATAGCATCTTCTATAACTAGCTTATTAATTAATTCTGCAGATTTTTTTATGCCTAAAGTTTCTATTATTAGAGGCTTACTATAAGCATTTAACGATACTAGGGTTTCAGGCTTAATTTCATCCTGTAATAAAGGAATAATTATTTTATATGTTTTATTGTTAAGATTATCTAAGAAATCCGCTAAATCGGCATAATGAAGCTTGGCCAGCCTGTTTGCAGCAGCATCATAATTGTGATCTTCAATCAGATCGTTAATTTGATCAAAAATCTCAGCAAATTGATCGTGATGATCAGGTAAGATGCTTTTAAATATATTGAAATTAGGCATGGCCTATTTACCTAATAGTTTATTATAGACTTATTATAATTATTTAAAGCTGGTTAGCTAGGCTTAGCACAGAATTGTGTACAATTTGATAATCAATATAAATCACAGAGTACAAATAAGCAATAGTTTTTTATTTAGCAAAAGATCCATGTTGGATAATATTGACAAGTCTAATATATTAATTATATCCTTAAATTAATATATTTTTATTAAGAGGGTATCAGTAGATAAAATTTATTTACTGATACCCTCTAGGATATTAGGAAAAGATTTATGAATAATCAGGAAGAATTATTAATTGAGGCAATTCAGGATGACGATTTAAAAAAGGTTCAAAAGTTATTACAAGCAGGGGTAAACCCTAATGCATTAGACGAAAATGATAAGCCTTGTATTCGTTTTGCTATAAACAATAAAAATTTAGATATTGTTAATGCTTTATTAGATTATGGTGCTGATCCGAATACAATTGACAAAAATAGAGACCCTATAATTTTAGATGCTATAAGAAGCAGAGAATTAGATATCATTAATACTTTATTGGAAAAAGGAGCTAATCCAAATGTATTGGACCGGAATGAAAATCCCGTTCTTTTATTAGCATTAATAAGAGATGTAGATACTGTTGATGCGTTACTAAATAATGGAGCTGATCCTAATCAAGTGGATAAAAATGGTAATACTGCTCTAAGTATTATATTAGAACGTACAGGAGATATACAAATAGATACAACTTCACTGTTAATAGAAAAAGATAGAGAAAAAGCTCTTAATTTAAGAAATAGTAATGGTGAGACTTTCTTACATTTAGCAGCTCAACAAGGGAAAATTCAGATATTTGATAAATATCTTGATTACTATCAAACAGTAAATATTACCGATAAAGCCGGAAATACTCCTTTATATTGGAGCAAATTATTTGGGCATACAAAGATTTCCGAGATATTAACTAAACGTGCTGAAGAGTTGAATGAGACGGCATATACAAAAATTACAAAAACAGAACGTTTTGAAGATTTGCCGCCAAGACCTAAAATTGCATTAAGTTATAATTCCGAAATTGGAGGACCAAATGCAAATGAAGCGAAAAAAAAGCTTATTTATCAAGGTGGAGATCTAGAATATATCGATTTCAGAGAAATAGTACCTGAATCAGCTAATAAAGAGCAGAAGATTGATGAAGAAGTAATAAATGAAGCGAAACAAAAAGCAAAAGAATTGTTAGCTGATAAGGATGCTTTAGTTATTCCGGGTAATGATAAAGCAGTTGATCCTAAAGTAGCGGAGCAATTTGGAGGTCTAGTAGAATTAAAAGACAGTAGATCTGATTTTGCACGTTCTCTTGCCGAAATGGTTATGGCAGAAGTTGCTATAGAAAGAGGGATGCCAATAATGGGAATTTGCGGGGGGCATCAAATTATTAATACCTATCTTAAAGGAAAAATAGGTGATATGCCTGATCATAAACACGATTCTATAACTATTGAACCTACTTCAGAGTTAGCATCAATAATAAAAATGAATTCCCTGTTAAAAGAAATACCAAAACAAAATTTTTGGGCTAGTCATAGTAATATGGTACAAGAAATAGGGGGGAAAGATAGGCTGATAGATAAAAAAGAGTTACTAAAAGTATCAGCTACAACCAAGCACGGAGAAATAGAAGCAACGGAATCACAGTTTGGTGCACCAATTCGTACTTTTCAGTTTCATCCTGAAAAGTTTGATTCAGAGCCTAAATATTCAATTAAAGAGGTAGTACGTGATAAAAAAATCTTCGCATCATTTGTACAATCGGCACAAACATTTGCTAATAAGAAAAAGCTAGGAGTAAATATAGAATCCAAAGTACCAAAACAGAAAAATTTTAGAGCAATGATCTCAGAACAAAGAAAAGAGCGACCTACAGGAAAAGGTCGCTAATTTGACTTTAACATCTTTCGAAACTTCGCTTCTAGAGGTAATTTATACGTCGTTCCAGTACTCGCATCTGTGCGATTGTCTATATACGCTGCGGTGCGAGGTGAAGTGTATCCTTTAAATTCCTCTCTATAAGCTGGTTTGGAAAGATGTCTTTTGTGAAAAACCGGCAAATGGTGCGGTCGAGAAGATTTGAACTTCCAATCTTTTTACAGAACAGCACCCTCAATGCTGCGCGTCTACCAATTTCGCCACGACCGCTTAAGCTTTACTCTATAGCAGATTATGAGGATAATATCAATAGAGTTGTTGTAGGCTTGATTTTTTCATTGTCATCCCGCGGCTTGACCGCGGTATCCATAAAAACAACTCATAGTATTTTAAACTGGATCCCGCGATCAAGTCGCGGGATGACATAGGTGGAATTGATCCCGTGGAGGGGGCACGGGATGACAATTAGTTACGACAAACTCACCACAAAACTAGGCATAATCGATTGTTTGATAGCAGCTTTCGTTAAACTATCTAGTTTTTCATCAATATTATCAAAATTAATATGATATTCTCTAGAGTTCCCGGTTAATACTAAGGCGGAGTCTATACCAAGGCGATTTGCTGCAAGTATATCAGTATAAAAAGTATCACCAATCATTAAAATACGTTCCTTAGGGGTATTATGACATTCTTTAAAAATCTTGCTATATATTTCTGCATGCGGCTTGCCGCTATAAATTACTTTTCCGCCAAGCTGCTTTATTTTCTCGGCATAATAGCCGCTGCAATATCTATAAACACCGTGCTGATTTATTCCAAGGTCAGGATTAGCACAAATATTGACCATTTTACGTTCTACGACGATTTTAAATAATTCATCGAACTCGTTTAAATCTAAATTTTCGTTTTCGTCCCTGTAAATAGTCATTAGGAAAATATTAGCTTTGTTAATATCATCGGTGATAGGGCATTGTATGCCGTTTACTATATCATTTTCTAAATGTCCCAAATGATATATTACCGGTTTTTCTATACCGAAACGCTCTTTGCTTTCTAAAATCATTTCTACTGCTATTTCGCCTGAGCTAATGATCATTTCCGGCTCTGCATTTAATCCCCATGATTTAATTGTTTGATGCAGTGAAAAAATATTTCGTGGAGCATTAGTGACAAAATATACTTTTTTCCGTTCAATAATTTTATTAATATTTTGTACGACGCCCGGATAGGTATGTCCTCCTTCGATTATTACTCCCCAAAGATCGAATAAAAACACGTCATAATCATCAATTACGTCAAAAATATTTTTTAACTTTAATATATCCATGCTATCTCACTAATTTTAAATCAAGAAACTTTACTATTTCAATAAGTTACGTTATAGTTATTTTTATTGTTTCTAGCAACAAATAATAGAGCTAAATATAAAAAGATTATGTCTGAAATTGAAGAAAAATTTAACGAGTCATCATATGGTGCTGATTCTATAAAGGTTTTAAAAGGTCTTGAAGCTGTCAAAAAAAGACCGGGAATGTATATCGGGGACGTTGGCGATGGGTCTGGTCTACATCATATGATTTATGAAGTAGTCGACAACGCTATTGATGAGTCGCTCGCCGGTTATTGTGATTTAGTACAGGTAACCTTAAATAAAAATGGTTCGGTTACGGTATCCGATAATGGACGAGGTATACCTGTTGAAATTCACGAAGAAGAGGGAATATCGGCAGCTGAAGTAATTATGACGCAGCTTCATGCTGGCGGTAAGTTTGACCAGAACTCCTATAAAGTTTCAGGCGGTCTGCATGGAGTTGGTGTATCGGTGGTAAATGCTCTTTCTGAGTGGCTTGAGCTGCGTATTTGGCGTAATAATAAGGAATACTTAATTAGATTTAATAACGGAATAACAGAAGCTCCGCTTGCACTTGTCAAAGAAAATATTGAGAAAAAAGGTACGGAAGTTACTTTTTTCCCGTCTGTAGAAACATTTACTAATATAGAATTTGATTTTGCAACTATAGAACATCGTCTTCGTGAGCTTGCTTTTTTAAATTCAGGCGTAAAAATTTTATTGCTAGATAATCGATTTGAAGAAGCTAAGGAAACAGAGTTTTATTATACGGGCGGTATAGAAGCTTATGTAAAATATATAGATAGAGCCAAACATGCCGTTCATCAATGTATAATAGTTAATGCCGATAGTCCGGACTCAGGTATACGAGTTGAGCTTGCAATGCATTGGAATGATTCTTATCATGAAAATATTTTATGCTTTACTAATAATATTAGGCAACGTGATGGCGGTACTCATCTTAGTGCTTTTAAATCTGGTATAACTAGAGCGGTTACGTCTTACCTTAATAACACCGGTCTTAATAAAAAAACTAAAAATGATTTCAGTGGTGAAGATATTAGGGAAGGGCTATGTTGTGTATTATCAGTTCAAGTTCCTGATCCTAAATTTTCCTCTCAAACAAAAGATAAGCTAGTAAGCTCTGAAGTGCGACCGGTTGTTGAAAATGCCGTTTATACCAAAGTACTTGAATGGTTTGAAGAGCATCCTGCGGAATCAAAGCTAATTATAAATAAGATTATGGAAGCAGCTAACGCTCGTGAAGCTGCTAGAAAAGCAAGAGAGCTAACTAGAAGAAAATCGGTCTTAGAAGTATCAAATTTGCCCGGTAAACTTGCAGATTGCCATTCAAAAGATCCAGCAGTTTCAGAATTATTCATAGTTGAGGGAGATTCTGCGGGTGGTACTGCAAAACAGGGTAGGGATAGCAAAATTCAGGCTATATTACCTCTGCGTGGTAAAATTTTAAATGTTGAACGTGCAAGATTTGATAAAATGCTTGGTTCTGATCAAATAGGTACGTTAATTACGGCTCTTGGAATTAGCGTTGAACGAGAATTTTCCCTAGAAAAGCTTAGATATCATAAAGTTATTATTATGACCGATGCTGATGTTGATGGATCGCACATTAGAACTTTACTGCTTACGTTTTTCTATCGTCATATGCCGGAGTTAATAAATAAAGGATATCTATATATAGCACAGCCACCACTTTATAAAGTGAAAAAAGGAGCAGCCGAGCTTTATTTAAAGAATGAGCAAGCCTTGCAAGATTATTTGATAAAATCAACTATCAATGATGCAACCTTAACTCTAGACGGTAAAGAGCAGTTGGTAGGTGATAATTTAGAAGAGCTGATTAATAAAGTAGTAAAGTTTAACGGCTTGCTTGATCATGCTAGCAAAAAATTTAATCGCTCAATTACTGAAATTCTTGCGATTAATGACTTACTTAATAACAAAATATTTGAGGCTGAAAGTGATTCGAGGCTTAAAAAAGCTTTAGGTCTTTTAAATAGCTTAGAAGACTCTCTTGATAAAACTAATTGGGAAATTTTAAAACATGAAAATAAAATAGAATTCTTCCGTTTTAGCAGAGGCTTAAAAGAAAGTAAAATATTGTTGAAAGAGCAGTTGGAATCATTTGAGTTTATACAAATATCAAAGCTTGCTTTAACAATATTTGATATATTTGATAAGCAATTAAAGCTTACAGTAAAAAACCAAGAATTTGATGTTTTAACACCGAGTCGGCTATTAAATACTATTATAGAATGCGGTAAAAAAGGTATAAGCATTCAGCGTTTCAAAGGACTTGGTGAGATGAATTCCGATCAGCTATGGGACACCACGCTTAACCCTGAAAGAAGAACTTTATTACAAGTAAGAGTTGCCCAAGAAGACGATGCAGAAGTAATCTTTTCTACTTTAATGGGTGATGTTGTTGAACCTCGCAGATTATTTATCCAAGAGAATGCTTTAAACGTCGTGAATTTGGATGTATAGTGTAATCGGTGTCATCCCGTGGCTTGACCACGGGATCCAGTACTTAAAAAGTCTAAATATAGTAAATTTTTAAAATTAAAAGCTCGATTTATCTCGTTTTATGCTGGATCCCGTGATCAAGCCACGGGATGACATTGTTCTAAAAACCAATTCTCATAACAAAAATTTATGCAAAAGTTAATTATTCACGGCGGTAAACCTCTCAGAGGTAGTATTAATATTAGTGGTGCTAAAAATGCCGTGCTACCTATTATGGCTGCCTCTATTCTTACCGGTAAACTGCACATTACTAACGTTCCAAAGTTAACGGATGTTAGTACTATGAAAGAACTGCTTCGAAGTCACGGGGCAGATATTGAAATAGTAGAACACCAAGATGAATTTGAACTTATAATTAATACTGGAAGTATAAATAACTTTACCGCAGATTATGAAATAGTCCGTAAAATGAGAGCATCGATTTGGGTACTTGGCCCCTTGCTTACTAAATACGGTAAAGCAAAAGTATCACTTCCGGGCGGTTGTGCTATTGGAGCAAGGCAAGTAGATTTACATATTGCGGTTTTAAAGTCTATGGGGGCTACAATTGAAATTGAAGACGGTTATATTAATGCTTCAAGTAAAGGACGCTTGAAAGGCACTCATTTTGTTTTTGATAAAGTTTCCGTTGGAGCTACTATTAATGCAATACTTGCAGCCGTTTTAGCAGAAGGCGAAACACTGCTTTTTAATTGTGCTCGAGAGCCGGAAATAGTTGATTTATGTAATTGCCTTATTAAAATGGGAGCTGATATTAGGGGTGTCGGCACTAGTGAAATAACAATTAAGGGTAAAAACTCATTAAATAAAGCGAGTTATAGAGTACTCTCTGATCGTATTGAAGCCGGTACTTATATGTTCGCAGCAGCTATTACTAAAGGTGACTTAAAAATTTGTGGGATTGATTATCATATTATAGAAAATATAGCTTTAAAACTTATCGAAACCGGTATAAAAGTTGTGCCGATCGATAACGGAGTTCAAGTAACTTATGTGGATAAGTTAAACTCTGTGGACTTGGATACTAATCCATACCCTGGGTTTGCTACCGATTTGCAAGCACAATTCATGAGTCTTATGACGATTAGTAACGGTGTTTCTATGATCACCGAGAATATTTTTGAAAACCGTTTTATGCATGTACCGGAGTTGTGTAGAATGGGTGCAGATATAACTGTGCGAGGCAATAAAGCTATCGTCCGAGGTGTTGAAACACTAAAGGGAGCAAAAGTTATGGCAAGTGACCTTAGAGCTTCGGTATCACTAATACTCGCCGGTCTTAGTACTAATAGCAAAACCGTACTACACCGAATATATCACTTAGATCGTGGATTCCAAGATTTAGAAAAGAAATTAAGTAATTGCGGTGCAGATATAAAAAGAGTATAATATACTCGATGAACTTCAAAAATTGGCGGCGTCGTTCTATAAGATCTGCGGTACTCACGTATTAAGTATACGCTGCGTTCCTCGCCTTATGAACTCCTAGCTCTTTTTGAAGTTGATCTTCGTATACTCATTTCTTATTTATTGTAGTATATTATTTTTAACGGAGAAAAATTATGGCAAGAATTACGGCAGAAGATTGTAATAAAGTTATACCCGATAGGTTTAGGCTTGTTGTCCTAGCAACTAGATATGCTAAATTATTAAATTATAAAGTAGAAGCTAGTCAAACCAAAAAAGAAAAGCGTGATAAGCCTCCTGTTATTTCACTACGTAGAATTGCTGCCGGAAAAGTATCGGTAGAACAGTTAGAACAAGATTTAATAAACAGTCTGCGTACAAGAACTATGATAGAACCTCTTGTTAATCAAGATGAATCAGAAGATATAGAAGAAAAATTTGAATATTTACCTGAAGTTTGTATAAATGATGATTACTCTGATTTAGATGATCAAATCTTTATTGATGAAAGTGATGAAGATTACGATACAGATAAGTAAATGCTTATCGGTATCGGTACTGATATAGTACAAATCCCTAGAATCGAAAAAATATTACATTCATATCCGGAACTTTTTGCTAAAAGAATTCTAGCCTCAAAGGAATTAAGACAGTTTGTTTTATTGGATAAAACAAGTCACACTACTTTTTTAGCAAAACGTTTTGCTGCTAAAGAAGCTGTTAGTAAAGCCTTTGGAGTCGGTATCGGTCAAGGCATAAACTTTAAAGACATTACTATACTAAATGATGATTTAGGCAAGCCTATAGTAGAAGTTAACTCAAGCTATACAAAAAAATACTCTTCTTTTAATATTCACCTTTCTCTTTCTGATGATTATCCTGTATGCGTAGCGTTTGCTGTGATTGAGGGGGAGTTATAACATTATTCCTGCGTAGGTAGGGAAAGTGTGATATAAAAAAGCACTCGGTGTCATACCGTGGCTTGACCACGGTATCCATAAATA
Organism: Pseudomonadota bacterium; assembly: GCA_041179265.1. Lineage (GTDB taxonomy): Bacteria > Pseudomonadota > Alphaproteobacteria > Rickettsiales > Rickettsiaceae > Rickettsia. Next base: position 53,806 of record JBEGTS010000015.1, read on the forward strand.
CTAATAATTATTAATATTTTAAACTGGATCCCGCGATCAAGTCGCGGGATGACAATTAGAATTATTGGATTCCTGCTTTCGCAGGAATGCCATTAAAGGTGAATGATATTAAATAAATTACTCTCCGGCTTTGCTATCTGCTTTAGTTAACATGATTTTTAAATCAGATTTAGCTTCTAAATCAGAAATATATTTCTTTAGTATTTCTGAAGCTAATATATTATCAATAGTTACTTTTGCTTCTTCTTTTGTTGGGATAGGCACAGGCTTTTTCTCAAGTACTTTGATAATATGCCAGCCGAAATCGGTTTTTACGGGAGTTGAAACTTCGTTTACTTTTAAAGCAAAAGCTTTCTTTTCAAATTCTGGTACTAACTGTCCTGGTTGATTTAATAGAATGTAACCTATAACTCCGCCATTTGCAGCTGAAGCTTTATCAAGAGACTCTTCCGTAGCAAGCTTAGAAAAGTTTGCTCCTTTGCTTAATTTGGTCTTTATCTCATTAGCTTCTTTTTGAGATTTAACTAAAATATGAGCAACTTGTATTTGTTGTTTACCCTTAAGATTACCCACATATTTATTATACTCGTCATCGAATATCTTGTCTGTAATATTAGATTTTATGTAATTTGCTAGTAATTCTTGTTGAGCTAATTGATTTTTTGCGTTTTCAAGTTTTTCTTGAAATTCTTTAGAAGAAGTAATATTTGACTTAGCAACCTCTTCTTTTAACAAAAGATTATTAACATAAATTTTTATTAATTTTTCCTGATCTTGCGGCGGAAAATCATCAAAGTTTTTGATTGTTTCACCTGATTGAAGATTAAGCTGCGGCTTAAATTCTTGCATAATTTGTGATTCTTTCACTTCACCGCCTTTATAGGTAGCTACTACTTTATCTTTTGTATCGGCAAAAGCAATGCTGGACAGCATGCTAACTGATAAAAATATAACAGATAATTTTTTCATTTATGACTCATACATTGTGTTAAACATAAGCTTAAATCTTATAAAAATAATACCCAACCGTCAACAGCTATTTGAGAATATTTTATTTATTAATAATAATTTACAAATATTATGTAGTAAAATTACGGGTTGCCCAATATTGAGGGCATTAATTATTTGATAATTTTGTAAAATCGCCTATATTTTAAATACAAAATATTATTTAAGGATTTTAATGCTTTCTATATTAAAAAAACTTTTCGGTACAGCGAATGATCGTAATGTAAAAAAACTATTTTCCGAGATTATGAAAATCAACTCGCTTGAGCCTATTATACAAAAATTATCGGATGAGGAATTGAAGAATAAAACTGCGGAGTTTAAAGAAAAACTTAAAAACGGAGCAACTTTAGATGATATAGTATATGAGGCATTTGCAGTAGTTAGGGAAGCAGCTAGAAGAGTTTGCGGTATGCGTCATTTTGACGTTCAGCTTATAGGCGGGCTGATATTACATAGAGGCATGATTACCGAGATGCGTACCGGTGAAGGTAAGACTTTAGTAGCAACACTTCCTGCATATTTAAATGCTTTGACCGGAAAAGGAGTGCATGTTGTAACCGTGAATGATTATTTAGCAAGCCGTGATTCTGCCTCCATGGGTAAAATTTATAATTTTTTAGGCTTATCGATTGGATGTATTGTCGGTGGGATGCCTGACGAGATAAAAAGAATGGCTTATAATGCCGATATTACATATGCCACAAATAATGAACTTGGTTTCGACTATTTAAGGGATAATATGAAGTATAGCATACAAGAGCGAGTACTTCGTCCTTTTAATTTTGCTATTATCGATGAAGTTGATTCGATTTTAATAGATGAAGCTAGAACGCCGCTAGTTATCTCAGGTCCGGTTAATGATAATTCAGAATTATATGGTAAAATTGATAAAATTATACGCCTGCTTAATGCAAGTGATTTTGAAAAAGATGAAAAATTAAAAACTATCAACTTAACAGAAATAGGCATTACGCATATAGAATCGCTTTTAAGTAAAGAGGATATTATAAAACCTGATTCCGGTTTATATGATTTTGAGAATTTAACTCTAGTACATTATGTTAACCAAGCCTTAAGAGCTCATAATATGTTTACTGTTGATGTAGATTATTTAGTAAGAGACGGTAAAGTAATGATTATAGACGAGTTTACCGGTCGTGTAATGGAGGGGCGTAGATATTCAGAAGGGTTACATCAAGCATTAGAAGCAAAAGAGAACGTGAAAATTCAAAACGAAAACCAAACTCTTGCATCTATTACTTTTCAAAATTATTTTCGTAATTATCCTAAATTATCGGGTATGACCGGTACGGCTATGACTGAAGCACCGGAGCTAAAAGACATATATAATCTTGATGTGATTGCAGTTCCAACCCATAACGTCGTCACAAGGCTTGATCTTGATGACGAGATTTACGGTAGTAAGAAAGAAAAATATGATGCTATCTTAAAGCTGATTAAGGATTGTTATGATCGCGGTCAGCCTATACTTGTGGGTACGGTAAGCATAGAAAAGTCGGAAGAACTTTCAAATATTTTAAATAAAGAGAAAATCACACATAAAGTGTTAAATGCTAAGTTCCATGAGCAGGAAGCTTTTATTATTGCTCAAGCAGGTAGGTTTAAGGCGGTAACGATTGCAACTAATATGGCTGGGCGTGGTACCGATATTATGCTTGGCGGTAACCCTGAAATGTTAATAGAGCAGCTAAATAAAGATCATAGTTATGAAGCTAAAATAGCTGAAATAAAAGCCAAAATTGCTGAAGAAAAGAAGCAGGTTATTGAGGCAGGCGGATTATTTGTGATAGGTACGGAAAGGCATGAAAGCCGTAGGATAGATAATCAGCTAAGAGGAAGATCAGGGAGACAAGGCGATCCCGGTAAGACGAAATTTTTTCTATCGCTTGATGATGATTTAATGCGTATTTTTGCATCAGATCGTATATCAGGGGTTCTTAGAACACTCGGACTAAAAGACGGAGAGGCTATCCACCATCCGATGATTAGTCGCTCACTTGAGAAAGCTCAGCAAAAAGTCGAAGGACATAACTACGAGATACGTAAAAATTTATTACGTTTTGATGATGTAATGAATGACCAACGTAAAATAATATATGAGCAACGTACCGAAATTATCAAATCTAAAGATAGTTATGGTTTCTTAAATAATACTACCGAAGAACTAGCCAAAAAGATAGTACTAACTTTCATGCCGACAGGGTCTTACAGAGAAGATTGGGATATAGAAAATTTAAGCGTAGAATTACATCGGGTCTTTTCTATAAAATTTGATCATAGTTTAGTAAGTAAAAATGACGTAACGGAAGAAGAAATTACCAAAGCCGTTATACAAATGGCTCATGATATATATAAGTCGAAAGAAGAAGCTTATAGTAGCGAGTTAATGCATAATGCCGTAAAATATATTTTGCTAACGAATCTTGATCAAGTTTGGAAAGATCATTTATATAGCTTAGATCATTTAAGACAAGGCATATCACTTAGAGCCTACGCACAAAAAGACCCTCTTAGCGAATATAAAAGAGAAGCGTTTAATTTGTTTGAGCAGATGCTTAATAATTTAAAAGAGCTATTTGTTCAAACCGTATATCACTTCCATATCGACTTAAAGCATATTCAAAAAGAAGATGTTTCGCTTGAGCATAAAAAGCTCCAGAAAAATATGCGAGAAAGTCGGGAAGATCCGGCATTTAGTAAATATAATGCAGGAAGTAGCCTTGAGACCGATCTTAAACCTGTTATCTCACGCATTGACCCTAAAGCTAGAAATCCTGAAGATCCTACTAGTTGGGGTAGGGTATCTCGTAATGAGCCATGCCCATGCGGTTCAGGTAAGAAATATAAATATTGTCATGGTGTAAATGAGTAGATGAAAACCACTTTACCCAATCGTTCTCTTAAGATCCAAGCTAGGCTTAATTTTATAGTGCAGCAAATTCTAGATATTGCACAAGATAAAATCGCTATGATTATCTTATACGGCTCTTTTGCTAGAGGCGATTGGGTACGTGATCTACCTAACGGCTACCATAGCGATACCGATATTTTGATAATCCTGAAAAAAGGTAAATATAAAGGGTATACTGCTTCAAGGCTAGAAGATAATATATATAAAAGATTAGAAAAGACAGGCGTGATAAAAGATCAGATTATCCCTTATGATTCACGAATATCAATAATTTTTGAGTCAATTGATGAAGTAAATAAACAGCTGGAGATAGGGCGTTATTTTTTCACCGATATTAAGAAAGAAGGAATTCTTTTATACGATAGCGAGGAATTTACCTTAAGCGAAGCTAAAGATTTTCCTTGGAGCGAGATGAAAGAAATTGCTAAGGATTACTATGAAGAATGGTTTGATTTTGGGGCGGGATTTCTTATAGATTCTAAAAGTAATATAGAAAGAAAAAGTCTTAGACATAGTGCTTTTTATCTTCATCAAGCTACGGAGAGTTTTTATAGTAGCATCTTATTAGTTTTTTCTAATTACAAACCTAAATTGCATGATATAGAAGAATTAGGGAGTATGGCAGAAAATTATAATAGTGAGCTATTGCAAGTATTTCCTATAACAATCCCTGAACAAAAAGAATGTTTTAAGTTACTAAAAGAAGCATATGTTAAAGCAAGATATGATAAAAACTATAAAATCACTAAAGAACAACTGCTTTATCTTATTGAAAGAGTAGAAAAACTGAAAGAAATCACCGAAAGAATCTGCACAGCAAGAATTAATCAGTAGGGATAGTGGGTGTTATTCCTGTGAAAGGCTTGCTTGTGTGGATACCAAAACGTCATTGCGAGCAGCCGTAGGCTGCGTGACAATCTCGTCAAATATCCTGAGATCGCTTCGTCACTACGTTCCTCGCAATGACAACTTGAGTATCCATGCAAGCAAGCCTTTCGCAGGAATGACAATAAGATCTTTGTCACCTTTAAAAAACACAAATTATAAATAAATAGAAGATGATAAAGGAAATATTAAACCGTAATTTAACTCTGTTATCAAAAAATTTAGAGTCTTATGTAAGTCAATTTGGATTTAAAACTGTTTTAAAAGAAGCTATCTATTTTGATAAAGTAGATGTAGTAAAGGGTTTAAATAAATTACGGCCAGTATCTACTACTGAATTATTTCCGGCATCTACAGCTAATGCACAAAAAGTTGCTAAATGGTTAGTTGAAGAAAAAAAAGCAGATGTTAATATGTGTAGTGATGTTTTTAATGATACCCCTTTAAATTCAGCTGCACGCTACGGACATTATGAAGTAGCGGAATATCTAATATCAAAAGGAGCGGTGGTAAACGGTAACAAGGGAGCTTTGCTAGGATCACCTTTATATGAAGCTGTAAGCGGTAAGCACTTGAATGTAGCAAAACTATTACTTGAGAAAGGAGCTGTAGTTGATCAGAGAAAAGCCGGAGAAACACCTTTACATGCGGTTGCTAAAAATGTTCGGTGTACTTCTAAAGCTATTCAAGAAGATGAAATATATAAGCTGTTATTATCGTATGGTGCTGATATCACTGCAAAAGTAGAATTTAGAGGAGTGGGGTTTAGCATATATGATGGAAAAACGGTATCAGAAATAGCAGAATTTAAAATAGCATTAGCCGGTGAAAGTGAATAATACACAGAGCAATAATAATTTTCTGATATATTAATATATTTATCGACATGGTAGTTATTGACAAGTTTAGGAAAAAGTTTTATATTCTTTACTTAAGTTTAAGAAAAAAATTAATAGTGTATGTCTAAAGCTAAAGCAAAAACCGCTTCCAAAAATAACCCGACATCTAGGGAACAAGCTAAAGAATATTTTCATAACGGCCAGAAAATCAAACCGGTAAAGCTTATTGCTGCTCAAAATTCTTTTTTAGCTGCCGAATATGAATCTTCCGGCGATTTAGTCGTAGGGAGTCACGGACAGCCGTTACCTTGGGGACTAGTTAAAAGTTTATCTTAATATTTTCACTTCCAAAGACCTCACCAATAAATAATCGGGGGCATAGCTCAGGGGTAGAGCATCTGCTTTGCACGCAGAGGGTCAAGGGTTCGATTCCCTTTGCCTCCACCATTCTTCAGTTTTCGGTATTTCTACAAAGGCATCAAACGGCGAACGTAGCATAAACTCAAGCTTTTCAGGTTTAAGTGTTAGGTTAGCAAATACTAAATTTACTAAATTGTGTTTTTCTGCAATTGTCGAACCTATAAAACTTTGATAGGCGTTGGAAGCCAGTTCTATCTAAGAAACTTTCAATATTATATAACTAACGCCTTATTTCCTTTATTTCTAGCTATTAATATTAACTTACTTATATGTTCTATGCTATTGATATGATAGTTTACGCTACATTTTCTGCAAATTCCACCAGTTTTTGCCACTTTTTCTTTAAAATATGTACGCTCACGCAAACGGGGGGCTATTCCTTATAAAATAAGGGGTTGGGGGGCTTTTTGTAAAAATTTTTTTAAGAGAATTAATTGTTTATACCAAAAATTTTCAGTTTTTGTACGTTTTATATTGCAAGAATTTAACTAATATTCTTATGTACGAAAACTGAAAAATAACGCATTTAAGCGTCAGTTTGATCTGCTCCTATTATTTCGGATTCTTTATTCATTTTATATGGGTCTATAACTTCCCAATGCGTTAATGAACCATTTTGAGTAGGTTCTGTAATAGATTTATATACATAGGGATAAGGTGCTATATCACTGGTTAAGTATTGTATTAAAATGTTATTTGTGTCCTTTTGATCGGCATATCCTAATTTTATTTTATCATTCTCTGCTAATTCTTGCAACTTAGTCACTTCTTCAATATTAGCATGTCTTACATTTAGAAAATTATTATCTTTGATAGTACTAGAAGTTAAAGATATCTCACTGGAAATTGAATTTACATTTTTAAATGTACTTATGTTTAAACCTACTTCTCCATTATGCTCTTCATATAACAGAGAACCTACTTTAGCATAAGTCAGCCCATTATCCAGTATTCCTTCTTTCTTTTCTTTATCATCCTCAGTATATGCTATTATTGTACCTGCATATTTATAAGCATCTTCAATTCTTTTCATATAACACCTTTATTTAAATTTAATTATATGGTAATCCTCCCATTTTTAATCACAGTAGAGAGTAGAGAGTTAAGCTGCCAAAGCTAATTTTTGTATTGGCGTTATACCACCTATAGCCA
>JBEGTS010000016.1:0-14893 GCA_041179265.1 Pseudomonadota bacterium
CCTAGAAAATTCTACTCCTTTTGTCGATTGTTTTTGGGGAGGATTACCGTAATAGAGGCTTTGCACTACATTAACGAGTGTAATAGTCAAATACAAAATATTAAAAATGAAAAAAACCCCAACGCTGATCTTTTAAAAGAATACGAAAGTGCATTAAAAGCAAATCAAGAATATCTAGCATCTTATTTTCCATTAATAAAAGAATATCATAAAAATAATTTACTACATATAGCTTTATCTCATGGCATTTCTTACCACAAAGAAATCTTAAATACTGACTTTCAAACAAAATTTGAAGAATTTTTATATTCAGATGAGGTATCGGAAAATGATAAGAATATAATAGAATCACTTCTAGTACACGTAAATGACTATATATCAGGTGAGACTCCTTATAAAAAAAAGCAAGCTGTTGAAAATTACTCAAAAATTCTTCCTCAATTAAGCCCTGATCTTATTACTAAGCTGAGCGACCAATATAGTTCACTTAATAATGATTTAAACACCCTAATAGATGCTATTGATAAAAATACTGTGCCAAACTTAACAAACGCTATTCTTAAGGACAAGTTACTGTTTTCTCCCTCAGGCAAAGAGTATGATGTGCCTCACGCAGAAATGCAACACCTTAACTATGTTATAGAAGACTTTGAAAACTCCGACAAAAAGGATTTTTTTATTGTAACTTCAAGGTTATGTTGTAACGCATGTCACTTATCAATACAAGCAACAAATGAATTATATAACATGAATATTGAAACTGTAGGAACTCATGGAAACACTTACATAAAATGGAATATGCCGGATGTCCCGGAAGAACTTAAGACAGCAATTATTAAGAAATTTAAAGAACAAGTACATGCCATAGAAACTAAACAAGGAGAACGTTATAGAAAGATTAAAGATCTACCCATTGCATTTAAGCCTTCTCTTATTAACTTAGCTTCTGAAAAAGAAATAACAATTGATAAATCATTACTTAATCTATCGCAAATTATAACTGCTTTTAAAAAGAACAACAACAACGTAGATATAATTGATGCGGATATAAACACATATAATGGTGAAATAACTAACAATGCTGAAGGCGTGTTTGTAGAAGCAAAGATAGGACTTAAAGCAATATTGGAAAATAGAGTTTTAGGTAAACCTAATATAAAATTAGCTATTCCTTTTAATGTACATACGTTAGACAAAAGTTTTCTTGATACTGAAGAAAGTAAAGCAAAAGAAGAAAAGGCAGTGCTACACTGGGTAGGGCTTTATGTAGAAACAGATGAAATGGGCAAAACAATTAAACTAAATTATATTGATCCGATGGGTCACCCTATTAATCCTAAAATCAAAAATAGTATAGAGGAATTATTGGGTGTTGAGGTTCACCAACCTACTTTAGATAAAGCCATTCAATATGTAGAAATTAGTAATGAGAAAGTGATTGTCGGCAATGATTATGATTGCGGAATCTTTATCGCTTATTTATTAGCAATTGCAGCTAATAATGAATCATTTCCTGAAAAAATTGAGAACTTAAAGTTATCAGAAGAAAAAGGACAAGAATTACGGAAACTTTTACTGTCCACTATCAATAATCAGCATCTTACTCATACTGAAAAAGAAAACTTTATTAATATACTTGAAAGTAGTGATAAATACAATTTAAAGGAGCGTCTAGCTGCCATAAATGATAATAAAGAGCTATTGAACAAATTTGATAGAGAAGCAACAATCACGGCAAATATAGGTTTCAAAGCGATTGATGCTCAAAAATCTGCAGAAACCGGTATTGTAGAAATTAGGGCAGAACATAATCATTTAACTGATCATGCTAATAACACTAAAGCATTAATCGCTGAAATTCAAACAGGTAAAATAGATAAAAATACGGTAATAGCTATTGAACGTAAGCAATATGGAGAAAATCTCGGTATGAAAGACGTAATTAAAATAGCAAATATATTAGAGCATAACGAAAATAATCCTAACGCTCTTATAAAGCTACCTGCAGAACTAAAAAATACCCCTATATTACAAGATGCTCTTTTATATAAGATAGCTAAAGAAAATAAAATTAAAATTATCAGTTTAGAAGGTAAAAATCTAGAACACTTAAAAGATACACCGCTTTATAATGAGAATCGTGAACAATATATGACGGACGTAATTAATGAGATTCGTGGTAAAGGATATAATGTGATTGCAAGTGTCGGCTCCAGTCATGTAGAAAATTTAGAAAAAAACTTAAATACCACTAAACACAATAATACCGGCTTTAATAATATACCTGGAAAACTGCAAGAAGACACTTCAAGTGTTAGGGGTTCAATTTCAAAGGAAATAATTAGCAGGCACTTGGCAACTCAACCTAAATCTTCAAAATCAAAAGTATCAGCACTTTTAGCATCAAGAAAAAATAACCTAGATAAAGCAGTAAAAGGTATTTAGTTTGTATGTATTAGCTGCTACTTTTTACTGAATTCAGCTTAATTTTGCATATTTTTTTGTACCCACCATAAACTTCCATTACTTGAAAATCCACAACATTATAGAATTTGTTCAGAAATATCAAAATTAGTATTTTCGACACTAAAAATAAACGGCGAAAACCTTGAGTTTATACTGCGTTCACCGTTTGATAGCTTTGTAAAAACATCAAAAATTGACGAATGGCTGGGACGGGAGGATTCGAACCTCCGAATGACGATATCAAAAACCGTTGCCTTACCACTTGGCGACGTCCCAATTTAGAAGTAGAAATTAGAAATGTATATGAATATATACCAATAAATAGTGAAAACGTCAATTATAATAATGATTGTAGAAATAAATTTATTTCATTATTAAGCCAATTCCTTGCTTGCGTGGATAATAAATCATAAATTTTAGCTCTAATTTTGTTATAATATTCCTTGATATAGCTTATTTCATCAATATTAAGTAGTTTCACATCAATCAATTTACTAGCATAAGGCACTAAACTTAAACTCTCGAATTCCAGCCAACCATTATTTTCTTTTACATACATTAAATTTTCGATTCTAATTCCGTATTTTCCCGGAATATAAAAACCTGGTTCATTAGATAAGATCATACCTGCTTGAAGTACAGTTTTATTACGAAGATTTATACTTTGCGGTCCTTCGTGAACGCTTAAGAAACTCCCTACCCCATGACCTGTACCGTGTGGATAATCTAGCATTTCTTGCCATAAATATTGCCGAGCGAGTATATCAAGATTAGCTCCCGTGACGATATTTTTAGGAAATTTGGCTCTTGCTAAAGCAATATGTCCTTTAAGTACTTGAGTGTAACGCTTTTTCTGCTCATCAGTCGGCGTACCTATCACGATTGTTCTAGTTATATCGGTAGTAGCACCACTATATTGACCGCCGGAATCTATCAGTAATATACCCTGCCCTACAGAGCTCTTCCCAAACTCTACTTCTAGAGGTAATTTGTGCGTCAATCCGGTACTCGCATCCTCACGTACTAGTATGTACGCTGCGGTGCTGTGTTCCGTGTTTCCTTCAAATTCCTCTCTATAAGCGAGTTTAGAAAAAACTCTAATCTTCTTAGCAGTTGTTGGATCAGCTCTATAATGAATAATGGCACTATTTTCCTGAAATCCGCAAATAGCAGGAAAACTATCTGAAACATAGCCCTCTTGTTTGGCTCGATATTCTGTAAGCTTTAAACCGAGGGTGTGTTCGTTCAATTCGTCATTGCGAGTAGTTTCTTCCATTGTCATCCCGCGGCTTGACCGCGGGATCTTGTATTGCAAACTGTGTTCTGAGATCCCGCGATCAAGTCGCGGGATGACATAATGACAATCCAAATCAGCAAAAAATTCGCATAAGGCTACTGCATCTTTAATATGAAAATCGATTGCATGCTTAATTTCTACATGATTTTTACAAGCTTTCGGCATTAAACATGGATCGGTAATTTTCTGTACTTGCTTATCAGCTATCAAATCCATTATATGAACAGAGGCTATAGTATCATCAACAAAAATATTCTCGCTATCTTTTAAAACATTCTCAAATTCTTTTTCAGGTAAAATTGTTATTTCAGGACGAGCATTAATAATTTCAGCCTCAATTCTTGATGGTTCGATAAATAAATATAATTTTGTAGAAGTAAGTATGACTTTAGCAAACATTAAAGGCGTATAAGCAACGTCACTGGCTCGCAAGTTTAATAACCAGCATATGGAGGAGCTATCTAGAATAACTAAGGTGTATTGCTCGGTGTCATCCCGTGGCTTGACCGCGGGATCCAAAGAAGAACTTATAGCATTAGTAATTTTACTGGGTCCCGCGGTCAAGCCGCGGGATGACAATAGGGTTTCACGACATTTACTTATTTTATCAATATGACTAACACCTGCAAACTTAATATCATGTAAATAAACTTTAGAATTTGGCTCTAAAGGCTGATTTTGCCAAATCTTATCAACTAAATTACCATTAATTTTTTGTAAATTTAATTTTAAATTTGACACACCAGGATAAGTAAATAATTCAGAATCATATCCTACTTTTGCCTCTTCACCAAACTTAGATATCTCTTTTAAATCAAAAACCTTAAAAATTTGCAGATCAAGCTCTTTGTTTGCTTGCTCTAAATAACGCCCGTCGGTAAAGAAGAATGCTAAATCCTTACATATTATAGCTATTCCGTTTGAACCAGTAAACCCCGTTATATATTCAAGCCTTTTGGCATACTCAGGTACATATTCGCTCATATATTTATCGTTAGACGGAATTATATAACCGTCTATACCATATTCTGTAAATAAGCTTCTAAGTAGATTAATTCGCTCTTTTATCATGTATATTTGTCATACCGCGGCTTGACCGCGGTATCCATTGAGTATTCGCGGTCAAGCCGCGGTAGACATAGGCTAAAATTTAGTTCTCTTACTCCCCCTATACCACATGTAATATAAAGGAATACCAAGGATAGTAAAAGAACTAGCTATAATCAGAGTTTTAACAGGCGTTTCATAGATAACCCAAGCACAAAAGATAATCGATATTATGGCTATAAGTAAATAATAATAAGAAAAATTTTCTTTTGAGCTAAAAATCACCTTTAAAAATGCTAAGCTACAAATTAAATAGACGAATAAGAATGTTATTGCCGAGAAATCTATTATTTGTGTAATCTGCTCGGCAAAATTATCATTTGCCGTAAAAACTAATAAAGGCACAATGCCAAGGCAGCTTACAATAATTCCCCATACAGGTGCGTTATTATTATTCTTTTTGGCAAAAAATTTCGGTAATAAACCGTCTTCGGCAAGCCCAAGAGCTATCTGCCCACTAGTTAGCACCCAAGCATTGAGTGTACCTATACATATAATCGAGGCTATAACCGTAATTACGCTTGACCATTTACCACCGAATAATAATGCAGCAGCATCGGCGTAAGGAGCTTTAGAGCTAATAAGCTCTGAAGCAGGGATTAAACCCATTATACCTATGCTATTTATAATATATAACACCGCTACACAAAAAGTTCCAACTATTATGGCTCTTGGAATAGTCTTAGCCGGATTTTTTACCGCACCTGCCGTAGTAGTTGCACATTCCACTCCGATAAATCCCCAAAAAGTAAGAAGTGCAACTCTTCCCATAATAGTCGGAATGCTTAAATTCTCTACTTCCTTGGCAATAGCTATATTATCTATATTAAAATGCAATAAAGCACATAAGCCTACTATTAACAACGGTACAAACTTCAGTAATGTTAAATAAAACTCTGCTTTTCCTGCTACTTCAGGACCTTTTAAATTTAAAACCGCAATAGCCCCTAATAATATTATCTGTAATATTAAATCCAAAATCGCTTGTGATTTAAAGAAAGGAGTTAAGTAACCTATTGCAGAGATAACAACTATACTTGTACTGACAAAGGATATAACCCAGTAAGTCCAACCAACGAAAAAAGCGGCTTTTTCGCCAAAGCTTTCACGAATATAAACGTGAGGACCGCCTGTTTTAGGAAATTTTGCACAAAGGGTAGAAAACACAAGGGCTATACTCATAGCCCCGAATAGCGACAGCACCCAGCCCCAAATGCTATATATACCGAACGGTGCTAAACTTAGCGGCAGTATAAAGACGCTAGTACCGATTTGACTACCGGTCACTAAGGCAAAAACCGCCCAAAAACCTAATTTTCGTGACATATTATTTAATTTAAAGAAATAGCTTTAAAATAGCTGAACTAATGATTTTTAGCAATAGATAAAACTGCTATCGGCAATTTTACTCTTGATTTCTAAACAAAAGATTGATAGCTTAAAAAAGCTATCAAAGATAATCTTAGGAGTTAATATGCCGAATCGCACCGATAAAAAAGTTTATACAGTGAAATCAGGTGATACTTTATCACATATTGCTACAAAAAACGGTCTAACAGTTAACCAATTGCTAACTATTCCAAATAACGAACGGTTTAAGCCTAATCCTGATAAGATTTATCCAGGGGATAAAATAAAAGTAAGCTATACAGTAAAATCAGGAGACACTTTATCGAAAATTTCGCAAAATTACGGTACTTCTGTTCAGGATTTAGTTAAATATAATAGTATAAGCGACCCTAATCATATCGAAGTAGGATGGGAGATTTTATTTTCCGGTGATTCTTATGATTTTTCTTGAAATAAAGCTATTGTTGTAATATTCAACCACAATTGGCTTTTTATGGATGTGCTGTAATTGCTAAAATAGTAATGCTATCTTTGTTTGGTCCATAATGCCAAAAAATTCTATAAGCAGCAGGAGTAATATTTTCAGCATAAGCTTCAAATATTTCTTCTCCGTTATTTCCTTTAACAGATTTATATTTATGGGTGTTTAAACTAGGATGGCGGGGATTTACTTGTAAATATGCTAATGTTTTTCTTACTGCTTTTAAACGTTTTTCTGATCCTTTATTATTTTCAAGTTCTTTCAAATCTTTACTAGCTTGAATAGTAAAAAGAATTTTAAAAGTCATCATCTAAATATTTGCTGAAATCTTCTATAAATTTAACTTGTCCTTTAGCAGAATCTTTAATACCGTTATTTAATTGTGTTGAAGCCTTTTTGTTATTAAATAGCCAACTTTCTTTTAAAGGTATTTCCGTATAAGGTTCTAAAATAATTTGTCCTTTTTTACTATTAATAATAACGTGAAAGCTACTTACTCCTTTAGCTAATTTACCAAGTGTTATTCTTCCTTTCGTATCCGGTTTTAATATACATGCGTGTGTCATACAAATTACTTTTTATATCATAAATTATAGAATAATACATAGTGGGTACTTAATCAAGTGGGATTATTTGCAATCTACCCTATCATGACATCCATCAATTTACCTAATACCTCTGGCTGATTACCTAAAAAACAATTATCATTCGTTTCATAGAATACAACTTCATTATCCTGAAACTTATCTAAACATCCGGTTGTATTTGTATTATTAACATATTCATAATATCCGCTAGTATCTTTTCCTCCTGCAATATGACTGTTTTTCACATCATATATTTTTATAGAAAAACGAAAATATGAAAACATTTTTGCAAATATCTCTTGAAAAGTAGAGGCTGCTCTTATATCAAAACCTACATTTTCTACATTCTCTGCAATAATAGAAAAAGGGACTCCTTGATTATTAAATTTAAGATTTCCTCCAACAATAGCAACGTTTTTGTCGGAATCTAAGCTTTTAATATCACTGACGTTTAAAACATATTCTGCAGATTCTAAACCATTAACTTTAATATTATAAACCGAATATCCATATTCTTGTTCAATTTTTATTCCCTCTATATGATCAAGGTCATGCACTTTATTACCTTGAATTATTTTGATTCCATGCTCATTTTTATTAAATAATATAAATCGTTCTTGATGAAATTTGGGCAATGTTAAAAACATCCACAGTACCAAATCAGAAGAAAAGTTAGAAAACATCATATTACCCAAATGAACCTGTTTATAATGCTGAAGATCAAGCAGAATGTAAGGATCATTTGATTTAATGTCTTGCAGTGGTTTTACTATTGCTTCCAGGATAGATTCTTTATCATCTTCTATATCATTATCCCTCATCAGTCTAACTTCAGCCCTTCTTTCCTTTTCTTCAGGACTAACTGGAGGAAAGAACTCAATTCTTTTTTCTAGTTCTTCTCTTAAGCTTTCAATATTAGGTGAAGGATAAGCGAATGCTTTATTATAAATCCAGTTAAGCATATTTAAAAACCTTTATTGATTTAAATTATCACACGCTAAAAGATTTGCCGCAGCCGCAATTGGCTTTTTCATTGGGATTGGTGAAAGTGAATTGGGATTTGAATTTAGTCTCTATATAGTCCATTTCAGAACCTAGAATATACATTAATGCTTTTGGATCGATTAGTATCCGCACGCCTTTTTCTTCTACTACTTCATCGAATTGATTTTTACTATCTGCATACTCGACGTAATAAGTTTGACCGGCACAACCGCCGGCTTTAACCCCTACCCTAATGCCAAAGGTAGGCTTAGCTCGTTTTTCTATTAGTAATTTTACTTGCTTTGCAGCAGAATCGGTTAATGAAATAACATTTTTCATTTTTTACTGCTTTCTTTTTTCTGTTTGTAGTCGGCTATAGCTGCCTTTATTGCATCTTCAGCAAGGAGTGAACAATGTAATTTTACCGGTGGGAGTGACAATTCTTTTGCTATTTCAGTATTTTTAATAGTTTCAGCATCTTCTACCGATCTTCCTTTAACCCACTCTGTTACTAAAGAGCTTGAAGCAATAGCTGAACCGCAACCGAATGTTTTAAATTTAGCATCCGTAATAATGCCGTCATCATCAACCTCGATTTGTAACTTCATAACATCACCGCAAGCAGGAGCTCCAACAAGTCCCGTACCGACGTTTTTTTTCTCTTTATCAAGTGACCCGACATTACGAGGGTTTTCATAATGATCTATCACTTTTTTGCTATAAGCCATTGTTATTCTCTAAATATTTGGTTTTATTTGTTTCAACGTCATTGCGAGGAGATGCGTAGCAGCGACGCGGCAATCTCAGGAATTTTATCCTGCTTCATAAGATTGCTTCGTCAATTACTTCATAATTTCCTCGCAATGACGATTTTTAGTGAGTAGCCCACTTAATCTTCTTCAAATCAATCCCCTCTTGCATCATTTCCCAAAGAGGGCTTAATTCCCTTAACTTATCGATTTTTGAACATATTAAATCTACTGCGTAATCGATTTCCTGTTCGGTAGTAAATCTACCTATGCCGAACCTAATCGAAGTATGGGCAAGCTCTTCACCGATTCCCATGGAACGTAAAACATATGACGGCTCTAAAGAGGCAGAAGTACAAGCAGAACCGGAAGAAACCGCTAAATCTTTAATGGCAAGAATAATTGACTCCCCCTCTACCCCGGCAAAGCTTAAATTTAGATTGCCTTTATATCTTTGATCTTTATCGCCGTTTAAATAAACTTCAGAAATTCGGCTGTTTATATTGTTCAAAAACCTGTCAAATAAGTAATTTACATGCTTAGTATCTTTTTCCATCTCATTATACGCTATTTCAGCAGCCAAGCCAAGCCCTACTATTAAAGGAGTCGGTAATGTACCTGAACGCATGCCTCTTTCTTGCCCACCACCGTTTATCAGCGGCGTAACACGTACACGAGGCTTTTTCCTTACATATAATGCCCCTACTCCTTTTGGTCCATAAATTTTATGCCCTGAGATACTTGCAAGATCAATATTAAATTCATTCACGTCGATTGGGATTTTACCAAAGCCTTGAGCAATATCGGAGTGAAAGAAAACGCCTCTTTCACGACATATTTTCCCGATTTCTTTCAAAGGCTGGATCACGCCTATTTCATTATTAACCGCCATAACGGACACCAACATAGTCTGATCGGTAATGGCATTTTTTAGAGCCTCTAAGTCAATTATTCCATTTGATTTAACCGGTAAATATGTGATTTTCACTCCTTCTTGTTCTAAATGTCTGCAAGCATCAAGTACGCATTTATGCTCACTTAATACAGTAATAATATGATTCTTTTTGTTACCATAAAATTTTGCTATTCCCTTTATTGCAAGATTATTAGACTCAGTTGCACCGGAAGTGAAAATAATTTCTTTAGCATCAGCACATATTAGCTTTGCTACCTTGGCTCTTGCCTCTTCAACAGCGTTTTCTGCTTCCCAGCCGAAAGAATGGCTTCGTGAATGAGGGTTACCGAACTTGGTAGTAAAATACGGCAGCATTGCTTCCATTACTCTTGGATCTAACGGAGTTGTTGCCTGATAATCCATATATATCGGCAAGATTGGACTGTTTAATTGGGTATTCATATAATTACAAATGTTAAATTAGTTTATGTTTTGTCACCCCGTGGCTTGACCACGGGGTCCAGTCTTTTCTATTTTTTCTGGATTCCTGCGATCAACGGAATGACATAGTCAGGCATACACCTCCTCAAAAGCTTTTATAAAAGCTTCTATATCGCTTACCGTATTAGTATGACTAAGCGATACTCTAATCGAAGATTTTGCCTCTTCTTCACTCATACCCATATTGGTTAATACGTGCGATTTAGATATTTTACCCGATGAACAAGCAGAGCCGGAGCTTACGCAAATATTACGTAAATCAAACCCGATTAATTTTATCTGTGCATCCGTATTTGGTATAGTAATTAAGGTAGTGTTAGGTAATCTCGCTACGCTATTACTAACAATATTTACATTAAGATATTTCTCTAATTTTTTCTCTAAAATTTCTTGCAAGCTTTTAATTTTTATATATTTTTCTGCAATATCTTTTGTCATTAATTCAGCTGCCAAACCAAGCCCTGCAATAGCTAAAACATTTTCAGTACCTGATCTTATTCCTTTTTCTTGCCCTCCTCCTATAATTATTGGAGTAACTTGAAAGTTAGAGTTAGAGATTAAAACGGAACTACCCTGTCCTGCTCCTATTTTATGTCCTGAAATTGTCGCAAAATCTAAACCTAACTCTTTGATATTTATAGATATTCTGCTAAAACCTTGTACTAAATCGCTATGAAATCTTGCATCATATTTTTTAGTTATTTTACCTATCTCAGCTATATCTTGTAAAACTCCGCTTTCATTATTAGCTATCATTACGGAAACTAATTTTTTAGTAGCATTACTTTCAGATAATAATTCTTCTAGATGTTCTAAATCAAGCAAACCTTGCGTATTAACTCTGATAACTTTAATATTTGGAGCGTAGTTTATATGGTTATAGATCGATAAATGTTCAATAGCTGAAATAAAAATATCGCCGTCATAAAAATTTTTCATTATTAAATTATTACTTTCAGTTCCTGATGACGTAAAAATAATATCATATTCTCTAGATGACACGGTTATACCAAGAGCCGCTGCTATTTGTGAGCGTGCCGTTTCTATGATGTTCTTGGCAAATCTACCTGAACTATGTGCTGATGAAGGATTAAGCTCCTTGTCCATCAAACTTGTTATATATTCTTTAACCTTGGGATCAACAACGGTAGTAGCATTATGGTCTAAATATATCATATATTTAAATAATACTTAGCTCTAAAGCATCTTTAATGGATATATTGTCAAAATAATCTCTAATATGCTTTCCAAGCCCTTTCCATAATTTATGCGAATTACATTTTATTGTGTCAGGTACACAAGTTTTAACTGATTTCTTATAACAGGTAGTCATTATAAAATTTTCGTTAACAGCGTCCATAATATCGGAAATTTTTATTTCTTCTAGGTTACCTATTAAAATATATCCCCCTTTCGATCCTCTAATAGCCTTAACTAAATCAGCTTTTTTAAGTTTAGAAAATATTTGCTCTAAATAGTTAAGCGATATATTTTGTTTTACGGAAATTTCATTCAAAGTAACCGGTTCAGCACGTGCTTTTGAAGCCATTTCAAGTATTGCCATTACGGCATATCTTCCTTTTGTTGTCAGCATCATATGACTAACCTACTAAAACTTAAAATTGTTTTATATCTACAATACCCAAGTAATTTAGTCAAGTATATAATTATATTATTTAATAAAAAATTAGCTTGTTAATATAAAGTTTAATTGTGTAAAATCTAGTAGAAGTGAAAAAGAAAGGCAGAGTATTATAAATAATTGATAATTCTATGTTCTGTGAACATTTCTAATTGATTTTTTATTTTAAGGTATTTTTTAGCGAAAATTAATAAGATTTTTGAAAGAATAGTTATTCATATTTCAAAAAAATCTTATAGTTTGCAGCAAAAAAGAGCCGAAATTAAATCTTTTTAGAAATGTTCACAGAGCCTAGCATTGCCTAAGAAGAATTACTTTATAGCATAGCTTAATGCTTCGATGCTATTCCGGCTAAAAGCTGAAATTCATAAAAGCACTTTGAAGTGGGCTAAACTATTTTATTATCCATGCCCCCTATTTGTTGTTCTATTTTTAGCTTTAGGCTTTGAAGAAGCAGCAATATTTTTTAAATTAGTTTGATAATTTTTAATTTTCTCTACTCTTTCCTCTCTTAGTTTTTCATAATGAGTTTTAGCATTTTTTCCGAAACCTACTTTGGTTTCCATATTTTTTACAAAATCATTAACAAATACTCGTTGATGCCCTTGAATATCGATTTGACAATTTTTATCTAAAGCACCAGGCATAGTTTCTTGTATTTTTTTTATAGCACGGTACATATCTAAGGCTTCAGGTTGATAATGACCGCTATTATTACTAAGGTAATCAATTTTTCCCCTATCATTTATACCTATAACTCCTGCTGCTTCCGCAGACTTTCCACTTAAAAATGAACCGTGAACAAGATTTTTAGTATTTGGTAAATATTGATTTTTATGAGTACCCATATAAATTGCTCCATCCTTTCCCATTACAAATGCTTGAACATTATTCATGCTTTTACTTTCTTTACCGATAGTAGAAGCTACCTTACCCTTAGAATCAAGTAATCTATGAGAAGAAGAATCGTAGACTAATCTGTGATTTTTTTGTTCCTCCGGACCCATACGCAATATTTCAAATTCATGCCCATCCCATATTTGTTTACCTTGAGCTATTTCTTGAAGATGATGTTCGGCGAGTTTTGGATCTGGATGAACTACTTTAACTCTTACAGAATCTACTATAGCATCGTTTAATTTTCTAATTCATGTTTTTCCGGTATTAAAGCATGCTTGAATTTGTCTATTAATCTATTCCAATTATCTTTAGCTCTAGTTTTTGGATCTCTAAAAGGCGTATCAATATTTCTTCCGGCATCCCCAACTAGATAAACTTTATTATCTTTTTGGATTAAATTGTCTTTGTATAAAGGCTCTCCCTCTTGACTAATAAGTTGACCTTTTCTTTCAATAGCAGCTAATTGACCATCCTTATAAAGGATAATTTTTTCAATATTTAATCCAAGCTTTGAAGTAATTTGTATTTTACCTTGATGATTTAAATTACCAATACCGATACCGTCAATATCCGCAATTTGAATATCTCTATTTTCATTCACAAATTTTCTAATTTCTTCAGGATTATTAATAAATTGACCTTTATCCTTTAATATTCCTTGTATATCACCGGTAGTATAAGTAAATTCTTCTTTGATTGTTTTTGTGTCCTTTATAAAACCTACTGCAGCGAAAATTTGTTGAAAGAAATTTAGATTTCTCTTTACTTCAACATTTTTTACTCCGATAGCCTCTCTTTCATGAATTACTAATTGATCCGGCTTTAAGTAGCCGCCTTTATCATAAATATTAATTACTCTTCCTTTTATAAGGTTTACTTCTGTTGCTTCTTGATTTTGAGAAAATTCTTTAACTTGCGGCTCTTCTGCAAACCTTACTTTCTTTTTTTCTTTGCTCATTTGAATTACCTAAAGTTACAAATAAATAATTTTAGGTTTCATTTTAACAATAAAAACTTTTATTTTTTTAGTAATTTCTTAATAATAGGCTGTTTTTTTAGTAAATTGAGGATTTAAAATCACATATCATATGATAACCGATTTTTCTTATATATAACTCGACAGGCTCTTGTTAATTTGCCAAATAGCAATAAATACTAAACAAGTTGTAAACATTTGTAGTAGCTGTAATAATATGCTTAATTCCGGTATTAATATAATAATAACCGGTTGTAATATTATCGGGACTCCGCTTGAAAACATTACTAACCTTATAGAAGTTTGTATTGAAGTTTTAGTAGTAAGTAAATTAGCTAAGCTATACACTAATAAAACTATAATACTTCTCTCTAATAAGAATGTTACAAACCAAAATAATATAATAGCCGGCATACCAAAATAAATAAATAAATTTGGTGCATATAATAAATTATCGGCAAAATATTTTTTTATTATTTCAGGAGTTAAAATTACTTCATTTTGCTTGAATATCTCAGAATAGTTAACAGTACTTGGAAAATTTTTCTTAGTATTGGCAACAATTAAATTTACCTTCAGCTTATTATCTTCAAGTACAAACGGTATTTTGCTTTTTTCTTTGTTAGAAACTTGATTTTTTGTATCAATGACGACTATTTTATTGTTATTTTTACTATATAAATATACAGGCTCTACTTCTTCAACTGAAATTTTTGAATTATTATATTTAATTTCCGGTAATTGATTAATAATATATTCAATATTATCTGTAACTTTTGATGATTGTAATCCGTTAAAGTAATCTTTTAAAGTTATTACGTAATTTAATATAAAAATGCAATAAATTATTGATGGAATAAAAGATACGGTAAATAAATATCTTATTCCATATCCTTGATAGTTTCTATATACGTCTTTATAAAACTCTATAGAGCTAATAGATAAACGTAACTGACGG
>JBEGTS010000017.1:0-121370 GCA_041179265.1 Pseudomonadota bacterium
TGGTCTTATAATAACGAAAGACCTAATATGGCTATAGGTGGTATAACGCCAATACAAAAATTAGCTTTGGCAGCTTAACTCTCTACTCTCTACTGTGATTAAAAATGGGAGGATTACCTTATCTCCTTTACCCGATTACTTAATTTTCGGTATTGTGCATAAAGGACATGAGAATTTACCTATAGTATATATTAGTCTTAACGATATATTAAATCAATTAAGCTATCAAGATATCTTAATAGGGCGTAGTAATGAATTTACAGTAACAAGTGCAGATTCTTTCTCATATAAAATAGTGAGTAAGAATCTCCCTTTATTAGTAGAACATGCTAATGGTTATTATAGCAGAATAAAAATGGATGCTATTCCTGAAACACAAAGAGCAGCAGGGTTTTTAAATAAAATTAGAGAAATTGTAGATCAAAAATCTATTCAAAATTATATATATGTTGATCCTAGCGATATCGTTATATTAAACAACAAAGCAGTTTTACATAAAAGAGATAGCTATAGTCCTAAATGGGATGGAAAAGACCGTTATTTTATTAGAATATATTCAGTGAAAGATATAAACCAAGGTATATTAGCAAATTCTGCTCAACCTTGGATATGGGTATAATCAGTAAAGACTTAGGCAGAACATTTTAAGCCTCAATTTTTACATTAGACATCTTTCCAAACAAGGATTTAGAGGATACACGATAGCACCCCGCAACGTATAAAAAAATTGCACAGATACGAGTAGGCTTTGTTGCATGGATACCACCTCGTCATTGCGAGCGACTGCAAGGAGCGTGGTAATCCAGAAAAATAATAAAAAAATGCTGAAAATTAGCATTTTTTACTGGATTGCTTCGTCAATTACTTACGTAATTTTCTCGCAATGAAGAAAAACTGATTTACGCAACAACACCATGCGATTATCGGATCGACGTATAAATGAAGTAGAGTTTCGGAATGTGGCTATTTTATAAGGTAGGAGTGTTGAAATATGAATTATTTTTGAGAAATTTTTAGGCAAAATGCAGGCGAACACCGCAGCGTACTTAAGCGTACGTGAGGAGCACAGACAAATTTTAACGACAAAATTACCGAAAAGAATCATATTTCAACACTCCCAAGGTAGCAAATTAGGATAGGTTTTACCTTAACTTGTAAAGTATAAAAGAAACACTATAAAAATTTAACGGTGAGAATTGAAAAGCTTTTTTATTGCTTTTTCCTTTTCTTTATTTTGAGTCTTTATGCTATTTCTTTCTTTTATAATTTTCAGTTTAGTTTTAAACGGAACAAGAAATAAAGCAGTATAATATTCTGCGTCAGAAGCATGTAAATTTCTATTAGCATCCTCTGCTATCCAATCTAAAGCTTTTTTCCTTTTAAAATCTTTAATTTTTTGATCTGCTCCATATTCTAATAAAATACGAGTAGGTTCAACATTAAGATATGATGCTGCATACATAAGGGAAGTCATTCCGGTTTTAGAATTTTGAACGTTAGGATTAACACCTAACTTAAGCAAAAGTTTTATTAAATCAGGGTTATTTCTTTCTGCGGCTAGCATCATGCCGGTACTACCGTCTTCATATCTTAAATTAGGACTCATTCCCTGATTAATTAAAAATTCGGCAATTTCCGACTTCATAAATCCTATATTTATATGGATTAAATTCATGGATGCACCATGCTTTAATAAAAAATCGGCAATTTTTATATTATTATTCGATATAGCATAATCTAGAGGAGTCCAGCCCAAACATGGTTGATTTACTCCATATCCCTTATCTAATATTTTTTTTACTTCATCAATATTATCCGCCTTAATAGCATCTGCTATTGGTGTAATTGGATTTCCGACTTTTTGATCATACGTGACACCATCCACATATATCTTTTCGGTCTTAAACTCAAGTTTACATTCCATAGCATGAATAGAAGGAATAATAAAAATAATTACAAACTTTAAAACTACTTGAATAATTTTCATATAATTAATCTTAATTGTTAATTACTTGATCAATCTAGGTACTATGTAACTATGCAGCATTAAACCTTTGTCGGTAAGATAAATATTTTCATCTAGTCTAATTAAATCTAACGCTTGATAATGTTTAAGGTTATTAATATCTAAAATATTCTCTAATTTTACATTCACTTTCTGCTCTAGTTCAAGAATATTTATGCCTTTGCTAAGACGTAAGCCCATCATTAACGTTTCTTCAATTATTTCTTGATTTGTTAGCTTAGCGTTAGTTTGAATACCGACATTTTTTGTTTTAACCGAATCTAACCATTTTTCCGGTTTATGCCACATCATAATTGCCGACACCGAACTTGAAGCATCAATTATTCTACTATGAGCTCCGGGACCTATACCTAAATAATTATTATAATTCCAATAAGTTAAATTATGCAAACATTCATGCTTTACTTGAGCATAATTAGATATCTCATATCTAAAATATTTTTTAGATTCTAGATAATAGTTTGTCCATTCATACATCTCAGCTGCTTCATCCGAATGCGGTAAGATTAAGTGACCGTCATGAAATAATTTATAAAACGGCGTACCTTTTTCTATAGTCAATTGATAAAGAGAAATATGACCGTTTGCGAGCTGCATAGCTTGTTTTAGCTCGATTTGCCAGTCTTTTAATTGCTGACCGCTACGTGCATATATTAAATCAAATGATACTCGTGAAAAAATCGTATTTGCCGCCTCAATTGTTTTGATGGCCTGCAAAGCATCATGAGTTCTACCTAATTTTTTTAAATCGTCTTCTTTTAAGGATTGTACTCCAATGGAAACACGATTAATTCCGGCGGATTTAAATGCTTTAAACTTCTCAGTTTCAAAGGATGTGGGATTAGTTTCTAGAGTTATCTCAGTTTGATTATCAATAATTGCTAGATTACTGATTTTATTTATTATTCCTTCAACTATTATAGGATTCATTAATGAAGGAGTTCCGCCGCCGAAAAAAATGGATTTTATATATTTATTTTGAATAATATCCTTAAAATACTCTATTTCCGTTTCATAAGATTTAAGCCATTGATTATGGTCTATAATGTTTGCCACATGAGAATTAAAATCACAATACGGACATTTTGATAAACAAAAAGGCCAATGAATATAAATGCTTAAATCATTAGCCATAACTCTCATATTTTGTATTTTTTCTAGTGCTATTTTAGCATTTTCTTTGATTTTGTTCAAGGTGTATGATAAAACATTATTCTGATTCAAAGGGAGCTTTAAATAAAGCAAGACCTAATTGATTATTAATTGCATGATGGTTAGCTAATTCTGAAGCAACCATAATCTTTCCATTATTTAATTCAAATTCCCAATATACCGGTATACGCCAATATTTATCATTTGCTTTAAAATTAGCAAAATCTCCTTTAAATGTTGCTGAGGCAAAAGTTTTAGCAATTAAATTACCATTTTCAAAAACTCCAACTGATTCAACAATTTGAGTCATATCAGGAAAACTTTTACGAAAATCGATAAGGCGATAATATAAATCATAAATGGTCGCAATATTAAGTATTGGGTTTATAAATTTACCTTTACCATCAACATATTGTGCTACTTTATCCCATGAGCTATCCGGTTCAAAAAGTGCATCAATAAAATTTGTTATCATTTCTTTTTCTGTATTCATAGTAAATAACCCTAAATACATATAATTATTGTTTGTTGACTTTTAAATTGACGCTTGATATCTTTTTTAAACTCCAGTCAATTATAATTAAATACTATAAAGCTTGAGGAATATCAAGGTGATTAATATTGAAAATTTATATAAAAAGCCTTATTCATAAAATATGTTATTATGTAACTAGTCTCTAAGAGATATGATTAAAATTATGAAAAAAATTACCTGCTATTTTACAGTTGTTTTATTAACTTTTTGCGTTCAGGCTATGGGAAATAATAATAAACAAATATATAACCCAAAAGATACTAAATTTCTAGAAAAAGCTGAAGGAGTTGAAGCTCTAAAATGGGCTAAAGAGCGTACTGATAAGACTAAAAACTCTTTTAAATCTATGCCTAGTTATAAGATAATTAAGAAAGAAATAGAATCAATATTTTATGACAAAAGAAAAACCCCTTATGGTATTATCCGTAAAGGATATGTATATAATTTCTGGATGGATGATAAAAATCCGCAAGGATTATGGCGTAGGACCTTGGTTAAAAATTACTCTAAAGATAAACCAAATTGGGAAGTTTTAATCGATTTTGATAAATTATCCAAAAAACTCGGCAAAAAAGTAATGTATCGAGGTGGGAGTGATTGTTTCCAAAACCCTAATCGTTTCTTAATTACCATGTCATTTGGCGGTAAAGATGAAACCTTTTTTGCAGAATGGGACTTAGAGAAGAAAGATTTTGTAAAAAACGGTTTTGAGCCAAAAACAAGTGATGGGAATTTATTAGAAGGAAAATTTACTGTCGGTGCGTGGGTTGATCAAGATACTATTATTTCTAACTTTGCTTTACATAAAGAAGACGTCACGAATTCATTATATCCTAACTCTCTATATATATGGAAGCGAGGAGAACCTATAGAGAAAGCCAAAAAACTATTTGAAATACCAAAGAATTATATATATGTATCAGCCGGTAAACTTTTATCAGATGATGTTTCTTCATCTTTAATATTTATATCTGCGGGTAAGGATTTTTATAATTACGATAATTATATTTTAGATACTAAAGATGGGAGCTTAAAATTACAAAAAATAAATATGCCGTCAGATGCAACTCCTCAAGGTGCTTTTAAAGAATATGTATTTTGGTTATTAAGGTCTGATTGGCAGTTTAATGGTACTACTATAAAAGCAGGTTCACTTGTTGCGATACACTGGAAAGATCTTCTAAAGGTGGATAGCGATAAAGCTAGCTTAAAAATATTATTTACCCCAGCAGCGAGGGAAGTATTTGATTCTGTGAGAGTAACAAAAGATACAGTATTTTTAGCTAGCTATGAGAATGTTATTTCAAAAGTGGTAACATTTACATTAGAAAATAATGAATGGACAAAACCGGTAACCTTAAAGCTGCCTTATGAAAATGCAATTTTTGGTATGTCTTCTGATGATCAGGAAGAAGATGCGTTAATTACTATAGAAAATTCTATAGTTCCTCCAACTATTTATTTATGGGATAAAACTCATGAATTAAAAGTTATTAAAAAGCCTCTATATCCGTTTGATAGCAAAAATTATGTTGTAGATCAAAAGGAAGCAACAAGCTCGGATGGAGTTAAAATACCATATTTCGTTGTTTATAAAAAAGGTACAAAATTTGATGGTAAAAACCCAACATTACTTGAAGCATATGGTGGTTTTCAAGTAATCAACTCTCCATATTTTTCGCGTACGGAAAACGAAGTATGGGTTAAAAATGGCGGGGTTAATGTTCTTGCTAATATCAGAGGTGGCGGAGAGTTTGGTCCTGAGTGGCATAAGGCGGCTCAAGGAATAAAACGCCAAACCGGCTTTAATGATTTTATTGCAGTAGCAGAGGATTTAATAAAGCAAAATATTACTAGCCCTGAGTATTTAGGAATTAAAGGAGGAAGTAACGGCGGGTTGTTAGTTAGTGTTGCAATGACGCAGCGTCCCGATTTATTTGGAGCTATAGCATGCGAAGTACCGATACTTGATATGGTACGCTATAAAGAATTCGGAGCAGGACATTCATGGGTAACTGAATATGGCGATCCAGAAAACCCAAATGATTTAGTACATATTAAAAAATATGCACCTTTAGAGAATTTATCTTTAACTCAAAAATATCCGACTATTTTAATTACCGGTTCGGTACTTGATCAGCGTGTACATCCATGGCATGCACGCATTTTTGAGTATGTACTTGAGCAAAATCCAAACACTACAACTTATTTCCTAGAGAGTAGCGATAGCGGACATGGTAGCGGTAGTGACTTAAAAGACAGTGCCGATTATTTTATCAATATCTATACATTTTTTGCAAATGCTTTGAAATTGAAAATTAATTAAATTTTACTTCGCGGGGGCATTGTTGCGTGGATCAATTTCACCTCTGTCAAGCCACGGGGTGACACAGCGGATTTTATCGTTCCATGCAATAATACCATTTTACGAAAACAATTTTCCAATTCCGCTACGTAATAGATTTTTAGGATTCATTTTACTTGCTTTTTTCATCATCTCGCTTATTTGCTTATGTTGCTTTAGCAAAATATTTACTTTTTGTACCGTAGTCCCTGCTCCAGCAGCTATACGTTTTCTACGAGAGGCATTAATTATATCAGGGTTTTTACGCTCTTTCGGCGTCATAGATAAAATAATTGCTTCTTGATGTTCAATTATTTTACCATTTAATTTTGATTGATCTATTTGATCCATAATTTTACCGCT
Organism: Pseudomonadota bacterium; assembly: GCA_041179265.1. GTDB lineage: Bacteria > Pseudomonadota > Alphaproteobacteria > Rickettsiales > Rickettsiaceae > Rickettsia. The sequence continues at coordinate 6,421 of JBEGTS010000017.1, forward strand.
GCCCGGTAACATGCTAAGTATACCTCCAAAACCCCCCATTTTTTTTATGCTTCTCATTTGCTGCATATAATCATTTAGATCGAATTTACCTTTTTTTAATTTAGCTGCCGTTTTTTCTGCTTCTTCTCTATCAACTATACTGGCGGCTTTTTCAACAAAAGAGATAATATCGCCCATATCAAGTATTCGAGAAGCTAAACGTTCAGCATCGAATTCTTCTAAATCGGTTAGTTTTTCACCGCTACTTAAAAATTTAATCGGCTTTTTAGTAATATATTTTACACTAAGTGCCGCACCACCTTTAGAATCGCCGTCAATTCTAGATAAAATTAATCCTGAAATTTCTAACTTTTCATTAAAGCTACTTGCCGTAACTACCGCATCCTGCCCTGTCATACTGTCAATTACTAGCAAAGTTTCCGTAGGCTCTACTATCTTTTTTATTGCAAGAGCCTCGTTCATCATCTCTTTATCAATTTGTGTCCGACCTGCCGTATCATAAATTACAACGTCATACGCAGAGAGCTTAGCTTCAGCAATAGCTCTTTTGACAATATCAAGAGGTTTCTCACCTTTAACAATCGGTAATGAATCAATACCCACTGAACTTGCAAGTATCGCTAGCTGCTCTTGTGCTGCGGGTCTATAAGTATCAAGAGATACAAGTAGAGGCTTTTTATTTTGATTCTTAAGACGTAAAGCAAGCTTTCCACTCGCCGTAGTTTTACCACTACCTTGCAAACCTACCATTAATAAATTTACAGGCGGCTTTGAATTTAAATTTAACTTTGTAACGCTTTCACTTGAAGCTAGGAGATTTATCATCTCTTCATGAATAATTTTAATTATCATCTGACCTGGTGAAACAGACTTAATAACCTCCTGCCCTAAAGCTTTTTGTTTAACTTCCGCTATAAAATCTTTTATCACCGGCAATGCTACATCCGACTCCAAAAGAGCTACTCTTATATCCCGCATAGCAGCATCTATTTGAGCTTCCGTTAAAATTCCTGAGCTGACTAACTTATCAAAAATCTTTGTTAAATTTTGTGTTAAAGTTTTAAACATATCTATAAATTTAGTTTAATAAGATTCTAATATATTTCTCTCAGGATGTTTTAGCAACAACATATTTTGTTGTTTTTAAGCAATGCCTGTTTTATGGATAACATGTAGGATAGTATCGAATTCAATAGACCTATTCGGAAAGTCGCTTATAGGGAGGCATTTGAAGGAGACACGGAACGCAGAACCGCAGCGTACTCAAATGCACGTGAGGATTCGAGTACCGGATCGACGTACAAATTACCCCTAGAAGTAGAGTTTCCGAGTAGGTCTAATTACTAGAAAACTCATTCACCACTAATATATAACTTGCTTTTAAGTCCAAATCATAATCAATGGTATTATATATTAACTTTTTTATGTCAGTAAATTTTTGCAGTAAATATGAAGGATGCTTATTTGGTAGTTTATTAAAAATCTTATTTTCCAAATCTAGAAGTTCAATATTAACGTTAGCAGATTTTTTAAGGATTCTATTCATTAATAATAATAAATTATCAATAAAATCTAGCCATAATTCTCGGTCTTTAGTAGTAAAACGATTAATAAAATCTAACGTTTCATTATCTGCTATCGGCTGAATAAACTCGGAATATAATTCGTTTTTAGTATGATGGATAGATGATCTAACATTAATTTTAAAACATCTTGATCTAATTGTAGAAATAATACTTGCAGCTCTTGAAGTAATTAAAAAAATATAACTATTCTTTGGTGCATCTTCAAGAATTTTTAAGCATGCATTAGCCGCATTCAAATTCATAAGATCCGCCGAATAAATTACGGCAATTTTATAACCTGAAATTGCAGAAGTTTTACTTAAAAAATCTTGTAACTTTCTTATTTGTTCAATAGAAATATTTTTAGCATTAGATGTACTTGAAGTTTCCCTAGCGATAAAATGATAATCAGGATTGTTTATGAGAGGAATGTTATTCTTAAAAAGCTTTAAATATATAAAATCTTCTAAATCTTTTAAAGCCTGCTCTATATTTTCAGCTTCAATAAGCCAACTATTATATAGCTTATTATGTTTTAAGTTAAACTCTAGATTTTCAATTAGCAATGGTTGTAATATCGTTATGAATTGTACTTAAGAAGCGTTCTATATCATTCCGGCTTTTGCAGAGCATTGTTGCATGAGCCGGTTTTTCTAGTGTCACCCCGCAAGCTTGTAGCGGGGTTCGGAAATTATCAGTACGTTACTTCTTTATCATTAATTACAAGCTTCTTTCATTTTTCTTCCTGCTCTAAAAGTAGGTTGATTGTAAGCATCTATTTTCATTTTTGCTCCGGTTTTTGGATTACGACCCTCCCGTGCTTTTCTATGATGTATTTCAAATGAACCGAAACCTGTTATATTAATATTATGGTGACTATTTATAGCACTAATCACACTATCAAGAACTAAATTAAGTGCTTTCTCGGCATCAGCTTTTGTTAATGATTTATGTGAAGCATGTTTATGATTATGACCATGGTCGGTCATAAATGCTATAAATTCGGTTTTATTCATTTTTTTTGGTTCTTGTTTGTTATGTGTACTCATAATAAAATCAACTCTCCTTTAATGGGTTAATATGTATTGATGTTTTTTTATAAAACAATATATACAACTGGCAATAATATACATCAATATATTTTTTATGTGAGTTAATTATAACAAACTACCCAAATACTGCAAATGCCAGTTATTTACAAAGTTTAAAATATATACGTTATTATATTAATTTATAGAAAAATGTAGCCATTTTACATCAGTTATACTGTTAAAACCATCTTAATCAAGTAATAAAAGTGAAAATTTATCATTAAAACCCTAATTTATTGTCAATAGTAAATTACAAAAGCTAATTTTCTACCCTGTAAAAAATTATAAGTTTTTTAATAAAAAACAATATATACTTAATTTATGTAATAAGGTAGAAGCTGTCTTTCACCTTACTATATTCAATATTTCTAACCTTAATTTAGAATAAAATTTTTAAAAAAACACTCATTAAATATTATGTTATTATCTGAAATTTGTATTAAGCGTCCTGTCTTTGCTACGGTTTTGAGTTTGGTTATCGTGGCTCTTGGAGCAATTTTTTTTACTAAGCTACAAATTAGAGGAACTCCGGATATTTCAGTTCCCATAATAAACGTCGATGCTCATTATGCAGGTGCCGATGCTTTATATATGGAAAAAGAAATAACAACACGTATAGAGAAAGCTCTAAAGACGGTTAAAAATTTAGATTATATAACTTCGCAAAGCTCCACCGGTGGAAGCAGTATTACTTTATCGTTTCTATTATCTACCGATATTGAAGTAGCACTAAACGATGTTCGCTCTAAAATATCGGATATTACTTACATGTTTCCGCAGGATATGAAAGCCCCCTCAGTTGCAAAACTTGATGCCGATAGTTTTCCAAGCCTCTTCATAAGTGTTGAAAGCGACCAATATAACGATTTGGAGCTAACAAAAATTGTTGAAGATAGTCTACAAACACCATTGGATAAACTTGAGTCGGTTGGACAGTCACAAATTTACGGTGGCAGGGAATATATAATGAGAATAGAACCCGACTCTAAGAAATTATATCAGCATAAAATTTCTTTATTGGAGATTGAATCCGCAATAAAAGAACAAAATAAAGATTATCCGGCAGGTACAATTAAAACCGGAATTAATAATTTTATAGTAACTCTTGAAGGTTCTTTATCTACACCGGAAGAATTTGGTAATATTATTCTAAAAACACAAAACGGCAGTATAATAAAATTACGAGACATAGCAAAAGTATCTTTAACTTCTCCTGATGAAGACGTAATTTTCAGATATAACGGCAAAAGCTCTATTGCTCTTGGTCTTATAAAAGAATCAAAAGCCAACGTCATTGATTTATCAAATGAAGTAACTAAAGAATTAGAACGAATTAAAGAATCAATGCCGAAAGGAATAAGCATGGGTATCGCATACGATGGAGCAACGCCGGTAAAAGCATCAATTTATGCAGTATTTCAAACAATTTTTGAAGCTTTAATATTAGTAGTTTTAGTCACTTATTTATTTCTTGCATCTGCTAAAATTACCTTGATTCCGTTTGTAACGATTCCGGTATCATTGATCGGTACTTTTAGCGTGATGTATGCCTTTGGCTTTTCTATTAATATATTTACGCTCCTTGCTATGATACTTGCTATCGGTTTAGTCGTTGACGATGCAATAGTTATGCTTGAAAACATTTTTAGATATAATGAAATGGGGCATAAACCCATGGAAGCAGCTTTGCTTGCTTCTAAAGAAATCGGTTTTGCAATCATTGCTATGACTATTACGCTTGCTGCTGTATTTTTACCTGTCGGTTTTATAGAAGGCTTTATAGGCAAATTATTTATTGAATTTGCTTGGACTTTAGCATTTTGTGTTTTGTTTTCAGGATTTGTTGCTTTAACTTTAACACCTATGATGTCGAGTCGTATGGTCACAAAACATAATACGGACTTACCAAAATTCTTAGTAAAGTTTAATGACATGCTACAATTTATTCAAAATAAATATATTTACTATCTAAAGCTAACTTTTGACAATAAAAAGAAATTTGCCCTCATTATTGCCGCATCATTTATAGTACTGATAGTCAGCTTTAAATTTACTCAAAAAGTTTTTGTACCACAAGAAGATGACGGATTTTTGCAACTTTCTTTTAAAGGACCAGAAGGTTCTAGTTTAGAATCTTCTACTAAAGTAGTGACGGAAGCAGAAAAAATCCTTGCTAATTATAAAGATATATTAGGTTATCTGATGGTAATAGGTGCAGGCGGTAGCGATAATGTGTTTGCTTTTGTACCGTTAAAAGATTGGAGTGAGCGTTCAAGATCACAGGAAACTATTAAGAACATGCTAAATAAGCAATTTTCCGAAATACCGGGTATGTCGATTTTTGCTATGGATCCACGTTCAATGGTTAGCGGTAATGCCGGTAGTCCTATCGAGTTTACTATTCAAACAAATCTTGAATATGATGATCTAGACAAAATATCACAGCAATTTATCGATATAATGAAAACAAACTCTATTTTCTTAAACGTCAATAGAAATTTACAATCGGCAATGCCGACTATAAGTATAGAAATTAATCGTGATAAGGCTTATTTATACGGGATGAATTTGGCAAATATCGGTAGAACGGTACAATATTTACTTGCAGGTCAACAAATCGGTGATTTTAGAATGGGTAATGATTTATACGATGTTATATTACAATCTAACCAAAAAGAGCGAAAAGATATTAGCGATTTTAGTAAAATTTTAATTAGGGCAAATAATAATAATATGTTACCGCTTGAGTCAATAGCCAGCATTACGGAAACAATATCCGTAAAATCATATAGTCATTATAATAACTCAAAGTCTGTTACTATTTCTTCTGATCTTGCTCCTGATAGAAAAATTGATGACGCAATTGATGAAATTAATAAAATAGCCGCTAAATTACTTGATCCTAGTAATACTATGCTTGAATATATAGGAGAAATTAAACAAATGAGAGAGGCAGACAGTAATATGCTTATAACATTTGGATTTGCTCTTATATTTATCTATTTAGTGCTTGCAGCTCAATTTGAAAGTTTTACTGACCCTTTATTAATATTACTTGCCGTACCTTTCTCAATAACCGGCGGTGTACTTGCTCTCTGGCTTGCCGGTAATAGTCTTAATATGTATAGCAATATTGGACTTATTACTTTAATTGGATTAATTACCAAAAATTCTATTATGCTAGTAGAATTTGCTAATCAATTAAGAGAGAAAGGAGTAAGTGTTAGAGAGGCTATAATAGAATCCTCAAAACTTCGCTTGCGTCCAATTCTTATGACTACTCTTGCTGCCGTAGTCGGGGCTCTACCTCTAATTTTTGCAAGCGGTGCCGGTGCTGCTGCCCGTAATTCTATCGGTTTTGTAATAGTTGGAGGATTAAGCATCGGTACTATATTTACAATTTTTGTTATACCCGTAATATACCAAACTTTTAAGAAAGATTAATACAGCTTCAACCGGTAAAGTATTGACACCAAATTTTGCAAGACTCGTCTGTGCTCAAGTATTTATATATGCTCCGCAGACTCACTTTGAAATTTAATTTCAATATTTTACTGCTTTTTGCTGTATGTTATGAAAATTTAGTAGACATAAGACTTAAAATACGAAATGATTATTTTACCATAAGTAAATAATTTAACAAAAGGTTTAGTATGCTAATAAACACTTCTAATAATCCGCTTATTACTACTATACATTTACTATCTTCTATAGGTGCTATAAATTGGGGCTTAGTTGGATTGTTTAATTTTAATTTAGTCACACTTTTATTTGGTTCATTTCCAATTATTGTTACAATACTTTACATAATTATAGGATTTTGTGGAGTCTACTCCTTCCTTTGTTTAGGTAAATTATTCTGCAAGCCAGGAATAGAGAAAGCGAAGTAACGCTATATCCCTCCGTGGCTTGTGTCATCCCGTGGCTTGACCACCGGGATTCATAAAAAAAATAAAAAACTGGATACCGCGATCAAGTCGCGGTATGACATCGTAACAACTTCACTTGTGCTATAGCAGTTATCGCTGCTGTTTCAGCTCGCAGTATATTATTTCCTAAACTTACAGATTTTGTATTCTTATATGAGGCAAGAAGTTCAAGCTCCTCATTAGTAAAACCGCCCTCCGGTCCAATAATAATAGCAATATCCTTATTATTAAGTGATGATGAAATTTGTAATATAGAGTTTTCTTCTTTTTCATGTTCATTAGCATATAACATAAAATTATTATTTTTTTTAAGATAATCTTGTAATTTAATAACTTGCTCAATTATCGGTGGAGTAAGACGTTCTGATTGCTCTGTTGCCTCAATTACACATTTCGTTAAACGTTCATTATTTATCGATCTAAATTGACATCGCTCGGTAATTAACGGAATTATTTTAGTTATGCTAAGTTGCACCGCCATATTTATTGCAAGCATTAATTTATCTTGTTTTATTATGGATATAGCAAGAGTCAAAGCAGACTCTACATAAGGCTTTTTTAACTGTTCTTGAAGTTTAATAGCTAGATTATTTTTACCTATATCGGTAATTTGTGCTAAAAATTCTCCGTCTATACCGTTAAAGATACGCAAGCTATCATTCACTTTAAGACGTAGCACCGTTTTAATATAATGAACATGATCGCTCGCTAATTCTATCTTGCTATTTTCAGCTAAACGACTATTAATATAAATACGATTAAATTTCATATATTTAGTACTATGGATAATAAAACAGATAATATATCAGAAGAAGAAAATTTGCCAAAAGAAAAAGAAATTGGCGGAGTTAAAGGTCTAGAGCCCACTAGATACGGCGATTGGCAGCATAAAGGTAAAGTCACGGATTTCTAATGTCTTGCTACCAACAAACAAAAATTTTACCTTACAAACCGCAAGAATTGTTTGATTTGGTGTGGGATGTAAAGTCTTACCCTAAATTCTTGCCTTGGTGTTCTGCTTCTAGAATTATTTCAGAAGATAACTATGAGATTATTGCTGAGTTAGTAATTCAGTTAAAAGGCTTTTCAGAAAAATATAACTCACGAGTTACAAATACAATAACAGATGATGGAATATATTTGATTAATACGATAGCTATTTCAGGACCTTTCGAATATTTAAAAAGTACTTGGCAATTTGTTCCGTGTGCGGCAGGAACTGAATTAAAATTCTTTATTGATTTTAAGATGAAGTCCGTAATACTAGATAAATTAATTGGCACTTATTTTACCAAAGCAACCGAAAAAATGATTTTAGCTTTTGAAGAACAAGCTAAAGAGGTTATTAAATAAAAATTAAAGGAATAATTAGCCAATCATTAACAATTATTAATATTAGAGCTTGACTTTTGTTAAAAAATTCCGTATTTTATGGTAATTATAAATAAATTAGCATTGGAAAATACAAATGAAAGAGTTCGAGTATTTACATATAGCAGAAATTCCTGCAAATAATATAAGCAATAAGGAGTTTGCTCATTTAGGAGTAAATCTTGCATATAAGACAGATGATACAAATCGATATCTTGCAGAAGCATTAATGACTGATGGTCGTCACTTAGTAGGTAGCGGCTTCGAAATACTCGCAGCTTCTTGTGAGAATGCAAGTACAGCTCAATATGGTTACAAGGCCGTTGCGTTTATAAATAAAGACACTAAAGAAATTCATATTGCTAGTGCCGGCACAAAAGCAGATATGAATGACATATGGGATGATGCACTTATCGCTTTTCATTATGCTCCTAGCAAACTAGTACCGGTTAAAGAGTTTATTGACGAAATAATCCAGAAAATAGGCGGTAACGAGAAAGCTGCAGAATATATTTTTAATACTAGCGGTCATTCACTTGGAGCAATAGTTGCGGATTTAACCGGCGTAGAATTACATTCCCGTAATTTAAATTTTAATAAATCTACTACTTTTGACAGCCCAGGTTCAGCAGAAGTAATTAAATATGCTATTGAGCAGGATTTATTTACCGGAAAAGTGACAACTTCGATAGAGGAACTAGCTAACCATTCTGAAGTATATAATGCAAAACCTAATATTATTAATACTACCAATAATCATGCCGGTAAAATAAACTTAGTTATACCGAAAATAACTAATATAGAGAAGTCAGACTCATCAAAGACAGAAGGATGGGGAACATATTTATATAATATGGCTGGCTCTGCCGCTTACAAAGCCGCAGAATTTCTAGGCATTAATAAAATGGTTGAAGGAATAAATAATCATAAGCTAAAGAATTTTTCTGATTTAAAAGATAGTGCTGTTTTACCTATAGCCGATTGGAAAGAACAAATATTAGAAAATAACAAATATACTCAAAAACTTAAAGCTATCCCATCTAGCGGCAAGGATGTATATTTACTCGATACAACTAGAATTACTGATGATGAATATACTAGTATGGTTGGAGTAGATGTGTTCCATTGGGCATATAATGATTTACAACAATCTTGTGCTACAGAAGTTGAACAAATAGGCAATATAAATAATAATTTAATACCGATAATATGTTAGAGTATGTTGTTTTTGGTATTGCTAGACTAGCACGCAGTGGAGCTAATACTATTTCAGATATAGTAGAAGCGTGCAAAGACACTATTGATACTATTTCAAATACAACTCCGGAAGTGATAGAAGAACCTAACCTAAAGTCAGAAGATATTGAAGGCGACTGGGTAGAAGTATCTCTAATAGGAAAGTAAACTTCTATATTTTAATTACAATCTAAATTACCCTCAATTGTTGATACATAGTTGGGTTTTTTACTTTAAACCAACTCTATAAATTTCTTTTAATCTACTGCGGCTTGCAGAATATTTTAAAACAAACTCATATTCTATACCTTAATAAATATTAACTAATTGATTGACTTTTATTTCAAATTACCATAAAATATGGTTACAGGTTAAAAAAGAGGTATATATGTCTAAGCACAAAAATTCTAAACATATTAGCACTAAAAAACTTGCTTATATAGGGTTAGACCTCGCATATAAAACAGATGATTTAAATATTTATAATCTAGAAACATCAAAAATCAATGAACAATTAGCAGATAGCGCCTGGGAAATACTGACTGCTTCATGTGATCATGTCAACACTGCTAAATATGGTTATAAAGCCGTCGCATTTATAAATAAAGAAACTAAAGAAGTTCATATTGCTAGTGCCGGCACAAAATTCAATATATATGATTTATTAGACGACGTGCTTATCACTCTTCGCTATTTACCTACTAAACTAACTCCACTTCAGGATTTTGTTAATGAAGTAATTAACAAATTAGGCGGCTTAAGTAAAGCCACAGAATATAGTTTTAATACTAGCGGTCATTCACTTGGAGCAATAATTGCAGATTTAACCTCAGTAGAAATACATTCTCACAACTTACATTTTAATAAATCTACAACTTTTGACAGCCCTGGCTCAAAACCGATAATTGAAAGAGCCATAGAAAAAAATTTATTTACCGGAAAAGTAACAACTCCAATAGAAGAGCTAGCTACTCATTCCAAGATATATAATGCAAAACATAATCTTATTAATATTACTAATAAGCATTTGGGAAGAACAACAATGGTACTTCCTGGTAAAAAAACAGAACTATCACCCTCAGAAGAATGGGCATCATATTTATATAATTTTGCCAAACAAAAAGTTACAAAATACCTAGGAATTAATGGAATAGTTGAAGGCTTTGAGGAAATAATAGCCGGAATCAGTAAACATGGACTTGTTAATTTTTCTGATTTGAAACAGAATATTACTTTAACCGTAGATGATTGGGAAGCAGAAATACAAAAATATGCTAAAAATACTCTAAATTTAAAAAATAATTTATATAATCAAATAGTTGAAACTGAAACTGGGGCTAATTTAGTTGAGATGTATAATGATTTTCAAAGCTGCAGTCAAGAATATGCTCAGGAAGTCAAAACAACAGGTGACATAAGTAATTATAATCTAGGTTCTGTGTACTTTTAATAGAATAACATATATAATCAATTTATATATAAGGCGAAAACCACCTTTTGCCTTTCATATTCATTAGACTTCTTGCATAACGTGGCTAATAAGGAGAAATTTGTAGGAGACACGGAACGCAGCACCGCAGCGTACACTTTAGTACGTGAGGATGCGAGTACCGGATCGACGCACAAATTGCCCTTAGAAGCAAGTTATGCAAGAAGTCTATTATTTCTTATTTAGAGCGACTAAATAGATTTCCGTAGATTCGCTACGGCTGGATGAAGGTTTAAAATGTTTTACTGTTCTAAATTCGCGCTTCACTTTATTTAATAATTCGTTTTCAGCACCGCCACGAAAGATTTTAGCAATAAAATGACCGGAGGGTTTTAGAATTGTTAAAGCAAATTCAAAAGCTTGCTCACATAAAAGTAAGGTTCTTATATGGTCGGTAGTTTTATGGCCTATGGTATTTGATGCCATATCACTCATTACTATATCAGCTTTACCGTCTAAAGCCTGAATAATTAATTCTTCCGTATCTTTTTCAAAAAAGTCTTTTTGAAAAAACTCAACTCCGACAATAGGCTCGATTTCTAATAAATCGATAGAGATTATTTTATTATTTAGGCTATTATCCGAAGCTTTAACAAGGTTGGAAGCTACTTGACTCCATCCCCCGGGGGCTGCTCCTAGATCAACTATTTTCATATTAGGAGTAAAGAGTTTAAATTTTTCATGGATTTCAAGTAGTTTATACGCAGCTCTTGATCTAAAGCCTTGAGCCCGTGCTTTTGCAACATACGGATCGTTTAATTGGCGTTTTAGCCAGTTATTAGAAGAAACGGTACGTTTTTTAGAAGTCTTAACTCTAACGAATTTATTTCTATAACCGCTTAAATTATTTGTCATAAAATTTTATTATTTTCTTGTGCTATTGTGTCTAATACCGAATTAACAAAACCAATTTCATGCTCATTTAACATATCATTTGCTATATCCGTATATTCGTTGATTACTACTTTAGCAGGCGTAGTAGGGCAAAATAATAGCTCACATATACTAACACGCAATAACGCTCGGAGTAAGATCGGCATATGTGCAGGATCTTTATCATTTGTTAAATGATTGTCAATAATTTCATCTAGTTTATTAATATTTTCAAATACTGACTTTACCAGCATTTTAAAATGACTTATACTTAATGATATTTTTAAATTGTCCGGTAAATTTGTTATAGAACTATCATTTTGATAAAAAGAAAATACATTTTGCATGATATCATCCATATCTTCGTTATTTTGCAATATGTTTTGATAAATAGCTTGCACTGCTGCAATACGTGCAATCGACTTTTTATTAATTTTATTTGAACCCATAATACAGAAAAAAGTTTAAGATTACTAAATTATACTTTAAAACTACTTACTTGTATACTCATAAACTTGTATACAAATATACTTGTAAATTAATAAAAATTTTATGCTATCTATAATCGGATTTATTATAACAATTAGTATCTTGGTGTTTATCCATGAACTTGGGCATTACTGCGTCGCTAGATATTTTAATGTAAAAATTGAAGAATTTTCAATAGGTTTCGGTAAAGAACTGATAGGTATTACCGATAGAAAAGGGGTTAGGTGGAAGATTTGCCTTGTACCGCTTGGCGGCTACGTCAAGATTTACGGCTATGATCGCAGCCTTATGGATAAGACTAAAGAAGTTAACGAAAAAGTAGCTTTTTATGCTAAATCTTGTTTAGAACGTTTTTTAATAGTTGCAGCAGGTCCGTTAATTAATTATTTACTTGCCATAATAATATTCGCAGGTTTTTATTGTTACTTTGGAAAAACAGAGATTCCTCCTATAATAGGCGAGGTAATAGCTTCATCACCGGCAGAAAGAGCAGGATTACGAGAAGGAGATAAAATTGTTAAGGCTAATAATAAATCGGTTAAAAATTTTGGCGATGTACAACAAGAAATATTAATTAGCGGCTTTAGTTCTTCTACTTTAACTATAGAAAGAAGAAGTGAAGAATTTACCGTTAATATAATGCCCGAAGAAATAATTATATCGCCTTCTGAAGAAAAGAAAGTTAAGAAAACTCTCCGCATCGGTATTGTAGCTAAAAATGAATTTATTCATACCAAAATAGGAATTTTAGAAGGATTTTGGGAAGCTATTAATGCTACTATAGATATGTCGGCTTTAACCCTAAAAGCAATATCGCAAATGATTGTAGGAAAACGTTCGCTTGATGAGATAGGAGGACCGGTAGCTATTGCTAAAGAGTCAGGAAAATCTATAGCGAAGGGGGTTGAAATGTATCTGCTGTTTATAGCAATGCTTTCTGTTAATTTAGGGTTACTTAACTTACTACCTATACCGGTCCTTGACGGCGGACATTTAGTATTTATACTCTATGAAGCAATTACCGGTAAATTACCGAATCCTAAAACTAAAAATATTTTGTTACAATTAGGAGCGGCAATAATAATTTTTCTTATTATAATCTCTGTTTCCAACGATATACAAAATTTATTTTCTTAATGGTATTATAATAGATTTACTTGCTCTGACTAATATTATCCACTATAGTGGAGTACATTAATTATGTTTAAATGCACCTGTCACCCCGTGGCTTGACCACGGGGTCCAGTTAGAAATATTAAGATTATTAGTATTGTTTTTTTAGATACCGTGGAGGGGTCACGGTATGACATCGTATTTAAACTATAGAAATTTAAATTAAATCTTAAAGAAGGTTTTAAGTGAAAATCAAATCAATTAGTAAGTTAACAATTTTATTATTAACGATTTTTTATTATCATATTTCATTAGCTGACTCTGTAATTCGTAAAATAACTATCGAAGGTAACCATAGGGTTGAGCGTTCTACTGTTGAGAGCTATTTAAAGCTTAAGGTAGGAGAAACTTACAATAGTTCTAAAGAAGATGAGGCAATAAAACGTTTATATGCCACCTCACTTTTTAGAAATATAAATATGTATATAACAAATGAGGGTAATTTAATAGTGGGCGTTACTGAAACACCTTTTATAAGTAGCGTAGTATTTAGCGGTAATTCTAAAATCAAAACCAATATGCTTGCTAAAGAAATTTATACAATGTCGGGCGAATCTCTTAGCCAAGCTAAAATTGAATTAGACGTAAAGAAAATATTAGAAATTTATAAACGTAGCGGACGTTTTGCTACTACGGTAACGCCTAAAATTGAGAATTTAGACAATAACAGAGTTAAGGTTATTTTTGATATCGCAGAAGGACCAAAAACCGGTATTAAATATATTTATTTTAGCGGTAATGAAAATTATAGTGATTCAGAACTCAAATCTATTGTTTTAACTAAAGAATCTCGTTGGTTTCGTTTTTTAGAAAGTAACGATACTTACGATCCTGATAGAGTTGAGTATGATAAAGAATTACTAAGAGAATTTTATCAATCTGTAGGTTTTGCAGATTTTAGAGTAATTTCGGCATCGGTAGAACTCAATAATACTAAAGAATATTTCACCCTTACATATTCCATTGAAGAGGGAGAAAAATACAGCTTCGGTAATGTTACGGTAGACAATAAATTAACTAATATAAATATAACACCGCTTAATAAAATTGTTAATATTAAGCAAGGCAAGGTTTTCAATATGAAAACGGTTGATGATATAGCTGAAAAAATCGGAGAATATTTTACAGCGAACGGTTACCCTGCGGTAAATGTTTATCCGGATATAATGAAAAATGCTAATCATACTGCAGATATTAAATTTATTATTGAGAAAGCCGATAAGGTTTATATTAATAAAATTAATATTATTAATAACCTTAAAACTGAAGATCATGTTATAAGAAGAGAATTTAAAACAGAAGAAGGTGATATAATTAACCGTTCATATATTGAAAAAGGTGAGCGTAATCTTAGAAATTTAGATTATTTTGAGAAAGTAGCAATTAGCTTAGCTCCGACTAAAGCAAAAGATAAATATGACGTCAATGTTGAAGTTGATGAAAAATCTACTTCTTCTATAGGCTTTGATTTAGGATATAATACTGCCGGCGGCTTATTTGGACGTTTCTCTTTCCTAGAGCGTAATTTAGTCGGTACCGGTAAACTGCTTAATGCCGGTGTACAAGTAAGTAAAAACAGTACAAGCTACTACGGTGGTATTACTGAGCCTCACTTTTTAGATCGTGATTTATCACTTGGTGTAAACGCATTTAGAAACTATACCGGACGCGGTGCTAGTGTATTAAATACAACCGATCAAAGCTATAAGTTACACTCTATAGGAGTAAAAACTTCTCTTGGTTATGAAATTAAAGAGGATTTAGGTCACGAAATAGATTATTTAATCAAACGTGATATTTTAAGTGCACCATCTCCATCAAGCTCAATATTCTTAAATGAGCAAATGGGAAGATTCATTACTTCTGCTATAGGACATACTATTACCTATGATCAAAGGGATAACAGAATTGTACCAAAGAACGGTTATTTAGTAAGTGGTACCCAAGAATTCGCCGGTGTCGGAGGTGATAACAAATATATAAAACACGAAGTTGAAGGTAAATATTATAAATCTTTCATACATAACAAACTTACTTTAAACTTATCTGCTTCCGGTGGTGATATTGCAGGACTTGGCGGAAAAATTATTAGAATTTCCGATCGCTTTAATTTAGGTGATTATAGTTTAAGAGGCTTTGCAAGCGGTGGGGTTGGACCTCGTGAAAAGGTCACTAATGAAGGACTTGGCGGTGAGCGGTATTATACATTTTCAACAGAGCTTAATTTTCCAACTCCTGTACCTGAAGAGTTTAATTTAACGGGTGCAGTCTTTATGGATTTAGGAAGCGTATGGGGAGTAGGTTTAAATAAGAAACAATATCAAACTCCAAACGGCTTTTATAACGATAAATCGCTTAGAGCTTCTATTGGTTTTGGCTTTATTTGGGTAACACGTTTTGCACCGATCAGAATGGATTGGGGCTTCCCAGTAAAGAAGAAAAAATATGATGATACGCAGCATTTCCATTTAAGATTTTCGACGCATCTATAAAAATGCTTTATTGTCGCCTCGTGGCCTGTACCTGCGTTGTTGCATGGATGCCAAATCGTCATTGCGAGGAGCGAAGCGACGTGGCAATCTAGAAAAATAATTAAAAAAATTCTGATTTACAGAATTTTTTGCTGGATTGCTTCGTCTAATTACTACGTAATTCTTCTCGCAATGACGGAAAACCAGTCCACACAACAATACCTCACAGGAATGACATATCCCAAAATAACACAATCACATTTCAGCCGATGTAGCTCAGCTGGTAGAGCGGCGCATTCGTAATGCGTAGGTCTGGGGTTCAAATCCCCACATTGGCACCATTTTCTAAATAAAACTATAGCCCCATTTTGTGACAGGCGTGATAAACCTGATATACTAATAATGTATCAAAAAACGCATTCGTGTCATACCGTGGCTTGACCACGGTATCCAGAAAAATAACTTAAAATACTAATAATTTATCATCACCATCAATCCAAGTGGTCAAAAAGTCCAGCACCTAAAGCGGCTTTAAAAAATGCTTATAAAATAAGTAATGATACCGAAAGACTTATTGCTGTTGATGTGAAAAATAATGAGGCATTTAATTTACTTAAAAAACTGGATTTAGTAAAATCATAAAATAGGTACCTTAGTATATGATAATGAATGAAGAAGAATTTAAAAAACAACCTGAGGTAAGTAACTTTCCTGAATGGAAAAAATCTTTTTACTATATTATTCATGTAAGTATGTATGAAAATTATGAGGGAGCAATGAGTTATATTATAAAAAATTTGAAAAACCCTGAAGAATTATTGCAAGCTGCAGCCATTCAAGCTTTAGACATTGTGGTTCGTAGATTTGACAATATTGAAGATAAGCTAATATTACCTATATTATTTAAAAATCTGAGAAGTGACAGTGAACGAGTAAAATATGAGACCGTTGATACGTTGGGGACAATTGCTTATCATGTATTAAGGTTAAGAAGAGAAATTTGCTTAGAATACTTTAAAAATGGTATTGATTTTTTCACTCAAAAAGAGTTGCAGGTATTTACTGATAAAACTTTAATAAATACCTTAAACAATGAAGAAGAAAAAACAGAATTTATTTTAAGCTTCTGTCAAAACTCTTCAAATTATAATGAAGTATTAGAAGTCTATAATCCCTTACGACAACAAAAAAAATACATAAAATTCGCACGAATATGTAGGAGATACGCAAATTTATAGAATTATATGTATAATCAAAAAGAGCAATTCAACAAAAAAGAAAATTAGGAAGAGAAAAGGGAGAGTTTTATGATACAGAAATTATTAAGATTTTAGATAATAAAAAGAAAGCATACAACCATGAAAATAAACTTATAAAATCATTTAGAAAATTATATGGTAAAGATTCATTACCAGGTAACAAGGGTAATCATTAAAGGAAAAAATAAATGACACATAACAGAAAATACGTTCCAGGCGGAGTAGCTCTAGTAATGGGAAGAGTTAAGAATTCAGGCAAAATGATAGATCAGGATAGAATAGAGAAAATACTTATCGATTCAAACTTTTTTGAAAATATGCCGTTTAAGTGGGTAGGGTTGCTCTATTTATATGGCATAAAAAATTCATTAATACCTAAATATGAAAAAATAAATAAAAAATATGGAGATTTACCGATTGAAGTAGAACTTAAAATGGAAATTTTAGAATGGGCGGATCAAAATAATCTAGAGCTATTACATGATATTTTTATGGTAGGGGCCTTAGAGGCATTAATTCATGTAGGAAAAAAGTATAAATTACCTATCTATTTATTGGAAGAAGAGTGCTCAAAATACGGCAATATCCCAGAAACGATAGAGGAATGTATAGAATACCGACGACCAAAATAAAGCAAAAAATTATAAGGACGTAAAAGCGTCTGAAGTTTTGCAAGGTGGTATGCTAAGCACAAATCCCCGCAAATGAACCGAACTATTTTATAAAGCTTATAGTGCTTATAGGGTCTAAACCCATAAAGGAATGAAATGAACAATAGAGAATTTACAATTATATTTTCTTCAAGAAAAAGAAACTGAAGATGTATATATAGCAGTTTTTCAAGGATTAAATTATGTAGTAATCAGATTCCAAAAAATAGATTTTGATGTAATACTGCCATTTATCAAAAAGTATATAAAATTAGATAAAAGTTGTATTCCTATTTATATAGAATCTATTTTAGTTGATATAGCAATTATGATACCTGAACTAAAAGGAAAAGTAATACCTTTTTTAAAAAAAATAAAATCACCTTACTTAAAAGAGATACAAGCCTTAAATAGCGATAGAGAAAATAACAGAGTTTGCAGTAAAGGCAGTAAACGATAATGCATTATCAGGCTTAGAGCAGAAGATAGAGAATAAGATAGCGGGGATCTTAGTATTTTTTATTGTTTTTATCGCCCCCGTGGTCAAGCGAACTAGGTGACACAGCAGGTTTTACCAATACATGCAACAACACCTATACGGGAAAACAATAATGTCTTTTTAAGAGTTGTGTAAAACAAAATTACCTTTTTTAGGCAATTCCATTATATTTTGTAAAGAATTATAAGTTTTTGCTAAAAAACAATATATACTTAACTTTATATAAAAGGTGAAAACTATCTTTCGCCTTTTATATTCAACTTTTTAAGCCGAATAGCAGATTATATAATAATTCGCTATTCGTGTTAATTAACTATTATCTTTTTTCTTGGAGGAATATAGATTGTTTCATCTTCAGCATGTGAAATTTTTTCTAAAAGTCCGATAAAACGGTCTTTATTAGGTACTAGCTTTACTATCGCCCACCCCTCTTCTATTGATTTCTTTATGCGTTCTATATCAGATTTATGCTCTGAAAAAGATATAACTTTTTGTGCTGGATTTTGCATATTGCTAAATCAATTATAGTTAATAAATGTTAATATTATAGAAAATATTTTTTAATAAATCAATCAGATATTTATTATTTGCTAAATATAAATAAAATGATTACCATATATTAGGTCTTGTCTACTTATATCCTAATAAATAGTTTAATTAAAAATTAAAAGTTGTACAACAATTTTTTACTTTAAACACGTATTTTTATGTCACTTATTAACTTTATTTAATTTAAACTGTATAATTTAATTATGTCAAATGATAATTTACAACCGCCTGCTCTTTCTAAAAAGCAATTATTTGCTTTTTTTGGTATGGTTGTCGGGATGTTTATGTCGGTACTTGATATTCAAATTGTCGCTAGCTCATTATCTGTAATAGCTGCAGGTCTTGCCGCTTCAAGTGACGAACTTTCTTGGGTTCAGACATCTTACTTAATAGCTGAAGTTATCATTATTCCTATTACCGGCTTTTTAGCAAGGTTACTTTCTACCAGGATTTCTTATTTTATTGCAGCTTTAGGATTTACGGTTATGAGCGTATTATGTTCGCTTGCAACTAATATTGAATCCATGATTATCTTTAGAGCATTACAAGGATTTTTTGGCGGTGCTATGATACCGACAGTATTTAGTACCGTTTTTATAATTTTTCCGGCATCGCAACGTCCTGCCGTTACTATCTTGATTGGGCTTGTCGTAACTGTTGCACCTACTTTAGGACCTACACTCGGTGGATATATTACGGAAATTTTGTCATGGCATTTTATGTTTTTATTAAATGTTATACCGGGAATTTTTGTTTGCAGCGTTGTTTTTTTATACGGGGATTTTGATAAACCAAATTATAAATTACTGAAAAATTTTGATTTTCTCGGTATATTATTAATGGCCTTAACGCTCGGCTTATTACAATATGTTTTAGAAGAAGGAAACAAAAAAGGATGGCTTGAAGATAATTTAATATTATTCTTAAGTATTGCAGTAGCTTTAGGTTTTATTTTATTAATCATTAGAGAACTAACCTTTATTAATCCAATTTTAGATTTAAAAACATTTCTTTATAAAGACTTTACTTTTGGCTGCCTTTATTCGTTTGTTATGGGTATCGGATTATACGGGGCAGTATATATATTACCGCTATTTCTCTTTACCATTGCCGGATATGATACATTACAGATCGGGGCTACTATGATGGTAACGGGCGGAGCACAATTTTTATCTGCACCACTAGCTGGTAGAATGATGGGAGCAGGAGTAGATTTACGTATAATGCTTATTATAGGGCTTGGAGGGTTTGCTCTTGGATGTCATTTGAATAGTTTTCTAACGCCTGATTCTAAATTTGCTGCATTTGTGCTTCCTCAATTTGTTAGAGGGCTTTCATTAATGTTTTGTTTTATACCGACTAATAATATAGCTCTTGGCAATATGCCAAAAGAAAGAGTAGGTAATGCTAGCGGTCTTTATAATCTTACTCGTAATCTAGGAGGAGCGGTAGGGCTTGCAACAATCAGCACTATACTTACTAATGATACTAAAACCTTTATGCAATATTTATCGGAAAACATCCCTTCTACTTCCATCATGGCATTAGAGCAACTAGATTCTTACACCGAGTTATTAAGCGGAAAAGTTCTGAATCCCGAAAAGGCATCATATTTGTTATTAGCCAACAAATTAAATAATGATGCTTTTGTAATTGCAATAAATAATATATTTAATATGATAGGGCTATTATTTGTATTAATAATGCTGCTGATACCTTTTACTTCAAATATCAAATTAACCGGAAATGTTAATGCTCACTAAAATTAAATTTATATTATATTTTCCTTGGTTATTATTAGAAATATGGAAATCAGCTTTCTCGGTTATTAAAATAATTTGGCAAAGAAAGATAGAGATAGATCCAGTTTTTGAATGGATTGACGCAGAAGGGCTAGAAGAAATAGGCGAAATAATGTATGGTAATTCGATTACTCTAACTCCGGGTACAGTAACACTTGATATAAATAATAATATGTTATTAGTGCATGCCCTCAATAAGTCATCAATTACCGACCTACAAAGAGGTATAATGATTAAAAAAATTAAGCAGCTATTAAAAACAACTTGAAGTAGAAAATGATATCAGATATAAACGCTCTAAAGTATAAAAAAGTTTTGCTTAAAGTTTCAGGGGAAGCTTTAATGGGAGATAAGCAATTTGGGCATGAATATGAGGTAATAAAAAAGATTGCCGGAGACATTAAAGAGGTCATTGATTTAGGTGTAGAGGTTGCTATTGTAGTCGGCGGTGGAAATATTTACCGCGGGATTAATGCAGCACTCGTTGGTATGGATCGTGCTTCAGCGGATTATATAGGTATGCTCGCAACGGTAATTAATGCATTAACTTTGCAAAACGTTATGGAAAGCCTCGATATCTATACAAGAGTTCTATCGGCTATTCCTATGATGAGCGTGTGCGAGCCTTATATTCGCCGTAAAGCTAAAAGACATATGGAAAAAAAGCGTGTAGTAATTTTTGCCGGTGGTACTGGTAACCCGTTTTGTACAACCGATAGTGCAGCAGTACTTCGAGCAATCGAAATGAATTGCGATATTTTATTAAAAGCAACTCAGGTTGATGGTGTATATGATTCCGACCCTAGAAAAAATCCGGATGCTAAAAAATATTTCACTATTAGCTATAAAGATGTTATAACTAACAACCTGCAAGTCATGGATACGGCAGCTATAGCAGTTGCAAGAGAAAATAAATTACCTATAAGGGTATTTTCGATAAAAGAACAAGGAAATTTTGCCAGAGTAATACAAGATAAAGGTGATTATACGACAATTGAGGAATAATTATGGACACAGAAACGTTAAAGAAAAATTTACAAGAAAAGATGGATAAGGCTCTAAAAGTTTTAGATCATGAGCTTAAAGGCTTACGTACCGGTAGAGCTTCGGTTAATCTGCTTGATAGCGTAACCGTGGAAGCTTACGGCAGCAAAACGCCGCTTTCACAAGTTGCTTCTCTGTCAACCCCCGATGCACGAACAATTAATGTGCAGGTTTGGGATAAATCTATGGTATCATCAGTAGAGAAAGCGATTACGGTAGCAAATCTTGGCTTAACTCCATCATCAGACGGTCAATTAATCAGACTACCGATACCGGCTTTAACCGAAGAAAGACGCAAAGAACTTGTAAAGCTTGCTCATAAATACGGTGAGGATACTAAAATTTCATTACGTAATATTAGAAGAGACGGCAACGAAGAACTTAAAAAGCTAGAAAAGGACAATATTATTGCAAAAGATGAGCATCATAACTTATCTGAACAAGTACAAAAGTTAACTGATGAATACAGCAGTAAAGTTGACTCAGGAATAAAACAAAAAGAACAAGAAATAATGACTGTTTGATTTTCTATGTATTCCTGCAAGTGTGTGGGTGTCAACTTAAGAGGAGTCTCACTCGGTGTCATCCTGGCGACTTGACTCGGGTGTCATCCCGCGACTTGTTCGCGGGATCTAGCTTTAAATACTAATAATATAATATTTAAAATTGTTTTTATAGACCCCGTGGTCAAGCCACGGGGTGACATTTTCTTTAAGTTGACACTCATGTGCTTTCGCAGGAATGACATCGGAGCTACGCAAGCCTTCAAGGAAATAACATCAGACTATACCACTCAAAATAATAAAACTATGATTACAAAAGAAGAAGCACAGAAAATAGCAAAATTAGCTAGATTAAAATTTGAAGAAGATACTGTAGAAAAATTTTCTACTCAGCTTAGTACTATTATGGATATGATTGATATTTTAAATGAAATAGATTGCAAAAATATAGAACCTTTAACTTCGGTTTCTAATATGAATGCTAGAATGCGAGAAGATGAGGTTACAAGTTCTGATTTATCAAATAGTTTATTTGATAATGTAAGCGGAAATAGTGCTCAGCTTGCTAAAGAAGTAAAATATTTTATCACTCCAAAGGTTGTTGAATAATTATGACGGAACTAAACAAATTAACAGTAGCAGACAGTGTAAGAGGTCTAAAAAATAAAGATTTTACAAGTACAGAATTAGTTAATGCACATATTAAACAAATAGAGAAGCATAAAAACCTAAATGCTTATGTTACCGAAACTTTTGATTTAGCTTTAAAACAGGCTGAAGCAGCCGATCAAAATTATGCTCAAAATAAAGTAAGAACTCTTGAAGGTATCCCGTTTGCCGCTAAAGATCTTTTTTGTACGAAAGGAGTTAGAACTACAGCATGTTCTAATATACTGAAAAATTTTATACCTAATTATGAATCAAGTGTTACACAAAATATTTTTGATAAGGGCGGTGTAATGCTCGGCAAAACCAATATGGATGAATTTGCGATGGGTTCAGCAAATATTACTAGTTGTTTTGGAAATGTAATTAGCCCTTGGAAAGCAAATGATGATAATGCTGATTTAGTTCCAGGCGGTTCTTCAGGTGGTTCAGCTGCAGCAGTTAGCGGATTTATGGCATCTGCTGCTCTTGGTAGTGATACGGGTGGCTCGGTACGTCAACCTGCAAGCTTTACGGGTTTAGTCGGGTTCAAGCCCACATACGGACGTTGCTCAAGATACGGAATGGTATCGTTTGCTAGCTCCCTTGATCAAGCAGGGATATTTACTAGAAGCGTTTTAGACAGTAGTATTATGCTTGAAGCAATGATGGGGTTTGACGAAAAAGATTCCACTTCGATCAAAATAGAAGTTCCAGTACTACAATCCGCTATCGGAAGTTCGGTAAAAAATATGAAGATAGGCGTACCTCTTAGCCTTGGTGAAGGCGATATTATCAAACCTGATATTATGAAAATGTGGCAGGATACTATAGAGCTACTTAAAAATGCCGGTGCTGAAATAGTAGATATTACGCTGCCACATGCTAAATACGGTGTTGCCGTTTATTACGTAATAGCACCGGCTGAAGCTTCTTCAAACTTATCTAGATATGACGGCGTTAGATACTGTCCTCGGGTAGAGCGTGAAAATATGACGCTTGACGAAATGTATGAAATGACTAGATCAGCCGGATTTGGAGAGGAAGTAAAACGTCGTATTATGATTGGAACATATGTGCTATCATCTAGTTGTATGGATGCGTATTATTTGAAAGCTCAGAAAGTACGTCGCTTAGTTGCAAACGATTTTAACAATGCTTTCGCAAAAGTTGATGCTATTTTATTACCAGCTGCCCCGTCTGAAGCATTTAAGATCGGTGAAAAACAAAATGATCCAACTATTATGTATTTAAATGATTTATTTACTATTCCTGCAAGTTTAGCCGGTTTACCTTGTGTATCGGTTCCTGCCGGATTATCGGTGCGAGGTTTACCTCTTGGTATGCAGATTATCGGTAAACAATTAGATGAATATAATGTTTTAAAAGTAGCATCGACAATTGAGTCAGGTGTTAAACATATTAAATTTGAGCCAAAAGGTTTTTAATTATGGCATATATTGAAGGTAATACGGGGAAATGGGAATATGTAATAGGGCTTGAAATCCATGCTCAAATTTCCTCAAAATCTAAGCTTTTTTCAGGAAGTAGTACTATTTTTGCAGCAAGTCCAAATTCGCAGGTTTCTTATGTTGATGCAGCAATGCCTGGGATGTTACCGGTATTAAATAAGCATTGTGTACACCAAGCAATTAAAACAGGACTTGGGCTTAAAGCTAAAATAAATAAATATTCGGTATTTGATCGTAAAAATTATTTTTATGCCGATCTACCGCAAGGTTACCAAATTTCACAATTTTACTATCCTATAGTACAAAACGGGATTATGGAAATACCAACCGATACCGGTGATCTTAAAACTATTCGTATTAACCGTTTGCATTTAGAGCAAGATGCAGGTAAATCTATGCATGATCAATCCCCACATTATAGCTTTATCGATTTAAATCGTGCCGGCATTGGGCTTATGGAAATTGTGACTGAACCTGATATATCATCACCTGACGAAGCGGCTGAATTTGTAAAAAAGCTTAGAAGCTTACTACGTTATATTGGCAGCTGTGACGGTGATATGGAAAAGGGGTCAATGCGTTGTGATGCTAATATATCAGTAAGACGTAACGGCGAACCACTCGGCACGAGATGCGAAATTAAAAATATTAACTCAATTCGTAACATAATTAAAGCAATAGAATTTGAGGCTAAAAGACAAGTAGATTTGCTTGAAAGCGGTGGGACAATAATTCAAGAAACACGCTTATTTAATGCCGATAGCGGCATCACTAGAACTATGCGTTTAAAAGAAGAAGCACTTGATTATAGATATTTTCCTGACCCCGATTTATTACCGCTTGTTATTTCTGATGAGTTAATAAACGAACTAAAAGCAAACTTACCTGAGCTACCTGATCAAAAGATTGAGAAATATATAAAGGAATTTGGCTTAAGTAAATATGATGCCGAAGTAATCGTAGCCGATGAATCGGTTGCCGAGTATTTTGAGAAAGCAGCAAATGAATGTAACCCTAAAATGCTTACTAATTGGCTAACTAGTGAGTTGTTCGGACAATTAAATAAAACATCGATAGGAATAAATGAATGTAAAATTACTCCTAGTAACTTTGCAAAACTGGTAAAATTAATAGAAAATGATACTATTTCCGGTAAAATTGCAAAAACCGTTTTTGAAATTATGTTTGAAACCGGTAAAGCACCGGATAAAATAGTAGAGGAAAAAGGGCTGATGCAAGTTTCGGATAATAACGTGCTAAACACGGTAATTGATGAGGTAATAGCTGAAAATCCTGAATCTGTGGAAGGGTATAGAAGCGGTAAAGACAAATTATTCGGTTTCTTTGTAGGACAGGTAATGAAAAAAACCGGCGGTAAGGCTAATCCGACGCTTGTAAATCAGCTTTTAAAGGATAAATTGAGCTCTTGATTTTTCTATACCAAATGTTCATACCGCAATCAAGTCGACTTTGTTGCATGGATCGAAAAGCACGTTCAGGTCATACCGTGGCTTGACCACGGTATCCATAAATACTAATAATTTTAGTATTTTTAACTGGATCATGCTACAAGCTCACGGGATGACACAAGACATACTCAAACTTAAAACATTATTTTTATGAAATTTCTGAAAATATTTTTACTATCTTTCTTACTAGTTTCTTGTGAAAAAAAAGAAACGGGAAAAACTTTAATAGTCGGTACTGCCGCAGATAACCCTCCTTATGAATTCATTCAAGACGGAGAGATTGTCGGGATTGATATTGATATTATCAAAGCAATAAGTGAGCGTCTAAATAAAAAACTTATCGTAAAAAATTTCGACTTTAACGGTTTACTTGCAGCTTTGGTTAGCGAAAATATTGATGTTGCGGTAGCAGAGCTTTCCGTAACACCGGAGCGTGCCGAATATATCAGTTTCTCCGATAATTATGCTACTGCAAGATTTGCCATAATATATAGAACAGGCGATAATATACAAAGTAGCAAAGATCTAGATAATAAAATAGTAGGAGTACAACTCGGCAGTGTTTTAGAAAAAAAAGCACAAGATCTATCACAGACGATGAATATTAAAGTTCATTCTTTAGCAAATCATTTAATGCTAGTTGAAGAATTAAAAGCCAGAGTCATAGATGCTATTATTTCCGAGGAATTTCAAGGCAAAAAATTAAAAGAAAATAATTCGAATTTAGAAAGCAGTACTTTAGAAGAATTTTCATCCGATTTTGCTATAGGTATGTCTAAAAACTCAGGACTAATTAATGAAATTAATGAGACAATCGATTCATTAAAAAAAGACGGAACCATTAACAAAATTATGAAAAAATGGCTGGGACAATAACAGAAAGTCAATTTAAAGATGCTATGAGTCGCTTTCCTCAAGGAGTGACTATTATAACAACAAATTACAATGACGAACTTTTTGGCTTTACTGCTAGTTCTTTCACTTCCGTATCTTTAAAACCGCCGTTAATATTATTTTGTCTTAGTAAAAACTCTTTTAGTATAAACAGTTTTCAAAAAAGCGATAAGTTTGCAGTTAGTATTTTAGCAGAGAATCAAATTGATATCTCAAAACATTTTGCTAAATCACAACCTAATAAATTTACAAAATTTGATTATGAGCTTGGCAATAAAACCGATTGTCCTTTAATAAACGGTGCAACTTGTCATATAGAATGTAATAAATATGCTTCTTACGATGCCGGTGATCATGTTATATTTATCTGTGAAGTAATAAATACAGCTATTAAAAATGACTTAAAACCTCTATTGTATTTTCATAAATTGTATACTCGTTTAATTTGAAAAATTGGCTGCACTGTTTTATACTTTTTGATCCTCACGTAGGATTAACTACGCTGCGGTCAAAAATCATAAAACTCCTTGCTCTTTTCCAAATTAAACTTCGTCTACTACTGTTCATTTATTAGGAATATATTATTACCAATATGATAAATATCGGTCTTAGCGGTTCTACCGGTAAAATGGGAAAAACCATTATAGAGAAAATAGATAAATTTAAAAATTGCAATATCTCAGCAAAATTTAATAGTACTAATAATTTAGATGATTTAGATAATTTTTGTAAAAATTCTGATGTGATCATCGATTTTTCTACTCCTGAAATACTAGAAAAATTAATTAATTATGCACTAAAACATAATACAAAATTAGTTATCGGAACAACAGGTCTTCAGCCCCAACATTTTAAGCTTTTAGAAAAAGCAGCTCAAACTTTACCTATTTTATATTCTGCAAATATGAGTATGGGAGCTAATTTGCTCAGCTATTTAGCTAGAGAAGCAACAAAAATACTAGATGATTACGATGTTGAAATTCTAGAAACGCATCACCGTAATAAAAAAGATTCACCTTCAGGAACTGCTATTATGCTTGCTGAAACAATTGCAAGTGAAAAAGGGTTAGATATAATATTTAATCGTGGTAACAGACCAAGGAAAAAAGAGGAAATAGGTATTTCATCACTTCGTGGCGGGAATATTCACGGTACACATGAAGTATCTTTTTTAGGTGATGATGAAATAATAACTTTAAGACATGAAGCTCTGAATAAAAATTCTTTTGCCATTGGTGCAATTAAAGCTGCTATTTGGCTACAAGATAAACCTTCTGCTTTATATTCAATGCAAGATATGGGACTGTTAACAAAATAATTTTAATTGATAATTAAAAAGAATTTTTAGCGAAAATTAATTAGATTTTTGAAGGAATAGCTACTCCTATTTCAAAAAAATCTTATAATTTGCAGCAAAAAGTAATTTAATTAGATTTAAAATTTATTTTGTTAACAGTCCTTTATAAAATATAATTAATATAGCTTGAAAAAATACCTCTAACAGACTATATTTTATTATGTAAAATACATATAGGTTTGTTTATGATCGATTATACAAAAACTTTAACGGCAACCTCAAAAAATAAAACTTTTGATGAAGGCTTAAGAAAATACATGCTTAAAGTATATAATTATATGGCTTTAGCACTTTTACTAACCGGCGTAGCAGCCGTAACAACTATATCAGTTGAACCGCTATATAACTTAATGTTTCAAACCGGCTTTGGCACTATTATAATGTTTGCACCGCTTGGTATTGCTTTATACTTCTTTATGGGCTTCGGACGCATGAGCTTGCAAACCGCTCAAGTATTATTTTGGGTTTATGCCGCTTTAACCGGTATGTCGCTTGCATATCTAGCTCTTGTTTATACCGGGGCATCAATAGCGCGTACTTTCTTCATTTGTTCCTCTGTTTTTGGAGCAATGAGTTTATACGGTTATAGTACAAGCAAAGACCTAACATCCATGGGTTCATTTTTTGCAATGGGTCTTATAGGTCTTATAATCGCTTCGCTAGTTAATCTGTTTTTGAAAAGTTCAGCTCTCTCTTTTGCCACTTCTCTTATTGGAATAGTAGTATTTATGGGTTTAATAGCTTGGGATACTCAAAAGATTAAGGCTATGTATTATACAGCGGGAAACGATGAAGTAGGACAAAAGCTTTCTATTATGGCAGCATTTACTTTATATTTAGATTTTATAAATCTTTTCCTATATTTAATGAGATTTTTAGGCAATAGAAGAGATTAATTAGCGTCACTCCTGCAAAGTCATGATTTTATTTC
The DNA here is from genome assembly GCA_041179265.1 of Pseudomonadota bacterium. Classification (GTDB taxonomy): domain Bacteria; phylum Pseudomonadota; class Alphaproteobacteria; order Rickettsiales; family Rickettsiaceae; genus Rickettsia. The sequence goes on from JBEGTS010000017.1 coordinate 35,182, forward strand.
ATGGCTTCGGTTTTTTCATTGCCACGATCAAGTCTATAGTACCGACAGTTTTTAAAAAGACCTCAATGGTCATCTCCGCGAAAGCGGAATCTAAAGCTCTACTTTGCTGGATTCCCGCTTTCGCGGGAATAACATACTATAGACCAAGTCGTGGTAGACATAACAATATACAACAGTTATAAATTCTTATTCTCTTTCTCTGCATTTTTTCTAGCTGATGGTGAGAGCATAATACTTAGCTCTTTTAGAGCCTTATCCTCTACATAGCTTGGAGCGTTCATTAGCAAATCTTCGGCTTGTTGGTTTAAAGGAAATGCAATTATTTCCCTTATGTTTGTAGCTTCCGCAAGCAGCATAACAATTCGGTCAATTCCTGGAGCTATACCACCATGCGGCGGAGCACCAAACTTAAACGCTCTAATCATTCCCCCGAATCTCTTATCAACTTCCTCTTCACTATAACCTGCTATGGCAAATGCCTTATACATAATTTCCGGCTTATGATTTCTAATAGCACCACTGGAAAGTTCAATGCCGTTACAAACAATATCGTATTGGTATGCGGTAAGTTCAAGTAGTTCTTCCGTTGTTTTAGAATTTTCTAGAGCTTCTAAACCACCCTGCGGCATAGAAAACGGATTATGGCTAAAGTCAATTTTACCTGTTTCTTCATTTAATTCATAAAATGGAAAATCAGTAATCCAGCAGAATTTAAAGCAATCTTTTTCAAGTAAATCTAGCTCCTCTGCTATTCTAATTCTAACCTTGCCGGCAAGTTTGGCAGCTTTTTCTTTTTTATCGCTAGCAAAAAACACTGCATCACCGTTACTAATACTTACCGTAGCCTTTAGGCTCTCTAATTGCTGCTCTGTTAAAAATTTTGCTACCGGTCCTTTTGCTTCACCGGTTTCGCTAAATTGAATATAGCCAAGCCCCCCTGCCCCTTCGGATATCGCAAACTCGATCATTTTGTCGAAAAAGCTACGAGGTAATGAAGCAGCTTTAGGAGCAGGAATAGCTCGAACTATGCTGCCTTTTTTAATATTTTCTCTAAAAATCGTAAAATCGGAATCTTTAAATATTTCCGTTACATCGGCAATTATAATAGGGTTACGCAAATCAGGCTTATCAGAACCGTATTTTAGCATAGATTCATTATATGGAATACGAACGAAAGGAGTGTCGGATACTTTCTTGTCTGTAAATTTAGCAAATAAATCATACATGACAGGCTCAATAGTACTAAATACATCTTCCTGTGTAACAAAAGACATTTCTACGTCTAGCTGATAAAATTCGCCAGGTGATCTATCGGCTCTTGCATCTTCATCCCGAAAACAAGGAGCAATTTGGAAATAACGATCAAACCCCGAAACCATCAGGAGCTGCTTGAATTGCTGAGGTGCTTGAGGTAACGCATAGAACTTACCCGGATGCATCCTACTCGGCACTAAGAAATCCCTAGCACCCTCAGGTGAGCTTGCTGTTAAAATCGGCGTTTGAAATTCGGTAAAACCTCTTGCCGTCATTAAATGACGAATATGAGCAATAATTTGTGAGCGGAGTATTATATTATTATGTAATTTCTCGCGTCTAAGATCTAAAAAGCGATGTTTAAGCCTTGAATCTTCCGGAGCGTCTTTTTCAGTATTAATAACAAAAGGTAGAGTATCCGCAGCTGATTCAATAATAAATTCTCCGGCTAATACTTCAATATGACCGGTGGTAAGCGTATCATTAATAGCATCACTTGATCTTGCTACCACTTTTCCTATTACAGTGATTACCGACTCATAACGCAAACGGCCGGCCGTATCCATAAGCTTTGGATTTTGATCGGTAAACACGATTTGAGTTATACCGTAATGATCACGTAAATCTATAAAAACTAGATTACCGTGATCTCTTCTTCGATGTACCCAACCTGATAGCTTAACTTCTTTACCAACATCGGATATTTGTAATTCATTACAATTATGAGTTCTATATTTATGCATTTTCCGTATATATACGATTTTTCTTTACGTATATATATACATAAAATCGCAAATTTTCGCAAATAAAAACTAAAAATTTATCTTGCCAAAGTTTTATCTTGATATTGCGGCAGCTTTTGGCTTTGATGGGAGCTGCTGATAATTTTGTTGTTGAGGCTTTACTTGACTTAACTCACCTCTAACCCATTCATATATTGCTTTCTTAGGATTTTTAATTATCTCTGCAACATTTTCTACTAAATTTATTATTCCTTTAATTAACGGTAATAACTCATCTTTAATTTTATTTATAGGATTATTATTTATTTGTAATTTTTCTTGATTTTCGCTTGATAGATTACCAAATATCTTATTCATTCGTAACTGAAGATCATTTCGTTCAAGATTTTTTTCTCTAAAATGTGATTCAAGTTTTCTATCAACTTCTTTTTGTTCTTCAGGAGTTAAATTTTTATATTTATTAATAAGCTCATCCGCTTCTTTTCGTTGTTTCGGTGAAATATTTTCAGCAATATTTGGCATTTGTTTCTCTTAAAAAGTTAAAACATACTAATTTTGCACACTATATATATTTTTTAACTTTATACAAGAAAAACTTTAATGAAAATTAACCTTTAGGCATAGTTTTAATACCTAAAAAGTCTAAAAAACTTCGTAGTTCTTGGCGTGCAAGCACATGTGAGCTATTAAATGCTCTATCATATTTTGCAGTTTTTAGATCAAGTAATGTTAGACCTTGCAGGAATAATTCTCTATATATTACACGTTCACTAAAACCTTCAGTGAGTTTAAAATTGATTCTTTTTGCAAGTTTAGCTAATACATTTCCTACTCGTCTTTTATTTAATGCATCAAGGTTACTTAGGCGATTACGTAATATTATCCAATCTATACTACCTCTATCACGACTTGCTCGCTGCATTTTCTGCTCCCAAATCATTTGGCTGTAGATTGACGGGCTGATAATTTCGTCTTTGCTGTCAATTTTTGCTATCACGTCTAAATCTAGAAAACTATCATTAATCGGTGTAATAATTGTATCAGCGTAAGAATGAGCAATTCTTGATAAAGCAGTATGACTACCAGGCGTATCAACCACGATATAATCGGCATTTTGATTATTTTCTAGTACCTCCTCAAAACTCTTGGCTTGCTCTTCTATCTCTCCTTCAGATATATGAAAATGCTTCGGTACTAATACTGGTTTATTAGGGTTTTGTTTATTATATGAATCTCGATTTTTTAAATAGTTTGTTAAAGAACTTTGACGTGAGTCGGTATCTATACTTACTACCGAATAATTTTGGTAAAGCAAAGCTATTATTAGATGCAGGCAGCAGGTAGTTTTACCTGCTCCGCCTTTTTCATTCCCGATAACAAAAATATAAGGTTTATTGGTTATGTTCATAATTTTCTTTAATAAACTTTTCAAGTAATCTAACACCGTAACCAACCGCTCCCTTAGTACCAAGTGCTGAAGCCTTATTACTATTTGCAACGCCTGCTATATCTAAATGAGCCCAATCTACTCCCTCTTTAATGAAACGCTTAATGAAATGAGCAGCCGTAGAGCTTCCGGCAGCTCCTGGAACATTCCCGATATTTGCCATATCAGCTATGTCGGAGTTAATCATTGCATCATACTCATCATGAAGTGGCATTCTCCAAAGTTTTTCATTAACTTCTTCCCCTGCTTTTATTAACTTATCAGCTAGTTCGTCGTTATTAGAAAAACAACCGGCATATGTGCTACCTAGTGCCACAGTTATTGCTCCTGTTAGAGTTGCAACATCAATCACGCATTTAGGCTTAAATTTTTCTTGTGCATACCAAACAGCATCAGCAAGTACTAAACGCCCTTCTGCATCGGTATTTAAAACTTCAGCAGTTTGCCCTGACATGGTAGTTACCACGTCTCCTGGACGCTGTGCATTACCTGACGGCATGTTTTCGACAAGTCCTACAACACCGACTATATTTACAGGTAATTTTTGACCGGCAACCGCAATCATGGCACCCACAACTGCTGCAGAACCTCCCATATCATATCTCATTAAATGCATATTACTTGACGGTTTTAAGGAAATACCGCCTGTATCAAAAATCACTCCTTTACCGACCAAAGCAATGGTCGGAGCATCTTTACTACCGCCTTTATATTCCATAACCACTAATTTTGACTCATTTTGTGAACCTTGCCCCACACCAAGCAATGCTCCCATACCAAGATTTTTCATCTCACGTTCACCGATAACATCAACATCTACTCCTAAGGGTTCAAGTATATCAACTATTCTTTCAGCATAAACTTGCGGGGTTTTGATATTTGACGGTTCATTACTTATATCTCTTGTAAAAAATACTGCCTCGGCAATTACTTTTTTGACTTCAAATAACTTTATTGCTTCCGAATTATTGTCGGTAAAAATTTCAATTGATTCTACTGCGAACTTCTCTGCTTCTTTTAAGGTAGTTCTATATTTATCAAATCTGTAAGAAGCAAGAAATGCACCGCTAACAATTAAAGATGCAAATGTTTGAGATGTGAATCTGCTAATTTTATTTGTAATTTTCAGACCGATAGTAGAAATTTTATTACCGGTTGCATGCTGTAAGATTTTGCCGCCTAACTCTTCGATTTTTGCTTCAGTTAATTTTTCTTCATTCCCAAGACCTGCTATTATCAAATATTTAATCTCGCCTGATTTAATAACGGACGGAATAACCTTGATCTGTCCATATTTACCGGTAAATTGCAGTTTATTCTGAATAGTTTTAGAAATTAATCCGTGATGTTGTTGATCAAGTGTTATTAAATTACTATCAAGTTTTAACTGTTCATCAATAAAAACTACTAGACCTTGAGTGTTAAACTGTTCTTCATTGGTAAAATTTACATTAAGCATAACTATTCCTTATATTAACATGTTACTTGTGACAATTCTATTTATCTTAGTAAAACATTGCAAGCATTATATGTTCTTTAAAAGACTAATTGACATTTTTTAAGATTTTCTATATTTTGCTGACAAATTAGTTAAAATTAGATAATAATATGCTAGATGCAAGTAATATCGCTTCTTTCTTAATTAAGGAGAAATATAATATAATTAAAACATCCTGTGAATCAAACCGCAATATGGATGACATCTATAATCTCACTCCCCATTCAATGCGATATACTTGCCTTAATTATTTAAAGCTATTATCTCTACCTATATCATTAGCATTTTATGTAACAAAGCTTTGTTTTACAGCTAATCCGATATGGACATGGATCGGCGTTAGTTTTTTGTATAAAAAAATGGATCAAGCAATAGCCCAAAAAATATTACATGGCTTACCTGATGAAATAGAAACAGATCAAAATATACCTAAAATTGTCGAGCATGTATTTAAAAAATATGAAGAAAGTCCTACATTAGCACCTATTATTGAACCTACATTTATACAAAAATTTTTAGCAAAGACCGGTAAATATATTCCTGGTTTTTCTAAAATAGTAAACTTTTGGAATGAAGGAGGAATTAACTATTCTGATGAAATACAAACAAAACGAGAATTAATTGATGTTATTTATAAACAAATTGTTTCCAAAGCTTATGAAGTAGGTAAAAAAGGAGGAAAACTTGAAATAACAGATGTGAAAGCACTCTTCCCAAAAATAAATTTTGAAGAAAAAGTCAAAGCTGAATCAGAAAACCCTGAAATAGATAAGGTAGAAATAAATAGTACAGAATCTTTAATTTGTAAATTACCTATTGATCAAAAATATGAAGAAACTAAGATTACTAATAATAGTATTAACCCAACCGTAAACTTACTCATGTTAAAAGCTTTACATGATGGAATTTGTCAAGAAGTACAAAAAGTCTATATTGAGAATTATTTGGCAGAATGGCAGATACGTAAGCATCAAGAAATACTTAAAAATGCTTATATTGAAGATTATTTAGCAAGATTACAATTATACGGTAATTATAATTATGATAACAATAATACGTATATCTTAGAACAACCTGTAGAGCATTTAGGTCAAAACTACGAGCATTTACCAATGATTATCCCTTGTTGTTAACTTTAAATAACGCGAATAGCGAAAGATTGCATAATCCGCTATTCGGTTAGAAATTAGAAATAATATGCCATTAAAAACTATTAACAATGGCGGTACAATTTCTATTTACTTCCGAAACTAGACCTCCAGCACGTATAACTACTAGAAGAAATGCAATAGATCGTGATGAAGAAGTAGAGGTAAATAACGAAAATTTCCAGGAAAACAAAGAAAATATACCTGAAATATTAGGTAATATTTTAGGTGAGTAAATCTCAAATTAAATAACCTTACTTAACGCAAATAGTGAATTATTGTATAGCCCTCTATTTGATTTAAGATGTTATTCTTGCAATGGGTGACGTTGTTTATAGTACCGAGCGTTTTTATTCTATGTCATTCCTGCGAAAGCAGGAATCCGGCTAAGTAGAGCTTTTAGAAGCTTTACTTAAAAAGAAAATGATCTAATAAAAAATCTTTAAAATTAAGATTTTTTAGCCTGGATCTCTGCTTTCGCAGGGATGACATCGAGGATTTTTTAAAAACTGTCCGGTACTATAAAACCGAGGAGCGGAGCGTATATTAAACGCTCCGCATCCGAGGACTTAGCCAATTTTTCAAGTTGATCGAGTATATTTATATATTCTCTTCATCAAGCTTTGCGGCTGCTTTACGCATTTTATCCATAAAGTAACCGGTTCCGGCAGGTACTAATCGTCCAACTATCACGTTTTCTTTTAGCCCGCGTAACTTATCTACTTTACCGGCAATGGCTGCTTCAGTTAAAACTCTAGTAGTCTCTTGGAATGATGCCGCAGAGATAAATGATCTAGTTTGCAGAGAAGCCTTAGTAATACCTTGTAATATTAATTGTGCTTCAGCAGGTTTTAAACCATTCTTAATAGCTTTTTCATTTATCTCATCGAATTCGTGTCTATCTATTTTTTCACCTGCTAAGAATGTAGTACCACCAGAATCTATAATCTCTACTTTTTGTAACATCTGACGAATAATAACTTCTATGTGCTTATCATCAATCTTCACACCTTGTAGACGATAAACAGCCTGAATCTCTTTAACAATATAATTTGCAAGAACTTCTACCCCCATTACTTTTAAAATGTCTTGAAGTACCGGATTACCATCAATCAATAAATCACCTTTTTTGACGAAGTCACCTTCGTTAACTACAACATGCTTGCCTTTTGGCACCATATATTCAATAGACATTGTTTCATCAATCGGATGTATAATAATACGTCTCTTAGATTTATAGTCTTTACCGAATTCTACTCTACCGTCAATTTCAGCAATAACTGCATGATCTTTAGGGCGTCTTGCTTCTACAAGCTCGGCAACCCTCGGTAAACCGCCAGTAATATCTTTAGTAGTAGTCGATTCTTTCGGTATACGTGCAATAATATCACCTACCGATATCTGCACTCCGTCTTCTACGCTTAAAACTGCTCCAACCGGCAAGTAATACCTAGCTTCTAAACCGTTTGATAAGGTAATGACTTCACCTTTAGAATCTAAAAGCTGTATACGAGGACGTAATTCTGCACCGCGTGAATATTGCTTTGATTCAATAATAACTTTACTTGGTATTCCGGTAGCTTCGTCAGTTACATCACGAATAGAAATACCGTCAACCATATCTTTAAATAAAACTTTACCTGATTTCTCGGTAATAATTGGTATAGTGTAAGGATCCCAGTCCGCTAGTTTTTGAGTCTTAGTCACCATATCACCATCATCAACAAGTAATCTAGCACCATATGGAATTTTATGACGAGCTTTTTCGTTACCGTTATTGTCAAGCAGCAATAATTCACAATTTCTGCTCATAACAATTTTGCGTTCTTCGGAATTAATAACAACGTTACGGCTTATAATCTTAACTTTTGCATCATATGAAGCTTCTACAGAAGAAACCTCAGCACCTTTTGTTGCCGCTCCTCCGATATGGAAAGTTCTCATGGTTAACTGTGTACCCGGTTCACCTATAGATTGAGCGGCAATAACCCCGATTGCTTCACCCTCTGACACCAACGTACCGGTAGCAAGATCCCTACCGTAACATATACTACATATACCGATAGTACTTTCACAGGTTAATACAGATTTAATCATAATTCTATCTAAGCCTGCGGATTCAATCTGCTCTAGCTTAGCTTCGTTAATTAGTTCTCCTTTATTAAGGATTAGATCATTAGTTACCGGATGAAATATATCGATAGCAGCAGTACGACCTAGAATCTTTTCAGCTAAAGGTACTATAATTTCACCACCTTCAATAGCACTTTTAACTTCAATTCCTTTATCTGTTCCACAATCTCTTTCAGTAATAATACAATCTTGTGCAACATCTACTAATTTTCTTGTTAAGTAACCTGAACTTGCCGTTTTTAAAGCCGTATCTATTTGTCCTTTACGCATTCCGTTAGCAGAATTGAAACACTCAAATTCAGTTAATCCTTCTTTAAAGTTAGATTTAATAGGAGTAGATATAATCTGACCGTTTGACTTAGTCATAAGGCCACGCATACCACCAAGCTGCTTAATTTGTTGGAAAGAACCCCTTGCACCTGAAATAGCCATCATATATATAGCGTTTATTTTTTGATGATTCGGTTCATCATTAACCGGCGGCGTAGCAATCTCTTTCATCATGTCATTTGCTACTCTATCGGTACATCTTGACCAAGCATCAACTACTTTATTATATTTTTCACCGTAAGTAATTAAACCGTTTGAATATTGTTGTTCAAATTCTTTTATTTCAAGTTGAGTTTCATTGATATGAGTACTCTTAGATTCCGGTACTACCATATCGTCCATTCCAAAAGAAATGCCTGAAGAACAAGCATATTTAAAACCTAGTTTCATTAACTGATCGGCGAAAATTACGGTAGCTTTTTGACCGCAGTGACGATAAACTAAATCTATAACTAATGATATATCTTTTTTAGTTAGTTGTTTGTTTATAAATTTAAATTCTATATTAGGATTAGACGGCAATAACTCGCCGACTATTAATCTACCATAAGTAGTATCAATGATAACAGGAACCATTTTACCTTCAGCATTTAGCTGATTTCTACGATATTTTATCTTTGTATGAATAGTTATAAATTTATTATATAGAGCATGCTCCATCTCAGCTAAGTCTGCAAACATCATCCCTTCGCCTACTTCATTATCAAATGCAAGGGTTAGATAATATAAACCGAGTACTATATCTTTATCCGGTACAATAATAGGACGTCCGTTAGCAGGGCTTAAGATATTATTTGTAGACATCATAAATACCCTAGCTTCAAGCTGTGCTTCAATCGATAACGGAATATGTACCGCCATCTGATCACCGTCAAAATCCGCATTGAACGCAGCACAAACAAGTGGATGAAGCTGAATCGCTTTACCTTCAATTAACAAAGGTTCAAATGCTTGAATACCAAGCCTATGTAAAGTCGGAGCTCTATTAAGTAAAACCGGATGCTCTCTTATCACTTCTTCAAGCACATCCCAAACTTCAGGTTTTTCAGCTTCCACCATTCTTTTAGCAGCTTTAATAGTTGTAGCGATACCGTATAACTCAAGCTTAGAATAAATAAACGGCTTAAATAGCTCCAACGCCATTTTTTTAGGTAAGCCGCACTGATGAAGTTTAAGCTCAGGTCCTACCACGATAACCGAACGTCCTGAGTAATCAACCCTCTTACCAAGCAGGTTCTGACGGAAACGACCCTGCTTACCTTTAAGCATATCACTTAATGACTTAAATGGACGCTTATTAGCATTTTTTGCTGCTCTACCGCGACGACCATTATCAAATAACGCATCTACCGCTTCTTGTAGCATTCTTTTTTCGTTTCTGACTATTATATCAGGAGCTTTTGATTCTATTAATTTCTTTAAACGATTATTTCTATTAATTACTCTTCTATAGAGTTCATTTAAGTCTGAAGTAGCAAATCTTCCGCCATCAAGCATAACAAGCGGTCTAATTTCAGGAGGAATCACCGGTAAAACATCCATAATCATCCATTCAGGCTTGTTTTCCGACTCTAAAAAATCCTCTACTAATTTTAAACGTTTTACTAATTTTTTCTTTTTGACTTCTGAAGAAGTGGTTTGTAATTCTTCGTATAATTCTTGCTTTAACTTTAAAAAATCAAGCTCTTTTAGCATTTGTTGTATTACTTCTGCACCAATAGACGCAGTAAATGCATCTTCACCGTACTTATCTTTTGCTTTCTGTAATTCTTCCTCTGTTAAGAGTTCGCCTTTTTGTAAAATCGATAACCCTGGGTCAATTACTACATAATTTTCAAAATAAAGAATCTTTTCTACATCTCGCATTGTCATATCAAGAAGCGTACTAATTCTTGAAGGCAGTGACTTTAAAAACCAAATATGAGCAACGGGAGCTGCAAGTTCAATATGCCCCATTCTTTCACGTCTTACTCTAGAAACCGTAACTTCAACACCACATTTCTCACATGTAATACCACGGTTTTTCATCCGCTTATATTTACCGCAGAGACATTCGTAATCTTTTACTGGACCGAAAATTCTTGCACAAAATAAACCGTCTTTTTCAGGTTTAAAAGTTCGATAGTTAATTGTTTCAGGCTTTGTTACTTCACCGAAAGACCACGAACGTACTTGATCGGGACTTGCTATATTAATCCTTATCTGATCAAATTGTTGAGTATTACTTAATTGTCCGTAAAAATTTACTACACTCATAAATACTTTTCCTTAAAAATTACTCGTATATTTTTTATTAGAGATCTCATTGCAGTGTCATACCGTGGCTTGACCACGGTATCCAAATAAATAACTTATAATACTAGTTATTTTAGTATTATAACTGATCCTAGCTCACAAGTTAGCTAGGATCACAATCTGATTTATTGAGCCATGCAACAATAATTCTTAACTCGAAGTCACTTCAAGCTTTACGTTAAGACATAAAGATCTAAACTCTTTTATCATAACATTAAATGACTCAGGAATACCTGATTCAAAATTATTTTCACCGCGTACTATAGAATCATAAGTTTTAATTCTACCGTTCACATCATCTGACTTAACCGTTAACATTTCCTGTAGCGTATAAGCTGCACCGTAAGCTTGCAGAGCCCAGCATTCCATTTCCCCAAAACGCTGTCCGCCGAAATGAGACTTACCTCCAAGCGGTTGCTGCGTTACTAAGCTATAAGGTCCTATAGAACGGGAGTGAATTTTATTATCGACTAAATGATGCAATTTCAGTAAATATTTCTGTCCGACGGTTACTAGACGATCAAAATATTCACCGGTTCTACCGTCAATTAATTTTACTTGTCCTGAAGGATCTTGACCGGCAAGTTTTAGCATATCTTTAACATCCTGAACTTTTGCCCCGTCAAATACAGGAGTTGCAAAATGTACGCCTTTATCTACTGTCTTACAGAAAGAAATAATTTCTTCTTCTGATCTTTCAAGTATAGGATTAATATCTTCCCCGTACAGCTCAATTAAGAACTTCTTAATCTGCTCAATACCGATCTGTTTATTTTGATATTCCTTGACTAATTCGGATATTTTTTTTGCTAAATTTATTGATGCCCACCCAAGATGTGTTTCTAAAATCTGTCCTATATTCATACGAGACGGAAGACCTAGAGGATTAAGAACGATATCTACTACTCTTCCATTTTCTAAAAACGGCATATCTTCTTCAGGCAGGATACGTGAAATAACACCTTTATTTCCGTGTCTTCCTGCCATTTTATCACCTGGTTGTAATTTATGCTTAGTTGCGATAAATACTTTTACTACTTTTAAAGCTCCCTGAGGTAAATCATCACCACTTTGCAATTTCTCTACCTTAGTAGTGAATCTTTTATCGAGAGCATATTTTTTCTCATCATAATGAGTCTTAATCTGCTCTATTTCATTCATTACATTTGCATCTTCCATGGTAAGCTGCCAAAATTGCCCTTTAGATAAACCTTTCAGCGTTTCACTAGTAATTGTTTGTCCGGCTTTTACTTGCTTAGGACCGTTAATAATTACCTGCCCTACTAAAAGTTTTTCAAGCCAACTAAACACAAAATGTTCAATAATTTCTAATTCGTCGTCTCTGTCTTTTGCCAATTTTTCAATTTGTTGTTTTTCAATAGCAATAGCTCGCTGGTCTTTTTCTACACCTCTACGAGAAAATACCCTTACTTCTACTACAGTTCCACTAACTCCGGAAGGTACATGCAGCGATGAATCTTTCACGTCAAAAGCTTTTTCACCAAAAATAGCACGCAATAATTTTTCTTCCGGAGTAATAGGTGACTCGCTTTTCGGCGTTACTTTTCCGACTAAAATATCACCGGCTTTTACTTCAGCACCTACATAAATTATTCCGACCTCATCAAGATGACGCAACGCTTCTTCACTTACATTCGGTATATCGCGGGTAATTTCTTCAGGACCAAGACGTGTATCTCTAGCTATTACTTCAAACTCTTCAATATGAATAGATGTAAATACATCCTCTTTTACTATACGTTCGGATATTAAAATTGAATCTTCAAAATTATAACCATTCCAAGGTAAGAAAGCCACAAGCACGTTTCTACCTAAAGCAATTTCACCGTTGTCTGTACTAGGACCGTCAGCTATAATATCGTTTTTCTTAACGTAATGACCGACCTTAACTAAAGGCTTTTGATTTATACAAGTATTATGATTGGATTTTTGGAATTTTAATAAATTATAAATATCAACCGAAGGAGAACCGTCAACTTTTTGTTCTAGAGTTCTAATCACGATTCTATTTGAATCTACCTGCTCAACAATACCGTCATGTAATGCAAGTACCGATGCTCCGGAATCTTTAGCTACTACCCCTTCAACTCCGGTACCTACAAAAGGTGCATCCGTTTTAATTAAAGGAACAGCTTGTCTTTGCATGTTTGAACCCATTAAAGCACGGTTAGCATCATCATTTTCTAAGAAAGGTATCAGAGAAGCCGCAACCGATACTACCTGCATAGGAGTTACATCAATAAAATCCACTTCATGCGGTTCTGCCATTACAAAATTACCGCCTTCAACTCGGCAATTAATAAACTCTCCTTGTAATACTCCATCTTTATCAACTTTAGAATTTGCTTGTCCGATTTTGTATCTACCTTCTTCAATAGCAGAAAGATATACCACTTCATCGGTTACACGCCCATCCTTAACTTTTCTATATGGACTCTCTATAAAGCCGTGTTTATTTATCCTAGCATAAGTAGCCATAGAGTTAATTAACCCGATATTTTGACCTTCAGGTGTTTCAATAGGACAAATACGACCATAATGAGTCGGATGTACGTCACGCACCTCAAAACCTGCTCGATCTCGACTAAGACCTCCCGGACCGAGGGCCGATAACCTCCTTTTATGAGTTATTTCCGATAATGGATTTGTTTGATCCATAAATTGTGATAATTGCGAAGTACTAAAAAATTCTTTTACTACCGAAACTAAAATTTTAGAATTTACTAAATCGTGAGGCATTACGGTATCAACATCACCTGCCGACATCCTTTCAATTACGGATTTTTCCATTCGGACTAAACCTATTCTAAATTGATTTTCTATCAATTCACCTACCGATCTAACCCTTCTATTACCTAAATGATCAATATCATCTATGATACCTTTACCGTCTTTAAGCTCTACTAAAACTCTTACGATATTTTTAATATCATCAATTGTTAAAACCGTAACTTCTTCAGAGATATTCAACTCTAACCTAGAATTCATTTTTATTCGCCCGACTTCTGAAAGATCATATCTTTCAGCATCAAAAAATAAATTATAAAACAGGCTTTCAGCTGCTTCAATATTAGCAGGTTCGCCTGGTCTTAGAACTCTGAAAATGTCACATAATGCTGCCTCACGATCCTGATTTTTATCGGCAAATAAGGTATTTCTTATATATGGACCAGATTGAGGATTGATCACTAATACGTCAACATTTTTAATTTTAAGATCATTAATAACATTTAGCATATCAGCAGTAATCATTTCGCCGATTTTTGCTAATACTTCATCACTTGCAGGATCTCTTAAATCTTCGGATAGATATTTGCCGATTAAAGTTTCATGAGCTACTAAAATATTATTAAGCCCTTCTCCAAAATATTTTTTAGCCAGACGCGGGGTAATTTTTTGCCCTGATTTCAGTAAAATATTTCCGGTATCTGCATCTACTAAATCACTTGTTAAACGATGAGCAGTAATATGCTGAGGTATAAATTTAACCGCCCAACCTTTATTTTTAACAAACTTATAAGTTACTGAATTATAGTAAAATTTTATAATTTCCTCAGTACTCATACCTATAGCTCTAAGCAAAGTAGTAGCATAAAGCTTTCTTTTTCTATCAATCCTGAAATAAATAACATCCTTAGCGTCAAACTCTAAATCAAGCCAAGACCCTCTATATGGAATAACGCGAGCAGAATATAAAAGTTTGCCAGAAGAGTGGACTTTTCCTTCATCATGATAAAAGAATACACCTGGTGAGCGATGCATTTGTGATACAACTACTCTTTCCGTACCGTTGATAATAAAAGTACCGTTTTTAGTCATTAATGGGATATCACCCATATATACTTCTTGCTCTTTAATCCCTTTAATTTCTCTAGTACCGGTATCCTCATCCATATCCCAAATACTTAATCTTAAAGTAACTTTAAGAGGAGCAGCATAACTTAAACTTCTTTGACTACACTCTTCTACATCATATTTTGGAGTATCGAATTCATATTTTACAAATTCTAAATTAGCAATATTGGAGGAATCTGAAATAGGAAAAATTGAGTTTAATATAGATTGTAAACCTTTGTTTTTTCTTTCAGAATCTTTAATACTTAACTGTAGAAAGTTTTTTTCATATGAATTTTTTTGAATTTCAATCAAATTCGGTATATCTGCTACTAAATTTATGTGACCGAAATTTTTTCTTATTCTTTTATTATGTGACAAGGGTTGTGCTTCTATATTATCCCTTAATGAAACCATATAATCTCCTGACTGATAAAATTACTGCCCGTATTTGAAGTGACTAGGTCTATATATAAAATTTAAATTATTTATATTTTAAGCAATAAAGTTTTTATTGGAATAGATACCTATTTCAATAAAATGCTTATAATTTGCAGTAAAAAACTAAAACATACTGTTTTAAATTTTTTTACATAGAACCTAAATTAAAGAAACCTAGTAAGCTTCTTATTTAGATCTTGTGTAGGCTCTGTAAACATTTCTAAAAGATTTAATTTTGGCTATTTTTTGCTACAAAAAATTATAAGAAAAATAGATAGCTATTCCTTTAAAAATCTTATTAATTTTTACTTAAAATATCTAATAATAACAAATCAATTAGAAATGTTCACAGAACCTAGGAAATTTCAATAATTTAAATTTCTAGACGTATGGTACGTTAACAAAATTATTTTAATTAATAAGACTTTTAATGTAATAGCTTTATCCTATTTCAAAAAAATAACTTAAATTAGCTTTAAAATAATTTTTAAACAAAAAAGCCTTATTCAAATTTAATCGCTAAAATAAGGCTTTTTAGATTTTAAGAAGTTAGTTTAAAGCTATAAAATATTTTATCTGTGATGCAAAAAACATTAGGTTCTGTAAAGGGAAATTAATCTATATTTAATTCTTTTTAATTGCAAATTATAAGTTTTTTTTGGAATAGAAATAACTATTCCGGCAATAATCTTATTAATTTTTACTTAAAAATACGAATAATTTAACTTTTCTTTACAGAACCTAGTGCAGAAATAATTATTTTAATTCAACTTTTGCTCCGGCAGCTTCTAACTTACCTTTGATTTCTTCTGCTTCTGCTTTTTTCACATTGCTTTTAATCGGCTTTGGAGCTTCGTCAACTAATTTCTTAGCTTCAATTAAACCAAGACCCGTGATATCTTTTACAACTTTAATTACTTCAACTTTCTTGTCACCTACAGCTGCTAAAACTATTTCAAACTCAGTTTTTTCAGCAGCTGCTTCAGCCGCAGGAGCTGCATGAGCCGCTGCTACTGCTACAGGTGCTGCTGCAGATACACCCCATTTTTCTTCTAGCATTTTCACAAGCTCAGCTGCTTGCATTAATGTTAATGATGATAATTGTTCTTCAATTTTAGCTAAATCTGCCATAATTTTTTCCTTTTTACTTTTTTATATTAAGTTAATTTTTACTAGCATGTGCTTGTATTACTCTCGCCATACTCGAAGACGGGGCTTGTAAAACACCTACAACCTTAGTAGCCGGTGCTTGTAATAACCCAACAATTTTACCTCTAAGCTCATTAAGTGAAGGTAGCTTAGAAAGTTCTTTTATTGAATGCTCATCTAACACGTGATTATCGACTATTCCACCAATAATCTTAAGATTATCATTAGCCTTAGCAAAATTAACTACTAATTTTGCCATCACAACCGGTTCTTTAGAATAAGCAATAGCAGTAGGACCCGCAAATAAATTAGCAATATTATCAAGCCCTGTTTGATTTGCAGCTATTTTTGCTAAAGTATTTTTAACTACTTTAAAACCTGCTTCTTTAGATTTAAGTAATTCTCTAAGCGAACTCACTTGACTAACGGTTAACCCGTGATAATGAGTAATAATTACAGATGGCGATTCTTTATAAATATTTACAATATCCTCTACTGCTACTGGTTTTTCTGATCTTAACACCTTTTAATTCTCCTTTTATAACACAGTTTAATATATTTAAACTGATACAAATGCTTAAAATAACAAAACTTTTTTATTATTACTTACCGTTAAACGACTATAAAAATTATGCTATACTAGTTAAATCTATTTGTACCGATGCTCCCATAGTAGAAGATAAATACATTGCTTTTAAATAATTTCCTTTTAATCCGGCAGGTTTTGCTTTAATTACTGCCTC
Source organism: Pseudomonadota bacterium (assembly GCA_041179265.1). GTDB lineage: Bacteria > Pseudomonadota > Alphaproteobacteria > Rickettsiales > Rickettsiaceae > Rickettsia. The sequence goes on from JBEGTS010000017.1 coordinate 52,218, forward strand.
AATAAACGCATTTAAATTTTTTAATAAGTCTTGGTCTGAGAAAGATAATTTTCCAAGCCCTGCATGAATTATACCTGCTTTCTCTGCTCTATATTCTACCTGACCACTTTTAGCATTTTTAATAGCATTTTTAATATCTAAAGTTACGGTACCGAGTTTAGGGTTAGGCATTAAACCTTTTGGTCCTAAAATTCTTGCAACTGAACCTATAACTGCCATCATATCAGGAGTAGCTATACATACATCAAAATTAATTTTTCCTGCTTTAATTTCATCAATGATATTTGTCGAACCTACTAAATCTGCTCCGGTACTTTTAGCTTCTTCTTCTCTTTCTTCTTTACAAATAACGGCAACTCTTACAGTTTTGCCTGTACCGGCAGGTAAATTAACTACACCGCGTACCATTTGATCGGAATGCCTAGGATCAATTCCAAGCTTCATAACTATTTCTAAGGTTGGATCAAACTTAACATATGTTGCTGATTTTAATCGCTCAACTGCATTTGTTAAATTATATAAAGCATCTGATTTTACTTTTTCTCTAGCTTCTCTTATTTTTTTACCGCCGCTAATTTTTACGGCAACATCTTTCTTATTTGACATAATAATTAATTTCCTACCACTTCAAGTCCCATAGATGCAGCACTACCACAAATAATTTTTGTTGCTGCTTCAATATTTTTTGTATTTAAATCAGGCATTTTTAACTTTGCAATTTCACGGCAATCATCCATAGTAACTTTACCTACTACGGCTTCCTTTTTAGTAGCACTAGAACCTTTAGTAATTTTAGCATACTTCTTTAAAAAGTAAGATGCCGGTGGGGTTTTTATTTTAAAAGAAAAACTACTATCTTCATAAACAGTAATTACAGTAGGCAAAGGCACTCCTTTTTCCATACTATTCGTACTATTATTAAACTCATCACAAAATGTTTTAATATTAACTTTTCTTTGCCCAAGTGCCGGTCCTATAGGAGGAGCGGGAGTAGCTCCGCCAGCCGGAATGATTAAATTAATATAACCTTTTATTGCTTTCTGCGACATCTATAAATATCCTTATTTCTCTTAGAATTAATATTACTTTATAACACTCTTACGTAGAGGTAATTTATACACCGTACTTTGCTAACATTAGCTTAAAATAAAAATAATTACGTAAAAATGATAGCTTGGGCGACTGCTTTAGACTATCATTTTAAATTATTATTCTACTTAAAGAAATTTTAAGTTTTAATCATTTTTCTTTACTTGATTAAAATTTAGTTCTATTGGAGTTGCTTTACCAAATATTGAAACTGAAACTTTTAACCTATTTTTTTCTTGGTCTATTTCTTCTACCGTACCCATAAAAGTTTCAAAAGGACCATCTGTAACAGTCACTATTTCACCAACTTCATACAATTTAGAATTTTTTGCTTCTTTAGCTTCTGCTTCCAAATTATTAAAAATATTTTGTATTTCACTTTCTGTAAGAGCTTTTGGTGTGGTTTTGCTTCCTAAAAAGCCGGTTACTCCAGATATATTTTTTACCAAATGCCAAGATTTATCAGTCATATTCATCTTTATCAAGACATAACTCGGCATTAGTTTTTTTTCTACCTTGACATTTTTACCGCGTTTAACTTCAGAAACTCCAAAAACAGGTATTAATATATCTTCAAAAAAGTCCGTCATCTTCTGCTTAGCGATTTTTCTAAGCATATCTTCTTTTATGCGTTTCTCTGCTCCTGATGCCGTATGTACTACATACCACTGCTTTACGTTTTTTTCAGAAGAAGGCAATATATTATCTATACTCTGTTCTGTCACAATTTATTCCTTATACTACTTGCCAATATTAAGCAAAAGCTGCATTATATTATGTATGCTATAATCAAGCACCAAACAAATTAAGCTAAAAATAAAAACTGCTACTACCACTACTAATGTTGAAGCAACAAGCTCTTTTCTAGTTGGCCAAACTACCTTATAAGTTTCTTGTTTAACTTGTTCAAAAAACTTATAAATTTTATATTCTTTAAACATACTTTTGTTAGGTAATTTATTAAACTTCTTACAAAATTCTACTTCCAGAGGAGAGGTAACTGGGACAATGATCCAGTACTCGCGTCCTCACGTACTAGTATGTACGCTGCGATTCAAGGTGAAGCATCTCTTTCAAATTCCTCTCTATAAGCGAATTTTGCAAGAAGTCTATATTTTATAGCAAAAAAGCTCTAAACCTATAATGGCAGGAGCGACAGGCATCGAACCCGCAACCTCCGGTTTTGGAGACCGGCGCTCTACCAATTGAGCTACACTCCTATCATATTTTTAATAAAAAATCAATAAATTTATTAAAAATATTTGTTATTATTAAAAAATCACTATAATAACCGGTACTTCTAATTTATAAGCTGTCACGGTAAAACAACATTTATCTTTGCAAGACGCGACATTAATTATATCTAATTAGACCCCTAAATTATTTTTTAGCTTTAATAACATCAGCTACCTGACTCGGCACTTGATCATAATGAGAAAATGTCATACTAAACTGAGATCTACCTTGAGATAAAGACCTAAGCGTATTAACATAACCAAACATTTCCGCTAAAGGAACATTCGCAGTAACTACTTGAGCATTTCCTCTTGGATCCATGCTTTGGATTTGCCCTCTACGACTATTTAAATCGCCTATAATATCACCCATATATTCATCAGGAGTGATAACTTCAACTTTCATAATCGGTTCAAGTAATTTAGGATTACCTTTCGGCATCCCTTCTCTAAATGCTGCCTTTGCAGCAATTTCAAACGCAAGTACACTAGAATCCACATCATGGAAAGCTCCGTCAATCAAAGTAGCTTTAAAGTCAATCATAGGATATCCAGCAATAACACCGGTTTCTCTAATATTATTCAATCCTTTTTCAACACCCGGAATATATTCTTTAGGTACTGATCCACCAACAATTTTACTTTCAAAAACAAAAGTTTTATTTTTATCTTCATCCTTTAGATCTTTTACATCTTTTAGAGGTTCAAAAATAATTTTTACACGTGCAAATTGCCCCGCACCACCGGATTGTTTCTTATGGGTATAATCGATTTCACAAGACTTAGTTATAGTTTCACGATATGCTACTTGAGGAGCTCCGATATTTGCTTCAACCTTAAACTCTCTTCTCATACGATCAATAATAATTTCTAAATGGAGTTCCCCCATTCCTTTTATTACCGTTTGTCCCGTTTCATGATCTGTTGAAACTCTAAATGACGGATCTTCTGCTGCTAAACGAGAAAGTGCTAAGCCCATTTTTTCTTGATCGGCTGTTGATTTAGGCTCTACCGCAAGCTCAATAACCGGCTCCGGAAATTCCATTCTTTCCAAGATTACTTGCTTGTCAGCATCAGATAACGTATCACCGGTGGTAGTATCTTTAAGACCTGCTAACGCTACTATATCACCTGCCGATGCTTCTTTTACGTCTTCACGATTATTAGCATGCATTAATAGCATTCTGCCGATTTTTTCTCTTTTATTCTTTACGGTATTAATAACAGTTGTTCCTGAAGTAATTTTACCTGAATATATTCTAATAAACGTTAATGAACCGACAAACGGGTCATTCATAATTTTAAATGCTAAAGCTGAGAAAGGCTCAGTTACTGAAATAGGAAAATCTTTTTCTTCACCGGTATTTACTTCCATACCTTTTACTATACCTATATCAATAGGCGAAGGCAGGAAATCTACTACAGCATCAAGTAAAGGCTGTACTCCTTTATTTTTAAAAGCACTACCGCATAAAACCGGATAAAAAGCTGCTGAAATAGTACCTTTTCTGATTAATCTTTTAATCTCTTCTTCTGTTACTTCTTCACCGGATAAATATTTTTCCATGATCGTGTCATCTAACTCAACAACCATATCAAGTAATTTAGCACGATATTCTTCAGCTTTATCTTTCATATCGGCAGGTATATCTTCTTCAAAATACTCAGCTCCAAGTGATTCATCTTTCCAAATCACTGCTTTCATTTTAACAAGATCAATTATACCTTTAAAATTCTCTTCAATCCCTACAGGTAACTGAATAACAACCGGTTTTGCTCCTAAACGATCTTTGATCATTTCAACGCATCTATAAAAATCCGCTCCCATTCTGTCCATTTTATTAACAAAACACATTCTAGGAACGTTATATTTATCTGCTTGCCTCCAAACCGTTTCTGACTGCGGTTCAACACCTGCCACACCGTCAAATACTGCAACTGCACCGTCAAGAACACGAAGCGAACGCTCTACTTCGATAGTAAAGTCAACGTGTCCAGGAGTATCGATAATATTGATTATCTTATCTTTCCATCTACAGGTAGTAGCAGCCGAAGTAATGGTTATACCACGCTCCTGTTCCTGTTCCATCCAGTCCATGGTAGCACCGCCCTCATGAACTTCACCTATTTTATGTGATTTACCGGTATAATATAAAATACGTTCGGTAGTTGTCGTCTTACCGGCATCGATGTGAGCACATATACCTATATTACGAATATGCTCAAGTTTGTTTATTTTACTCATATTACCCTACCTTATTTCATTTTTTTAGGGCTAAAATGAGAGAAAGCTTTGTTAGCTTCAGCCATTTTATGAGTATCTTCTTTCTTCTTAATGGCGACGCCTCTGTTATTAGAAGCTTCAAATAACTCTTCGGCAAGTTTATCAATCATCATTTTTTCAGAACGTTTTGATGCAGCATTAATAATCCAACGGCTAGCAAGAGCATACCCTCTTCTTTCATCAACATGTGTCGGAACTTGATAATTAGCTCCTCCAACCCTAACCGAAGTTACTTCTAAATGCGGCTTTACGTTATGCATAGCATTATTAAAGGTTTGATACGGATCAACTCTATGCTTCTTTTCAATTTTATTAAAAGCTGAATAAACAATTTTCTCTGCAAGAGCTTTCTTCCCTTCTTTCATAATATTATTGATAAATCTTGACAGCAAAGTACTGTTATATTTCATATCAGGTAAAATTACTCGCTTTTCCGCGGCATGACGACGTGACATTTTATTTTTTCTCTCTAACTAATAATTTATTTTTTTGTAACTGCAACTTGTTTACGAGGAGCACCGTAACGTGAACGACCTTGCTTACGTCCTTTAACTCCGGCAATATCATAAGCACCGAGTACGATATGATATTTCACCCCTGGAAGATCAGGAACCTGGCCGCCTCTTACTAACACCCTATCATGCTCCTTTACACTATGCTTTTCACCAGGAATATATGCATTTACTGTTCTTTTATTACTTAAACGCACCGTTGCAATCTTACGAAGTGCAGAGTTAGGCTTCTTAGGGGTAACGGTTTTTACAACTAAGCAAACACCACTTTTAAAAGGATTAGCCTCTAGGGCAGGAGATTTGGTCTTACGAGTTTTTGACTTTCTTCCAAAACGTACTAATTGATTATATGTCGGCATTAAAATGAACACTCCAAAAAAAACTTATATATACGATAATTAAAGGGTAGAAAATGTTTCTACCCTTTAATTTTAAATCATTTGTAAATTACACTAAATTTAAATTATAATTACTTTTTCCATAAAAGCAAGTATGTTTTAATTAACAATCATTTTTTTCTCAATTATTTTTGCTATAAAGCTGATTAACATCACTAAAATATAATAACAGCACGCAGCAATAAACATTGGGAAAAAGTAATTATATGTTTCAATTGATACAACTTGTGCTCTACGCATTAAATCCATTTCACCAAGCATAGAAATAATAGCTGATTCTTTAATTAAATTTACAAGCTCATTTACTAATGATGGAAAAATATTTTTAACTGCTTGCGGTAAAATTATATCTTTCATTATTAAAAACCTTGGAATAGCCAGAGCTTCAGCTGCTTCAAATTGACCCTTATCAACCGCATTAATCCCCGCCCTAATTACTTCCGAAACATACGCTCCCGAATTAAGCGAAAAAGAAATAGCTCCAGCCATAAACACGCTAAATTTAATGCCTATTATATAAGGTGCGGCAAAATAAATAATACTTAACTGGATTAATAAAGGCGTTCCTCTAAAAATAGAAGTATAGAAATTTGCAAAAAGCCTTAAAGCACGATTCTTACTTACCTTACAAATTGCCAGTAACATTCCTATCACTAAACCAAATATAACGGCAATAACGCTATATTTTAAAGTAACTAAAGTCCCCTCTACAATGAAAAGGATTTTTGGATAGAATTTTATTAAATACTCAAACATATTTTGATACACAAATGATAACTTAAGCGTCGGTAGACGAAGTTTAATTTGGAAAAGAGCAAGGCGTCTTGTAGATGATAACCGCAGCGTACAATTAGTACGTGAGGATTATCAGCAAGAGACAACGTACCCAATTTTTCAAATTAAACGAGTATACATTAATATACTCTCTTAGCCGGCGGAACTGCTTTCACTTCATCAGTTAAAGTGGTTAAAGTAACAGGTTTATAATCAAGTACAACCTTATCAGTTTCATCGATAGAGCTAAGAGTATGTTTCATCCAATCCCCATCATTACGATCAGGGTAATCTTCCCTAGCATGAGCTCCTCTACTTTCCTTTCTTGCAGCTGCCGAATATACCGTTACTAAAGCCTGGTCAAGAAGATTATCTAGTTCTAAGGCTTCGACTAAATCACTATTCCAAATTAAAGATTTATCGTTAATTTTTATATCTTTATAACCGCTTCTTATCTCGCTAATCATTTCTGCCCCTTCATCTAATACTTCTTGAGTTCTAAATACCGAAGCGTGGCTTTGCATAGTTCTTTGCATTTTAAGCCTTAAATCTGCAGCTAAAATATTGCCGTTATTATAACGAATTTTATCAAATCTATTTATAATTTTTTCAAGACTTTCCTCTTTTAACAGCTTATGTGGACTCGCTGGGCTAATAAGCTCGGCTGCTTTTAATGCAGAACTTCTACCAAATACAACTAAATCAAGCAAAGAATTTGACCCCAACCTATTAGCACCATGTACCGATACGCATGCCGCTTCACCGATTGCCATAAGTCCCTTTACTACGCTATTATGATTCGTACCGTCTTTAATTATGACTTGACCGTGGTAATTAGTCGGTATCCCGCCCATATTATAATGTACCGTAGGAAGTACCGGTATCGGCTCTTTAGTGACATCCACACCTGCAAAAATTTTAGCCGTCTCAGAAATACCAGGCAAACGACTATGTAAAATTTCAGGTGATAAATGATTTAAATGCAAGAACACATGATCTTTATGCTCGCCGACTCCTCGCCCTTCACGAATCTCAATAGTCATTGCTCTTGAAACTACGTCTCTTGAAGCTAAATCCTTTGCAGCAGGAGCATAACGCTCCATAAAACGCTCTCCGTTTGCATTAACGAGATATCCCCCTTCGCCTCTTGCACCCTCCGTTATAAGACAACCCGCCGAATATATACCGGTCGGATGAAACTGTACAAACTCCATATCTTGCAGCGGCAAACCAGCTCTAATTGCCATGCCGCCCCCATCACCTGTACAAGTATGTGCAGAAGTTGCAGAAAAATAAGCACGCCCATATCCGCCAGTTGCAAGCACTACATTATGAGCCCTAAAACAATGCAAACTACCATCATCTAAATTCCATGCAACTACACCTCTACATTCACCATCTTCCATCAATAAATCAATAGCAAAATATTCAACAAAAAACTGTACTTTATGCTTCAATGATTGCTGATATAAAGTATGAAGTATAGCATGCCCCGTACGATCAGCTGCAGCACATGTACGCTGGGCTGCTTTTCCTTTGCCGTACTCCGTAGTCATACCGCCGAAAGGGCGTTGATAAATTTTTCCTTCTTCGGTTCTTGAGAAAGGTACTCCGTAATGCTCTAGCTCTAAAATCGCATCGGAAGCGTTCTTGCACATATACTCGATGGCATCCTGATCACCTAACCAATCCGATCCTTTCACCGTATCATACATATGCCAACGCCAATCATCTTCTCCCATATTTCCAAGGGCTGCACTGATTCCGCCCTGAGCAGCCACAGTATGACTACGAGTCGGGAACAACTTAGTTATACAAGCGGTATTTAGCCCTTCTTTGGCCATACCGAATGCAGAACGAAGACCCGCTCCGCCGGCACCTACGACAACAACGTCAAATTTATGATGAATGATATTATATGCTTTGGTCATTAAGTTAATTTTTTACTATTTTGATACGTGAATTGTCTGCCCCTGTCACTCCGTGGCGTGACCACGGAGTCTAATAATTCAATACACAATAATGCTATAAATTATTTTCTAGATACCGCGGTCAAGCCGCGGTATGACAATTTTTTATCCCCTATAAAACATCGCTACTACAAAAGCTACAATAGTCACAATGCAAAATAATTGCACTATTATAATCAATGTATTACGTAATTTGTAACAACTTATATAATCTTCAATTACTACACGCATACCAAGCATCGCATGATACAATGAAGTAGCCACCGTAATTAAAAATGCTACTATATTAAAAGGTTTTTTAAGCTCCCACATAATAATATTTATATCATTGTTTTTGTTGGTTAACGTAAAATATATTAACCACACAGAACATAAAGCTAATATAATGCCCGTTACTCTTTGTAATAGCCAGTGATGAGAACCGCTTTTAGCGATTCCTTGCCCCTTTGCTTTTACGATTTCTGCTTTAAAATCATATACCATTAATTTTCTCTAAACATATTTTTTCTGTTATCTGCTTTAGTTTTTCAACTCTATCAACCAAATATAAAAGCTGTTCTTCGGTAATTTTATAGTTTTTATCATATCTTGCTTTAACATATGCTTCTTTTAGTAACTTAAAACATTCTTTTTGCTCAGGAGTTGCTATAGGAAAAACTTGCAATAACTCACTATTATAATTTTCTGCCATACTACCTAATTTTTCTATATCATGCAATTTAGGTTTGTAATTAGAAAAAACTAATAAAATGCTACTGTAAAAACTTTCCGTAGCTTGATGAAGATAAAAAGCACTTTTGTTTAATTCGCCTCTTTCAAATGGATATTTACAATCAATCAAAAACCCGCATCCACTTCTAAACCACTCTTCATAGTAATCTTTAGCAATTTCTTTCATCTCATTCCAAGGTAAATCTTTAGCTTCGCTTAAGGCAAACTCTCCGCTAGCATATAAAAGTACTCCTTCTTTTTTGATATCCGTATAGAAATAACGTCCTTTCTCAAGCTGAGTATTTACTTCATCTATTGACTCTAGAATTATCGATATTAGCGAATCATATGGGATAATCTGATCTTTTATTACTCCCGTCTTTTCTAATCTTTTATATATGTTATCTTCTAACCTTAAAGCGGCATGTCCTTTATATTTAGCTTTTTTTAAAATTATCAAAATATCAGTATCGCTATGATAGCCGTTACGTAGGTCACGGACCCAATCACCTCTTGCAAAAGAACCATACAAAATAATCATAGCAATTTTATCTTGTGCAATATCTAAAATTTGGCTTACTATAAAATTAAGCCTAGCTTGGATATGCAGGGAGCGATCGGGTAAAATAGTTTTCATTATTCTTATTTATATTTTCATACCCATAACAACACAGTGAATAATATAGAACATATAACCACACACCAACCGGTGATATTAACGACTTTTATAGAAAAGCCATAACCGATATCCCAAAATAAATGACGGATACCGTTACATAAATGATAAAACCAAGCGTAGCTCACTGCTACTAAGCATATTTTTATAATGCAGCAATTAGCAAGTTGTAAATAATTATTGTCATATTTACTAAGAATCAACCACCATACCAAAATCGATGCCGCAAAAAATAGAGCTACGCCGGTCATACGATGCAAAATCGACAAAGTAGAACTTATCTGCGGTTTGTATATGCTTAAGTGCGGCGAAGTCGGACGCTTATTATAAATTTCTTGTTTGGTTTTAGTCATAATATTAATAATAAAAAACTTGTATAACGTCATTGCGAGGAAAAATTGAAAATTTTGACGAAGCAATCTCAGGAGTATTATTTCATGAGATTGCCACGCAGCCTACGGCTTGCTCGCAATGACGGTTTAGTATCTCTCCGGGAATGACATGCTGCACCACTAGGTCAACGACATCTATCTTTCTAACCACCGTCCTTCAGCGGGAGTTAAATCATCTGCCACTGCTCTTCTATCGTCAAAGACAAAACACTCGCCTTGCCATAAATTGTTCTTGTTTTGTGTATCTTCTAAATATTGCAATATACCACCCTTTAAATGATATACGTCTTTATATCCTATACTTTTAAGTAAACTAGTAGATTTTTCACACCTAATACCACCTGTACAAACCATAGCAATTTTCTTACCTTTGAGCAATTCTTGATTCTGCTGAACCCAAGCCGGAAACTGTTTAAATGTTTTAGTATTAGGATTAATTGCCGATTTAAATGTACCGAGCTCTACTTCATAATCATTACGAGTATCTATTACTATAACATTTTGTTTGGTGATAAATTCGTCCCAATCTTTCGGCTCTATATATTCGCCTTTAAACAAATCAACATTCAAATCATCAACATTCATCGCTACAATTTCTTTCTTAAGTCTAACTTTCAGCTTTTGAAAAGGATGAACATCACTGTAATTTATTTTAACATTAACATCTTTGGGACCGGTTAGCTTTATCAATTCTTCAAGTACAAGATTTACATTTTCATACGAACCTGAAAAAGAGCCGTTAAAACCTTCCTTCGATAGTAAAATAGTACCTCTAACATATTTTTTTTTACCGATAAGTAAAAGCTTCGGTATCAAATTCGCCGGCTCTTCTATATTAACAAAACTATATGCACTTAAAATTGCTATTTTTTCACTCATAACTTAAATTTAATTTAAAATTGTCACCCCGTGGCTTGACCACGGGGTCTTAGGACACAGTCTGTGACACAAGATCCCGCGATCAAGTTAGCCTAGGATGACATTTAATCACATCACCAATAATGGCACGAACACACTTGTATCGCCCCTTTCAATCAAAAGCAAAATATTTTGCTTATTAGATTTTTTAGCATTTTCATATAATTCTTTTAGCTTACTTATATCGTCTAAACTTTCCTGATTAACATTGGTTATTAAATCGCCAAGTTTGAAGCTAGTTTCCTCTTCATCAATATTAGTTATAACTACTCCCGTTTTATCGTTAGGAATATTATATTGTTGCCTTAATTCTTCGGTCAAATTACTAAAAGTAATATTACTTTTAGTAAAAGATAAGTTATTTTCTTCTTTGTTTATTACTTCTTCTTTATTGACTTGTTCTGTAGAATTTTTGGTAACTTCTTCATTATCTGTAGTAATTTTAATAGGTAATTCGAGCTCTTTTTTGTCACGAAGTATTTTTACTTTTACTTCCTGATCAATAGGAGCATCTGCAATAATTACACGTAATTTTTTAGTATTTTTAACCGGTATATCTGCAAACTCTATTATTATATCACCTGTTTTAATCCCTGCTTTATCACCTGGACCGTCTTCTTGTACTTTAGCTACTAACACCCCACTAGTACTTTGCAATCCCAACCCTTCAGAAATTTCCTCGGTTAAATCTTGTATTGTTACCCCAAGACGCCCTCTACTTACTTTTCCATCTTTCTTAAGGCGTTCGATTATAGGCTGTGCTGTATTTGAGGGAATAGCAAAACCGATACCTATATTAGTACCGAGCGGTGAGAAAATTGCCGTATTTACGCCGATTACTTTCTGATCCAAATTAAACATAGGACCGCCGGAATTACCGTTATTAATTGCAGCATCCGTTTGAATAAAATTATCGACTATATTATCCGTGTCTATATCGATATCCCGACCTTTAGAAGAGATAATACCGCTTGTCACCGTACCGCCTAGATTACCAAACGGATTACCGATTGCAATAACCCAGTCTCCTACTCTTGCATCATTTGAATCTCCGAACTCAACAAAAGGTAGCGGCTCCTCGCTATCTATTTTTAAGAGAGCTAAATCGGTTTTAGTATCACTACCTATTAATTTAGCCGGTAACTCAGTATTATCTGCAAGTTTTATATTAATTTTATCCACATTTGCAATTACATGATAGTTTGTTACTATTAAGCCGTTAGGCTCAATAATAAATCCTGAACCAAGCGGAACGCTTTTAGGAGTTTGATCGACCTCTTCCAAATTCAGCGGTATATTAAGCCGCTCCAAAAAATCATTAATGAAGTCTAAAGGTTTTTTTTCTTGCAGAGGATCTTTTTCAGCATTTTCTGATTTACTATTAACATATTCTATTGTTGAAATATTAACGACTGCCGGAATTAACGGCTCAACTATATCGGCAAAGCTATAACGGGCAGCTTCACTTACTTTTAAAGGAGCAGAATTTATTGCCGTAAACTCATTTTCTTCTTGATCCGCTTTTAAAGACTTACTATTTTCTTTTGCTAGAACACCATTACTTGATGTTAAAACTATTACAACAAGAAATATTTTCAGGTTCATCATACTACTTAGTTAAATTAAGGTATTTTAAAACTTCAGCATCCGGTGAAATTACAAAATTAGTATCCTCTTTCTTTAAAGCATTTTTATATACTAGAAGTGATCTATAAAATTTGTAAAATTCCGGATCGACGGAATAAGCAGAATTATATATTTTTGCCGCTTTCTCATCACCGTCCCCTTTGATAATTTGTGCATCTCTATAAGCTATAGCAAGTATTATTTTACTTTCTTTATCTGCTTTTGAACGAATACGCACGCTTTCTTCCTGTCCTTCAGCTCTAATTTGGGTTGCTTCTTTTTCACGAGCTGTTTGCATGCGACGATAAATAGCTGCACTATTTTCTTTCGGTAAATCTGCTCTTAAAATTCTAACATCTACCACGTCAATACCAAAGCTTTTAGCTTCTCCATCTACTTGATTTAATATATTTAGCATTACGTTACTACGTTCCTGCGTTAAAAGACTACTTAGAGAAACTTTACCTATTACCTTACGCATTGACGATTCAAGATTTCGAGTCAGCCTAATTTTCACGCCTTGATAATCATGCACCGTTTTATAAAACATTACCGGATTATTAATTTGAAATTTAGCATAAGCATCAACAATAACGCGTTTACCGTCAGCCGCAGTTAGTTCTTTTCCCTCAACTTCAACGTCCAAAAGACGCTTATCAAAAAATTCGACATTTTGAATAAACGGGATTTTAATATGCAACCCCGGCTTTTCTATAGTTCTAACTGCTTCACCAAACTGAAACACCACCGCAGATTCACGTTGATCAAGTGAAAATAAGGAGCTAGAAATCAATATCAGCCCAAAAACAATTGTAAAAATTATATAATAAATCTTTTGTTGCATTTAATATTCCTTGTTGTTTAAATATCGTTCGGTAAAATGAAGAGTAGGACTCTTGGTAGACGAAGATCAACTTCAAAAAGAGCAAGGAGTTCACAAGTCGAGGAGCGGAGCGTATACTTAATACGTGAGCACCGCAGATCTTGTAAAACGACATAGCCAATTTTTGAAGTTCATCGAGTATACCTACTTAATAGCCATGTGCGGCAGTAGTGCATTATTAATAATCGTTTTATTTGAACCACTTAATATCTCTTCAGCCACCTCTAAATATAATCTATCTCTAGTTACTTGCTTACCTATAGCATATTGTTTATAAATAGCATTAAATCTTTGACTATCACCTTCTGCTTTTGATATAATTTCTTCCTTATATCCTTCCGCTTCCTCTATAATTTTTGCAGCTGCTCCTCTAGCTTCCGGCAAAATTTTATTATTATAGGCCTGAGCCTGATTTATTTCTTTTTCCTTATCAGCCTTTGAAGTTTGTACATCTCTATAAGAGTCTATTACTTCAGCAGGTGGCTCAGCTTTTAATAATTGTACCTTTTCAATCATTACACCGGCATTATAACTATCTAGTATTTTTTGAGCTAATTTTTCTATCTTATAAGTAATTTCTTGCTTTTGATCAGATAATACCCAAGAAATAGGAGTATTGCCTATTACTTCCCTAACGGCACTCTCTACTGTTGCTTTTACTGTTTCCTCAGGTCTTTGTACGTTAAAAATAAAATCTTCAAGATTATTAATATGCCACATTACGTCACAATTTAAAGCAACGATATTTTCATCACCGGTTAACATAATACTTTCGCCGACAATATTTTTAGTATTATCGCCACCGCTACGTACCGAGCTATTTGTACGATAACCAATCTCAATTCGGCGTGATTGTTTAACTTTCTCAACTCTTATCTTTTCAAAAGGGGCAGGTAAATGATAATTAAGTCCTGGGTAGCCCTTACGCACAAAGCGTCCAAATCTTATTACCGCCGCTTCTTCACCTTCTTTTACTTCATAAATACCAGAAGCAAGCCATAAAGCAATTACCGCAACAATAGCTAAAATTATTGTTTTGGCATTAAAATTAAACTGAAACTGGAATTTATCAAAATTAAATTGATTTTTACGTGGTCTTGTAAATATGTTATCATCTTTATTAGAATCAAAATCTTTCCAAGGGGATTTTTTTAAAATCGAGCTATATTTTTTATTAAGCATTTGCTTTTTTGTATTATTTTAAAGATTAAATGATTATATATACTATAGTATTTAACGTCAAGGTATGAGCTTTAATAGATTTAAAAAGGAAAATTAATTATGGCGGATTTACACCAAAAGCAAATCATCGATAAACTTCAGCATATTACCTTTAAAGACGGTACACTTTTAAATGAAGTTATATCCGATATAGTAATTAAGGGCAACAATATTGGTTTTTCCATAGATATATCAGGTAAAGATAGATTAGAAGCCGAAGAAATTAAGCTTAAAGCAATTGATAAGCTTAACGAAGTTACAAATATTGGTAAAATAACAATTATTTTTACCAGTAGTAAAATCTCAGAGAAAAAAACTCAAAAACCAAAGCTTTTCGTAGAGAATGTTAAAAAGATCATTTTGGTCGCATCAGGCAAAGGCGGAGTCGGGAAATCTACAATATCGGCTCTTATTGCCCAACAGTTAAATATTGAAGGTCACCGAATCGGGATAGTAGATGCAGATATTTACGGTCCGTCAATTCCTCACATATTCGGCATTAACGAAGTACCTCAAACAAAAGACGGACGAATAATACCGGTAACGACTAGAAATATTCAAATTATGTCTATAGGCTTTTTTGTTAAAGACTATTCGGCAATTATTTGGCGTGGTCCTATGGCTAGTAAGACTATCTATCAATTATTATCGGTAACAAAATGGGATAATCTAGATTATCTAATTATCGATATGCCCCCGGGTACCGGTGATATCCATTTAAGTATGCTGGAAAATTATCATTTAGACGGCGTAATAATTATAACAACACCGCAAAAAATGTCAGAAATAGACGTAGTACGCTCTATCGATTTATATCAAAAATTAGGACTACCGATAATTGGAATAATTGAGAATATGAGTTATAGGCTTGAAAATAATAGCGGTAGTCGTTTATCACAAAAATATAATATACCTTTAATTGCTCAAATTCCGATCATACCGCAAATAGCCGATGCTTGTGATAAATCATTACCTCTAACAAGCTTATTAACATTACCTTTAGAGAAGTATTTACGATGAAAATACACGTATTGGCAGATGATAGAACAGGCAACACACATCAGGCTATTGCACTTGCTGAAAAATTAACGGAAGAATATACGATAATTAAACTGCAATATAATTGCTTAGCTAAGCTGCCGAATTTTTTACTAAAATATTATCCTATTCATATAAAAAGTGAGTTATTACAAGATATCATAGCAAAACCTTTACCTGATATAATAATAACTGCCGGAAGAAGAACGGCCGTTTTAGCATTTTATTTAAAAAAGAAACTCAAAAAGGATATCAAGCTAATACAAATAATGCAGCCCTCTTTGCCTTATGACGCATTTGCTGCCGTTATTCTGCCTTATCATGATTTAAGTAATAGCCAAAATGTCATCCCGTGGCTTGACCACGGGATCCAAAAAAAAATTAAAGAAGACTGGATTCCGCTACAAGCTCACGAAATGACAATCCTCCCCATCAATGGAGCTATCAACAATGTAACCGAAAAGTTCGCCGCGGCGAACTTAGAACTACAAAAACATTATCCTGATCTTAAACAATTTATTGCAGTGATAATTGGCGGAAATAATAAAAAATTTAATTTCAACGAAGATGAAGCGACTTTATTTTCTTCATTACTAAATAAAATATATACTAATCAAAAAATACCGTTTTTCATTACTTTCAGCAGACGTACGCCTATAACGGTAAAATCTATTATTAAAAATAACATGTCGTCTTCTACAATTATTTACGATCCAACTGAAGATACAGGATATAATCCATATGTCGCTATGCTTGCTAATGCGAAGTACATCATCTCTACAGCCGACTCAATCTCAATGTGTAGTGAAGCAGCTTCAAGCGGTAAACCTCTTTATATATTCTGCCAACAAAACTTTAATTCCTCAAAACATAAAATTTTTATAAAGCAATTAGTAGAGCAGAAAATAGCAAGAATTTTTGATGAGTCAGTAACGATGCTGGAGGAATATAACTATAAACCTTTAAATGAAGCAGAAAGAGTAGCTGAAATTATTAGACCTTTGATAAAATAAATGCCTCTCATCAAGAATGATATATTCCTAGGCTCTGTGAAGATTAACTTCAAAAAGAGCAGGGGTTTATAAGACGAGGAACGGAAGCCACGTGAGTACCGCAGATCTTATAGAACGACGTTAGCCAATTTTTGAAGTTCATCGAGTATACAAAGATTTGATAATACCTTGCAGTGTTTTAACTTCAGGGGACGAAAGGTTGTTTATACGTGTAAATATGTTAGTGATATTTTGCTGCATAGCAGGCTTTTTGTCAGGAGCTTTGAAGAATCCGACGTTATCGAGTTTGCCGAATAAATTTGTTAAGAAATGTTCTATTTCTTCTTTAGTAGCTAATTTTTGAATGTTATATATATCCTCTCTAGGCGTAGAATTACGGAATAATTCATAGCCTATTGTAATAACCGCTTGAGCAATATTTAATGAGCTAAACTCAGTGGTATTAATAGTGATAATCTTATTAGCAAGTGCGATTTCTTCATTACTAAGCCCGTTATTTTCCCGCCCAAACATTATCCCGACTTTTGCAGAATTTGGATAATCTACGGGCAAATGTTGTGAAAACACATAATCTTTATTCATAGCCCTCTTAATGCAAGTAGTAGCATATAAATATTCGAGGTCTTTAATGCTATCTTCGAGGCGTTCATAAATTTTTGCATTATCTATAATATTAACCGCTCCAACTGCATTACTACGTGCTTGCTCATTTGGCCAGCCATCTCTTGGAGCTATGATTCTAAGCTCATTTAAGCCAAAATTCTTCATTGCTCTTGCGGTAGCACCGATATTCTCACCCATTTGCGGAGCAACTAATATTATAACCGGCTTCATTTAAACCCTCATAACATGACAAGTATAAGCGATTGCTACGGCGTCAGCTTCATCGGAACTGGTAATTAAGGAAGTACCCGGCAGTAAAAGCTTAATCATATGCAAAATTTGATCTTTCTCTGCATGCCCGTAACCGGTCACGGTTTTTTTTATCGTATTAGGTTTAAACTCCCGCATGTCCAAATTATACCTACCGATCAGCGACATTATCGCCCCTCTAGCATAGCCAAGCTTTAACGAAGTTACGTTATTGGTATTAACAAATGTTTCTTCAATCGCTGCCATATCAGCTTTATATTCTAATATTACTTTTTCTAACGTACTATTGATAAACGCAAGCCTATGATGTATTTCATCTTTGCTACTGGTTTTAATAGTGCCGCTAGCTAAATATTTCAATTTTGTCGACTGCCTTGCAACCACTGCCCATCCAAGACTCCCAAGTGCCGGATCAATCCCAAGTACTATCATGATTACATATACCGTGTCACCCCGTGGCTTGACCACGGGGTCCATAAAATAATTTAAAAAATACTGGACCCCGTGTCAAGCCACGGGGTGACAGCTTTATATCTTCATATGCTGATAAAAATCGGGATTATTTTCCCATAATTCACGCACCTTAATAAATAAAAATAAATGCACCGGAAAGCCAAAAAACTTCTCCATTTGCATTCGGGATTTTGCTCCAATCTCTTTGATTTTAGAACCATTTTTACCGAGTATTATAATTTTATAGCTTTCTCTCGAGACTACTATAACCTGATTAATTTTTACGGATTTGTCTTTAAGCTCTTCCCATTTTTCGGTTTGCACGGTTAATTTATATGGGAGTTCTTGCTGCAAATTTAAAAATAGCTGCTCTCTTGTAATTTCCGCTGCAATAAAACGCATTGGCAAATCCGTTATGTCGTCTTCCGCATAAAGCCAAGGAGAAATTTTTGCCTTACTTGTTATATATTCGAGTAATCCATCAATATTTTTACCTGATAAAGCGGATATAGGAAAAAACAAGCTATCAGGATGATTTTCCGTTAAAAAAGCTTTAATGTCATTTAGATATTTTGATTCAATGTCTATTTTGTTCAATAAAAATATCGGTATAATATTAAGTGAGCGAAGCTTATCTAAAATATTATGTGTTATATCATCAAACGGCTTTAAACTATCGATAATTAACATAACGATATCGGCACTATGCAAACTAGACCACGCACATCTTACCATTGCTTTCTCTAAGCTACCTTTCGGCTCAAATATACCGGGCGTATCATACAGGATTACTTGCGTATCCTTTAAAGTAATAATACCGGTAATAATTGACCTAGTCGTTTGAACTTTTGGGGTAACTATTGAAAGCTTCTCACCGATTATTCTGTTTAATAAAGTCGACTTCCCGCTATTAGGTCTTCCGATAATACAGACAGATATAGTTTTTTGAGCTTGTTTTGTCATAAAGTTGACATAATTAATTATGCTCTTAATTTTCTAATTTTTGTATTAATAATTGTTTAACTCGTTGAGCGTCAGAATTTCTAGGATTTAATTCAAGAGATTTGTTAATAGCCTCAATAGCTATGTCGTATTTGCCTAACTGAGCTAAAACCATACTTTTATTATGATAAAAACTTGAATCATTAGGATTTAATTCAATAGCTTTATTAAAAGCCTCAAGACCTAAATTAGCTTGGTCTGATCTACATAAAATTATACCTTTAATATTATATAAAAGTGAATTATTGGAATCTAAGTGTATAGCTTTATTAACAGCTTCAATAGCTAAATCATACTGACCAGACTTATATAGTTTGTTGGCTTCATCAACATAATCTGTATAGGAAACAGTGTTATTATTTGTTTCAGCTTTACTGATTGGTGTAATGATTGACAAAAAAGCAAAAAATAAAAATTTAAAGTATTGTTTCATATTATTCTCTTATTAATATTACATTTTTATAATTATTTGAGCTTATGTAATAATTTCCTTGCTGCGTTTTTTTCGGCTTCTTTTATAGAATGCCCCGTGCCTGTTTGTTCATAATTTTTTACTTTCACAAGCACCGTAAAAATCGATGAATGAGATACTCCCTCTCTTTTAATGAGTTGATAGATGGGTAGATGATGATCTCTAGCTTGAGCCCATTCTTGTAAAGCAGTTTTAGGGTCATAATCCGTCAAATCTTTAACATTTATAAATTCTGCCCATAATTTCTGAATAATATTATGAGTTGTTTCAATATCGCTATCAAGATATATAGCAGCAATCAAAGCTTCCGTAGTATTTTCAATATTATTGGGATTATCACGCCCTCCTGCTACTTCTTCACCATGAGTCATAATTATATAATCTTTTAAAGTAAGCTTAGCCCCAACCATACATATTGTTTCTTTACAAACTAAATATGATCTAATTTTAGCTAAATTCCCTTCATTATAATCTTTAAAACTACTAAATAAAATTTCTGTAATTACTAAATTTAATACTGCATCACCTAAAAATTCTAACCGCTCATAATCTTTATCATCCTTGTACTCATGATGTTGTCTTAAAGACGGGTGACTTAACGCCTCTACTAAAAGCTCTTTATTCTTGAAACTATAACCGAGTAATTTTTCTAATTCGTTAAATGCTACCATTAAACCTCTGATAAATGTGACGTCGATGTAGACGAGATTTAATTTGAAAAATTGGCATCGTTGTTTCATATTTTTTGACCGCAGCGTACATACTAGTACGTGAGGATCAAAAAATATGAAACAACGATGCCAATTTTTCAAATTAAACGAGTATACTAATCCGTGTTATAAAGATTTTTGAAAATTCTATTTAGTCTAGTAGACTCAATCCATGGCTTTAACTTTAATATTAGATTAATAACTCCTATATCATTATCCCACCAAGTTATTTTTGTTGAGAACCAAATAAATTGTGCTTTAGCAATAAAATTTTCAAATGGTACAAATCCAAGATTTACTCTACTATCATTTGATTGATCTCTATTATCTCCTAAAAAGAAATATTTTCCTTCAGGTACATAGAAAACATCGGTATTACCGTACCTATCATCAGATATAACGCCAAAAACAGGAGCAAGCTTATAAGAAAAATAAGTTCTGCTGTTTGGCAAAGTCTCTTTAAATTTCAAATATTTTCTTCCCTCTTCGCTTATATAAGTTCCAACTTCCGTGCGTTCTATTTTTTTATCGTTAATATATATTACGTCATCAATCAATTGAATTTTATCTCCGGGCAGCCCTATCAAACGCTTTATATATCTAACACTCATATCGTTAGGAGGACGAAAAACTACAATATCGCCACGCTCAGGTTCGCATGCAAATATCCGCCCTTTAAAAAGCGGAATGAAATCAAAGAACGACAACGAATAATTACTATAACCATAACTATATTTCGTGGAAAAAACATAATCATTCTCAAGTATGGTTGCTTTCATAGAACCGGTCGGAACGGTAAACGGCTCCATAACAAGTATTCTAATAAGTAAAGCGACGCATATTACAAAAGCAAAAGAACCCCACTCTTGCATTGCAGTTTTAGTATTATTTGATTTTGTGTTATCTGTTTGCATAATATTTTTTTAAAATTATTAGTATAATTATAAAGACATTCGATGTCATTCCCGCTTTCGCGGGAATGACATACTTAACGTTCACCCTAGAGAGTCAAGCCACACTATGACTCTTTATCCTCTCCTCAATCTCGCTTCTAAAATGACGTATCAGTCCTTGAATCGGCCAAGCTGCTGCATCACCTAAAGCACAAATAGTATGCCCCTCTATTTCTTTCGTAACGTTAAGGAGTTCGTCTATTTCGGATTTTTTGGCATTACCTTTAACTAGCCGCATCATAACTCGCCACATCCAACCCGTACCCTCACGGCAAGGGGTACATTGCCCGCATGATTCATGCATATAAAATTTACTAAGGCGGGCTATAGCATAAATAATATCGGTAGATTTATCCATAACTATAATACCGCCTGTACCAAGGCCAGAACCTGCTGTTCTCAAACTATCAAAATCCATATCTACTTCACATAATGACTTAGGAAGCAAAGGAACGGAAGAACCACCCGGTATTATTGCTTTAAGATTATCCCAACCGCCTCGAACACCGCCAGCATATTTCTCAATCAATTCTTTTAACGGGATCCCCATTGCTTCTTCAACATTACAAGGCTTATTAACATGACCGGATATACAGAAAACCTTAGTTCCCGTATTGTTAGGTTTACCTATACCAGCAAACCAGCTAGCTCCACGTCTTAAAATGGTCGGCACTACTGCGATAGACTCAACATTATTTATAGTAGTCGGGCAACCATATAACCCAAAACCGGCAGGAAAAGGCGGTTTCAGCCGTGGCATGCCTTTTTTACCCTCTAAGCTTTCAAGCAATGCCGTTTCTTCGCCGCAAATATAAGCACCCGCACCGCGATGTAGATAAATATCACAATCGAAGCCTGAACCGCAAGCATTCTTTCCTATTAATCCGTCTTTATAAGCTTCATCTAATGCACGCTGAATATTAGAAGCTTCATTATAAAACTCACCTCTAATATAGATATAACAATTATTCGCTCCTATAGCAAAGCTTGCAAGCAAACAGCCTTCTATCAATTTATGCGGCTCAAACCTTAATATATCACGGTCCTTACAAGTACCAGGCTCAGACTCATCAGCATTTACTACTAAATAGCAAGGCTTCTCAGAATTTTTAGGCATAAAAGACCATTTCATACCGGTAGAAAATCCGGCACCGCCTCGCCCTCTAAGCCCTGATTTCTTAACCTCTTCAATAATGAAGTCTCTACCTTTATCAAGCAAAGCTTTAGTATTATCCCAATCGCCTCGCTTCTTGCTAGATTTCAAATCATGGCTTTGCTGTCCATGTAAATTAGTAAAGATTTTGTCTTCTTCTTTTAACATAAAAAATTTTTATAAGTCATGGTATTACATTAATAATCGTCATTGCGAGGAAAGGCGAAGCCTTGACGTGGCAATCTCAGGAGTCTTGTACTGCTTCATGAGATTGCCATGCTCTTTGGAGTCGTTTAGCTCATGACGATTCATTACCTTTCTATTACTTTCTTTTCAAACTTCCTATTAGCAAACATTGTAAGTATCGGAGCGGAGATAAAAATTGATGAATAAGTACCAGCTATTATCCCAAAAAATACAAGTACGCTAAAACTACGGATTGCTTCACCGCCAAAAAGAATAAGGGCTAAGTTGGCAAGTAGTGTAGTAATTACCGTTAAAATAGTTCTTGATAAAGTCTCGTTAATACTTAAATTTATAATTTGCGTAATGTCTTTTTTATGGTATTTGCGTAAATTCTCTCTAATCCTATCGTATATTACTACCGAATCATTAACGGAATAACCTATAATAGTTAACACTGCGGCAATAGTACTTAAGTTAAAATCAAGCTTTGTCATACTCATAAACCCAAGAGCAAGTATTACATCATGCACTAAAGCGATAAGTATACCAAGACCAAAATACCACTCAAAACGCACCCAAATATAAACCATAATCGCTAAGAAAGAGAACAACATTGCCATAGTCCCCGCTTCTATTAACTGCCTACCGACCTGCGGACCGACAAAATCTACCTTACGATATTCAAACTTATACGGAAAATTATTTTGCAAAGATGCTTTAATTAGCTCAATATTTTTCATGAGATTTTCTTCACTACTACTACCGAATCTAATTGATAGATCACGCTCACTACCGAAATTTTGTAAGACCACCTCACCTATTCCAAGCTCGCCTAGAACCCCCCGCATTTTTGGCAAATCAGGAGCTTGATCAAGCCTTACTTCAATAACTATACCGCCGGCAAAATCAATGCCGAAATTAAATTTATATATACCAATCCAAATAAAGCTAATAAGTGATAAAATAATTGAGAAAGTGTAGCTGATTTTTTTAAAGTTCATAAAATCAAAATTGATTTTATTCGGTAAAAGCCTTAAAGGATAAATTTGCATTATTAATATTTCGTTGAATAAAAGTTATATACTGCTTGTATTTCAAGAATTGAATTTTATTTTGAGAGGTGAGCACCCGCAGCCTATACTTAATAAGTGAGGATGCGAATCCTTGATAAAATGAAAGAACAATTCTTGAAATACAAGCAGTATATTTGTATTATATAGTAAATTCAAAAAGGTTAAACGATTTTTTATGTCAGAAGTAGTAGTAAAAGAACAATTAGAGCAATATATAAGCAAAATAGAAAGATTAGAACAGGAAAAAGCTGATTTATCTGAAGAAATAAAAGATATTTTCCAAGATGCTTCTTCGCATGGATTTGATGTTAAAGCTATGAAATCTGTATTGAAACTAAAGAAATTAGATAAAGACAAGCTTGCCGAGCAGGACGCTATGCTTGAACTTTATAGAGATACTTTAGGGATTTGAGTAAATACTTCATGTCATTCCCGCGAAAGCGGGAATCTAGAATTTGCCTTGTCATCCCGTGGCTTGACCACGGGATCTCTCATATCACAGACTATATCCTGAGATACCGCGATCAAGTCGCGGTATGACATTTAACTGGATTCCCGCTTTCGCGGGAATGACATTAACCACGAATATTCTTAAGCTTCTGCTGCTTTGGCTTTAAGTTTTTTAGAAACATGAACGTATCTTTCCTTAATTCTAGCAGACTTACCACTTCTTTCTCTTAAATAGTAGAGTTTAGCACGACGAACTACCCCGTATTTTACTACATCAATAGAGTGTACTATCGGCGAGTAAATCATAAAGCGTCTCTCAACACCTTCACCGTGACTGATTTTACGCACTAAAAAAGAAGAGGTAATACCACGATTTCTTTTAGCGATAACT
Organism: Pseudomonadota bacterium; assembly: GCA_041179265.1. Taxonomy (GTDB): domain Bacteria; phylum Pseudomonadota; class Alphaproteobacteria; order Rickettsiales; family Rickettsiaceae; genus Rickettsia. The sequence goes on from JBEGTS010000017.1 coordinate 76,674, forward strand.
ACACCTTCATAAGCTTGAAGTCTTTCCGTTAATTTTTCCTTACCGTCTTTTTCAATTGATCTATCGATAATTTTAACAGTTACTTTGACTGTATCACCCGCTTCAAAATCAGGGATCTTCTTATTTGCCGTAAGTTTTGAAATATTTTCTTGTTCAAAACTATCAATAATATTCATTTTATTAACTCCATGCTATAAATCTTTAAGTAACTCCGGACGGCGTAATTTAGTAATCATAAGAGACTGCTCTCTTTTCCATTCATTAATTAATTTATGATTACCGGATAATAAAACACTCGGTACAACTCGCTCACGCCAAATTTCAGGTCTTGTATATAGACCGCATTCAAGCCTTCCCTTAAATTCTCCGTCTTCTTCAAAAGACTCGGAAGATAAGGTATTTTGATTTATCAATACCCCAGGAAGTAGCCTAATTAAGCAATCAAGAATGGTAAGGGTAGGTATTTCTCCGCCGGATAAAATGTAGTCACCCACACTAATTTCCGTAATATTATACTCTTCAATTACACGTTCGTCAATCCCTTCGTAACGTCCGCATAAGAATATAGGATTTTGGCCCTGTAACATCTCTTTAGCAAAGCTTTGGGTAAAGACTCTACCGCGAGGTGATGGATAGTAAATTTGAGCATTAGGATTTAAAGATAAAGCATGATCTATGCTACTGCCTAGAACATCAGGACGCATTATAAGACCGTCACCTCCGCCGTAAGCCTCATCATCAACATTTTTGTGCTTAGTTAAACCGAAATCCCGAATATTGATAACATCATATGACCAAATATTTTTATCCAGTGCTTGCCCTGCTAAAGAATACCCCAGAGTCCCAGGGAACATTTCAGGAAAAACGGTTAAGATTGTGGCATGAAGTAGGGACATCTTATTACTTAGTGATAACTTTTAACGAAGATAGCATTTTGTTTATATCTTCAACAGCGTAATCTTTATCTTTGTCATCACAATTATATGTTACAAATAAAAGTAATTTATCATTTCTTAACCAAAACTTTCTCCAAAATCTCCAAAAAGTATTTTCCTCATTCTTATAAACAAGCGTTAAACCTTCAAAATCACCAAACCTCACTTTTCCTAAATGTAATTTTTCTTCATCGCTAAACTCTACAAGATCTATTATATCTTCACTAGTTATAGTTGTATCTTTAATATAACTACTAATTGTTAGTGCTCCATAACCTTCAGGATTAAAAAATGAATAACACTCTTCATTTGGATCTAATTCCCAATCTTCTTCTAATTGAATAGACCATTTAGGAGCTTTAAAGATAGAGGTACTCATATTATTCATATAATTGTAGAATTGTATTGTTAAGTATATTATAACTATAATTAACAATAATTTATAGAATAACTTTTTAAAATTAAATTAATAGGAATTTTTCAAAAGTAACAACAAATTTTATTTAAATAACTCAAGCAATCACAAAAACCTTACCACTTCCTCAGCAATGATTAGCTCTTCGTTTGTCGGCACAGCGAAAACTTTAACCTTACTGCTTTCAGTACGTATTATAAAATATTTTTGTGTAGTGCTTACCCTGCTAAAGAATGCTCTAGATTCCCGTGAAACACTTCAGGAAAAACGGTTAAGATTGTGGCGTGTAATAGAAGCATATTTTTAAAATAGTGCCTAGTACCAATTAATACAATAAAATTATAATTTAATTATTTACCCCATCCCCCTGTTCTATAATCTTCTTTTCTTTGCTTTCTAGCAGCAGCTGTTGCACCACTTCTAAATGCTTCAGCTTTTTGTTTATTCTCTTTATGGGCTTGATCGCTTTGATGTTTTTTAAGTTTCGCTTCCTTATCAGCTGCCATATAACGACTTTTTATTTTCTCTAAGCGTCTCATAGCATCTTTATCTAAACTAACACCTGCTTCTTTTGCTTGCTGCTCTATTTTTAATGCGACCTTATAACCTTCGGCTGCGTTTTTAGCTATAACTTGCCTCCCCATAAAATCCACTTTAGAACCCTGCTTCATTGCATCACTATATGGATTTATCTTATTGTTTTTAATATCCTTTATTCTTTCTTCGACTGCTTTTTTATAACGAGTTTTTATTTTATTTAAGCGTCTTTGAGCATCTTTACTTAAAGTTTCTCCTGCATTTTTTGCTTCTTCTTCTATTTTTAATGCCTCTTTGTAAGCTTTACTGGCCTTCTCAGCCTTTTCATCACTATGGGGGGAAAGAGAAAATGGATTTATCTTATCATTCTTGATATTCTCTATTATTTTTTCTGCTTTCTTTTTATCAAATTTTTCTACCATAACTTTCTCCAAAATTTAAGTTAAAAATATACCTATAGTTGCATATCTTTTGTTCTAAAGAAAGTTAATAAAGAAACTATATTTATAAGTAATTAAAAATTAACCAATTTGTGTTATAAAAACATCAGCACTTCCTCAGCGATGATTAGCTCTTCGTTTGTCGGCACAGCGAAAACTTTAACCTTACTGCTTTCAGCACTTATTATATACTCGTTTTTTTGGTTTTTTGCGTCATCTATTTTAATGCCTAACCATGAAAGTTTTTCAGTAATCATTTCACGTATTACAGCAGAATTTTGACCAACGCCGGCAGTAAAAATTAAACAATCAAGCCCCTCAAGTGCAGCAGTTAACTTACCTATTTCAAGCTGGACACGATAGACAAATAAATCTATAGCAAATTTAGCATCAGGTGAGTTACTAGCAAGCAAAGTACGCATATCGGAGCTTTCACCGGATATACCCAGCAACCCTGATTTCTTATATAATAACTCGGTTACTTCTTCCGTAGTCATTTTCTCATGATCGATAAGATATAACACTACTCCGGGGTCAAGGTTACCTGTTCTTGTACCCATCATAACACCATCAAGTACACTAAAGCCCATGGAACTTGTTAAACTGAGACCGTTTTTAATAGCACATAAACTACTACCGCTTCCTAAGTGAGCTATAATAGTCTTTGCAGGTAAATCTTCCTTAGTCATTTCTTTAAAATGGCTGCTAACATATTTATATGATAACCCATGAAAACCGTAACGAATTACCCCTTTATCATAATATTTTTTCGGTAAACCGAAAGCTTTTGTAATAGGCGGATTGGTAAAATGAAACGATGTATCAAAACATGCTATATGCGAGATTTCTTTATATTTTTGAAGAAATAAATCCAGCACCTGCAAATTATAAGGTTGATGCAAGGGGCTTAGAGGTATTAATGCTCTCAAATCTTCGCTAACTTTTTCATTAACAATAACCGGTTTATTAAAATTTTTCCCGCCATGGACAATACGGTGACCGGTTGCAATTAAATTGAGATTCTCTTGTTTTTTCCACCAATCTTCAAAAAGATCAATCATCACTTCAATAGCATCATCTTTAATGTCGGTAGCAGCTTCCTGTTTTTTATTTATATGAAATAATATTTTACTATCATTTTTTTCTAAAAAAACATTATAGATTTTATCCTTAACTTTTTTATCCTGAATTTCAAAAATAGAAATTTTTAAACTAGATGAGCCGGCATTAGCTATTAAAATAACATCTTTCATATTATTTACCTGCTTGGATATGTAACTTTGCCTTGGTGTGATTATAAATAAACGAAGCAAGTACACAGGAAATAACACGCATATCCATAGGGTCGGATCTACTGGTTAGAATAATCGGCACCCGAGCCCCAAGAACAATACCTGCCATAACCGCTTGACCCAAGTATTTTAACTGCTTTGCAAGCATATTACCTGACTCAAGATCAGGCACTACTAATATATCGGCATTTCCTGAAACATGTGAGCTGATACCCTTTGCTTCTGCAGCAAATAAAGATATGGCATTATCAAACGCAAGGGGACCGTCAACTATAGCATTCGTGAGCTGTCCACGATCTGCCATTTTTGATAAAGCAGCAGCATCAAGGGTTGTAGGAATTGCAGAAGTTACCGTCTCAACTGCCGATAATACTGCAACTCTAACCTGCTTGTCTTCTTTAATCATATGCATTAAATCAATGGCATTCTGCACTATATCACGCTTATCTTCTAGAGTAGGGCGGATATTAATAGCAGCATCGGTAATAATAAAAGGCTTTGGAAAGGTAGCAACTGCCATTAAAAAAGCATGGCTTATACGGCGTTCGGTACGCAGGCCATTCTCTTTATGAACTACCGCAGACATAAGCTCATCAGTATGAAGTGACCCTTTCATAATCGCTGCAACTTCTCTTTTCTTTGCAAGCTCTACGGCTTTTTTTGCTGCTTCGTGGCTATGCTCAACATTAATAAGCTGATAACCCTCAAGATCTACATTATTAACTTTTGCTACTGATTCGATTTTATGTTGCGGTCCTATAAGAATCGGTTTTATTACATCAAGTTGTGCCGCTCTAACTGCACCGAGTAATGATTCTTTATCGATCGGATGAACTACGGCAGTTTTAACAGGCTTAAAGCCATCGGCTCTAAGTAACAGATTGATGAAATGCTTTGCTGCTTCGTCAAAGTCAGGATCGTTGATTTCTTTTGGAGGAGTGTAAGTAGTGCCTAATTTCTTAGCTAAAATCGCATCTAAAAATGTCTCGTTTATTATATGTTGTTTCTTCATAAACCCCTTAATAATTAGTAACTAATTTAATTAAATGATATATGGCTTAATTAATAAAGGGAAAACTGACGAAACATTTTAATAGGAAAATTATAAGTAGTATTACCGCAACAGTACATATATTCGATGTCATTCGGTGGGCTTGTCCACGGGATCTAGGAAAAAGTGAGATAAATCGAGCTTTTATTTTAGCTCTTTAAAGACTTCTTCCCAACTTTTTTGTGATTTTAAGTTTTTATATGATATAACTTCTTTAGAATCATTTTTAGTTTGAGCTTGATCGTCCATAAATATTTTTGTTTTTATATATTCTATATACTACAATTACTTAAAAAAAACAATCTAATAAATGGAAAATTGGTAGACGAAGCTCAATTTGAAAAAGAGTAAGGCAATTTTTCAAATTCAGCGAGTATACTACTTCATATTTCTCAAATGATCTTCTAGTTTTCTTAGCTTTCTACCCTCATTTACTATAGGTTTTACATAAGTTGGCATTTTGGCATTTTCTCTATATTTATTAACCTGATCGATCTGAGCATTTACTTCATCGGTAATAGCTTGCTTTCTATCCTCTATTTTATTTAGCACTTCAGTACTATATTCATAATTTTTAACATCAGCATTAAAGTTATTAAGCTCTTCCGTAATCTTTTTATCTATTTCAGGTCCTTGCTCGGTATCTTTAACTTTTTGTGCTATTAATGCCGGCATTTCTTCGATCTTGATATCATCTCTTTTGAAATGATCTTTAAGCTCTTTATACGTTTGCTCTATATTTTCCTGAGCTTTCTCATGTACAATATCATAATGCTCTTGACGACGAGTATATCGATCTCCATCTATAAATTGTGCATATTTTTCATGAGCGTTATCTATCATACCTCGCATCTGAGAGTCAGTAGCTTTTTCACGCATAAATCTATCACCCATCATCACCGGATCACCCTCTTCAGATAACCTACTACGCACCTCATGAATGAGCTTTCTTTGAGCTAATTCTTGATAATATTCCACATCACTCTGTCTACCTGTTTTCTCTAGCCTTGCTAAATATTCAGGAGATAATATATCTGCTTGAGCAGCCAGCGTTTCCTTATTAATATGCATTTTAAGCTCATCGTATTCCTGTGCTTTTTCTTCATCTTTTAATTTTTCGCTATAAGTTCTAAGCCTTGGATCATTATATTCAAAATCATGCCATTCGGCACTTGTGAGATTACCCTCATATTTATCACGTAAATCTTTACCAACTATAGCAGTTAATGCTTCTCGCTTTAATCCCGTATAACCGGCATAGATTTTTTCGCCTATACCTACACGCTTTTCTTCTTTTAATTTACGTTTTGTATCAACACGATGTTCCATCTCTTGCCAACTTCTAAGCACTCCTATATTCTTACCGAACAGACCAACACCTCGCCCTGACATTTCTTGGTGGGAATACTTATAAGCATCTTGATAATCCTTAGTAAAGCTTGCGTTACTAGCGAGTTCACGTAAGTTAGCATCTTTTAATGACTTATCAAGCTCAGTTTTTTGTTCTTTACTTAAATCGGCGTAATCTTTCACTCCATATTTATTTGCAGCAATTTTATCTCGAAGCTTAGTAAATTTCATTTGCGATAGTTCTTTTGCTTTTAATTCATTACCTTTAGGTAAATTCTTTAATAATCCTGAAATACCGTTTTCATAATCCGTAATAGCATTCATTTTTACATCTTTAGAATCTATACCGTATTTTCTTTTAACCTCATTTTGTACAGCTTTATTAGCAGAAGAACCAAGAGCTTGCTTTTCAAGTCTTCCCATCATCATACCTTCAAATCCTTTGGCAACGAACATACTAGCTTCCTCTACCTTTGCACTTACACGCGTAGTTACAGGGGCACTTACTGTCTTAGCCACATAATTTAGCGGCCTGTTCATTTGTTTTGCAGCCGAGTCATAAGATTGCTGATTAACTTTTTGTATGTCCGTTAAATTACCTGAAGTACCCGCAATAAATTGTGCCGTCGATATAGCAGTATCATTAAATTTACTTAGTAAATAAATGGATACAAAAATCAATAATATCCCGTCAAGTTGGACAAATTTCCCATTTATAAAGTTACTAATCCTTTTTGCATCTTTAACTAAATCTAAAAACGGTAACTCAATATAGCGTTCCTCTATACACTCATACGCAGAACAGTGCGTAGTACCATCATCTTTTATATAATCTTCAGGAACTAATATCTTTGCTTTGTGGAAATTATTTATACCGCCTTTCATTGGTACGGGGAACCACCAATAAAATATCGAATTACCAAGACTTGGATCTATATCCTCAAGGAAACTACCGAATATTTCATTTATCGGACCTAAATTAGGAAAATCATGCTTACATACAGCAAAACCGAGTGTTGAATATACTTCACTTCTGATTATCATTGAAATAAAAGCGATACCGGCAAATAAAATTATAGGCTGTAATGCGTATGATATTAATTGTCTTAACCAATTCTCAAATAACGAACGAGTGATATTAAACAACATGAAACAAATAAATATCGGTCCCATAGTTATAATCATACCGATAGTTATAAGGGCAGTGAGATAGATAATAGTAGCTTTAAATATAAGGAAGAAAATAAAATACAGAGCTATTAAATATAGAATGATATATATAAAACCAAGCCAATCAACAAACAGTAACGAAAATAATTTAGATAAAGTTTGAGGAGAGATAAGCAATCCAAGCAAACTTTGAGAACCAGGACCGGTAGCCGAAGCCTCATTAACTATTTGCAGTATTTGCTGAACCCCATCAACAAAAAATACAAATAAATAATCATGGAAAAACGTCCAAGCTTTATCCGTACTTAATAATATTGAGACTATACTAACTTTTAATATTCTAACTATAAGTTCAACATGAGTAAGATTTATATTCCCTATTAAAAAGGAAAAACCCGTAAACATTATATATAGAGTTAAAATTGCCGAGACACTTAAACGATATCCTGGAGTATTAATTATATTTTTATATGTGAGGGGAACAATGCCTTGATACGTAGAATATGGAGTATCAACTTTTGACTCTTGAGGCTTACCGTCCGGACCTAAAGGCTGTGAGTAAAGAGATGCAGACTTATAGCTTGTTCCAAATAATTGAGTAATTATTAGATTTGTTAAAAATTGTAGCGGATCGGGTCTTGTATCACTAACTCCGGACTTTATTACTAATCTATATTGCCCGCTATTATCATCATAAAATTTATCTATAATCTTAAAATAAAGAGGCGATTGAGCATATTTTGACTTATCTTCACCTTTATATTGATAATTTATACCGCCGGCTTTTAAGAATTGTCCTGTACTACTAATACTATAAAAGTAATAGCCTACACTCGAAGTAAGCTCTCCTAAATGCTGAGTTATACCTTGCGGTTTACGCTGTGAATCCGGAGAAATATTAGGATCGGCATTTTTAGCCGTAATAAGAAAATAAAGCCCGACACCGTCTGTCATTATACATGGAGCATTACTAATCATTGCATCATTTTGACTTGCAGGATTAGGAGTACACATATCAAGCCTAGCATTATCCCAAAAAGTACACGGTTGTAGCTTAACGCAAAAAGCAGCTAAAGTAGTTGTATTATTCTTTTGACCATACCATGGACACCATGCAGATAACTGACCTGAAGTATTTTTATCGCCAAGTATATAACTCCATGGTCTTACCATAACGGTTAACGGATAGCCGTTTACTTTATAAGCACTATCACGCCACGGTGCTACCTGATCTCCTTCCTGTCTTGAAGTAACTTCAGCAGGGTCATATCTAGAAGAAACATCAAATTTGATAAAACCGAAATCATCAGGATCAATACAAGTATCACCACTGCAACCGGAAAGCAGCAGCAATAACGATATTAATAATGTAATAAAAATATTTTTGTTCATTTATTTTTTATGTGTTATTTCTATATGTCTTAATTTCAACGTCATTGCGAGGAAATTACGTAAGTAATTGACGAAGCAATCTCAGGAGTTTGTTATTATTTCATGAGATTGCCGCACAGCCTACGGCTGCTCGCAATGACGATTTTCAAGTTAGCTAGGATGACACTAAAATAACCTATACTACTTCCTCTCTTCTTCTTTCTTCGGTACATCATTACGTTCAGATAAAAATTTACTTGTAAATTCACCACTTTTCGGTTCTTTAGCTTTATAATTTTGATCAATTATCTTATCTTTGAAAATTCTAGCCGGAGCCATAGCAGCCTCTTTAATCGGTTTTGTTACCGAGCCTATATCCTGCATAACAGCTCCCACAGGATCAGAACGTTCTTGATAATTTCCTGATATTCGTGCCGGTGTAACATTTGTAAGCATTCCGACTACTATATTTACAAAAGTTACTAAACCATATGACATCAAGCAATATGAATAAAATAATAAAGCCGTAGTAAATAATACTAAGAAAGTATTAGCATTATTTGTTAAAATATTAGAGCTACTAACTTCCGGAACATCAGGTACAAAGAAAGGTATTCCAGGTAAGAACGGTAATGTAAAAGAGAAATTGATGGGAATACCAAGATTTGTTAAATCAAGCCCTATTTTTATCGGTATAAGAGTATCCCAGCAAGCTCTAACTACTACTTTTAAAAGCTGCTCAGATAAAATCTGATCTATCAATAAAAAGAAGATCAATAATATAGTCGGCTGCACTACATAACTAAGCAATGTCGATATCCAGTTATCAAATAAACTCTTAGTTTTTTCAAATAACATTAATATTATGAAAAACGGTGCTAATGAAATCATAACGGTTACCCCTATGAATGCGATAACATAACCTATTATAACTTCTAAAACAGCTCTAAAATAAGTAATAAGACCATAGATGGTTATAATGGCAATAAATGTTAACCCGTTATGTATTTGTAATAATTCGATAAATAACAACCCCCAAATTCTGCCGTTAGTGTATTTATCAAATATAGGATCAATAAAACCAAAAATATTAGATCTAGAGCTTGTAGCACCTACTACGTTAGTTACAAAGAAATCAATACCGTTAGTAAATACACTAAAGAAGTATGTATTAAAGAAATTCCAGCTTTCTTCTCTAATTAAAAAAGCTACTATAGCTATTTTGCATATACGTGTTATTACTTCTATGGCAGTTAATTTTAATGCTCCCATAACAAACATTAGCCCAAATATAGTAACATAAAGAGTCAATGCAGCTTTAGCTATATTCTGCACTGCAGAATTTTTAACTAGCTTCATATAGAACATTTGACTAAAAGTTCTAAACTGATCAGTAATAGGTTTAATAGCACCATTATATACTATATCCGAAAACCAAGTTGTACCGGTATAATTAGCATAATTTACACTAACTACCCCTTGTATATTACTATTAGGATTTACTACCCTTAACCATAAATATCCATCTTGCGGTGCATCAGCTGCAAAATTATAATCTACCGGCGTACCGCGAACAGATGGATCAGGTAACGCACCGTCCTGTGTTATTACATATTCTAAACTTATATTTTGCTGATCACCCGGACTAATTGAATTTGTTCCGTTACCTATTTCAACAATCATCGCATAACGACCAAAATATAAAAAATTAGCTGACCAATCGCTAGTAGTTATATAATTTGCAAAGCTATTATAATCAGAAAATCTACCTTTCCAATCATTCATTAAAACCGAATTGCTAAACATCCCGATAGATGGCCAATCACTAGTAAAATCCATAGTACCGCCGCTAGTCGCTTGATAATATATAAAGCTACTTTGAGTACTGCCTGAATTTACAAAACTTTGATCCCGTCCCTTAATAACCTGCCCACCTACTTTAATTGTCATTCCTCTACCTTGATCGTAATAGCAAGCAGGACTAGTATTTAAATTAGAACCCATAGGGCAAGAATTAATTAAGCCCATAAAATTCTGTACTGCTCCAACTCTCATAGGTTTGCCGACTAATGCTTCGTTACTATTTATACTTTTATATTTTGTAGCTGAGCCAGTACCGCTACATCCGCTTGGTTTGTCAGGATCTCTTGAAGCATCTATAAGATTACATACCTGCTCTGCAGATGAGTAAATTATTCTATTATCAAAGTTGCCAAGGTTGCTTTCAGTATAAAGTGCAGAAGCGGCAAATATCGAACTATCAAGCTCATTAGTTAAAATATTATCTAAAGTATTAGGGCCAAAAAAATTATCTTTACCAACTAAACTAATATTTACTATATCGCCGGCATCAACTTGAATTCTTGGATTACCGTTAGAATAGTTAAAATACTTAACAGAATCAGACATTTTAGTAAATGAAAGTGCATCAAGGTCTTTATCAGGCGGTATAGCACCGTTATTTTCCGTAACAAAACGAGGAAATCCTAAAGCTTCAAATTGTAATTTAGTATAATTATAAGTTTTAATAAAAACTTGCGGCGTACTAAATCTTGGATCAATTCTATATAATACTAGATATTTTCTAGGTTCAGGAGTAATGCCTGAAGTAGACCAGTTTATTTTTAACAATTTACCTTTCTCAACAGTATTACCTGTTGACTGCCAAGTTCCGGTCGTAGATAAACTAATTCCTATGTTACCCTCTTGAAAACTTGTAAATTCAGGCACTTCTAAACAACCGAATAAGCTTTTTAATCCACCAAAACCAGTTGACATCCATGAAAAAGCATCAACAGCTTTAGCTGGCATCGCCATAAACAAAACTAATAAAACTAAACTCTTAAGAATTTTCATAATTTCAAATTACTATCTAACGTGTCACTCCGTGGCTTGACCACGGGGTCCAGTAAAAATGTCAAAAAATATACGTTGTAAGCTGGATACCGTGGACAAGCCACGGTATGACACTTCCAGCCCTCTATTTCGGTATTTCAGGTTTAGGTGGTTCTTCATTTTTCTTCTCACCCCCTTCTTGTGGCATATTTTTCCTATTTTTCTCAGCCTGATCTAACGTTTTATTGCGTTGTTTTAATCGGCCTTTTGCTCTGTCAGTAATACCTTTTCTTGTTTTAGCATCCATACCTATTTGGCTTAATGCTTTATTTTCTGCTGCGTCAGACATTGCAGCCCCCATACCGGTAGCTGAAGGTCCGGCAGCACTAGTTAATTTTGCTACCATACGTCCTGAAAATTCAATATAACCGTACATACCGTAAGCAATAATAACCAAAGCTACGATATTCTGCATATTTACTCCCATCATACCTGACATATAATCCATTCCCCAAGGGGCAAACCAATTAATACAGAAGATAGGTACGTTCAGTAATGCAATAGGTAAAATAGTACCGATAAACGGAATTTTTATCGGTAAAGCACATTTCCAGCAAACACTATAACCTAAAACAAAATCTAGATAAATGGTAAATAGCTGTGTTAGTACTATAATACCTGCCATCATAACTACCGGTTCTATCATATAGCGGATCGTAAACCTCACCCAATTATCAAATAAATACCTAGTAAAATCAAATAATAAGAAACTAATAAATAAAGGAGCTATACCTATTAATATACAAGTTGCCATAAATGCCATAATATAAACGGCAATAGCTCTAAGTGCCGTAATAATTACTATACCGACCGCAATAAAAGTAATTATAAAATATATAATACCGCTAAGCCCAAGAGAAAGAAGTGAAAGTAATTGAGCGATAAATGTTTGACTAAAAAATATTTTACTCATTACTGCATCTAAAAACATGAAAGGATTAGAAATAGTATTAGTAGAAGTAAACAAGCTATACCCACTCATATTAGCAATAATTGAGTCTGAAAAATTAGTAATTGCATCAAAAAGATAGTTATTGAAAAACTCAAAAGTATTACCGTTCATAAGTCCGCTAACTATTCCGATTTTTGCTATTCTAATTACTAGCTCTTTTTGGTTTATCTTAGCAAAGCCGAGCAAGAACATTGCTCCGTAAGTCATCACATACAGAATTAAAATTGCTTTAATATAGGTAAAAAAGTTAGTACAGGATGAATTATCAGTGGCTTTATAACATACCATATTTTTAAAAATAGAAGTAGCAGCCCCTTGAACTTTAGTTTTAAATAACTGAAGTAATGGCTCCATTACTTTAATAGTAAAACTTCCTACTTTTAAGGATGTTGAGAAATGTACTTTATAGCTACCATCACTATCTTTATAATCATTCGGATCATTTAGAATTTTCATCCATATATAACCCGCTTTGTTTGCTGTAATAGGGGGGGTAGCTTTACCATCACTATCAACGTTAATTCCGGTAGCTGAATAAGATTTAATAGGATTGCCGTTGGAATCTTTAGAATTTGGATCTTCTGAAGCCGGTACTATTATATATTGCACTTGTCCCCGATCATCAAAAGTATCGTTAAAACTATTACCATTCTCTCTATAGCATTTAGTCTGTTTAATATTTAGAACATATCCGCCCGTATTCTTACTAGCATCTTGTGAGGTGGGAGACCAAAGCCTATATTGTAAATAACTTTTTTCAATATTACTGTTAAAAGGTATATTATATATAACTTTATATATATATTTACCGTCTTTATCTTTATACTCAGGCGGTTGATCTGAATCTGCAACAAACTTAGCAAATTGATTAGCCTGAGGATCGTGACTAAGCTGCCACATTAATCCGGTTGGTCCTTTGCCTCCTTTACCATCAGCCGTATACCAAAATCTTCGATTCTTTTGAAAATCTCCATTTATATAATCTTTATCTTTTGATACACTATAATCAGCATTATCAGGACAAGTTCCGACAGGTTTTTGACCAATACTAGCATTATTACATTTTATATTCATGTAATCTATATATAAATTACCCGGATTATCTGACCAATTAAAGGTAAAACTATCGTCATCTTTATAAGCTTCCGGCATGTAACCCTCGTGATTTACCCAAGCAGATAAAGAATCGCATATCCAAGCAGTACAACAAGCACCGGCAGCACTACATATGATTGGGGCAACATCCTCAGGATGAATACAACCAAAAAGACACCATCCTGAACATTTTTCTCTACGTTTATTACCTTTCCAATAATTCTGCTTCAATTCGCAAGCATTAACATATGGACCGGAATAAATAGAATATTTTCCACAAATCGGATCGTAAGAAGTTTGGTCTTGTGAACAATCTTTCGTAACCGGAGTACCTTTAAAAACATCATTAACTGTTGCACCCGTACCGGCAAAACTAGGATATACGGAAACTAAAACTCTATCATTAGCATATAATTCGGTAATATTACGCCATTCATTATTTTTTGCATCCATTATTAAAGAGAGAGGCGGATTATTTGCATCGGTAATACGAGGAATCGGAATCATTTTATCGTTATCGTCTAAATTAGACTTGCCCGGTCTTGTGCTTTCGGTAAATTGTACATTATTTTTCGGTACATACGCTAAACACAAACTAGTCTGACCGACCACTTGTAAATTCACCTGTTGGTTGTTTTCTACTAGCACCTGGGTATTTAACCATTCATTGTAACGAGTAGGATCAGGAATAAGCTGAGTTGTGCCGTCAGGTAGCATTTTAGAAGTGTTTACATAATTAGCATTAGCATTAAGGGTTATAGTACCGGTTATTGAATCCGAACCTCCTTTACCGTCCGGAGCATATCTCATATAACAGCCGTTACCGACTTTTACTGCTCCTATCATACCAAGTGCTGCAAAAATAAAGCACACTAGCGTTGCTATTATAGCGAGTATTCCTAAAACTTTTAATAAGTTACTCTGCATATTCTATCATTTACCTCCAACTGATGATACAGCATCTTTGGCATTATCACCACCTCCTCCCGCTGAACCAAGTGTATCATCGCCTTGCTCTCCACCCTTACGTCCACTCTCACCAGGCTTATCTCCTACCGGCGGCTTACCTTGCGTAGCCATAGCAGCATCCTTCATAAAAGCCGCCCCTTTCTTTACTAAATCAACAATTTTAGTTGGACTTGCCGTTACTGCATTCATATTAGGACCGTTAGTTAAATCAGCCGCAAACTGTCCTATAGATTTAGAGAAATAATAAAAAATAACCGAAAATACTAATACGCACAAAAGTTCCGCTAAAATAGATACAACATCTCTAACAATTGATTTTATTGGGAAAAGTATCAATAAATGCTCTTCCCAACCTTCACCTGCATAATATTGTAACATTTTATATCCAAAACTTTCCTGGCATTTATCTTGACCGCCGCTTGGTAACCTTAACTCAAAAGTACTAAATTTAATATCTCCTTTTTCATAATCATATCTAAGAAATTCACAATTTTTAAATATTGCGGAATCATACATAGTGACTAATAAAGCTATAAAACCTGCTATTACTGCCGGCTGCAATGCACATGAGATACATACTTTTAACCACCCGTCAAAATAAGCTTTTGTACGAGTAAATAGAGCCATAGGAATGAATATAGGAGAAACATATGTCATAACGTAAATAGTAATCATGCAAACTAAATAATGCGTAATAAAATATAAAAGTATAGATAAAAATATTACAGAAAATACTAAACCTGCTGCAAGTATAATGACGTTTCCAGCCATAAAGAAGCCAAACATAACGGTAAAAAATCTCAATGATCCCGCTTTACTTAAATCCTTCGGTCTGTCTTTTTTGCCATCAGGATCAAAATTAGGTATAGGCGTATTATTACCGCCGGGACCATTGCCGACTGAATTCCCTAAAACTCCATTCTTATCTATATTATAAAGTAAATCCAAGCCAAGATAATAACCTATACGGCAATCAATAGCGTCCCATAAACCGTAAAATTTATAACCGTCCTTATATTTTGAATTATCAAACTGACATAATCCTCTAGAACCTGCTGCATTAAAGACCATCTGTGCAAAGCTAGGTGCTGCTCCTGTCAAAAGAGGTAATCCATATGTTAACATACCGTTTTCTTTTGTCGGCTGACCGCCGCTAAAATCTAAAGGTCCAAGACCGATAGAAAAATAAGCAACAAATAAGAATTTTATTACAAAAAGAGCTATTTTTTCAGTACTTGCATATTCTTTATTTAGAGCCATATTAAAGGCAAAAAACATAGTATAAAGAATTAGTGCCGCACCTATAGTTCTCTTTAAATAACCTTGAAACGTAGAAAAAGCAGCAAGATTGGTTATTCTAGAATTTTGATCTTGAGAACTACAGCCATTTCCGACAAAAAATATTTTATTAAGCGTTTCGCTCAAACACTGAACTGCAAGACCGGAAAAATTAATTAACGATTGACTATAATTTGCTCCCGTATAACAGCTTTTTCCTATATTGCAATTCTCATCATCAGGCGGAGTAGGCGGTGGAGTAGCACTTAAAGATTTACATGCTACCGGCATCGGTCCCCTTGACGTGGGCATAACTAAACATAGATCATTATCCCATTTTTTAACCGTTACAACGATATTCTGTAATACGGGATTTGCTCCAAGATCAGGATTATTATCAATACTTAAATCACTAATCTTCTTAGCGTCACCCTCATTTAAAGTATACATGGTACAAGGACTACTACTACCTTCTACATTTTTAAAACAAAACGTTATACCAGACGCAGCCGAGTTACAATTACCTCTCGGATCTTTCATATCAATATTACGAATTATATAGCCATATGCCGTATCGGTTTCTAAATATCCATCTCCGGTAGTCGGTAAACTAGAACATGATTCCCCAAAGCCGGCAAAGCTATTTAAAGCGAAAACCTCAAGACAAATTACAATAAAAATTTTTATAATATTATGAATTTTCATCGGAACCACTATCTATTTTTTTGCTTCTATTCTCATTTACTTCGTCTTTTCTTTCAGGGTTATTACTATCTTGAGGTCCTCTAATAGTACGATCAATCTTAAGATCACCGGATAAATCTAGTTCAGGTTCAACTTCGGTAGTTTCTTTTATCCTCTGATTTTTTTTATCTTCTGGTCTAACGTCTTCTATCTTTTCGGATTTATTAATCTGATCAGCTAATTTATCAAATTTATTAGTTACACTATTATCTCTTTCTCTTATCTCAGTTGCTACACCGCTATCGACTAATTCATTCCATTTCTTTTCTGCATTTGCACGTCGCTCCGATGTTTCTTCGCCTTGCTGGTCTCTTACCCTTCCTCCTCCGCTTGCTACTAATTCGTTCCACGCTTTCTCTACTGCTGCACGCTTATCCCGAATCTCTGCATTTTCCCGTATCTGCTTTACTCCTGTAGGATTATCGTGTTCCTTTAAGTTAAAACTATAATCAATTACTCCTGTACCTTTACTTGCGTTGTCAACTTTTTCTTGTGAAGGCGGTGTATTATCAACTTTCTCTTGTGGAGTTGCATTATCGACTTTTTCTTGTGAAGGCGGAGTATTATCGGTCTCTTTTTTACTTTCTTGATTATTATCTCTTATGATTTTTCCGACACTTTCAGGTTCAATATTACTTTGTGGTGCAGGTGTAGAAATAGAAGTCCTAATGCTAGCAGGCGGTGAAACAGCTTCCGGAGGAGGAGGAGTAACAATATCCGATCTTGCTTCACTACTTACAGTTTTTGGGCTAGAAGTTGCTACAGAAGACGAAGCTATCGGCGTTGTTACCGCAGGTGCCGACGTACCTCCACTCACAGCAATATTATCACCAACTCCTCCTCCGCTTGCACCGACATTATCACTTACCCCACCTTTAGCTGCACCTAAATCACCGGCTCCTCCTCCTCTGCTTGCTACCTGATCGAGCCCCTTAGTTGCAGCACCCGCAGTAGCAAGTGCTGCCATAGCTGCCTTAAATATTGCTTGCGGTTTTATAGCAACATTACTAAGAGCTACTCCTTCCGTCATATCTGCAGCAAATTCAGCTAGCTGACTACTAAAATTATACATCAAATACAATGTAAAACATGCCGTAACTAACGCAAGCAAAATATTTTTAATTTTCTCAAAAAGCACTTTTGGGGACATAAAAAACATCCCTGGACCTAAAATCACCCCCGATAAAAACTGAAATTTAGCAAGAAATTTATCGGTAGAGGTATCGCCAGGTTTACTATCAACAATTTCACTTACACTATCTTTTGCAAAATTAAATGCCGTGGTAATAGGGTTATTTAACATGTAACCTAAGCTATTTTGACAACTTTCTACATCGTCTTTAGTAGGATATTGTGACGTATCATCCCAATCATTATTAATAAAAAATATCAAAACATCACGACTTGAAGTACCGCCCTGTGCAATATTTTCTATACTATTATGAATTAACTTGCTCTTATATTGACATTTACCGTAGAAACCATAATCATATACCGAAAACATCGTGATCATAAAAGTAACTACCACCATAGGTTGTAGTAAAAACGAGATCATTAGTTTAACCCAGCTATCAAAATAACTTCGTGTATATGTGAATAAAAACATCGGTACAAAAAGAGGAGCTAAAATACCTAGTATTACTATAGATATCATACACATAATCGTTGCATTAACCATAAAGGCAGCAACAGAAATCACAAGTAATGGATAAGAAAGAGCGAGTGACACTAACATCATATTACCTGATATTATTGCCGGAATTAGCAAATAAATATATGGCGGAGCACTAAAGCTAAAGAAATCAAAATTTAAAAAATCATGGCTTCGATAAGCATTTTCAACAAGTAACGTAGATAATATATCAAGCCCTAAATAATGAGCTACCCTACAATCTAATGCATCCCATAATGCAATATAGGAAACACTACCATCATAGGAAATCCCGGGACCGTTAAATTTACATAAATTAGACGGGGCAGCATTCATAACCCAACTTGCTAAACCATTTATACCGTCAAGTAAGAAAGGAAACGCCCACTGAATCATACCGTCTAGCCGGTCATACGGAGAGCCGCTACCAGGGGTTATATTAATTCCTATTGAAAAATAAGTTACGAATATCATTTTCAATATAAAATTTATATACTCACTTTTTGGTGGTACTTCACCTGCAAGTAACATTTTAAAGCCAAAAAACATAACATATAAAGTTAGAAAAGCCGTAACTATTTTATACATTCCTACTTGGAACTGAAATAATGCACTATCTTGCCTTGAAGCCAAATTAACCACTTGACTTACATTATCAAAACTACAAACATCTTTACTAATTAGTAATCTAGCAATCATTTGCCTCATACATTCTATAAGAGGAGAAGTCATGACTACTGCAGTTTTTGAAGCATTATAAGCTTTTTGATAACATCCATCGCCTGCGGCACTACAAGAAACTAAGGCTAAAGGATCGGTAGGAGTTTCATTTGGATCCTCAATAAAATCCTTATCTGCTACATCCATAAAGCTATTATACATGGATTTTGGAAACGGCTCTTTCATATATTTACAGCCGACGGGAACATCTCCTGTAAACCCCTTTGTTGAGACACATATTCTATCTTTATCTTGAATAACTTTCCAATATATTACAGGGAAGCCCACATCAAATGCAAAACCGTCATCACCGGGCTTACCGCTATATGGAACATAATAATCCTTTTTATTATTTTTCCACGCTTCTTTTATATCGTCCCAAGGATCACTCCCTGTTAATACGGCTTTAGCAATAGCAAGTGCCGATTTTGCTACCGCCTCTGCTCGAGCTACAATTAATTTAGCATTACTACATAAAGCAAAACGTAATTCCGGATTTTTAGGATCAATTCTGTTTTCACGAGTACATTGACCGCCTGGAAAATTTCCAAACTTACTATCGTTAAATAACTCATTATCATTTATTTTAAGCTTCAGAAACGTATTCATGTATAAAACTGGGGAAACAAGATTCATTATCGCAAAAGTAAAGAAAGGGGCAACAATACATGTATGAGAGAATTCACTACGCAATAAATCACCGACTCCTTGAGTTTCGCAAGTTAAACCGCTTAAAACATCTACAATGCTATCAAGAGTATCTTTGGCATGCGTTTTAGTAACTAGCCCTAAATTTAGGGCAAAGCTTAATACTAATGTTATAAGTATACTACGAGGAAATAATTTCATAACTAGTTACTTGCCTCGTATTGTAAAAATGTCATCCCGTGGCTTGACCCCGGGATCTCAGGACACAATCTGTGAGACAAGATCCCGGGGTCAAGCCGCGGGATGACAAACAGGAATCTATAATGTTTTAACTGCTTCATAAAATATAGGTAACCATTTATCCGGATCATTGCCGTATTTCTCTCTAATTTGATCGAGCAATATTACAGTCTCAACTCTGCCAGATAAAACACTAATTATATTATTCATACCGTCTAAGTTAACTTTGGCAACTACGGCATCTATTCCTTGTTTTATTAAAAAATAACGTGTAGTAGGGTCGGTAGTTTTAATTAAAATATATTCTCGCTGACTTAACATAAATGCACTACGATAAATATCCGTAGCTTTCAAATTAGGTAAAAAAATCTGCGTAGCTGTTTGCTGAATTAATGTATCGCTAATTCTACTCTTAGCTGCATCTTCAACGCTCTGTGTAGCAAATATAACAAAAGTATTTAATTTTCTCAACACTTTTAACCAATCTTTGATCTTAGGTGCAAATACCGGATTATCGATTAAGGCCCATGCTTCATCAAGCACTATCATAGTTTTCTGCCCATCTAAAGAGATATTAATACGATGGAACACATATAATAATACCGGTGCAAGACTTATAGGATCTTTAAGTAATTCAGTCATATCAAAACCAAATACCCTTGCTTTTTGTAAATCAATATCATCTATTTCATTGTCAAATATCTTAGCGTGTGAACCTTTACCGACCCACATTGCAATCCTACTTGCCAAACTATTTGGTGTATCAATACCAAGAAATGCTATAACATTACTAAGCCTTCTGTCTTTTCTTTCTAATCTAAAATTACCGCTTATCGCTTGAGATAAGATCTTATTATCTTGTGCAGTTAAACTTTCACCATTAGAAGTTACAAGCACACGAAGCCACTCTAAAATAAACGTTCTATTCTCACTAGTATCTTCAAGCTGTAAAGGGTTAAAATTGCATTTTAAACCCGGATCAATTACTGTATAAACTCCGTTTAAAGCACGTATAAATATTTCTGCTCCCCGATCTTTATCAAAAAAGAACATACGAGGTTTGAATTTTTGTGCTTCAGCACATAAGAAATTCATAAGAACTGTTTTACCGGCCCCTGTTGGACCGATAATTAGAGTATGCCCAACATCCCTTACATGGAAATTAAAATAAAACGGCGTACCTGAAGTAGTATCAAGTACTGTGACATATTCTCCCCAATGGTTATCTCTAATTTTACCGAGCGGATAATTATGTTGTGAGGCAAAGCTAGCCATATTTAATGTATTTATAGTAGACGTACGTACTATGTAATCCATATTTCCGGGGAGCTGTCCCCAATAGCTAGGTTCCATATTAATTTTTTCTCTGACCGGCTGAATACCTGAATTAGAAAGCTCAACTGCTGCCATTGACAATATATCTTCTAAAGCTTTGACATTACTTGCCGAGCATAAAAGTGATAAGTGATGTGAACCGAAACCGATATCACCACTAGTGGCCATATCAAGTGCCGTTGAAATTTCGGCAATTTGTGAAGTAGCTTTGTCACCGGATTGTATCATTCTATTTTGCTGTAATTGCATTTTACCAATAGCTACGGTTCTATTAGCAAAGACAAAGCTTTGAGTCATGACAAATTCAAAAGGCATTTGCAGGAATCCGTCAAAAATTCCTGCCGAAGTATTAGGACCGTATTCAAGTATACTGATCATTCCGGCATATTTCTTACCAAGCGGACTTCTTGCTTCAATAGTACGAGAATCAAAAAATAAGCGATGGGTAGGTAAATATTCATCAATAGTACCACGCGGTAATGATATAGGTCCAGGTGAATCGCCGCAATTAACTAAAGATGAAAGGAATTCTAAAATTTCGCAATAACTACCTGACGGCGTTTGACGAACTCCAAGTAATCTTGCTCCGTAACTTCTGAATGTATTAACCACTCTAGTTGACATTTCTTGAAGATTTTCTTTCATCTCCTTCATGTCGTTTTCCCAAGCGGTTTTATTAGATTTTTGTCTAAGCTTCTTTAGAAAATACTCAACTATAGCAGCACCGCCGGTATCAGGCTTATATAAAATACTAACATATAATTCATTAAAAAACGACCTAGCACCCGCATGTTTCTTACGCCATTCTGCACCTAAATAAGTAATAAAATCATTAGGGACTTTTACGGTAGGGTCATAAGTAAATTCCGTATCGTCAAATATCACTGCTTTACGTCTTCTAATAGTATGGAAATACATGACGATATTTCCCGAAGCCATATTTTTAAGTAAGGCATTTCTGATATTCTTTTTAATGTCTAGATCTTCATCATCCGCAGTTTCAAAAGAAAAACCGTTTATTTTAATGACTTGCAATAATGAATTATCTTTAGTTAAAATAGTATTACTATCCCAATGACATTTATAGGGAATAAAATGCGAAGTGGGTCTTTCTTGTTTAGACCTTAATTCTTTAGCTGCTCTAGTTCTAAATAACTTCATTACCTCACCTGATTTAACTATTTTGATTTATTTTGTCATTGCGAGGAGAGACGAAGCCTCGACGTGGCAATCTCATTTTATACTTTTTCATGAGATTGCCGTGCTCTCTGCGTTCGCTCGCAATGACGATTTTAGAGACATATCAGTCATCAAATACCATACGAATTTGCTCCGTAGTAAAATTTATTAGGACATTGGCTAGTTCTTGACATTTTATTTAAATATAGCTCTATGAATCTCGGTTCTTTAAAACATATAATATAAGCTACCAAATGCAAAGCAGCTGCAATGAATAAAATCATAATGCCGTTATTCCAAATAAATACTATCATCGTCATTATCATATTTAATGCAGCAAACTTAATACTTACTCCAAATATCATCGGCGGTCTAGTTAACCCTACAAATAAAAGATCTGATGCTAATGCTCCTGCCATAAAAAACCTCTTTAGTTTATATTTATATCAAACATAGTTGATAATATTGAGTTCGGTACTTCACTATTTACAAAATGCACATAACCGTTATTATTTTCAAGTGCATTAACTGCTATCTTAATTAATTCTTCTTCGATAAAATTATTACTATCATCTAACATTGATTTCAATAAGTTAATATCTCGTATTTTTATATTATACGGAAACGTCTCGGATACCTGTAATATCTCATATGGAAATATTAAATGTTCCGCACTTAAGGCAGAAGCAATTGTTGCTACCGTTAAGTTAACATTTAATAAATGCGTTTTCTCCTGATCGTCGCTCGCAAATGGTGCTATTACAGGTATAATATTATTATCTTCAAAATTTAATAAAATTTCTGGATTAATAATAATAGGCTCGCTTAAAAAACCAATATTTATAACATCATGATTTACAATTTTTCGGTGAGATAATTTTGACTTTTTTGCTTGCAGTAAATTAGCATCCTTACCTGAAATACCAACTGCATAACAACCTACACTACTTAATTTTGTTACTATAAGCTTGTTAACGTAACTGGATAAAATTTCCATAATAATAGGATTATTTAGAGAACTATAGTCGCTTATTTTACTAATTTTTTGACTAAAATTTTCATCTATTTGTGATATTAAAGACGAACTTCGTAAATCAATATGATCATGTACTATATATATTTTAGCACCGCACATCTCAAGCAATCTAACAGATTCAATAAAAGCCGTAAATAATTTATCGTCAATAATAATAGTAGCAGGTAATTTTAGAACTATTGCTTGATTCTTCAGCTCACTACTACACTTTATTATATTCTTAATTATAGCAATGTTATTTAATGAAGAAATACTATCTACCTCTTTACCTTTGAGGTTTGATGCATTTTGCCAAACTAGCTTTAAGTTCTCTTGCACCTTCTTTGCTCCTACTACTTACATACATAACATTACATGAGTAGTTTAAAGTTGCAAGAAAATTCTGTGCTTCATCGTTAAGGTTTTTGCGATCCGTAGCTTTATCGGCTTTTGTAAAAATAATTTGAAATTCTCTTTTATTTGCAAGTAATAGCTCAGCTACTTTCTTATCGTTTTCTTTTATACCCCTTCTTGAATCAATCAATAAGTTAACTAGCCTTAAATTATGGCTATTTTGTAAATAATAGCTAATTAATACTTCCCACTGCTCTTTGACTGATATAGGAACATTAGCAAAACCATAGCCAGGAAGATCAACTATAATAAGTTTATCTGCAAGGTTAAAGAAATTGATTTGCCTAGTACGCCCCGGAGTATTAGAAACTTTAGCAAGATTTTTATTATTACATGTCGTGTTTATTAGACTTGATTTGCCGACATTTGACTTACCGACAAAAGCAATTTCCGGTAATGAAAAATTGGGGATTTGATTTATATTCATAGCACCAGCTACAAATTTAGCTTCATGACGAAAAAGCTTGCTGCCATCAGTCGATTTTGTAGGCACTATTTTCTGAGTAGTCATAATTTGCTTTCGTATTGGATGTAATTTAGATAATATGCCGCTGTCATTCCTGCGGGGAATACCAAAGCGTCATTGTGAGCAAGCCGTAGGCTGTGCGTGACAATCTCATGAAATAATAACAAACTCCTGAGATTGCGTACGTACAATTACTTTGTAATTTCCTCGCAATGACGGAAAAACCGATCCACGAGACATGCCTTTCTGCGAAAGCAGAAATGACATAAGAAGTAATAATACTTCATCTTAACATCATGAGTGCTATGTAGAATTAAGGAATAACTTTACTGAAAATATAAAAATATGGTAGCGGGGGCTGGATTTGAACCAACGACCTTCAGGTTATGAGCCTGACGAGCTACCGAGCTGCTCCACCCCGCAATAATTGAAAATTAATGATTTTGTCCGCATTATATCGTGACTTATTCACTAACTATACGAACATTGCTAATGCCATTCCCGCGAAAGCAAAAATCTAGCTAGCTTCTTTTTTATTACCAAAAGAAAGACCTGAGAATCTTTTATTGAAATCACTAACACTTTTGTTCGATTGATTTACTACATTTCCGGAATCTTTATTCCATGCCGGATGCTTTCTAAAATCAACATCCATTAAAATTTCACCTGTAGGATGAGTAGACATTGTTTCAAAAACATCACTTCCTACTTTAATCAAAAACTTTTTATAATCTGGATGTATACCGCTTTTCATAATGATTTTGCCGTTTTAGTCTGAATTATTTTTTTCTTAATAGCTCTAGCTGTACTAGATAAAACATTATCATTGGCTTTTAGAATATATGCATCAAACCCGCCAGCTTTTTCAACAGAACTAATACATTTAGCATTAACTGACAATCTATATCCTTCAGCTGTTATATCACTTGTAAACTTAACAGACCTTAAATTAGGCTCAAAACGCCTTCTAGTTTTACGCTGAGAATGTGACACATTATTGCCGTATAAAACACCCACACCTGTGAGCTCGCACTTACGAGACATAAGCTAAATACCTTAAAACTTATCTAAATATATTATTATAGACAAAAATATAAAGTAATACCACCCTAGTGTCAAGAGTTAATTATGGTCCATTTAGTGAAGAAATAAAGATAGGTACGATATATTTATAGGTAAAATAGGCAAAAGCCAAACCTAAAATAGTTCCGATAACTACTATACGGAATTTTGCAGGACTAAAAATTAAAATAACTATTCCAAGAATAATTACTATCTTTATTATATCATCTGCCGTATAAGCACTAGCATTTATAGCATAAACATTTAGATTTATACCTAAAAACACTATTGCAAATAATAAATTTCTTAACATTTTATACCTCAATAATGCGAATTTAGGACAAATTCTTATCCTAATTAAAATCTATAGGACCGGTAGTTAATCCATTTATAAATTGTTTTAAATAAGGATTATCACTATTACGCATTTCATCTTTACTGCCGTACCATTTAATTTTTCCTTGATAAATCATAGCTACTTCTTTAGCTATTTTTTCGGCACTAATCATATCGTGAGTTATAGTAATCGTAGTTGCCCCAAGCTCCTCTTGGATTTTTATAATTAACTCATTAATAACATTTGCCATTATAGGATCAAGCCCTGTTGTTGGCTCATCAAGAAATAAAATCGACGGCGTACTACAAATAGCCCTAGCAAGGGCAACTCTTTTTTGCATTCCTCCTGACAATTCGGATGGATAAAGAGCGAGTATTCTAGGGGATAAACCGACGGAATTAAGCTTTGCACCGGCAAGGTCGTTTTTTTCTTTCTTAGATAATTTTTTAGTCTCGAAAGTAATATTATCACGCACATTTAAGGAGTCAAATAATGCTCCGCCTTGGAATAGAAAGCCTATACCGTCCATAACCTCAAATTTTTGTTTACTTGAGATATCTTGGATTTCTACATTATCAATAAAAATTTTACCTTTATCAGGTTTAATCAGTCCTAATATATTTTTAATTAGAACCGATTTGCCGCTACCGGAGCCGCCTAAAATAACTAATGAACTGCCCTTTTTTACATCCAAATCTATTCCGTCTAACACCTTATGATTAGCAAATGATTTATATAATGACCGAATTTTAATTTTAAACTCTTCTACACTCATGCATACTCCAAATAAACAAAAAAAACTGTATACGAAGTTTAATTTGGAAAAGAGCTAGGCGTTTTGAAGCTTTTAACCGCAGCGTACATACTAGTTACGTGAGGATTAAAAGCAAAAAACAACAAAGCCAATTTTTCAAATTAAACGAGTATACCTATACTTTAAAAAATAATTCGGTTATTAAATAATTGCTTATTAAGATAAGGATAGAAGAATTTACTACTGCCGAGGTAGTGGCTCTTCCGACTCCCTTAGCCCCTTTACCTGAATAATAGCCGCTATAGCAACTTATTATAGAAATAATAAACCCAAAAACTCCCGCTTTAACAAGACCGGAAATTACGTCAATCGGCTCTAAATACTGAAAAGTACTGGTTAAATAAGCTGCACTATTAAAGTCAAGCTTATACACGCCTACCAAATAACCACCCATAACACCAATTACATCCCCGACTAAAACAAGACACGGCATTGTAATAATGGCCGCTATTACTCTTGGGAAAACTAAATATTTAATAGGATCGGTAGATAAAGTGTATAAAGCATCTACCTGCTCCGTTACTCTCATTGTTGCTATTTCGGCGGCAATCGATGCTCCTACTCGTCCTGCTACCATTAATCCGGCTAAGACAGGTCCAAGTTCTCTAGTCAGCGATAATACTACTACGGTTGCAATAGAACTTTCAGCTGAGAAACGGGAAAAGCCGGTATAGCTTTGCAGAGCAAGTACCGCACCTGAGAAGAAAGTCGTCATAGCAACGACCGGAAGCGAATGAAACCCGATAAATAATAATTGTTTGATGATTAAATTCAAATACAAAGGCGGTCTTATGATACTACTAACGGCAGCAAAACTAAATAGAGAAAAACTTCCTACACTTTGTGCAAATTTTATAGTACGTTTACCGACTGAATTGGCTATATTTAATAACATTTGTATATATATTTTAAAAGTTAATTGATAAACTCCGGTAATTTGAAACACCGGTATACGAAGATCAACTTCAAAAAGAGCAAGGAGTCCACAAGACGAGGAGCGGAGCGTATACTTAATACGTGAGCACCGCAGTACTTGTAGGACGACGTAGCCAATTTTTGAAGTTCATCGAGTATACACTCTCTTATACCTACTACCAAGACTAGTCAACACCTCATACCCGATAGTACCTATAATACCCGCTATTTTATCGGGCGTGCAATGATTTCCGATAATTTCCACTTCCTGCCCTAGAAAAATATCGGACGGTGGTAGATCGGTAACATCGATATTTATCAAATCCATCGATACTCGCCCTACTATAGGAACGCTGCAACTATTAATAAATACTTCGCCTTGATTACTAAAATTACGGCTATATCCATCGGCATAACCAAGCGGTAATGTTGCAATGACACTAGCACGCTTAGTAGTAAAAGTCATATTATAACCGATATGGCTATCTAGTGTCAAATTCTGTAAGTGAATTATCGGAGCTTTTAAGATTACAGGATTTTGCATTAAAGGGTTAAGTCCGTATAAGGCAGCCCCTGGTCTTGCTAAATCAAAATGATAATCCTGTCCTAAAAATATGCCGCCGGAATTAGCAAGGCTTGCTTTTGTACTTGGAAAATATTGTAAATAAGCTTTAAATCTGTTTAATTGTTCTAGATTATAAGGATTATCTATTTCCTCGGATATAGCTAGATGGCTTATAATATATTGTAAATCTAGCCCTTTTAACAAATTACGATCATTAGTTAGCTGCTCTATCTCATTAGAGCTTAAACCAAAACGATTAATCCCAGTATTGAAATGTAAATAACAAGGCAATAATCGGTTTTCCAAATTGCTAAATTTTTGCCAAATTTCTATTTGTTTTAAGTTATTTAGAACGGGTGTTAAATTATACTCTACAAGCTCTAAAGCGTCATGTTCAAAAACTCCGTTAAGAACTAAAATATCAACATCTATTCCTAAAGCTTTGCGTAAATTCACTCCTTCTTCACTTGAGGCCACAAAAAAATGCTGACAATTTTCTTCTATTAAAGCTTTAGAAATTTGTACTGCCCCAAGACCGTAACCGTCAGCTTTAACAGCAGCACCGACTAACGAGGTTTTGCAAATATCTTTTAACAAGCGATAGTTAGCTTTTATTGCAGATAGATTTATTTCTAGAGTACACAAGCTCATAGTATATTTCTTAACTCTTTTACGATGATAGGCAACACGGGTATTATATGAAATTTTGTAGATAAGTCACCTACTTCTATAGTATCGGTAACAAAAATATTGTCTATCGTCGAATTTTCAATTTTATCTTTAGAGCCGACAGAAAGCACTGCATGAGTTATAAAAGCACTAACCGCTAAAGCCGAATGTTCTTTTAAAAACCTCGTTGCTTTTATGATTGTTTCGCCGCTATCTATAATATCATCAATTAATATACAATTTTTTCCCTGGGTTTTACCGCTTATTTCCATCATCTCGCAATTATTATTTTTATCTCTTTTTTTGTTTATATAAGCTGAATCTATATTCAGTAAATTACTAATTTTTTGTACACGGTTAATACTTCCTTTATCAGGTGCAACTATGACGGAGTTGCTATAAGTTCTTAAAAACGGAATATATAAATTTATAGGTTCAAGATTAGAAACAGGAATATTAAAAAATTTCTCTATTTTATCGGAGTGTAAATCAATAGTAATTACATGGTTTACTCCGAGCTTCTCTAAAAAATCAGCTATTAACTTAGCAGGGTTCGTGGACTGATTATCCTGCCTTGCATAACCGAAATAAGGCATTATCAATATTATTCGATTTGCTCCCGCTTTTTTTGCTGCATCTAATAGCAAGAACAGCTCAATTAAGCGATCATTAACGGGTTTTGATGTGGATTGTACTATGATTACCTCTTCATTATGAAACGATTCTTGAATTTCTACTTTTATTTCGGAATCATTGAAATAGGTAATTTTTGGCTCAATATATTTAATATTTAATGCTATAGCTAAACGAGATGCGAGTAACTTATTAGTACTGCCTGCTAGGATTTTCATGTGAGTGGTTTATGTTGTTTAACGTCATTGCGAGCGACTAAAAGGAGCGTGGCAATCTCAGGATTTTGGCACGAGATTGCTTCATCAATTACTTAGTAATTTCCTCGCAATGACAATTTTGAAAATGACAGCAAATTTAAGAACGACTTTCTAATTTTTGTATTAGTGCCTCAAAACCTTGATTTTTTAAAGTATCGGTAAACTCGTCTTGTTGAGCCCCAATAAGACTTACACCTTCTGTAATTATATCAGAAACTTTAAAAACGTCTTTTCCGTTTCCTTTCATTTCACGTATAAGATATTCTACTTTAATAGGGTCTTGCTCTTTATTACTAATGATATTCATAGCAACCATAAAATCGGTTGAGCTTAAAGTACGAACTCCTACTATTTTAGGCTGTTCACCTTTATAATCTTTTATTAAATCAGTATAAGATCTAGTAACATATTTAGAGTAAACTTTGATGAATTCCTGAACCTGCCCACCTGATAAAGTTTTTATCCCATTTCTGCCTAACGTATATTTAGCCATCCAATCAAAATCTAGATTCTGAGACATTAATTCGCGTGCTTTAGCAATCTTTACTCGCTCAGATAGTTTACTATCGTTTAATATACTAGAAGCTTCATTTACTAAATTAGTAACGTAACTATTCAAACCGGCAGGCACTTTCTCATTAGAATAAGCGGAAAACGTTATAACTAATAGAAATAAACCTGTAATAATTTTTTGCATATAATACTCCTTTAAGTTAATTTTTATTTTCTTTCATAAGGGCTAGGACATTTAAAATCTTCGGGGTATTGAACCGATGCTTCACGAGCACGATGTAATGCCGATCTAATAGCCACATAAGGATCGGTAGAATTCTTCATCACATAATCACTAAACGGCAACACAACATATCGATCGTTTATTTTACTAACTGCTAGTACTCCTAAGTCAAAATCATTATGAGTGTAGTACATTAATGGATTAAGAGCATAATTAGTAATTACCGAATCCGTCATGTCTCTTGCGTTAGTACTACCGATTATCGGTAACACTAAATAAGGACCTGGGGCAACTCCATAATGTGCAAGGGTACTACCGAAAGTTTGACGGTCGGACGGCAACCCTACTTTACCTGCCACGTCAAATAAGCCACCTATACCAAGCGTCGTGTTAATGAGAAACCGCCAAACGCTTTTCATAGTTTTATCGTAATTTAGCTGAAGTCCGTAATTTACCGCCGTAAGCGGTGTATCAACATTACTGACAAAACTATTAACGCGTGCTTTTACGTAATCATTTGTAATTTTCTTATAACCGACTGCTAAAGGACGTAATATTATATAATCTAACGTAGAGTTAAAAGCAAAGACCTTACGATTGAATTTTTCATATGGATCATAAACTTCCAAACAACCGTTTTCATTTCTTCCGCCATTATAGTTATATATGTCATTATCAACATATTCAAGATCAGCTCTTGCGAATAATGAGCATAGTATAATAGATAGTATAATTAAAATTCTCATTGATTTATGTTATTTTCCTACAAATAATAATACTATATTTATTATTTTCCGCTAGTATTATTTCTTCCGAAGTTAATATAGTAAAATTATTTTTTTGTAAAATATTATTTATTTCCTTTAAGCTAAAAATAAATTCTTTGCGTTTTACTAAAAATTGTGTCTTTGCAGAAGTAGGTAAACAAAGGACAAAATACCCTTGTTTACTAAGCATAGAGTATATTAAACTAAAATATTCTATTAAATTGTTAGTAAACGATAATCCGCAAAAACTAAAAATAATATCAAATTTATTAGAGTTTTGTTTTAAAAATTCATTGATAGCAATATTATATATTTGATCGTAAATTTTAGTGTTCGGATAATATATTTCTTGTAAATCATTCATTAAAGTAGAAATTTCTACGCCGGTTAAAGTAAAATTTTCTGGAAAACGTTTTTGTATTTCATAACCGACAAGCCCTATATTACTTCCAAGTTCCAAAATAGAGTAATTATCCGGTAGCTCAGATATCTGCTTGAGTGCATCATTAACAACCCTATACGGAAGATGGATATTTTTATCGTTATTAAAAATAGTAGGATAATATTTTGCAGTTAAATCTCGATATTTCCCCCAAATTTCCCCCGGAATTTCAGTAGCATTTTGATAATTTTTTAAAAAACCTATAAATATTGTTTTATATTTTTCATTAGATTTTTCTAAATATTCTATAGCCTGCTTGTAATTATTTTTTAAAAAATACACCCATCCGAGTTGATAATATACTTTAGAATCATTAGGGTTAAAAAATTTATCGACTAATTTAAACCTAAGCAAGGCATCATTTAAATTACCTCTATATAAATGATCAAGTCCCAGCTGATAATTAGTTTCTGCTAAATGAGAGAATTTATATTTACAATCACTTATATAATTCTTAAATTCTAAAATTTTATTTTTAATAAAGTTTGGTATGTTTATCACCGTTAAGCAATAATGCTTTATTTTATTCTTTATTTTACCGAACATAGTTTAGTTGCTAAATTAATATTACTTATTATAATAAACATATCTTGATAAATTTTTAAATAAAATAATTTTATTGTTAGCAAAATTGCTATATTATTGCTTATTATTAATGTCATTCCCGCTTGGCATTGTTGCGTGGACCGGTTTTCCCGTCATTGCGAGGAAATTGCATAGCAATTGACGAAGCAATCCAGTAAAAAATTCTGATTTACAGAATTTTTTTATTATTTTTTCTGGATTGCCGCGTCGCTTCGCTCCTCGCAATGACGGTTCGGGTATCCACGCAACAACGCCTCCCCGCTTTCGCAGGAATGACATCAAATTACTTATAAATACGGACTCAAAATTATGTCAATTATTTCTACGAGGCTAAATTCTATAAAGCCGTCACCGACCCTTGCAGTCGTTAAAAAAACTCTTGAACTTAAAAGAGCCGGCATTGATATTATTGCCCTTGGTGCGGGTGAGCCTGATTTTGATACGCCTGACAATATTAAGGAAGCCGCCATCCAAGCTATAAAAGACGGTTTTACTAAATATACTAACGTTGAGGGGATGCCACTTTTAAAGCAAGCGATAAAAGACAAATTCAAACGTGAAAATAATATAGATTATGAACTTGATGAAATAATAGTAAGCACCGGCGGTAAGCAAGTTATATATAATCTGTTTATGGCATCTTTAGATAAAGGGGATGAGGTAATTATTCCGGCACCCTATTGGGTTTCATACCCTGATATAGTTGCACTTAGCACAGGAACACCTGTTTTTGTAAATTGCGGAATTGAAAATAATTTTAAATTAAGTGCGGAAGCTTTAGAACGTTCAATTACAGATAAAACTAAGTGGCTTATTATTAACTCTCCTAGTAACCCGACAGGTGCAAGCTATAATTTTGAAGAACTAGAAAATATTGCTAAAGTTTTAAGAAAATATCCTCATGTGAACATAATGTCCGATGATATTTATGAGCATATTACTTTTGATGATTTTAAATTTTATACGTTAGCCCAAATAGCCCCTGATTTAAAAGAACGTATATTTACCGTAAACGGAGTATCTAAAGCTTATTCTATGACAGGGTGGCGTATAGGCTACGGTGCTGGTTCAAAAGCCTTAATTAAAGCAATGACTATTATTCAGTCACAAAGTACTTCAAACCCTTGTTCAATAAGTCAAATGGCTGCTATTGAAGCATTAAACGGTCCTCAAGATTATATAAAACCTAATGCTTTAAATTTTCAGAAAAAGCGTGACCTTGCTTTATCAATTTTGAAAAGAGTAAAATATTTTGAATGCTACACGCCGGAAGGTGCGTTTTACTTATTTGTTAAATGCGACAAAATATTTGGGCATGAAACTAAGTCAGGAAAAATTATTGCAAATAGTAATGATTTTGCCGAATATTTACTTGAAGAAGCAAAAGTTGCAGTAGTACCAGGTATTGCCTTCGGCTTAGAGGGATATTTTAGAATTTCTTATGCTACTTCTATGGAAGAGCTAGAAGAAGCTTGTATTAGAATTGAGAAAGCTTGTATACTCGTTTAATTTGAAAAATTGGCTACGTCGTCTACCTACTATTCACTTTCATTCACAGTAACTCTATAAACCAACAAAAAAATAATGCGGAAAGTTTTTAAAAAATTTTTAAAACATAATAAATGCTTGCTTAGTATAATTACTATTTTACTATATTGGTATTTGCGTTTTGTTTACTTTACTTCAAAGCAGAAATTTATATTTTACGATAACGGCAATAAGGAAAAATTCTTAAACGAACAAGGCACAATCTTTGCATTTTGGCATAATATGCTTGCCTTAATTCCCTCTATCAAAGGACATAGAAACGTATATGCTTTGATATCACCGCATTTAGACGGAAAAATTTTAAATGATCTAGTAGGAAAATTCGGTTGCGGAGTTATAGTCGGTTCTACTAATAAAAATCCAATTGGAGCTTTACGTAATATTATAGGTAAGCTATCTCAAGGTGCAAATATACTTGTTACGCCTGACGGTCCTAAAGGTCCTATATATAAAGTAAATAGCGACATCACTGAAATTGCTTATAAATATAACAAAAAATTAATTCCTATTGCCGGTTCTACTTCTAGATGCTTTAGGTTAAAAAGCTGGGATAAATTAATAATACCGCTGCCGTTCGGTACTATTAAAATCATACTCGGCTCACCTTTAGAGCTCACAAATGATAAAATGCAAAACCATATAAACCTTGAAAAACAATTAACAAGACTAACGGAGAGCTTAAAGAAATGATGCGGTTATATTATGCTTTAAGCTTTATATTACTACCCGTTTATTTTATTATAGTTCTTATCCGTTTATTGATAGGTAAAGAAGATATAACACGCATCCAAGAACGTTTTGCTATCGGAAAAAGCAGACAAGACGATTCTTTCTTAATATGGATTCATGCAGCTAGCGTTGGCGAGTCTATGGCGGCTTTAACTTTAATAAGTAATATAAGTAAACGCTATCCTGAAATTCGTTTTCTAGTAACTTCTTGGACTAACAGCTCCGCTAAAATATTAAATAGTAAGTTACCTAAAATAGCCACTCATCAATTCTTACCTATAGATAATATTATTTTCACTCGAAAATTTTTAAGAAATTGGCAGCCTGATTTAGGTATTTTTATAGAATCGGAATTATGGCCGTGTACTGTTAATGAGGGAGCGAGGCAGTGTAAGTTGCTGCTAGTTAACGCACGTATTTCCGATAAATCATTTAAAGCTTGGCAAAAAAGGAAAAGCTTTTTTCAGCTCACCCTTAAAAATTTCAGCAAAATTATCGTGCAAAGCGAGCGTGATTTGCAAAAATTCAACGAACTTGGCGTATCAGATGCAGTTAATTTAGGCAATATTAAATTTGCCAATGAAAAACTTCCAGTCAATCAAGAAGAATTATCAAAATTAAGTTCACATCTAAACAATAGGCGAGTCGTGGTATTTGCCAGCACTCACCCCGAAGATGAAGAGGTGATTTTGCCTATAATCATAAACCTAAAAGAGCAATTTTTAGATTGCTATATTATTCTAATTCCAAGACATCCTGAGCGAGTTAAATCAATTATCGATAATTGTAAGTCATATAATTTATCCGCTACCGCTAAGTCACAAAATGATTTACCTGTTTTAAGCGACGATCTTTATATAATTGATAGATTCGGCGAAATGGGGCTGTTTTTTTCCGTAGCTACAATTTCTTTTATCGGTGGTTCTTTTAAACAAGGCGGGCATAATATTTTAGAAGCGGCATATTTCTCTAATTGTATTATATTCGGTCCCAATATGAGCAAAAATACCGATATTGCTAAAGGCGTACTGCAAAATGAAGCCGCTATCCAAATCAAAAACGGTGAAGATTTACTAACTAAACTAATATATCTACTTAGCTCCAATAATTCTCTAGAACTTAAAGCCTACCGCGGAAATGCTTTAAAATTTGTTGAGGATAACCAAAAAGTCCTAGATGAATATTTGAAGGTAATTACGAAGTTTCTTCCATAGCTAAACCCAGTCAATAAAAGTAGAATTTTTAAAAAGATTATTTGACTTTTAATTGCAATATGATTAAATAAGCCTACTAGATCAGATAGGAGTATTTATTATGGGTAGAGATGACGATTTGTATAGAAAAGCCGGTTATAATCATATGAATTATGAGGTATTAAAAAAGCAACGAGATCGTAAAGAAAAAGATTCACGGGAAAAAGCAGAACGTAAGGATGCAGATAGGAGAGATCTGGAAAGATGGCTTAATATGAGTCCAGCTGAAAGAGAAGCAAGGGACAAAAAGATAGAAGAAGACTTTAAAAATGACCCTATTATCAAAGGCATAACCTATGTAGGTAAAGGTATATATAAACTAGGCAAGGAAGCAAAAGAGGCAAGCAAAATTGCAGGTACTACTTTGATAAATGCATATAAAATAACTAACGGTAGTATTGAAGTAGTTAATACCGACACAGATAGTAAAACTCAAGAGACAATAGAAAACTCTGAATCTAATAATAGTACTGCTTCAAATAGTAATTCTATGGTTGCTACTACTACTAAACTGGCTAAGGGAGCAATAGAGGTAGGAAAAACTACGGCCACCACTTTATTAAATGCATACAAAATTTCTACCAATAGCACTGAAATAGTTAATACTGATGCGAATGGTAAAACTCAAGTAGTAATCAAAAAGCCTGAACCTAATACTGCTAATTCAAATAATAATTCTACCCCTACTACATCAACTACCACCACAGCTAATACTACCTCTACTTCACATATTACGAGCAAAACTATTGAACTTAAAGATCCAATACATGGAATTGTAGTGAAATTGCAAGAAAAAACAATAAAAACTTCTTTAAAATTGAAATTGAATAAGAAAGATATAATGGAAATTAAAGAATATAGAGCAATTACTATTCCTGATACTGTAAAAGACATTATAGAACTTCATCTAGAATTTGTTTTCTACAGATTAGACGGCTCAAAAGTGGGTGACCCACGTGCTGCATTAGTACTTGATTATACTGATGATGGAAGAATAATTAAGCTATCTTTACCAAATTCTCCGGTTCTTTCTAGCAAGCCATTATACCCAGCGTGCATTATTTATCACGGTACATTATATACTTTACCGGTAAACAGCGGAGATTATAATCATTTAACTCAAGAAATTTACAAAAATGGAGGAGAGGTACTAATAGGTAAAACTGACCCTGCATATCATATAGAAGCTATATAAGGTTAGCATTTTTAACTGGATCCCGTGTGGTCAAGCCACGCGGGATGACACACCGAGTGCGTTTTCCGGTCCACGCAACAATACCCACGTAGGTATATAAGGCCACGCGGGAATGACATTGAAGCTATGAAACAAGATCGTTAACCCTGCGTAATAGCAGCTACTTCATCGGCAAAGTTTTTTTCTTCGTGTTCTATACCTTCACCAAGTTCGTATCTAATAAATTTGGCGATTTTAATTTCTGCACCAAGTTCTTTTTCAGCATTTTTAATTACTTCCGCAACGGTAAGTTTAGGCTCAAATAAGAAATTTTGCTGAAGCAATACAACTTCAGAGAAGAATTTACGTATTCTACCTTCTACCATTTTTTCTATAATATTATCAGGCTTTCCTTCTTCTTTAGATTTCTCAAAGAATACTTTTCTCTCACGCTCCACGAGTGCTTGATCCAAGCTTGAATCATCTATACTTTGCGGGTTATTTCCTGCTACATGAACAGCAATTTGTTTAGCTAAAGCTTCCAGTTTTTCTTTATCTTTTGCATTAGACGTAAGACCTACTAATACAGAAATTTTTCCTAGATTCGGGACAACTTCATTATGCACGTACGAGCCTATCGCTCCTTCGGATATCTCTAATATATCCATACGACGTAATGTTAAATTTTCACCGATTGTAGCGATATTTTCTATAATATCTTCTTCAACTGATTTACCGTTTGGCATTTTAGATGTTTTTAGCGTGTCTATAGTTTTTGCAATTACTGCAAGATTTGCAATATTCTTAACTAAATCCTGGAACTGCTCATTTCTAGCAACAAAATCCGTTTCGGAATTTACTTCAACTACTACTCCAGTAAGCACATCAACTTTTGCAGCCGTTAAGCCTTCAGAAGCCGTGCGACCGGCTTTCTTTGCAGCAGCAGCTAAACCTTTCTTACGAAGAAAATCTATAGCTTCTTCAAAATTACCGTTAGTTTCTATTAATGCTTTTTTGCAGTCCATCATGCCTGCACCAGTTTTTTCTCTTAATTCTTTAACCGCTGCAGCACTTATATTTATTTCACTCATACCTTACTTTCTCCTTAATTATTATATTTGGCTTGGGTTGTTGCTTGAAGAACGACCTCGGTGTCACCCCGCGGCTTGACCACGGGGTCTATAAAAACAGTTTAAAATACTAATAATATTAGTATTTTAAGCTGGATTCCACGATCAAGTCGCGGGATAACAGGGGTGGAATTGCTCCACGCAACAACATTTATGCATTATCAGAATTTTTATTTTCATTAGCATCATTTAATGCTTGCTCAAATTCTGTATTTGTCTCTTCATCAATATTTTTCGTTTTAGAGAATTTTTTAGCTTGTTTTAATTTAGAAACATTTTTAGAAGTGAACGCCCTATCAGTATGTTCCTGCATAGCACCCATATCAACTCCTGAAGCTTTCATTGATTCTTCAAGTCCTTGTAATGCCGCATCCGCAAATAAACTACAATAAAGTCTTATTGATCTTATAGAATCATCATTACCTGGAACCGGATAATCCACATTATCAGGATTAGAATTAGTATCGACTACTGCAACTATAGGAACATTAAGCTTTACCGCTTCATTAATTGCGATATGCTCTTTATTAGTATCGATAACTACTAAAAGATCCGGTTTAGAATTAAGATTTCTAATACCAGCAAGAGATAAAAGCAATTTATCTTTCTTACGGCTCATATCAAGTATCTCTTTTTTAGTATAACCAGTGCGAGCTTCTTCACTTTCTAAGGTTTTCTCTAACTTTTCTAGTTTTTCTATTGAACCCGCAATAGTTTTCCAGTTAGTTAGCATACCGCCGAGCCATCTATGATTTACGTAATATTGCCCACATTTTTCGGCATATTCCGCTATAATATCACTTGCCTGTATTTTAGTACTTACAAATAATACTTTACCGTCTTTTTTTACGGTTTCATATATTGTATTCAAAGCAACACCCATTAAAGCAGCACTTTGTCTTAAATCGATTATATGAACATCATCACGTTCACCATATATATAAGACGCCATTTTAGGATTCCAGCGTGAGGTCTTGTGACCGAAATGCACACCAGCATCTAATAATTCTTTAACGTTAACAGATGGTATTTTTGACATTTTTAAATTCTCCTAATTGTTAGTTTATACCTCCGTAAGATGCTCATTCTAATGAACTAACATATATCTTACGTGTGAATTTGCTTAAATCATAAGCCTACAAATTATATACGCATAATGCGTAATTTACAAGCTTTTATTCTTTTCGCCAAATAGTAGTACCGTCAGGTTTATCTTCTAAAATTATTTTTTCTTCTAATAATCGGTTACGAATTTGATCAGCAAGCTCCCAGTTTTTTTGTTTTTTTGCTTCTAAACGATCATTTATAAGTTCATTTATATAGAGTTCATCCACACCGCCATTAAACCATTCGTGCACAGTCTTATTCATTAAACCAATAAAATTAGCACAAGTAATAAGAGCAGAGGCGTTAAGCTGCCTTTCTTCTTCAGTTGTAGAAGTAAATACCACTTTAGCGTAGTCATTAATTATTTTAACTGCTAGGGGTGTATTCATATCATCAAGTAAACTTTGTATGAAATTATGAGGTAAATCTATTTTTTGTACATTAATATTTTCTATAGCTCTATACCAATAGTCTAAAGTTTTCTTAGCATCTTCTATAGCTTTATCATTATAATCAAGGGGACGTCTATAGTGACTACTTAATAAAAACAATCTTACTACTTCTCCTTGAATTTTTTTATCCATTAAATCCCTAACGGTAATAAAATTACCAAGAGATTTACTCATTTTTTCACCATTAACCGTTAGAAATCCGTTATGTACCCAATATTTAGCATAAGTAGAACTGGGAAAAGCACATCTACTTTGAGCAATCTCATTAGTATGATGCGGAAAGATTAAATCTGCTCCACCACCATGAATATCAAAATTCTCGCCTAAATATTTATAGCTCATAGCTGAACATTCAATATGCCATCCGGGACGACCAAGCCCCCACGGGCTTTCAAAATTTATATTTGCGGATTCATTTGACTTTGCCGGTTTCCATAACACAAAATCCTGTGGATGTTTCTTAGTTTTACTATTTTCTACACGTACTCCCTCAAACATTTCCTCTAAATTTCGGTTAGATAATTCTGTATAATTAGGGACCGATAAAACATCAAAATATACATGATTATCAGCAATATATGCATGCTTTCTTGCTATTAATCTTTCTATTATTTCAATCATTACATCAATATGCTCTGTAGCTTTCGGCTCAATACTCGGTAGCATGCAAGCTAAATATGCCATATTCGTATGAAACTCTTGCGTAACTTTATTAGTCAGCTCATTAATAGTAATACCAAGTAGTTCAGCTCTATCGATAATTTTATCGTCAACATCCGTAATGTTACGTACATATTTTACTGCTCTACTGCCAAATATTTTTATAAGTATACGATAAAGTAAATCATATACTATTACCGACCTACTATTGCCTATATGGGGATTATCGTAAACAGTCGGTCCGCATACATACATTTTTACGTTAGCCTGATCTTGAGGATTAAAAACCTCTTTAGTACGGCTAAGAGTGTTATATAAGTGAAATTGCATTTGCATATTTTATTTACCAAAAACTGAAGTACTATTGTATACGATATATTAATCACACTTTGGCTAAAAAATTCATTAGTTAACAAATATTAGTAATTAGTAGTTTACATAAATTAACAAATATTATATAATTCGCCTCGTTTATATTTAAAAAAAATAATGACTCATCGAGGTTCTAATGAATTTACAAAGTTTCAATTCAAAAAAATATGTTTTAACTTTTTTCATGTCAACATGTTTGTTAAGTGGAAGTTTTTTAAGTATGGAAGCGAGGGCTGCAAGTTTTACACAATTAGCTAACCAAATACCGGCTTTGAGCGGTCTTTCTGAAGCACAAAGAAAACAGAAATGGAATAGTTACACTTTACAAGAAAAACAAGAGGCATGGAAAAAAGCAAAATTGACACCTGATTTTGTTCAAGCAACGATTGATATGAAAACCGGTTTTACTGAAAGTGATTTATCGAGCAGAAATAACAAAACTAGGCATAGAGCAAGAGAAAATAAAGCTAAAATTGGCTTATACATAGCAGGAACTAAACAAGGGTTTAAAGAAAAAGTTAACGAATATATTTCACAAGAAAAAATTCCTACACCTGAAGAAGTAGCACAAGCCCTTGGAATAGATTATGATGCTCAAAAAATAGATAACAAATTAGAAAAAGATCAAAATATACGCCGTGTAGAAAAGGATAAAAAAGCCTTACTAGACCTGTATATTCACTCAATAACAACTTCAGTTAAAGAAAAAGAATACATAACTACAGGTCAAGTCCCTGAATTAGATGAGCTAGAGAAAGCTCTTAAGATAAGTAAAGAAGAAGCAAAACACCGTAGAACCATAATAAGAGATCAAGTTATGGCGAATGAAAGACCAACACTTGTACGTAGCGGTACGATTCTTACAAAAAAAGAACTACATAAGCGCTTTGGTAAAGACACTACTACAGATGACACAAAATATATTGACGATATAACCACTGAGGTTATGTATACTAAAAAACAAGAATATGTAAATACAGGTTCTCTTCCTCAGATTTCAAAAGTAATGAATGAATTTAAGGTAGATAAAGGACGTGCGAATCTTTATTTAATGCAAATAAAAGCTGGAATAGAAGCAAAACTTTTAGCAGACAATAATCAAAATACTACTAAGCCATTTACTAAACATTCTAGAACAACCCCAAATACTGCAGGAACGTCATCGGGGGTTCCTTTTGACACAGGTAGAAAAGAGCAAAAAACAAAATCATTCGACTTTAGAGGATCAATGCATAGTCTTCTAAATAGTAAGCCGGAGGATAAATTAAGCAAGACTGAACAACACTTAAAACACCAGATAAAATTAGAAGAACATACAGAAGAGTTTAAGGAAATTTTAACAAAAAATCCTATAGACGCATTACAATTTGCAGAACAAAATAATTTAGATAATTCTTTTAAACAGGAAGCCATATCTAATATTGACTTAAGTAAGGATATAGGCAGAATATTATTTACTGTTGATGATAAAGGCAATAGAACAATATTAAATACAATATTAACTACTACTCCAGAACACAAAGATGCACTTATTAAGCAAGCTCAACACCATGCCATACAAACTTTACCAACATCTATATCTGATAAAGACGTTAGTGACAAAAAAAAATTAATACTTGCAACCTTGGCTGCAACAGAAGATAAAAAAATACTAGAAGCAGCATTAGATAACTGGCTGAGTAATAACGGATATAAACGCAAGCCGGAAGTAGACTCTTTAATCCTTATACTTTTATCTGATGAAACCACATTAAAAGCAGGAATAGATAAAATTTTTGAGTTACCTGTAGAAAACAATGTTAATAATAATTCAAATAAAGGTCAAAACGGCATTCCTGTTCCTCCGCCACCCCCTCCGTTAAATGGGAGTATGCCACCTCCTCCGCCTCCGTTAAATGGAACACCGACTTCTACATCTTTTAATAGTTCAAATCCTAATCATAAGTTTGATTTTAAAAATTTTGAAGCTACATATCCTAGATTATATAAATCGTATAATGAATTTATTCAAAATACAACTTCAACAAGTCAAAGTCAGGCAACCACAACGTCTAACAATATACCTGATACTAAGGCTAAAATGGGGGAATCACTTGAATTACTTAAACAGAAAGTTGCTAAGCAGAATGAGGTAATAGGTTTAATACGTAATGAAGTAACAAAATTGTATAACTTTTCTCCTAAAACTTTTGTAAATTTATTTAACACTGAGAATGAAGAGGTTATCAAGAAAATTGAACAAATTGCTAAAAGAGAGGATATACAGAAAATACTTCAAGATAATAATATAAAAATAACACCCACTTTTGTAAGTAAGATTTTTAATGAATCGTTAGAACAAACAAAACAACGTCTTAGTTCATCGAATATAATAAACCCAAAACAATATAAAAGAAGTGAACAATATGGAAATAAACAAGAATATGTAGCAGAATTCTTAAGAATTACGAATCCTCTAGAGCAATTAAAGTTTGCTAATAAATATATAAATATTCTTGGACAAAGTACCTTTAATGGTAAACTTAATGAATTAATAGAAAACCCTAATAAGTTAACGTCCTCACAAAAAATTAGTTTTGTGCTTCAAGGGTATCAAGAATTAACTAGGGAAATTCCTACCGCTAAAGCTAATTTAAATAAATTAAAACAAAATATTTTGGAAAAAATTGAAATTCAACAATTAATCGCAAATAAAGACATAAGCCGAAAAGATTTATTGGATATAATAAAGGATAAAAATCCTGAGTTATTAAAATCACTTCTTGAAGCTAAGGTTATTTCAGAAGAGAATAAACTTAATAATCCAGCTAACGAAGTTGATTTAAAGGGAATTATACCTTCTCTTAATTATTTAACTTCAGAGCAATTAACAACCTTAATTAATAGAGTAACTATAGAAGGAGTAACAACAGCACTTAAGAATAAATGGGAGCAAGAAAATAAAACCGTATCTACTACTAAAAAGCCACTGATTTATAATAACGGTATTCCAATACCTCCACCTCCGCCGCCTCTTAATAGTGGTATTCCAATACCTCCATCAATGCCTAATGTCAATAGTAACTTTGGATCTAATTATTATCTAATTAACATGGGTTATACACAGGAATTTATAGATAGAATGGAT
Organism: Pseudomonadota bacterium; assembly: GCA_041179265.1. GTDB lineage: Bacteria > Pseudomonadota > Alphaproteobacteria > Rickettsiales > Rickettsiaceae > Rickettsia. The sequence goes on from JBEGTS010000017.1 coordinate 120,170, forward strand.
AACGTAACACCTAAAAATAATTTTGGTAAAAAGAAAAATCGTAATTATAAAGCTGAAGATTTTAAATCTAATGTAGGAAAAAATTATTATACAGCTACTTCTGAATTAAGAGGAACAGATATATTACTAACTGATTCACAAAAGTTAGAGAATGCTATTAAAAAAGAAGTATTAGCAAAATACATAGAAGAACCAAATAGAGATATGCAAGATGATTCTCTTTTAAAACAAGCATTTGAAGAAAAATTTTACTATGTTGAAGATGAACATACAAAAGTAATTCCTAAACCATCTGAAGTAAATTTTGATCCAAACTTCATAGGACCAAGAACCGAAGTAGGACAAGAGATATACGAACTTTACGAACAAGAACTTCTAAAGCTTGTAAGAGATCCGGTATTTATTGAGTATGTAAAAAACAATAATGATACACAAAAAGATGAAAGAGAACTATTAATAAGCTTTATTGAACAAATAGAGTCTAAATGTCCTGAACTAGAACAAAAATACGGTAGTGATGTTCAACCGGAAAATAAAAATAAGACAGAATCGCTTGTAGATAAAATGAAAAAACGATACCAACAAGAAAACGAATCTGCAAATGACGAATCCTCAACAAAGGATGATACACAACCTAAAGATAGTAATAAAAAGTCAGAGAAATCTGATTCAGAAACCGCTTTACCACCAAGGTTATTGAGTTCTAACAATAGCGAAAATGCTGAATCATCAGATAATAAAAAATCACTTCTAGCATTAAGATCTAGTGATGAAGAAGATAAAGGGTATGAAACTGATGAAGAAGAATTAGAAGAAAGCAATAATACAGCTGAAGAAGAATTAAAAAAAGATATGCTTTTAGAACGCGAAAATAAAGCTATAGATATACCACTCGAAACTGAAGAAATTGCAGGACAAAATGAGGTAACACAGAGACAACAAGTATCTGACGAAACTAGTAAGAAAGCAGCATTACTAAATGCAACTTCAACTCTTCATAAGCATGTTCATCCTAGTATTTTAACTAATAGACTTAATGTTGCTGCAATAGGTGCTGGTGATGAAGGAGCTAGTATCAACAGAGGAGTATGGATTAGCGGTTTATACGGGATCAACAAACAAGGAGCTTGGAAAAATATTCCGAAATATCAAGGTCGTACCACCGGTGTAACTATCGGGGTCGATGCTGAATTCATCAATA
>JBEGTS010000018.1:0-6891 GCA_041179265.1 Pseudomonadota bacterium
ATATATTTAAAGTTAAAAAGCTATTTGTTATTGCAATTTTTTAATTTTCACTATAATTGTAATCAACTAACTATTAACAATAAATGAAGAAATAACTTTTATGGAAGATTTAAGCTCTTGGAAAGAAAAGTTTGAAGTTTGCGTTTACTCTAAAAAACTATTAGATAAAGTCGAATATTTAAACACTAAAGTAAAAAACCCCGTCGATATAGAGGAAGTTAAAAAGGGTATTTATTACGCCCGCAAATATCACGGCTCACAAATGCGTCAATCAGGCGAACCTTACTATTCTCATCCAATTGAAGTAGCGATTATGCTTGCCGCATTTGTAGCCGAAGAGGCCCCTAAGCTTTTTACTTCTATTATGATAAATGCCGCACTACTTCACGATACTATTGAGGATACAGAACTTACCGAAGAGATGATTGCTGAGATTTTTGGATCAGAAGTAGCAAAACATGTAGAAGGTCTAACTAGAATTAAATCTTACGGAAAAATTACTGCCCAAGAAAGTTTAAATTTACTAGTTAGACAAAAAAGATATGATACAGCTCTTATAAAATTATTTGACCGCATTCATAACGTGCAAACCTTAGGGGCTAAATCACCTGAAAAAGCTAGAAAGATTATTGAAGAAACTTTAATTAATTTTGTAGGTACTGCTTTATATTTAGAAATTCCTAATATAAAGCAAAAATTGATTAAATTATGTTATCAAAATTTAAATGTTATGTCTCTTTCGGATGAACCTCAAACAATTTTTCAGGATAATTTCCAACCTCTTGTTCCAGTTTTTGGAAGAAATTAACGCCATAACCAAAACCTATAGTAACTGGAATTAAAATAAATAATAATCCCCAATACCCAAAATATTCAATTAGATAAATAATACTAAAAGAGGTTATAACATACATAACAGCACGAGATACTGCAAAAGAAAAACTAACATAAGTAAAGCGTTTTAAAATTGGTAAATGCTTATAAAAAATTGGAAAAGCTGGGTTAATAAAACAACCAAATAACATAATAAACGATTGTATTAAAAATATATGAGTTGGATTTGTAGATTTATAAAACAAATAAGGACACACTATAACAAAAATAACAAATACTGATAATTTTATTTTAAGAATTTTTAAAGGGTAAATTTTCTTGCTTAAATATATTAATAAAAAAGCACCAAATAACTCTATAACGGATACAAGTAAATTTTGATGTATAACTTGTTCAGAAGTATAATTAAAATTATTTTTTAAGATATCACCACAATAAATATACGTTAGATAAAAACCTAAGGGCCAAGCACAATCTGTTAGAAAAAATGCTAATACAGCTTTTAGATTTGTACTTTCTTTATATAAAGAAAAATCTTTAATTTTCTTCTTATCTATATTAGCTTTTTCTAAAGTTTTAGTTAATTGACGTTTTGCATCTACAAACTCTGGAGTTTCTCTTAAAGCAGTTCTTGCAAAACCACCAACTAAAGCAATTCCTGCACCTATCCAAAAAGCAATACGCCAATTAAATCCAAATGAAGTAACAAGCGAAGCCATTCCTAAAGCAGCAAACCCTCCTAATACAAAACAACTTTCTAATGTTGCTACAACAGGATATTGTATTGGCGGTTTTACTAATTCAGTTAAGTAAAGATCAGCTCCGATTATTTCTCCCATAGAAGAAAGACCTTGAAATATACGACAAGCTGTCATTATCCAAGCAGCAGCTACTCCTATTTCAGCATAGGTAGGTAAGTTAGCCATAATAAAACAAGAAATCGACATCATAATTGTAGTCATTATCACTGTGGCTTTGCGTCCTATAGTATCTCCTATCCACCCAAATACTAACGCTCCAATAGGTCTAAACACAAATGTAGCACAAAAGGGCTGCAGAAGCATAAAGTTTAGCGGTGTGTGGTTCTGCTGTAGGGAAAAAAAGCTCATTAAGTATTACTGCCATATGCACGTATAGCATTAAATCAAAATATTCTAAAAATGTACCAATACATAGTAATCCTGTAGCTTGCTTTTGTTCTCTAGTTAGACTTGTTTGTGCTTTCTCATAGCCACGCATAAATTCTTTAATAAAAGTTAAATTGTAAAGAAATTTATACTGTTTTATATAAAAGTCAATAGGAATTTTCGCTTTACACGATAAATAAGAAAATGAAGTGCAACTTAATGCACTTCGTAGATAGATTAATAAGGTAGGGTTAACATATTTCGCAACCCTCTTTTTCTTGAGGATGTTGTCCCATAGGTTTAACAGATTGCTTTGGTTGCTCCGGTGGGATATAGGTATTAGTTGTTGTAGTGGTAGTGTAATTATGATGAGGATCGTAATAATTAGATTGCTTCGGAGCAGGAGCAGGAACAAAAGTTTCTGCTATTTCTGTTTCTGATTTTACAATAAGAATATGAGCATCATAAACACCTAAACCTATACCATGTTTTATAAGATCATTTTTTAAGAATATTGTAATGGCTGTCAATTCCGTATTGGTTATTTCTTGGTCTAAATTTCTTATATGAGTTATATGATTTATCCAAATATTTGCCTCTTTTTCTACATCATAATTATTATTTTGTAGTTTTGTTAAAGCAATCGTACATTTTTGGTTGCCAAGCTTACTACCTATAGCTAAAAATAATTTTTGATTATAAGGGCTTTTAACTCCACCGATACCTTCTTGGTTAAAATAAGAAAGTGGAGCACAAGCTTCAGTATTACCAAAAAGCAATGCTTGAGTTAATTTACTTCTAGCTGTAGTATAACCTGATATTACAAGAGGTGTTAAACCTCCTTGAGCTTCAAGTATTTTGGTATTATTAAATCCTTCTAATGCTCGTTTACATAAATTATTAGCAGTATATAGAAGCTTCTTTTCTTCATCAAGATAGCGACTATCATCTGATTTTGACATATAGTTAATCTATTTTAGTTATTTATTAATTGTTATTATCTAGTATGACCTTCATTTTTTTTATTTTGCTGATTAATTCTGTTTAAATGTTGATTAATCGCTGTTTCTTTATTATTTTTTGCAGGTATAGGATTCTGTTTTTGTAATCCGGTTCTTAATTCTTGTTGAGTGCTTGCTAATTCTTCTTTCGGCACCTGCTTAAAATTAAATTTTTCTTTTAACTCTAAGATTTTATCGCCAAGCGTACTAGTAACTTTTTCAAAAACATTTTCTTGTTTAGATTGTGCTTGAATCGGAATTTCAGGTTTTTTAGTATCAGGTATTATAGACGGAATTTCTATCGGAGGTTTTGGTGGTATTTCCGGTGGGAATTTTATAGGTATTTCAGGTTGGTTTTCATTATTTAGAAATTTATTACGTAATTCATGATCTTTAATCTCGCCTGTTTTAACGGCTTCAGATTGACCTTCAATTAAGCTATAAAAATCATCTAACTGAACATATTTTTGATTATATATTTCAGGATTTTTTTCTTTGTGTTTTTCTATTTCTTTTTGAATCTCTTTTTCAGTTTCTTTCCCTTTTTCCTTTTCTTTTTTCAAATCATCAGCTTGCTTATCCCAACCATCTTTCATCATTTTAGCATCTTCCACTTTTGGCTGAATGGCTGCTAATTTAACATCTGTTTGTTGTGTTTTATTATCAAGTACGGCTAATTTCTGCTGTCCTTGTTCTAATTCTTTACCTGTGAGTTTTTCGTTAGTTTTCCGTTGCTCTTCTGCCTGTTTAGCAGACTCAGCCCGTTGCTTTTTTAATTCTTCCTCTCGAGCTTGCATTTCTTGATAATGCTGATTTGCTTGCTTTTGGGCTTTTTCTATAGCTTGTTCTTTTTCGTGTTCTTCTCTAAGTTGTTCCGGAGTTTTAATAAACGATTGTAACCTCTCCGGGCTAATTTCTTTGCCATCTCGAAGGTCATTTAAGAGGCCTTGTAAATTTTCGTTTGCTTGTTTCTTCTGCTCTATATATTCACTTGCATCTTGCATGAGCTTTGCATGACTTGCTTTAAAGCTCTCATGCCTTTCATGCAATTCTTGTTCACGCACAATTTCAGGATCATGCTGTTCCTGCGTTCCTAAATTCTCAGCAGCTATTTTTGAAGAAATATTCTGTTCGGCGGTTTCTTCTTTTTTAGCAATGGCAGCTTGTACGCTTTTAATTTGTTCTAGTATTTCAGGATTATTAGTGCTTGATGCTAGACCTGCTGCAGCACTTGCTAAACGTGCAAGTTCGGCAGGGTTCGCAGTAGCTGTAAGTTGAGCCTTAATTGCTCCAAGCTCATTTTTAACCTGAGCATCATCTTTATCGTCTGCCATTGGAATATTTTTTAATAGTATTTAAACCTATTAATTATCCTAAAATCTTTAATATATTGGCTCAAAATATATCAATTGTTAAGAATATTATTTAAGTTGCTAAGTTAAAGGTTAATATTATTTAAATAACATATCAAATAATTAACCATTTTTTTCTATTTGTTCTAAGTCTTATTGTAAAAATACAATCCTTCAATCTAGGTTCTGTGAAGGAAAATTAAATTATTTGTATTTTTAGACATTTTTGAGCGAAAATTAATAAAATTTTTGCAGTAATAGTTGTTCCTATTTCAAAAAAATCTTATAATTTGCAGCCAAAAAGAGCAAAATATAGATTAAATTAATTTTCCTTCACAGGACCTAATATTGTACAGAAGGAAAATATAATAATTTACCTTTTTCTTCTATTTCTTCTTTATTATATGATGGATTTAATTCAGGAGGTAAAATTTTAATAAGCTCTTTAGCTTCTTCTATATCCCCAAGGCTTGCATAACTAAAAGCTTTTGCCATTAATATTATCCCTCTGTTTTTCTCTGAGATTTGACCTGCTCCGTTCTTTAAAACGTAATTACAACAATCCATTGCCTCTTTATATTTTCCTATTAAATTTAGTAATATGGCTTTATGTCTATATAAATTTAGTTTTTCATATTCAATTTTAAATTCTAAAGCCTCATTTATCGAATCAAGTGCTTCATAGTATCTTTTCTGATCACTTAGATGTATCGCCCTTATAAAAAGATAGCATATTTGTAATTCTTTATTTTTTATACCTAATCTTTGGATTCTTCTAAAAAATCTTTCTGATTCTTCAATCTTCTTTTCATTTAATAAACTTAAAGCTTTATCTAATAACATTTCTACGCTATTTATATCTCTAGTTAGCTGATTATTTGCAAAGCCTAATTCTTTTAAACATCTTAATTTAAAATTACCGGCACTAGAAGATTCAGGATTTAAAGCTAAGGCTTGATTTAGCTTAATAAGTGCCTTTTGATATTTTTTCCTATGAAATAAACATATTCCTGCAAGTGTAAATAAAGTTTCTTTTGTTTGATTATCATTTATTTTATTAAATATTCGATCTCTTAATATTTTTTCAGCTTTTTCAAATTGTTGTTTTTCAATAAGTTTGCTGATGATAATTAATAAAGTTGCTCCTTTAATATAAATATAATCAGGGTTATCAGGATTTAATTTTATTGCTTTATTATAGGCTTTAACTGCTTCTTCGTTTTCATTTAATACTCTCAAAGCTATCCCTTTATTAAAGTAGAATAAAGCATCGTCGCGTTTTAGCTTTATTGCTTTATTAAATGACTCTAATGCTTTTTCCGGTGCCGTATATATTTGAGATTTACCTAACAAATACCAGTATTCACTATTATAGTGAACTGATTCCCGCTTTGTGCTTCGTTGCTCGTCGTCTTGCCTATTAATATATAGGCTTCGCTCCTTACTCCTGTTACAAAATGGGGCTGAGTTTACTATATTTGATTCTTTATCAACTTGCATAATAACCTAATATTAAAGACTTTTGGGAGTCTATAATCTGCTTAATATTTATAAACTTATAGTTTCATTTTATTAACTTCTTGCTAGCTATTCAATAATAGTTAACTAAAAATTAATAAATATTATTAATTAGTTGTATTTTTGTTAACTACATCAATTATGAAGACTTAGTGTAGGTTATTCTTGGAGCTATTATTTAAGAAAAACTCTATGTATAAAAAGTTAAGCAAAAAATATTACGTCCCTTACTTTACTCATTCCGAACTTGCATGTAAACAAACCGGTAAAATAGTACTAGCTGAAGGATTCGCAGAGAAATTAATTGAACTACGTACTATATTCGGTAAATCTATGCCGGTTGTTTCAGGTTGTAGATCACGTGAGTATAATACCAAAATAAAAGGAGCTAAGAACTCCTTTCATATCTACGACTATCCTCACCATAGCGGTAAAGGTTGCTGTGCCGTTGATGTTGCTACTACAGACTCTAATTATCGAGGTAACCTAACGGCTTTAGCTTGGAGTCTCGGTTGGTCTATCGGTATTCACAAAAATTTTTTACATATAGATAGACGCATCGATTATACAACCTCTAACCAAATTATGTTTTTGTATAATATATAAGCTCTCTTATATATCTTTACATTTATCGCTATTAATAACTCAAATGTAGTTTTTGGTAAATCATCTAAAGACAAAAAAAGATTATTGAAGAAATTAAAACTTTAAATTTTCTTTTAATAGTTTAAAATGAGAAAAAAAATTAAACTTTAAATATACGCTTCCTATAGTAGCCGCTAAGAATATGCAAACTTCAATTCTAAATTCATTAATAACAAGACTAAAAACCTTATATAGCTCTCACGATACTTTACCAAAGCTAATAGAAGATGAGAAAATTAAAGCTCAGTCTTTAGAGGAATATTATGTAAAATTACAGATATTACTGAGTGAAGAGGTAATCCTCCCCAAAAACAATCGACAAAAGGAGTAGAATTTTCTAGGAACAAAGAAGGAGATTCTATAAATGACAATATCAAAGCACAGTGATAGCCAAATCATGTCTATCTTAAAGCA
>JBEGTS010000019.1:0-2651 GCA_041179265.1 Pseudomonadota bacterium
TGCTCAATACGCGAGGGAGAAAATGTCTGGGCTATCGCTCTCCGAATGAGGTATTTTTAACGCACTTACAGGCGGCATAATGCCCTACCTTTTTGTTGCATTTCAACTGGGAATGGGGCGATAAAACGAATACCTTAGCTTGTTCGTAATGCTTTCCTATATTATCAGTTAATGGGGCTAGCACTACGTTACTTAATTTATTATCGTTAATGAATTTTTCAAGTAGAGGTTTATCTGGCCCATCCCCAACTATTATCAAAGACCAGCCTTCAGTTGATATTTTAGACCAAGCTGAAAGCAAGAGGTCGAACCATTTTTGCTCGACAAAACGCCCTATAGCTAACACATTATTTTCTTTCTTTAATGATTTTTTTTCTGGTATTTCAACAATGTTTGGAATTATTTTATGTTTATGCGAGGGAAGCCAAGAGTATTTCTTTGCATCTTCATTAGTTAAAGTAACAACTGCTGATATTTTTTTATAAATAATTTTTCGAATATATTTTAAAATTGGATTGATAACGTCATATTCAAAATGTTCAATAGCAATGATGTGTTTGCTACCGGATAATTTTGCTAATAGTGACATTTTTGTATCACATGATATGACAATGTCATTGTGTCCAATTGATTATTCTAGCGACTTCTTTTTTTATTTATATATCTTAAATCAAATAACATGCCTTCAATAAGTTTTTTTCCTATTATACATGCTTTCTTCATATTCATTTTTCAGAATATGAATATTAACCTTTTTCGACGGTTGAAAATATAATTCGGAGTTTGTTGTATATAAACTAATTATTTCAACGTCATAATTATCTGAAGGTGCATTAGCTAAAGAAACAGATACCCTCTCTATTCCTCCTCCGGATGAAATATCTCCTAATAAAATATTGATTGCTATCTTTTTATTTATTGGAGATGAAGAATTTTTGGAAAACTCGCTCACTGCTATTTTCATCCTTATAAAAATTAATTACATTGTTAACCATATTACGCTGCTCCTGATAATCATCTTGTCCATCGAGCAATTTTTTCAATTCATCTTGCAAGGAATACTGACTGAAGGTGTGAGCTCCTGGCATCCAAAATTTAACGGGTTCAAGTGTAAAACCACCTCTTGAGTTCCCATATGCATCAATGTCGGGGACAAGAAAACAAATAGGCCGATCGAGCAGCATATAATCGAAATAGATAGAGGAATAATCCGTAACTAAAATATCCATCTTGTTTAGCAAGTGATTGATATCTAGATTTATTTCATGTAAGGTCTCTGTCTTTATTATTGTTATATTATTGGTCAATTCAGTTGAAATGAATGTTTTTTCTTCGAAAGGATGAAGTTTAATAAAAAGTTCTGCATTATTTTCATCAAGGAAAGTATCCAGAGCTTCTATGTTAAAGTCAGTGACACGTAAAAAGTTATTTTCTTTAATTGCACTGCCATCCGAGTACTGCAATGCTGTTTGATTCTCTCGAAAGGTTGGAGCATATATTATTTTCTTTTTATTAATTCTGGATTTTTTATCTGTAACATCTATCGGTCGACTTTGAAATAAAAAATCATTTCTAGGTTGCCCTGTTATATATACATTATTTGCTTTCTCTCTGAAACAGGCTGAAATTATAGACCGCATGATCTCGGATGTAGCTATTCTATTTGCAGAGTAGTCTTCCATACCTACGTTATCAAACTCACCTAGATAGCATATTTTTTTCAGAGGCATTCCATGCCATAAACTAATATATATCTGTGAAGCTGCTTTAGTTCCAATCATTTCATTATGGGTTGTAATAATGTATTTACTAGTAAAATAATGGTAGAGAGACTTAAACGTGCCTGTTTTAATTATATTAATATTGAGATCATTAGCTTTACAGTCGCTTTCGACGAGCCAAATTATTTTGTAATCATTGTGATTTTTACTTATAAATTCACTTAGTGCTTTAGCATTCCCTGAGATATCTGGTCGACTCTTAAATATTATTTTTTTATTGTTTTTAGGTATGATTCCACTTATAGCACTAATTACTTTTTTTATAATTCTAGCGGCTTTTTTTTTACTTATCATTTGGGCATTGACCTTACAACTTCGATAATTTCAGTGGTAGATATTGATGGTGTTCTTGGTAAGCAAATGACGTCACAGGCTTCTTTCACCCAGTCAAAACGCCCGACCCAATCATCGCCCATGACTAAAATTGCTGCATTATATTGCTTGATGTAATCTAGTTTTAGCTCTAGAGATTCCTCAATGAATACTTCATCAACAAATCGTAATGAGCTAATAATTTTCACTCGATAATTTTGGCAATAAATAGGATATCTTTTCTTTTTGCTAAAGTTTAACTCATCTGATGAAACACCAACAATAAGTTTATCTCCATAAGATGCCGCACGTTCCAATATATTTATATGACCTACATGGAAAACATCAAATGTTCCAAATGTAATTATTGTTTTCATGGTTAATCCAAATTATATATTCTTAAAATTTAAGTTTAATTGACATGTCTTAGTTGAAATATTTGGTCACGTATTCAATCCGGTGATCATCAGATAAACTCCCCGTTTTTATCAAAGGGATTCTGATGGCTAAGGTTGATGTAAAATGTCCGTTTTGTAAGCAAACAGCCCCAGTGAAAAA
>JBEGTS010000020.1:0-47270 GCA_041179265.1 Pseudomonadota bacterium
TTTAAGATAGACATGATTTGGCTATCACTGTGCTTTGATATTGTCATTTATAGAATCTCCTTCTTTGTTCCTAGAAAATTCTACTCCTTTTGTCGATTGTTTTTGGGGAGGATTACCTTATCTTTTATTATACTTCTATCTTCTTTGCTAATAGTAGGCTCATTTTTTAAACTATTGAACATTTTTACTAGCATTTTAATATTTGTATTTTCTTCTTTCACAGAAATTTTGGGCTCTTTATCCTTCTTTTCTATATTTTTTTCCTCTAAACGCTTTCTAAAAATAGGCTTTGAAAAGTCTGTGCGTCGACTATCAGTGAAGCTTCCCGAAAAACTTGTAAATTCTTCCTCTTTCTTACTCTCTAAAAAGGTTTCTGTTACTTTACTTTTATCCAAAGGTTTCCTAAGAAAAGGCTCTGAATATTTTTGACGTCGAGTTTCAGTAAAACCTTTCAAAAATTTTACAAATTCTTCTTTTTCCTTATCCTCTTCTTTATTTTCCGGTTGGTTTATTTTTATAGATAAGGTTGATGTAAAGGTAGTTGTGATGGTTATCGGTTCTTGGGAAGCAGCGGTTTGAGAAGAAACTTCTGTTGCTTCACTTTCGTCGGTTTCGTTGTTGAGAGGTGGACGCATAGCTATACTCTTATTAAATTAAAAAATTATCTAAAATATTAAGAAGCTTATTTATTATTTAGTATACAAGTAACTTCAAGGTAATTAATAGATTTAACTTAAGAACTATAAAATTAAAGTTACAAAAACTAGCGAGTGGTACGGATGAAGGGACTTGAACCCCCACGCCTTGCGGCACAAGAACCTAAATCTTGCATGTCTACCAGTTCCATCACATCCGCATATGATAATGTCCTTACCGTAAAGTATTGTTGCGTGGATCTAAAAACACGTTCGGTGTCATACCGTGGCTTGACCACGGTATCCAGAAAAATAATTTAAAATACTAAAATTTTAGTATTTTAAGCTGAATCCCGCTACAAGCTCGCGGGATGACACTGGAAAAACTGATCCACGCAACAATGACATCAAAGTATTTCCATCAAAAAATTATAATACACATCGTATAATTTTTGTAAATCGCTAATTTTGGTGTATTCGTTTATTTTGTGTGCCGTTTCAGATAATAAGCCGAACTCTACCAAGGAGCAATAATTTTTAACAAATCTTGCATCCGACGTACCGCCACTTGTAGAGAATTCGGGCTTTATTTTTAACGTTCTCTCTACTATATCGGCAAACTCTTTTATTTTATCGTTAGGATTCTGAATAAAACTTTCAGCAGAACTACTATATTCTAGGTTATAATCTACTTTATATTCTTTGCAATATCGTTTAATAATTTCTTCTATCGATTTTGCTAAAATTTCTGCATTATGTAAATTATTAAAACGTATATTGAAAGATGCTTCTGCACTTGCCGGAATTACGTTTGAAGTATTATTACCAACATCGATATTCGTCACTTCAAGATTTGAACTTTGAAAAAATTCTGTCCCTTCATCAAGTTTTATATTTGTTAACTCGTTCAATATTCTTATTAAGCAAGGCAACGGATTATTTGCTTTATGAGGATAAGCTACATGTCCGCCTAAGCCTTCTATATTTAATTTAAAGTTAACGCTTCCTCTTCTGCCGATTTTAATTGTATCGCCTATCTCTTTTTCGCAAGTAGGTTCACCGACAATAGCAAAGTCGATTTTATGCCCTTGATCATAACTATATTGTAGCATTTCTTTAGTACCGTGCTTTGCTTTTCCCTCTTCATCACTAGTAAGTAAGAAACTAATCGAACCTTTAAAATCGGTATTATTTTTTATAAAATCTAAGCTAGCTGCTAGAAAACACGCTATAGCCCCTTTCATGTCAACAACTCCTCTGCCGTATATCTTCCCTTCTTGCTCATGAGCCTTAAATGGACTTGCATTATGCCAAAGATGATAATCGCCTGCAGGCACTACATCTACATGCCCAACAAAGCAAATATTCGGTTTGCCGTTACCATACACAGCATAAAGGTTAGTTACTTGCTCTTCTGCCTCACCGAATATCTTTATTTCAGTCTTAAAGCCGTGTTTTTTAAGCAAACCGTCAATATACTCAATAGCCCCGGCACTTTCAGGAGTTACAGACTTAAAACTGATTAAGTTTTTTAGGTAGTTGATGTGCATAATATATTATATTTATATCTTCTTACACTTATTATACAAGCTTATAGAAAAACAAAAAACAACTTTTATCTCACTAAAAAATAAATTATTGCTATGGATTTATATAGATTTTTGACTTTCTTAATGAATTTAAATAACTTATTATTATCACCTTGTTATAATCAGTATTAAATCATGCGTATAAATAATCAATTAAGAGAATTAATTAAGTCCGGTACTTTTGCTGGTATATTATTAATTATTGCTTTTACCTTAGCAATAATCGTCAGCAATAATATTTTCCTAGCAAAATATTATTCTTCTTTTATTTACAGTAAAATCTCTTTAACAATAGGAAGCGTAAGTTTACAAACAACTTTTATAGAATTAGTTAATGACGGTCTCATGACTTTCTTCTTCTTATTAATAGGTTTAGAAATGAAATTTCATCTAGTAGAAGGTGAATATAAAAATAAAAAAAAACTAATACTGCCTACGGCAGCGGCACTTGGTGGTGTGGTAGTTCCTGCCTTAGTATACTTGTTTTTTAATTATGATAAACCAGGTTTAGTAAAAGGATGGGCTATTCCTATAGCAACCGATACTGCTTTTGTCCTTGGTATTTTATCTTTTTTCAGCCGACATATATCTTTAGAATTACGAGCTTTTATTATAGGTTTTTCATTAATTGATGATGCTTTTGCATTAATTATATTAGCCGTGTTTTATACTAAAACAATCAATACTCCGGCATTATTAATTTCTTCTGCAATTATATTCGTCTTACTCATATTAAATTATCGACAAGTTAAGCAGTTATTTTATTACCTAGTTATAGGAATGTTGTTATGGGTGAGTATGGTGGAGTCTGGTATTCACGGTACTCTATGCGGAGCTATAATATCACTTTTCATACCCGTTAATATAAAAGGAGAATTTAATACTTCTTTCAAAAAACTTGAAAACTTAACTCGTCCTTTTGTAAATTACTTTATTTTACCTCTTTTTGTATTTATGAATTCCGGTATTCTTTTAGAATATTTTGTATTTAAAGGCACTTGTTCTAATTCAATACTTGCTTTAGTTTATGGGATAATATTTGGTTTATTTATAGGCAAACAATTAGGTATTATGTTATTTTCATATCCATTTGTGAAATTTAAATTCTGTAATTTACCAAGTGATACTTCCTGGTTAAAATTTTATTCTGTATCTATCCTTGGAGGAATTGGATTTACCTTAAGTTTGTTTATAGGTAGTATTACGTTTGAGAGTAGTTGCCCTTCAAACTCTATGAGAGCTGCAGTAATAATAGGCTCTTTAATTTCTGCATTATTTGGCGTAATAGTTCTAAAATATTGTACTAGAAAAGAGTAAATCAGCAAATTAAGAACTAGTATAGTAAATTGATTAGCACTTGGGGCTTCGTTGTTCGTCGGCTCGCCTATTATTATAGGCTTCGCTCCTCACGCCTGTCACCAAATACTACTGAATTTACTATATATATGCTTCGAGTAAATGAAGAATCGGTAGACGAAGTTTAATTTGGAAAAGAGAAATCGGTTTATAAGTCGAGGAGTGGGGATCAGTTTACTATACTCATTAAGTAACTATGATAGGATTTAAATAATACATCATATTTTTGTTTGGAAAAAACAGGATATGGTACTATATAGATATTATTAGAAGAAGGAATCGCTTTTTCAAGCTTATTTAGTATAAAAGGCATATTATAATTATGCTCTACTAAAATTATTGAAGTAAGATTGTAAGTCACAATAAAATCAACCGCTTTCTTAACATTATCTTCTTCAGAAATTATTTTATTCGGAGCAAGTATTACTTGTTGTTCTATCACGCTATGTTCTTTTAGCAAATTTTTTAATTGCCCCACAGATTCTATATCAGTAATAAATAATATAGGTGCATAACCGGCCTTAAGCAAAGCAATACCGGTTTCAATTTTATGCCCTCCTCCTGCAAATACTATTATTGCACTAGTAGTATTACTATTAAGCTTATAAGAATTTATTAAATATATATAATAACCAAAACCACTTATCCAAAGAGCAAAAATTGCTAAAATTGTGAGTAAAAATTTTCTGATCATTTAAATATTTTGTTAAATTCAGTTTGAATAATTTTATCAAATTCAGACATTTCAATATGAATTCCTAACTGATTTAAAGATGTTACTAAAGAATTTTCAAGTCCACAAGGAATAATCCCGCCAAACTTACTCAAATCTGTTGAAATATTTATAGCTATACCGTGATATGTGACCCATTTTCTTACTCTAACTCCTATTGCAGCAATTTTAGCAAATTCATCTTTCCTTACTTTTACCCAAATTCCTACTTTATCTTTAATAATATATGCTTTAATTCCAAAATAATTTAAGCTATTTATAATCCACTCTTCAAGCATTTTTATATATAGCTTTAAATCTTTGTGGCGATTTGGTAAAGCTAAATTAAGAATTGGATAAATAACACGCTGACCCGGTCCATGAAAAGTAAATTTACCGCCACGACCTGTATAAATTACCGGAATATCACCATAATCTAATAATTCTCCCTGCTTATAATTAGTACCGGCAGTATATACTTCAGAATGTTCGACTAAATAAACAATCTCCGACTCATTAGCATTAATTACCTTGTTAACATAGCCTTCCATTAATTTCAAAGTAACTTGATAATCTGCAAGATCCGGTATAGTTATAAATCTTATCATATTAATTCAGATTTATATTTCAATATTAATGCATCTAAAATTGCTATGGTTTCAGCATCCAAATCGCCGGAAAAATTATTAGGACGAAAATGCATTTGAAATGAAATTATAACGTCTTTCATTTTAGAGTCTAGAACTCCGGTAGCTTCAAGTTTATAACCGTATGTAATAAATTTTTGCCGAATTGCTGCAATATCGGTTATATCGACTTGCGGCAATAGATCTTCAACCCTCTGTTCATCATACCATGCTCCTATACCATTATCATATAATAGTTTCCAAGGAAATAGCGGACCTGGGTCCTGTTTTCTACCTGGAGCAATATCAGAATGCCCAACCACTCTAGTAGGTTTAATATCATATCTAGTAATAATCTGTTTACATAAACTCATAACACTATTAATTTGTCTTTCTGAATAAGCTAACCAAGTTATATCATTATTTTTTGCATTTACTTCAAAAGCAAGATTTACGATTTCAATGCCGATTGATGTGTCATTAATACGCTCATGACCTTGCCAGTAACTTACTCCGGCATGCCATGCTCTATCATGCTCTTCTACTAATTGAAATATATGTTCAGGATTTTCATCATTTATTAAATAATGGCTACTTAACTTTTCACCGGTTAGAAAATCTAAAGACTGCTTAAAATCACATTGTGTATAATGTAGCACTAGGAATTTAATACGTTTATCAAACCCCCCAGCTCTATAAGATGTTTTATCGATTACTATCATAGGATAAAAATTTAAAAGGATGTCACTATTGTATAGTTTTTTCTATATCATTCCCGCCGTGGCATTGTTGCGTGGATCAATTTTCTATTGTCATCCCGCGACTTGATCGCGGGATCCAGCTTAAAATACTAATATTATTAGTATTTTTTATTATTTTCTGGATAC
The DNA here is from genome assembly GCA_041179265.1 of Pseudomonadota bacterium. Taxonomy (GTDB): domain Bacteria; phylum Pseudomonadota; class Alphaproteobacteria; order Rickettsiales; family Rickettsiaceae; genus Rickettsia. The sequence continues at coordinate 5,806 of JBEGTS010000020.1, forward strand.
CGTGGTCAAGCCACAGTATGACCTAAAGCACTTTTTTATATCCACGCAACAATGCCATGCTAGTATGACAAGAAAAATTTTGATGGTGCCGGATATCGGATTTGAACTGATGACCTACCGCTTACAAGGCGGTTGCTCTACCACTGAGCTAATCCGGCATATTAATATGATTATAGAGAAAGATTTATATGATCTGTATAAGCAAAAAACTTATTGTATAAGTCTTTTATGTCATCCTAGAGATAGACTTGCTTACTAAAATACCAAATCGTCATTGCTAGAAGAAACTATAAATTTTGGCAAAGCAATCCAGTAAAAAAATGTTAAATTAACATTTTTTTAATTTTTTTCTAGATTGCCACGCTCCTTTTAGTCGCTCGCAATGACGGAAATGTACTATAAACTAAGCTTCTTTAGCTTCTTTTTTGCTTGGTCTAGCTTTGCGACTTTTTGCTTTAACTTCCATTTCTTTTTTGATTTTCTCAGGAAGAGTAACACCAGCTTGCTCAATAAATTTTGCAACTCGCTCGGTTGGTTTAGCACCAGTGCCAAGCCAATATTCTATACGATCTTTTTTTAAAACCACACGCTCACTATTATCTGAAGCAAGCATTGGATTATAAGTTCCAACTTTTTCTAAAAAGTCACCATCACGAGGTGCTGTTGCATTAGCTACTACTACACGGTAAAAAGGACGCTTTTTAGCACCGCCTCTAGCTAAACGAATTTTTACTGCCATATATTACTTACAATTATTTTATTTTTTCTTCTTTAAAAAGAACATGTTTTCTTACTTTTGGATCGTATTTGCGAAAAGAAAGCTTCTCGGTTTGAGTTTTTGGATTACGCTTTTTCACCAAAAAAAACCCTGTACCTGCCGTACTTACTAATCTTACCAAAATATTTTTATTTTTCTTTGCCATTAGCTGACACCTTAAATCAAGATATTATTTTATTATTACTTAAGAAAAGCAGAATAAAACGAAATTGAAAAATAGTCAAGTAAAATACTCTATATAGAGAACAATATATAACCCCATAATAGTAACAAAGTTTAATTTGGAAAAGAGCAAGGCGTTTCATATTTTTTGACCGCAGCGTACATACTAGTACGTGAGGATCAAAAAATATGAAACAACGATGCCAATTTTTCAAATTAAACGAGTTACCGTCCAAATAAGCGTTCGATATCCTTAAGCTTCAATTCAATATAAGTAGGTCTGCCGTGATTACATTGTCCTGAAAATGGCGTATTTTCCATTTGACGCAGTAAAGCATTCATTTCATCCGCTGATAATTTTCGTCCTGCTCTAATAGAGTAATGACAGGCATAAGTTTCCGTCACATGCTCTATTAACTCCGTCAAAGCTATATTCTCGCCAAAGTCCGATAAATGATCGGCGAGATCTTGGATTAACTTTTGTACATTTACATCTCCCAGGATATTTGGAATTTCAGTTACTATAATAGACTTTTCACCGAATTTTTCTAAAGTTAAACCGAGTTTAGATAACTTTTCTCTATGCTCATATAAACAATCTGCTCTTTTCTCATTTGGCAATTCTACTATTTCAGGAATAAGCAAACGTTGTTTTATTAGTTCTTCGGTTTTAATATAGTTCTTTATTTTTTCATATCCCAAACGTTCATGTGCTGCATGTTGATCGGTAATTACTATACTATCTTCAGTTTGTGAAATAATATAAGTCGTATGAAGCTGTGCTTTAGCTGCCCCAAGTTTATATTGTTTATGGTTTTGCTGCTCTTGCTCTATACGGTTTTCTACTTCTTGCTCTATTTTTGCATGCGGCAACGTATCGATTAATTTTTGACAAACATGATTTTGCGGAACTTTATTAAGTGCAGAATGGGTAGAAGGTTTATAATCCGCCGGTTTGCTATTAACGCTTAATGCTTTACTGACTATTGGTTGTTTACTAACTAAAGGATTTTTAAATAACTCAAGAGCATCAGAGGCGATAGTAGTAGAAGTAACATGGCTTTTATTTGTCAAAGCATTTTTAATCGCTTCTATTAACAAGTTTCGTACATAATTCGGGTCATGAAACCTTACTTCTGCTTTTGCTGGATGTACATTAACGTCAACAAGTTGTGGGTCGATTTGTAAGAATATAACACATAGCGGATAACGATCACGAGCTAAATAATCCTGATATGCTACTCTTAAAGCTACTTGTAATAATTTGTCTTTTACCGCTCTATTATTTATAAACAAAAATTGATCTTCACTTGAAGCTCTATTATATGTCGGGATACTAGTATAGCCACGAATAGAGAAATCGGGAGTTTTGAAATCTATATAAGCGGCATTTTTTATAAAATCATCACCTATTACATCGATTATACGTTGTCTTAAGTTACTTTCTGCATCTTTATTCTGTCCTTTTAGTTTTAATAAATTCTTACCGTCATGTGTTAAACTAAAAGAAATTTCAGGATGTGCTAGAGCGATTTTCTTAACTACATCAACTGTTGCAGCAAGTTCAGTTTTGTCGCTTCTTAGAAATTTTAAACGTGCGGGGGTGGCAAAAAATAAATCACGTATCTCTATTTTAGTACCTTCATTATGGACAGAAACAGTAACTTGTTTTTCATTGCCGCCGATTAATTTAATTTGAAATGCTTTGTCAGCCTCTTGTTTCTTAGAAGTAATTAGCATTTTACTAATAGCAGCAATAGACGGTAATGCTTCACCACGAAAACCGAAAGTATGAATATTTAGAAAATCGCTTTCATCAAGCTTAGAAGTTGTATGACGTTCAACGGCAATCTCTAATTCCTTATCAGTCATACCTATGCCGTCATCAGAAATAATGATTAGATTTTTACCGGCACGTTCTAAAATAATATCTATTTTAGTACTACCGGCATCTACGGCGTTTTCAACTAATTCCTTTACTACCGATGCAGGTCTTTCTATAACCTCACCGGCAGCAATTCGGTTGATAGTACTTTCTGAAAGAAACTTGATAGTCATTTTGCTACTAATTTAAATTTCTTACTACAATATGGGCAAATAACTTCCTTTTTTTCTTTATCTATCTCTAAATAAACTTTTGGATGGTCATATGGAGGTTCTTTGCCTTGACAAGATACAGATGCATCAACGCTATTAACAATTTCCATAGATTTATACATTATTTCTTTAAGTGAAATCTAATATAAGTTACTTTTAAATAAAAGACAAGTTCCATTGTCATACCGTGGCTTGTACCGGCTAAATCGTCATTGCGAGGAAATTGCACAGCAATTGACGAAGCAATCTCAGGAGTTTTGTTATTATTTCATGAGATTGCCACGCAGCCTACGGCTGCTCGCAATGACGATTTAGCCGGTACAAGCCACGGTATGACAGTGCATATTTTATAAGGAGGTATAAATATGAAAGATAAAATAGCAGTTATTACCGGTTCTACTAGCGGTATCGGGCTTGAAATAGCAAAACATTTCGCAAAACTTGAATCTAAAATAGTTATTAACGGTCTTGCAAAAGAAGGTGAAGTAGCCAAAATTTCAGCAGAATTGAAAGAACTTGGTGCAAGTAGCGTATTTTATCAAGGAATAAATTTGGAAAAACCTGAAGAAATTCGTTCTATGTTTGAGAGAATAATAAAAGAATTCGGTAAAATAGATATATTAGTAAATAATGCAGGTATTCAGCACGTTGCACCTATCGACGAATTTCCTGAAGATAAATGGGAACAAATTTTGCGTATAGATTTAATAGCCTCTTTTTATACTACAAAATACGCAATACCGATTATGAAAAAAAACGGCTTTGGGCGGATTGTTAACATCGCTTCCGCTCATGCATATGTCGCATCACCCTTTAAATCAGCATATGTAGCAGCAAAGCACGGTATCCTTGGGCTTACCAAAACCGTTGCTTTAGAAGTGGCTGAGAATAATATTACAGTGAATGCTATCTGCCCTGGTTACGTTAATACTCCCTTAGTCAGGAATCAAATAGCAGATACTGCTAAAGCTAGACATATCAGTGAGGAATCAGCATTAAGGGACGTAATCCTAAAATCTCAAGCTACAAAGAAATTTGTCGAAGCCGATGAAATAGCAAACTTAGTAATATTCTTATGTGACGAAAAAGCATCATCAATAACAGGTAGTGGACTCTTGATAGATGGCGGCTGGACGGCACAATAGTCTTTAATTCTTAATATTTGTTAGTTATTGAGAAATAACTAATAATGAAAATTTCTTGCAAAATTTTGATTTACCCCTTTACACTAAATAATAAATCAAAATTTATCCAAGGAGGAATTTATGCCAGAAAAAAAACATGTACATTTTCAAACTGAAGAAATTGAATTAAATAGAGTAAAAAATGCCAAATTAATTCATTTTAAAGATGAAAATGGCAATAATATAGAGGGACAATTAATTATAGGAGAAGTAGAGGAAGTAAAAAAACAAAATTTTGAAAGACCTAAAGAAGTTGAAGTAAAGCGTAATTTGGGTAAGTTTAAAAAAGCTCTAGCTTATCTTGGTATTATTAAAAATACAAAAAAATACTATAACTGAAATATATAGAGAGGATGTAGTCACCAAAAAAAAAGATGTTATCGGATTTCATAGTTTAGGTGATTTTAAAAATGATAAAGAGTCAATAAATGACTTTGTACAAGAATTAAAAAAATATAAAGGGGCCAAAGCTTATGACCTTAATGATAATGAAATCGGTTATATTAATAATGAAGGAAATTTAATAAGAAATGAAAATATTAAAATTGATTTTAATGAAACTATTCTTCAAAAGAATGGAAAAGTATTTGCTATTGAAAAAAATGGTAAATTCTTAGATTTAGAAGGTAAAGCTTTACAAAATCAAAATCAGTTTATACAAAAAAGTAGCGGAGTTTATCATTTAAGCGGTGCTGACATAAAATATTTTGATAAAGATGAAGATATTAAGACTTCAAAAGGTATTACAAATCTTAACAAAAAACCAGTAAGAAGTGCTCTTAAAGGTAGCAGAGAAGCTACAAAAATAGGAGAACAACTACGAAAACAACAAGAAGAGAAGCAGTTTGCGGGAATTAAAAAGCCAAAAGGTGCTAAACTTACAAAAGTAGGAATTCCGGTAGTTCCTACTAGATAGATAACTAGATTACAAAATTTTAAATACTTGACCGTTATAACGTATATATTATAATAGTTATGACCAAATTAATATGTACGTTATAATAGTCATAATAAATTATGATCTTAATTATTTAGTCTTTTGCATGTCTAATATAGCTTGTATTTGAGTTTGTGTCTCAAAGTCATTTGGCTCTAATTCTAATGCTTTGTTGTATGATTCAAGGGCTAAGTCATATTTTCCTAATTCTTCTAAAGCAAGACCTTTATTAAAGTAAGCATTAAAATGTTTAGGGTTTAGTTCTATTGCTTTGTCGTATGATTCAATAGCTAAATCGTATTTTTTTAATTTTGCTAATGCTATACCTTTATCAGAGTATGCACCACTGTAATTAAAATATGCTTTAATATTATTAGGATTTAGCCTAATTGCTTTTTTGAAAAATTTAATTGCCAAATCATATTTTTTTAATTTTACTAATGCTATACCTTTATTGGAGTATGCAGTACTGTAATCAGGATTTAACTTAATTGCTTTATCATATAACTTAATTGCCTGAGTATATTTTTTTAACTCAAGTAAGATATTTGCTAAATTATAATGTGCCGCAAAATGATTCGGTTCTAATTTAATTACTTCCTTATATAATTTAATAGCTAATATATATTTACCTAGCTTTGCTAAAATATAAGCTTTATTATAATAGGCTGTTGGGTGATCAAATTTTATTTTAATTGCTTTATTAAAAGAATCAATTGCTAATTCATATCTTTTTAAGCTAGATAAAGCAGTGCCTTTATTAATATGCGATTCAAAATAATTAGGATTTAATTCTAGAGCTTTACTATATAATTTAATTGCGGTTTCATACTCTCCTAAATCTTCCAGTAATACTCCTTTATTAAAATATGCCTCTGCATCGTTCAGATTTCGTTTTATTGCTTTATCATATTTCTCTAGCTTTTTTTCATAATTTTCTGCAGAAGTATTATATTTCATACTCATCTATAATTTCATTCGTCTTAAATAATAATAAAAAAATTAAATATTATAAAGGTTAATTTATAATATTATAAATTACACTTTATAAATGATGTAACTTGTCTATAATAACTAATTAGTAATTAAGTTATTTAAAGCTCGATGAATAAATCTAAGTTCATTTTTTTATCTGCTATTTCAGGCAATGTACTCGAATATTATGATTTTACGGTATATTCGGTTTTTTCGCTGATTATTGGACAAGTTTTTTTCCCGGGTGAATCAGAGTTTATCCGAATTCTTCTAAGCCTTGGAGTATTTGCGGTCGGTTTTTTGACAAGACCTATAGGGGGCATATTATTCGGTTATATTGGTGATAGATACGGTAGACGTATCGCTTTAATAATATCGATGCTAGGTATGACTGTTCCAACCTTTATTATGGGACTCATACCCTCATATGCAAGTATCGGGATTTATGCCCCTATAACATTAGTTATAATGCGGCTTATTCAAGGTTTATGTATTAGCGGTGAAGGAACGGGAGCGGCTATTTTTATCCTAGAACATCGTCAAAACTTAAGACCCGGTTTTACAGCAGGTTTGGTTCACGGCTCAAATATTGCCGGTACTTTAATTGCAACATTTATCGGTATTATAATTGAACGTTATTTTTCTCATATAGATTTTGCTTGGCGTTTTGCTTTTCTGCTTGGCGGATTTATGGGTCTTGCCGGATTTTACTTGCGATTGCGTGTATCGGAAACACCGATTTTTAAAATGCTTGAGAAAAAGAAGCAAGTTCTTAAAGCACCTTTTTCCAATGTAATTAGAACTGCTTGGAGATCTATGGTTTTAACCATGTGTATAGGAGCTATCGCTAGCAGCGTTATGTATTTAGTAAAAACTTATATAAATGTTTTCTATTATAATGTAATGCATCTTAGTAATACTATTGCTTTATCATATTTGGCTTATAGTTCGTTTATTGCAATGATAGCGATGCCGCTTGCCGGCGGTACTGCCGATATTATCGGAAAATTTAAAATGGCAATGCTTGTGGGAGTTGCTATTTTGATATTAATCTTACCTACTATGTTACTTATGTCATCAGAAGAGATGTGGCAACAAATTATAGCTCTTACAATGCTTGGTATGCTTGCAGGAAGCATAGCAGGTACGGCTTATATATTCGTTATATCCTTATTTACAGCAGAACAAAGATTTACCGGCGTTGCTTTCAGCTACAATTTTGCAATAGCAATATTCGGCGGAACTTCACCTATTATTTCACGCTTCCTTGTAGAGCATACAGGCTTATTTTATGCTCCAGCTTTTTATATCATGATCATTGCTGCCGCATTTTTAGTGATTATGTATATGATGAGGAAAGTAATTAAATCGTTGCTTAATAATTATGAACATAAAAAATAAAGAACTAACAAGTAGTTGGTTTACTAATTTACGTGATTTATTGTGCAAAGAATTTGAAAAAATCGAAGAAGAATATGCACAGACAAAAGGTTTAAAACCGGCTAAGTTTGTACGCTCAAGTTGGGAGCGTAATGGCGGCGGTGGCGGTGTTATATCTCTCATGAAAGGAGAAGTATTTGAAAAAGTCGGAGTTAATATTTCTACCGTATTCGGTGAATTTTCTCCCGAATTCCGCAGCGAAATTCCAGGAGCAAAGCTAGATGGAAAATTCTTTGCAACCGGTATCTCAGTAGTTGCACATCTTAAATCACCGTTAATTCCTGCAATGCATTTCAATACACGTTATATAGAAACTTCTAAAAGTTGGTTTGGCGGCGGCGGTGATTTAACACCTTTTTATCCGGAAGAAAACGAAACTGCAAAGTTTCATGCAGCTTTTAAAAAAGCGTGCGATAAATATAATTCCGACTATTACCCTAAATTCAAAAAGCAATGTGATAAATATTTTTATCTAAAACATAGAAAAGAACCAAGAGGCGTAGGCGGAATATTCTATGATTACTTAAATAGCGGGAATTTTGAACAGGATTTTGCCTTTACACAGGACGTAGGTAAGGCTTTGTTGTCGGTATATCCTGAAATCGTTAGAAGCAAGTTATTTTTACCTTGGACTTTAGAGCAGAAAGAATACCAGCTTATAAGACGAGGTAGATATGTAGAATTTAATCTATTATATGATCGCGGTACTAAATTCGGTTTAATGACTGATGGAAATGTAGAGGCAATATTAATGTCACTACCACCCGAAGTAAAGTTTAATTGACTTTTTTAAAATCATAACCGACTTTAGCAAGCCATTGTTTAAACGGTTCTGCTTTTGGATATGGAATAGATTGTATAATACGAAGTAATGATTCTGTATTTGCACAATCTGTTTCACGCAACTTTTCATCGGGAGCTTTTAATTTTAACTGTACGATTTTTTCGTACAATTGAGTAAATCCTTCAGTTTTTAATAATTGCTTTTTTAAATCTGACCAATATCGCCGTGGGATAGCACTATCAGTCAATGCTTCTACTACATCGACTACCGAAAACCACCACTCGTTGTTATGCAAAATTCTCCTAATGGTTTTATCTTTAAAAATTACTAACTTATTAAGTTCATCGCTATTATTCATAATGTTTCATATTATTTTTTATGAATTATAGATATTCTAAATAAATTTCACAACTTATATTAGAAATAAAAAATCTTCTATATAAATAGAACTATTAGTTTAAATAAAATAAGTTATCGATTGACTTTTAAAGGAAGTTAGGTATAAATTTAAACTGAAATAGCAAAATGCTATTTTGGGGCGTAAGAACCTCTTAATCAACGTGGTATTTGTGTCGACCATAAAATGACGCAATCCTCGACTTTATTCTGGTCGGGGTTATAATAGTTATGTCCAAGGTTTAAAGTGTAAGCTTTAAACCTAAAGGCTATTATGGCTATCGTTGATGGTTTTCTTACTTCCCCGACCACCAAAGTTAAACTTCGGTGGTTAAAACTTGAGCAATTTAAGTTTAATCAATCGGGAGTGTCCATATGTCCAGCCAAAATACCAAAACCCTACCTGAACTCGTAGCAGAGTTTACTTCAAAAGAAAATTTAGAAATCCTAAAAGTTGAGATAGCAGAGTTGTTGGAAAGAGCTTTGAAAAAGAGAGATATAGACGCAATAGAGAAACGCTTAGCAGAACTAGAAGCAATATTTGGTATTGCCAAAGTATAGATGAGCAGGCATTGCTTTCATTTATGTCATTCCCACTATTTAATATTTTAAGTTGTATTTATGGATACCGCATGGTCAAGCCATGGTATGACAGGACAGAACAAATACTAGTCAAAAGGTTTTACTATAACCATTATTACTGCAATAACCATACAAATAGCCGGAATCTCATTAACTATGCGATAAAATTTTTCTGAATGAATATTCTTACCGGTTGCAAAATCTTTTCGCCATCTTGCAAGTAAACCGTGAAATATCACTAAAATTAACACTGCAAACATTTTAACGTGAAACCAAGTATTAAGAGCAACAAACCCGTAAATATGAGCATTTATTAAACCAAATATAAATGTGCTAATCATTGCCGGATTCATAATGAATCTGAGTAATTTTAGCTCCATTACTTGTAAAGTACTATCTAGCTCACTACCTATTTTAGCTTTGGTATGATAAACATATATTCTAGGTAAATAAAGAAGTCCTGCCATCCAACATATAGCAGATATCAGATGGATTGACTTAAACCATAGATAGTAACTTGCCATTTTTTTCCTTATTAATTTTTTAATTTACACAAGCATTTAGTAAATTCGTTTGGACATATTCTTGTACTAGAGCTACTCGTAACTAAATTATTATCAACCTTATTAATAAATCGTAGCAATATATTTGTCAAACTATTAATAAAACTTTTATTAGTCCCAAGCGTCGGGATTCGAGTATATTGAATTTCATATTTATCTGCGATTAATTTATATTCAATATCAAGCTCTACTAGTGTTTCAACATGTTCAGATACAAAGGATATAGGTACGATGATTATATCTTTTTTTAACTTTCCAGCTATCTCTATTTCGTCTTCCGTATTCGGTTTTAACCATTCTATAGGTCCTACCCTGCTTTGATAAGTTATCTTATAATCTAAATCTTTTATATTTAATTCTTTGACTATTGCTTTTACCGTTTCTTTTATCTGAAAACTATAAGGATCACCTGCTTTTATTATTTTTTCAGGTAACCCATGAGCAGAAAATAATATACGAAAATTTTTATCATATAGTTTTTCTTTTATTAAAGAAGCATGAGCTTTTATAAAATCTTCTTCTAGAGGATAACAACAAACTGTTTTTATCGGAATATCTATATCAAGATTTTTTAAAAAATTTTTAACCGATGACCCCGTTGTAGTGCTTGAAAACTGAGGATATAGAGGTAACAATATTATCTCACTTGGATTATATTCTTTTATTTGATCTGTTGTTTCTTTGGCAAATGGTGCTGAATATCGCATATTTATAAAAATGGCAAAATCTTCTTTTATTAGTTGCTTTAGCTTTTCAGTTAAAGCTAATTTCTGCTCTTGTGTTTCTTTAGGTAAAGATGATTTACCGCCTATCAAAGAATAAATTTTTTGAGATTTTCTCTCTCTAGTAATAGAAATTATTTTTGCAATAATATAACGTAATGGATTTGGAAGATTAATTATAGCTTTATCATAAAATAAATTAAATAGAAAAGGCTTTACTGATTTAAGACTATCGGGACCTCCTAAATTAAAAAGTACTATTGCTATTCTTTTCTTCATATCATTCATTATTCTTTAAAATTTCTAACATATTCTGTTAAAAATTCTACATTTTCCGGAGGTGTTTCAGGTAAAATACCATGTCCTAAATTAAATATAAAATTCTTTCCTTTCATTGCCTGAAGAATTTTATAAGCTTTTTCTTTAATAATTTCTTTATTAGTAAGCAGTATGATAGGATCTAAATTACCTTGTACTATTACCTTATCGCTCCATTGTCTCATTTTTTCAAGCGGAACTGTTTGATCTAGTGCTAAAATATCTATCGGTACTTCTTTTATAAACTTCTCGTATAATAATCCTGCTCCTTTAGGAAAAGCAATTATTGGAATATTCGGAAAAATTTCTTTTACTTTCGATATAATCTTCTTTGTCGGCTCTATTACAAATTCAGTAAATTCTTCTTCTGCAAGCACCCCTGACCATGAATCAAAAAGCTTTAAAATATCCGCTCCTGACTTTGCTTGATTTATAAGATGAGAAGCTGTTTTTTCCGTAATAAAATCTAATAATTTTCTAGCAAGTATTTTATTTTCATATATAAATTTTTTGCTTATTTTAAAATCCTGTTTTCCTTTTCCTTCCAGCATATAGCTCATCACTGTCCAAGGGCTACCTGTAAATCCTATTAAGGAAGTAGATAATGGTAATTCTTTTTTTACTTTTTTTATTATTTCATAAACTTTTTCTAATTTACTACTTGGATCATTTTGTAGATATTTAAAATCTTCTTGCGATTTAAATTGTCTTAATACAGGACCTATATTTTCTTTAAAATCTACTTCCCATCCAAGAGCATGAGGTAAAACTAATATATCAGAAAAAATAATAGCTGCATCAAGATTGTAACGCCTTATCGGTTGTAGTGTTACTTCTGTAGCTTTATCTACGTCATAACAAAAATCTAAAAAATTTTTTACTCTTTCTCTTATTTTTCTATATTCCGGTAAATGTCTACCTGCCTGACGCATAAACCAAATAGGTATTTTGTTGTTAGGTCCTTTTACAGAACTTAAAAGTTGTTTCATTGTACTACTATAAAATTAAATATAATAAATATTTTTATTAAGTGTTGTTTATGTAAACAGAATTATGTAGATTAAATCTTTTGAACAAAGTTATCAACAAAATTTTCACTAAGATTTTTCTTAAAAATATTAGCATTTTTAATTAGTCTTCACATAAATTTGTAATAGATTTATGTAAGTGGATAATTAAGTGTAATCTTTGTTTATAGCTTAGAAAAGACTATTTTTTCAAAGAAAAATGTTATTTATTCACAATTTTATCCACAAACTATTTATTTAAAAAAAAATATACTAGATTTGCTTGATTTAATAAGGATTTGAGGAAATTTTTAATAGATATTAATTAGAAAAATAATAAGTTATTAAAAAATTTATCCACAATTATATGTGTAAAGTATGACAAAGCTAATTATTCACTTGGTTTCAGACTCTTCCGTACAAACAGCTAAATATGCAGTAAGTTCTGCTCTTGCACAATTTACTTCCGTAAAACCAAAATTATATCATTGGCCAATGATTAGAAATTTGGAATTGTTAAATGAAGTATTAAATAAAATTAAGCTAAAACACGGTATAGTATTATATACAATTGCTGATCAAGAACTAAGAAAAACATTAACAAAATTTTGCTATGAATTAAAAATCCCGTGTATTTCTGTAATAGGTAAAATTATTAAAGAAATGTCTGTTTTTTCAGGTATTGAAATAGAAAAAGAACAAAATTATAATTATAAATTTGATAAAACTTATTTTGATACTCTTAATGCAATAGATTATGCTATAAGACATGATGACGGACAAATGCTTAATGAGCTACTCTTCGCTGATATAATATTAATAGGTCCTTCTAGGACTTCTAAAACTCCAACTTCTGTATTCTTAGCATATAACGGGCTAAAAGCTGCCAATATTCCTTATGTTTATAATTGTCCCTTTCCTGATTTTATAGAAAAAGATATAGATCAATTAGTAGTAGGGCTAGTCATTAATCCAAATAGATTAATAGAGATAAGAGAAGCTAGATTAAATTTACTGCAAATTAATGAGAATAAAAGCTATACGGATTTTAATATAGTACAAAAAGAGTGTTTGGAAGTCAAAAAAATTTGTGAGCAAAGAAATTGGCCGGTAATTGATGTATCAACTAGATCAATAGAAGAAACGGCAGCTTTAATAATGCGGATATATTATAATAGGAAGAACAAATATAATAAATAAAATATTTTCATTATTTACAAGTAGAGGTGAGTAATTTATAATTTAATTTATGAATATAGATGTTGTCCATATGAATCTGAAAACAACACTATGTCATTTCCGCGAAAGCAGGAATCCAGAAAAAATTAAAGATAAAACGAATGTTTGAATTTTAAAACTTTAAATTTATACTTGTATACTTAATGTTATATGGATTCCCGCTTCTGCGGGAATGACATAAAAGCAATATGGATAATACTACAAAAACACAGAGGATAAATATGGCAAATAATGTAACGGATAGCTCTTTTGAAAAAGAGGTGTTAGAATCGGATTTACCTGTACTGGTTGATTTTTGGGCAGAATGGTGTGGACCGTGCAAAATGTTAACACCGATAATAGATGAAATCAGTAAAGAATTACAAGGCAAAGTAAAAGTGCTTAAAATGAATATTGATGATAATCCTGATACTCCTTCAAAATATGGTATTCGTAGTATTCCGACGATAATGTTATTTAAAAACGGTGAACAGAAAGATACTAAAATAGGTTTGCAGCAAAAAAACTCTCTTTTAGACTGGATTAATAAATCTATTTAATATTTATTTTATGTCACTTAGCCATTCAAAAGTATTTATAGAGATAACCAATGGTTATGTTGAGGGTATTGACACTCATAAGAGAGCCCAAGGTTTAAAGCATTTTTTTTTAAAAAAAGGAGTTTCTCTTTCTCCAAATATACCCATATTAAACAATATTAATTTTTCTTGTTATGAGGGAGAGAAAATAGCTTTTATAGGAAGTAACGGTTCAGGAAAAAGTTCACTTTTAAAGCTAATCGCCGGAATATATCCGTTAAAATCTGGTATAGTTAATGTTCATGGAGATATTGCGGCAATCATAGATATGGGAGTCGGTTTTGAGCTTGAGCAAACTGGTCGTGAAAATATAAAAATGTTAATGCTATATAACAATATGTTAGACAAATATAGCAAAAAAATTGAAAAAGAGATCATAGATTTTTCTGAGCTCGGTAGTAAAATTGATTTACCGATAAAAATTTATAGTTCCGGTATGCTATCACGTCTTGCTTTTTCCGTATCGATATTCCAAAATCCGCAGATTCTATTACTTGATGAAGTTTTTGCGGCAGGCGATAGCTATTTTATAGAAAAATCTCTTAGCTTAATGAAGAATAAATTTAAAAATACTCCTATTTCAATAATAGTAAGCCATCAAGAAGAAATTATAAAAGATAATTGTGATAGATGTATATTATTACGTGACGGTAATATTATAGGCGATGGAACACCATCAGAAATGTTTAAAATTTATAATAGACTTCTTGGATAACCTATTTCTAAAGGTAATTTGTACGTCAATCCGGTACTCGAATCCTCACGTACGCTTTTGTACGCTGCGGTTCCGTGTTTCCTTCAAATTCCTCTTTATAAGATAGATTATCTAAGAAGTCTAATGGAGAAACTAATAAATGATAAAGTATTTTTTTTCCAAAAAATACTGGCAGGCAATAGCATTACTGGTCAAAGCTTCTATAATTAGACAAAATAAGGATTCTTTTTTGGGTTCTTTATGGAGTTTAATTCAGCCTTTTATTCACATAATGGTAATTTCATATTTTTTTGGTTTTTTATTAAGACAACCAAGAGAATTTATGGTAATGAACTTGGTTGGCGGTATTCCTTTATGGAGTTTTATAGTAAGTAGCCTAACGATTTGTTCAAGTTCTTTGGTTACACGTGATCAAATAATAAAAAAAGTTAGAATCTCTAAGACTTTTTTTCCGGTTGCAGATAGTTTAGGACAATTATATACTTTAATTTGCTCATTTTCGGCAATGTATTTTGCTTTTATTTTATTATTTCCAGAAAAATTTTCTTGGCAAATAATATTTATGCCGATATTAATTCTACCGTTAGTAATTAGCGTAATTAGCGGTTCTATTGCAGTAGCATTTTTAACTCCGTATATTCGAGATATTCCCCAAATGTTAAATGTTATCCTTGGAGTTATTTATTGGAGCATTCCAATAGTTTATCCTTATTCACTAATTCCGGAATCTAAGAAGATATATTTTGAGCTAAATCCGTTCTTTTTAGTTATAAGACCTGTACAAGCATTGGTAATTGACGGAACATTACCGGATATGATGCTGATAGTTAAGTCTATTATAGTTGCATTTATTACTGTTTGTATCAGTTATTTAATTTACAGACAATTTTCTAAAAGAGTTATTTATTATTTATGAAACTTGGTTTCAATCTAGATTTTAATGAATTAGATTTAACCGGACTTAAAAAATTAGATCAAATATTTTTAGATTATCTCTTTAAAGCCGATAAATCTCTGCATAAAGATTTAATATTATTTAGATTGGCTTCTTCCTCTATTATTCCACAAGATTATTCCGAATTTTTGTTAAAAATTTCCCCTCATTTAGATGATTTTCTAGCCGAGTTATTTTGTATTTCAAAAGAAGTAACTATATCAAGATTAAAGCATAAAGATTTTGATATTATTTATGAATGTAAAAGGAAATTTGTAGAGCGTTATGCAGTAAAAAAATACCCACAGAAAAAAATAAAAGATATTGATTTTGAAGATGTGTATTTAAAATTATCTGAATTAATAGGTACGAATTTTACCTCTAGAGAATTTGCTAAACAAATAATTATATGGCAACAGGATGAAGAGAGTTTTGTCACAGAATTAGATATAGCCGCTAGGTATGCAGCGTGTAGGGTTTATTCCTGTGATGGTGTCAAGCTACACGATGACGTCCTGTTTACAATTCCACAAAAATTAGACAAAGAAAACCTGATAGACGACAAAAAAATATCTAAATATCAAAAGAATGAGAGAATAGATTTTAACTATACCGATATCTTTTTAAATTTAGATGAAGCTTTAAACCATTCTCATTATTGTATTTATTGTCATAAGCAGGATAAGGATAGCTGCTCTAAGGGATTACTGCACCCTCAAAATCGTCATTGCGAGGAGCGAAGCGACGTGGCAATCTCAGGAGATTTGACGAGATTGCCACGCTCCTTGCAGTCGCTCGCAATGACGGATTTAAAACAAGGCTGCCCGTTAAAACAAAAAATTTCCGAAATGAATTATGTTAAGGCACAAGGTTTTAACCTAAGTGCTCTTGCTATTATTGTAATTGATAATCCGATGGTTGCGGCAACGGGTCATAGAATTTGTAATGATTGCTCTAAGGCTTGTATTTATCAAAAGCAAGAGCCGGTAAACATTCCATTAATAGAATCAAATATTTTAGAAGAAACGCTTAAATTACCTTACGGTTTAGAAATATACCTACTTCTGACTCGCTGGAATCCGCTTAATATTTATGCACCATTTCCGAAAGAATCTACTAATTATAATATTTTAGTTACAGGTCTTGGACCGGCAGGTTTTAGCCTCAGCTATTATTTATTAAGGTCAGGTCATATTGTAGTGGCTATTGATGGTCTTAAAATTACTCCATTACCATTTGATGTTCATAAACCTATTAAATTTTGGCATGAGTATAAAAGGTTGTTATCAGAAAGAATGCCGAGAGGATTTGGGGGGGTAGCAGAATATGGGATTACTGTTCGGTGGGATAAAAATAACCTTGATATATTGCGGTTAATATTAGAGAGAAATAATAATTTTAAATATTATGATGGGGTAGCCTTAGATTTTAATATAACGAAAGAACAAGGTCTAGATTTGGGTTTTGATCATATAGCTTTCTGCACGGGAGCGGGTCAGCCGAAAGTTCTAGAGATAGAAAATTTTGAAGCTAAGGGCGTAAAAACAGCTTCCGATTTCTTAATGACTTTGCAAAGCGGAGGGGCATTTTTAGAAGATTCTAATACTAATATGTTAATTAGAATGCCGATTGCAATAATAGGTGGCGGTCTTACTTCAATCGACGTAGCAACGGAAAGTCTATATTACTATAAGACCCAAGTAGAAAGATTTGTTAGAGATTATGAGTTTGCTGCACAAAAATGCAAGAAAGATTTAGCGGAGGAAGATAAAGAAATAGCCGAGGAATTTATTGCTCATGCAAAATTATTTAAAGAAGCTAAGAATAATGAAGAATTAAGAAAGGTTTTTAATAAGCTTGGGGGTAGCACGATTTATTATCGGGGAAAGCTGCAAGAATCACCTGCATATAAATTAAATCACGAGGAGCTAATATATGCATTAGCACTTGGTATTAATTTTAAAGAAAATATGCAGCCTTTAAGGATTAATATTGATAAATACGGTCATGTGGAATCTGTAGAATTCAATGTCATCCCGCGACTTGATCGCGGGATCCAAGGAGAGTATCAGGGCAATGTTCTGGATCCCGTGAAGAGGCCACGGGATGACACTGTAGTACTTAAAGCCAAAACTGTGATTATGGCAGTCGGCATTGAAAGTAATACCGAATTTGATGAGGATAAATATAGTTATTTCGGTGATTGTAATCCTAAATATTCAGGGAGTGTAGTGAAAGCTCTTGCCAGCACCAAAGAAGGGTACCAGGCTATTAACAAAAGACTTATAAATAATAACCCTAGCTTTAAAGATAGTCACAAAGACTTTATAACGCAGCTTGATTATTTATTGATTAGCAGAATCCATAAAATAAATATTTTAGATGATAAAACTTTTGAGCTTATAATTCATTCGCCGCTTGCTGCTAAAAATTTTAAGTTCGGACAGTTCTTTCGCTTACAAAATTATTCTGAAGATACTGCTAAGTTAATAGAGCCTGTAGCCTTAAGTCCTACAGATATCGATGTAGAAAACGGCTTAATTAGTTTTATAATTTATGAAGTCGGTAAATCGACTAGCTTATGTAAAACATTATCCGAAAATGAGAAAGTGGTTTTAATGGGACCGACAGGCTCACCGCTAGAAATACCTCAAAATAAAAAAATAGTTATTATTGATTCCGAAGTTGGTAATGTAGGCTTATTAAAAGTTCTAAAAGAAAATAATAATGAAGTTACATTTTTTAGCTATCCTGATATAAAAGCTTATAAATTAACCTCAGTAGATAGAGTAATAATTAATGCTTCTCCTGAAATAATAGAAGAATTACAAAGTCTAAAAAATGAAATATTCGGCGAGAATACAGAGCTAATAGTTAGTGTTAATTCATCGATGCAATGTATGATGAAAGGGATTTGTGGACAATGTATCCAAAAGGTCAAAGGAGAGCAGAAATATATTTTTGCCTGTAGTTGTCAAAATCAAAAGGCAGAAATAATTGATTTTAAGAGCTTAAAAACCCGTTTACGCCAAAATTCTTTGCAGGAAAAAATGAGAAGATTAATTTAAGCCTATCCATAATTTTAGAGCATCATCTAATTTTATTATTTCGTCATATGTCAGCTCTCCAATTTTTTGAGTAATTTTATCTGATTTAATAGTGGTAATTTTATCAATCATAATTTGAGATATTGATGTAAGGCCATTTAATTGTGTAGGAGTTAATACAAGACGGAACAATGGTGTATCTAATAAATGGGTTGTTATAGGACAAATGGTTATACTAGTATGGGTAGGATTAAATAAATCTGTTTGAACAATAATAGCAGGCCTTGGTTTACCATAATCTCCGCTTATAGTACAGATTATAACATTTCCTCTTTTCATTAAGCAGTCCATCCTTCGTAGTCACTATTTCTTTCCCATAAGTCAGCATCTGAATTTTTTTGCTTACTAGCTAATAAGGATTGACGTCTAGCTTCTTTGGCTAAGTCTGAATTCTCTAGTTGTCTAAGATATATACGTATTGCTTCACTAATTATCCAGTTTTTGCCACGGTGTAAATCATGAGCTGCTTTTTCGAGTTGTTTACTTAAATTTATTTCTAAACGTATACTAGTTGTGATACTTTTTGTCATATTTACCTTTTAATAAATTAAAATAATCATGCTGATAATATTTAATTGTAGCACAAAGTGTTACGTATTACTAGTTAAATACAATAAAGTTACTTCTCAAAACGACAAAAAGCTCTACTACTATCTTGGTTAAGAAAATCGATAATTTGCATTATTATAGAATTATTTTTATACTTCTCTGTAACTTGTTTTATACGCTCAGCAAAATTACCTTCGCCTGAAAAAATTTCTTCGATAGCTTTTAAAGCACTTAAAGACTCTGCTTTATCAAAACCTTTTCTATTCATACCAATTAGATTTAAACCCTCAAGCACCGCACGCTTACTGCTTACAAGCCCAAAAGGTATTACGTCTGCTCCGACCGGTGATAGCCCGCCTATCATCGAATATTCACCGATTCTAGCATATTGATGTATGGCAGACAGCCCGCCGATTATTGCGTAATCACCTACCTCAATATGACCTGCTAGGCTTACGTAATTTGCAAATACTACGTTATTGCCGATTTTACAGTCATGACCGATATGAACGCCGACCATAAATAAATTATTATTTCCTATTCTTGTCACCATTCCGCCGCCTTGGCTTCCTGCTTGCACCGTAACATATTCTCTTATAGTATTGTTAGAGCCGATTATCGTGCTTGATCTCTCATTAGCGTATTTTAAGATTTGCGGAGGTTGACCGATTGATGCAAAAGGATAAATAACCGTGTTTTCACCGATTTCGGTAATCCCTTCAATTACTACATGAGATTTTAGCTCTACATTATCATGAAGTACTACTTCAGGACCTATAATGCAGTACGGACCGACTTTTACACCTTTATTACCGAGTTTAGCTCCTTCTGCAATTATAGCTGTAGCATGTATATTAGAATTTGACACTATGTCCCTATTTATCTTTAATCATTGCGGTAAATTTACTTTCTGCGGCTATTTCACCTTCGACCGTAACCGTACTTGAAAATTTCCATACGTTAGCTCTTTGCTGCTCAATAGTAGCATGGATATGCATAGTATCCCCGGGCTGAACGATTCTGCGAAATTTTGCATTTTCAATAGCCATTAAAAACACTTCTTTATTCTTAGTAGAGCCTAAAGATTTAGCAACTAATATAGCCGCAAGCTGTGCCATAGCCTCAACCATTAGAACACCGGGCATAACAGGTCTTGCCGGAAAATGCCCTGTAAATTGCGGTTCGTTAACGGTAACGTTTTTAATACCTAATATTGATTTATTAAGGTCAATTTTAAGTACCCTATCTACTAATAAAAATGGATAACGATGAGGAATTAGATCCATAATTTCTGTAATATCGATAATCATTTATTTAGATCTCTTTTTTAGTAATTGTTTCATAATAATAGATTGTCTATGCCAATCCATAATAGGTACTGCGGGGCTACCGCCGACAATTTTACCTGCTTCTATATTTTGTGCTACGCCGCCTTGTGCTGCTATCTGTACCCCGTCGCCTATATTTAGATGTCCAGCAATTCCTACCTGTCCTGCAAGAGCACAATATTTACCGATCGTGCTACTTCCTGCTATACCTGTTTGTGCTACAATAATAGAACCTCTGCCTATTCTTACGCTGTGTCCTATTTGTACTAAATTATCTATCCGGCATAAATCTTCTATAATTGTATCTTGGAGCGAGCCTCTATCAATGGTAGTGTTGCTACCAATTTCAACATTATTGCCGATTTTAACTATTCCTATATGAAATATTTTATGATGTACGCCTTTTTCGGTAGAAAATCCAAACCCATCTTGTCCGATTTTTGCTCCTGCAAGTATGACGGCATCATCGCCTATAATTGCGTAATTTATTGAGACATTTGATTCTATTTTGGCATTTCTGCCTAAGCTTACACCTCTACCTATAAAACTACCGGATTCTATAATACTATCATCACCTATAACAGCGTCATCTTCAATAACGACGTTATGACCTATATAACAATTTTTCCCGATAGTTACCGAATCTGCAATACAGGCTGATTTCATTATTTTAGCAGGGTATGATTTAATAGGAGCATAAAAAAAATCAATCAATTTGCCGTAAGCAAAATATGAATTTGTAGCACGTAGTAAAATAATATTTGGATCTACTTTTCCGGCGAAATCTTTTGGTACGATGCAAGCAGCAGCTTTGGTAGTTTTTAAAAATTCGGAGTATTTAGGATTGCTTAAAAAGCTAATATCGTTTGAAGATGCTTCTTGTAAAATCTTAATATCGTGAATTACTATATCTTCATAGATTTTAGGAGCTTCTATAATATCTTGTAAAAAATCTATAATTGCTGTTAGTTTTCGTGGTCCTAAATTTTTATAAAAATTACTACTTACCATATAAAACTTTAAGCAAATTAATCATTAGCGACAGTATATAAGTGATAGTTTTATTATGCAATAAATTTATAAGTTTTGCATGATTCTTATGTCATACCGTGGCTTGACCACGGTATCCATAAAAACAACTAAAAATACTAATAATGTTAGTATTTTTAACTGAATCCCGCGATCAAGTCGCGGGATGACAACAACAAAACCAATCCATACAACAAAGCCTAATTATCTCCATAATGACTCCACATACGCAAAATTTTTATTTCTTTGGTTTCTTCATATACTTGATAAAATAACCTATGTTGTAGGTTAATTCTTCTTGAATAAGCACCATTATAAGCACCTACTAATTTTTTATAAGGAGGCGGATTTTGAAAGGGATTATTTTGAATAATATGTAATAGATTTTGAATTTTATCGTTATAAATAGATTTGCTTACTAATTTATAATCTTTGCGTGCAGCTTCAGTAAGGTATAAAGTATACATTTTTTACTTTAATTTTAAGATACTGCATTTTTTGATAGGAGTATTTAGTCCCTTAATAATTGAGTCGCTTAATTCTTTATTAGAAGCTACAAATATTGTTTCTTGTATATCTTCCCAATCATCAGCCGAAATTAAAACTGCGGCATTTCGTTTACCCTTTATTAACGTAGGTTCATGGCTTATAGCTAATTCATCAATTAACTTGTATAGACTTTTTCTAGCTTCATTGGCAATTAAATATGTCATAAATTTATTTTCCTTCACAGAGCCTAAGCTAAATAGTACCACATGAAGTACCAATAGTCAATATAATATGCTTCGATGTCATTCCCTGTGTCGATATTAAGCCGTCATTGCGAGCGACTGAAAGGAGTGTGGCAATCTCAGGAATTTGGTATGAGATTGCTTCGTCGAATTACGTTGTAATTCTTCTCGCAATGACGGAAAAACCGAGCAATGCCAATTTTTGAAATCAATAATCATATTGACTTGTTTAAAGTTTTGCTTAGAATCACTTTGAAGCAGTTAAGACTGCTCTGGAGTATAGAAACCTCCATCAACAGGCGGTAAAACCACCGTTAAATTGGTTTATTCCTCGATATTTTACGGTCGGGGAGGTAGTAGTCATGTTCAGGGCTTAGAGGTATTAACTTTAAGCCTAAAAACTACTCAGCTGTTCTTGTTGACGGTGTTTCTAACTCCCTGATCACCAATCGGGCTTTAACTTAGCTTCTTGGTGATCAAACTTGAATCATTTAAGTTTAATCAGGAGAACTAAGCCGTTATGAACACTAAAACCGTAGCAGAAAGAATAGAGCCATATCTAGATTTTATTATTAAAGACAAAGACTTATTACGTGAAATTTATCCGAAGGGAATGGGCATGGTAAGTATAGAACTTATTTTAGCCAAGAAGCCTTACAACACATATGCTTACTATAAGTTAATCCGTACTTTATTCAAATTACCATGCCGAAAGATTATACTTATAATTGATAAAACGCTTTTAAAAGCCTCTCTTAGTTTAGTTCGTTCAATTATTCTTGGCACTTTATCATATCTAAACTTAGTTAAAATTTTTATCTATGATGAGAATGATTTTATATTGAATATACGAGCTTTAAAAAGTAGCGAAAATTACTTTTTGTTATATAAAATTAATTACTTTAAAAAACTTATTAACCTGAAGTAATTAAATAAGCAGAATTTAAATGGTGGAGGCAGGTAGACGATTTGCTCCACCAAGCAGTATAAAGATTTAAAGGATAGGATAATTGTTTCTATCTTTTTTCTATTTATCCTAAAGGATTATCTGTTCCAATCGTGCCAATATCATCACTTATAGGCTCTTCCTGCGTAGCAATTATTTGATCAAGATGAATTGCCAACTGAGTTAATTTATCACTAGTAATTTTAATATTATTTGTAATACTTAGCAAATTGTTATTTATCAGTTTTAAAACACCGGGGTTATCACCTAGATTTTTTATTTTGTTTGAAATATTCTTAATTAAATCTTCGTTAAAAAAACTTAATTCAGAAACCACGTTTCCTAGCGAAACCTCAACATTTTCTTTTGTTACATTTTGTTCTTCTTGCCATTCTTGCAATAAAGCCTTTACATTTGTAAATTTTGCTTCACAACTTGCTAAGCTTGCAGCCGTATTCCCTTCATTATTAATATGGAGAATTATATTGGGTTTCATACACTTAATAAGCATTTCAGAAACTGTCTTCATGCCTTTTCTGGCTGCAAGCATTAACAATGTACTTCCGTATATATCAATAACGTTAATATTTTCCTCGAACATTTGAGGAATAAGTTCTATACAAACATTATCTAAATCACGCCACATAGCCTTTACTAATGCAGACTGATCATATATTTTTTCGACCGAGTTAATAGCCTCGGGAGACATTTTAGGAATAAGTTCCATACAAACTTCTTCTAAACCTGCATCAGCTGCTAAAATTAAAACTGTATTTCCATGCTCATCCGTTGCTGTATTTAAAATATCAGTATTTTGTATCTGCTTAATTAACCTCTTCGCTTCTATCGTATTTTTTTCTTGAATTGCTTTTATTAAATTATCGTATAATGTTTTGTCCGATTCTCTCGAAAAATATGCCCACATAACTTTTCTTTAATTAAATTTAATTATCTTATTAACTTAAAGTTAATTAATTTTACAAAAATAAGTTTACAGATGCAATAGAAATTTAATCGAGGATATAAAAAATAAAGGGACTAAAATAATGAATGGTGGCCACGGTCGGAATCGAACCAACGACACAAGGATTTTCAGTCCTTTGCTCTACCGACTGAGCTACGTGGCCATGTATACTCTTCTGCTTTGAAGAATTGTCTCTGCAAAACTTCGGAGGACTCGCATGCTCACCTATTAAGTATAGGCTGTGCGTGCTCGCTCCTCGTTTTACATTCCAATTCTCCAAATCATTTGAGTATATACTCGTTTTATTTGAAAAATTGGCTTTGTCGTTCTACAAGAGCTGCGGTACTCACGTATTAAGTATACGCTGTGTTCCTCGACTTATAGACTCCTTGCTCTTTTCCAAATTAAACTTCGTCTACTTACTCTTCATTTATTAGGGTGTAAAAAAAAGAAATATAACTTAAGCTTATAATAGATTAATCGGCTTTTGTCTACTCTTAATTAGTAATATTAGACAAAAATACTTAATTATGATATTATGAGCGTTTATTTTTATAACGGTTTTTATGATCAAAATCGGTGATATTGTACTTTCTTCAAATATAATCCTTGCTCCAATGTCGGGTGTTACGGATTTGGAATTTAGAAGATTGGTGAAAAGATTCGGTGCAGGGCTGGTAGTTTCTGAAATGGTTGCGAGTAGAGCAATGATTGTGGAATCTAGGCAGTCACTACAAAAAAGTGCCATTATGCGTGATGATGCAACAAGTGCTTGCGTACAGCTTGCAGGCTGTGAGCCGAATGTGATAGCTGAAGCTGCAAAAATGAACGAGGATATGGGAGCAAAAATTATCGATCTTAATTTTGGTTGTCCGGCGAAAAAGGTGGTAGGCGGTTATTCAGGTTCGGCTTTAATGAGAGATGAGCAGCTTGCAGCTAAGATTTTTGAGGCCACTGTAAAAGCGGTTAAGCTGCCAGTAACCGTTAAAATGCGTATGGGCTGGGATGATAATACGAAGAATGCTCCGACTTTAGCCAAGATTGCTGAAAGCTCCGGAATTCAGATGGTTACGGTTCACGGTAGAACGAGATGCCAGTTTTATTCAGGTAATGCCGATTGGGATTTTATACGATCAG
Organism: Pseudomonadota bacterium; assembly: GCA_041179265.1. Taxonomy (GTDB): domain Bacteria; phylum Pseudomonadota; class Alphaproteobacteria; order Rickettsiales; family Rickettsiaceae; genus Rickettsia. The sequence continues at coordinate 31,008 of JBEGTS010000020.1, forward strand.
TTAAAGAAGCCGTAAAAATTCCGGTTATTGCTAACGGTGATATTACTAATTTTGCTAAGGCAAAAGAAGCTTTGCAAAGATCAGGTGCGGACGGTATTATGGTCGGTAGAGGAGCGTACGGTAAGCCTTGGCTTATTTCACAAATCGATCATTATTTTAAAACTGGTGAAGAAAAACCTGCCCCCTCTATAGCAGAGCAGCTAGATATCGTAACCGAGCATTATGAGGCAATACTCGATTATTACGGTGAATCTGCGGGCGTACCTATTGCACGTAAACATATTGGTTGGTATAGTAGCGGTTTACCGAATTCGGCAGAGTTTAGAGGCGCCGTTAATTTAATGAACGATCCTCTAACTGTAAAAGAGAAAATTGCAGAATTTTATACGAGCGTTATGGAGGCGAATAAATGAAAAGAATTTTAAGTTTTATTTTTGTGATATTGTTTTTTAATTTAAGTTATGGAAGTGAAAAAGCAGCAATTATAACTGATTATAAACCGGTATTTTTGCCTGTAATTGCTGAAAATAAAAAAATAAAAATTGCTATTCGTTCTTATTTAAATAATGAAAAATCATATTTCGTTTTAGTAGATCCAAATTCTTTTAAAACTGAGTTAGCTCTACAAGAACTGGTAATTTTACCTGCGAATAAAATAGAAAAAGAAAATCTTCTAAAAAAATTAAATAAAACTCTGTATATTAAAGTTTAAAATAAATATAGCTCTGCACCTTATACATTACAAAATTACGGTGCTACGAATAGCATGTATAAAGTAAAAGGACAATTTCTTACAATTGACATGTGTCCTTCTTCTAAAAATTTTGAAGAAGATTTTTTTAAAAAACTTGTAGAATTATCGATCAAACTAAATAAACCTATTCCTATTGCTATATGTGTTTCAGGATTGTGGATTAATAAACATCAAGAGGAGTTTTTGTGGCTAATAAAGCAACAAGAAAACGGTTATTTACAAATAACATGGGTTAATCATTCATTTAGCCATCCTTACTTTAAAGATAAACCTCTTGAAGATAATTTCCTTCTTTCCAATAAAGATGATTTTGAAAATGAAGTATTAGAAGCAGGGAAAATATTAGTAAGTTATAATATTGCTCCGTCGCCTTTCTTTCGTTTCCCTGGATTAGTTTCTGATAAAATATTGATAGAAAAATTAAAAAGCTTTGGGTTTATTCCGCTCGGTAGTAATGCTTGGCTTGCTAAAGGCGAAAAAGTTCAAGATGGTTCTTTTATATTAGTACACGGTAATAGTAACGAAAAAGCCGGAGTAGACTTAATTATGCCGATGCTACCGGAATTAAAATTACTTCCTATTGAAAAAGCGTTTTTATTATATGACAATTGATTAGTTAAATATTAATAATTAGTAGTTATCATATTGATAATAGCTATCATAGCTAATATAATAATTATACAAACTGAATAAAGTAATAATATGAAAAGTATCAGTAGTAAAGAAGCTCAAAATCACTTTGGGGAGTTGATGAATCAAGCAGTAAAATCACCGGTAATTATAAATAAATACGGTAAACCTACAGTGGTTCTTATATCGCATGAAGAATATGAAAAATTTAATCAGCTTGAAGATATGTATTGGGCAATGCAAGCAAAAAATGCAAGTAAAGATGGTTTTTTATCAGAGAAAGAAAGTAAGGATTTTTTAAATAAGATATTAAAGTAATAGATATGACTTTAATATTATCAAAAAGTTCACAAAAATTTATTGAAAAGTTAGATACAAAGCAAGCACGGCAAATAGCAATTAAGATTAAAGAATTGTTTGAATTAACAAACCATCCTAATGATAGTAAGCTTTTAAAAGGTTTAACAGAACAATACTATAGAGTTGATGTCGGAGAATTTAGAATAATTTATCAAAAAGATAAAATTAAAACATGTATTTTTCTTATAGGAAAAAGAAATGATGGGGAAGTTTATAAATTATTTAAAAGAAAAATAAAATAGCTCATACTTATAACTTAACTTTTCTAGTAGGGATCTTATCTCTTTGAATATCAAGCTTTGTACCGAATAGTGGAAAATCTTGTAAAAAATCAATAAAGGAAGAGTCTTGTGAATTTGTTATAATACTACACAAACGTTTGTTTTCGTCTAATACCTCTAGGTTTATCTCAATTAAATTAGAGGGAAGTAGGTGCTTAATAATTTCAGACCATTCTATTAAAATTAAATTACCGTTTAATGCCTCTTCAAATCCAAGTTCGTAAATTTCTTCAGGTGATTTTAGACGATACAAATCATAGTGATATATATAGTCAATTGATCCACGTTTGCTGCTTCGTTGCTCGTCGTCTCGCCTATTAGTATATAGGCTTCGCTCCTCACGCCTGTCATCAAACGAGTCTGAATTGACTATAGTAAAATTAGATGCTTTATATGTTTGCAGTAAGTTAAAAGTCGGGCTTATAATGTCAGTATTTTCACCGCAAAAATATTTAATAACTTCACGACAAAAAAATGTTTTACCGGCTCCAAGGTCACCGTTAAGTAAAACTATATCATTTGGTTTTAAGCTTTGTGCTAAAAGCTTTGCAAGTTTTTTTGTTTCTTCTTCGCTATTTAGTGTACGCATTTTTTAACTTGATCAATCATTTGTAAATATTGGTTCTGAAAGGTGCTTGAATTGATATTCTGCACATTCCAATTTTCACTATTTAATATTATTATTTTCGCATTTAATTTGTTATATAGTCGTGAATTTTGTTCATTACTTAAAACAAGACATTTGTTATTAGACTCGTTAATTAAATCTTCTAGCTTGCGTATATATCGGAGGCTTTTTTGACTTTCGCTATATAGTTTTGCAGTTTTAATATTAGTATTAGCAAAAAAATACTCGCTACTGTCACTTAATAAAATTATGTCTTTTATTGTCGCAAGCTCATTATTTTTAATTTCTTGCAGCTTGTTTAATTCTTTAAGTGCTGCTGAAAGATTATTATTAATATCTTCTTGTAGTTCAGGAAATTTTTCACTAAATATTTTTGCAAATTCCTGTAATAAAATCTCAGCATTATTAAGATCAAGCCAAATATGCCAGTTATCTTTTATAGTGGTTAAAGATTTAATATCACTAATTTTGATAATGTTTTTACTATAATTACTGATTAATTTTTCGGCAAAACTATCAAACTGCTCATTAATATAAATTGCTATATCTGCATTTTTAACTTTTACTAAATCACTAGGTTTTAAATTATAATGATGAGGACAGTCGCTACTAATAGCTAAACTTTCTATATCTGCTTTATCTTTAACAAGCATTGAAACAATACTGCTGATTGGCGTGATACTTACAACTATTTTAGGCTTAGCATAGCTAGTAAGGCTGAAGAATGTAAGGAATAGTAATGCTATGTATGTCATCCCGCGAGCTTGTAGCGGGATCCAGTCTTTTTTAATTTTTTTTTGGATACCGTGGAGGGGCCACGGTATGACACCGAATCTATTTTTCATATTTACTCCTTTTGACTACTCTCGCCTCCGCGGGAATGACATAGATCTAACAACTCCAATTTACTAGGTTTAAAATCCTGCTCTATCCAAAAATTTTTTAGATATTCTAGTTTTGTACCTATCTCTTTTTTTTCTATATTCATATTTAATAAATCATTACCGTTTACTTGGAATTTCGGACGTAATAATGTATCATATTTAAGGATAAATTCTTTTACTTGTGAATGGTTTAATTTACCTATTATGCTAGCAGCTAATAAATATTCTTTATAATTATTTTTTTTAAACCAAATTTTTTTCATATTAAATTCAGCGTCATTCAGAAAGTTTAGTATTGATAATATTTGCATTGCCTCATGTCTTGAGAATTTCCAATCGAGAAGAAACTTTGAATTTATATTTTTTAAATTGTATAGTAATAAAGCATAGTTAGTTGCTAATTCTAATTTAAAATCATTTGCTTGTTCAAAAAAGCTTATTTCATAATTTTGGATAGAGAATATTAGTTCTAATATTTTTGTTTCAAACATAGCTTCTAAAATTTGTGCGGCTCTTTTTGAAACGATAATTTTATCCATCTCGCTTTTTATTCGCTCTCTTGATAAAGTTTTCAAGCCGTCTTTTAAAGTTTTACATGCTTTAAAGCTTCCATCATCAAGCTGATTAGCATAATAGCTAGAAAAACGGAAGAAGCGTAGAATTCGCAAATAATCTTCTTTAATTCTATCTAGAGCTTCCCCTATAAATACAACCTTTTCCTGCTGCAAATCCTTAAACCCGTCAAAATAATCATATATCTCGTTCTTAAAGGGACAATAACTTAAAGCATTAATAGTAAAATCTCGTCTTGCGGCATCTTCGGCGAAATCATTTGTGAATACTACTTTTGCATGCCTGCCATTACATTCAATATCCTTTCTAAGGGTTGTAATCTCAAATTTTTCATTCTCTAAAATAGCTGTAATCGTGCCAAATTTTAAACCGGTCGGTATAGTTTTTATTTTAGCTCTAGATAAAATATTTGTTACTTCACTTGGCACTAGAGTAGTAGCTATATCAATATCATAGCTATCTTTGCCGAGTAGTGCATCACGCACGCACCCGCCGATAAGTCTTGATTGTCCTTTTTCATTTAAGAGGCTCAAGATTTTCTTATATTCCTTTGAAGGAATTTTTAATGTTTTATATATAACTTGCATGGTTTGATTTTATACTCGTTTAATTTGAAAAATTGGCTACGTCGTCTTTGTAAGTCCTCGGATGCTCATGTATTAGTATACGCTCCGCTCCTCGGCTTACAGACCGATTACTCTTTTCCAGATTAAACTTCGTCTATTTATTAGGAGTATATTCTACATTCTTTTTTATTGCAAAAGATAAGTATAACAGGGCTTTTTCTTAAAAAATCTTTATTAATCGTTATTAAACTTCCTTTACACTTAGCTTTATAATTAAGGTTGATGTGAATTTCAGCGTCTTTGCAATAATTGTTTTTATTAATAATAATTTTCTGTCCATAATTAGTTATAAAAATATTATCTTTTAAAGGCGATACTAAGCTATCTTTTTGTCCAAACCAATTAGCCCAATAAACTCTATTGAATGCAGGCATTTTATCAGCATAGATTACTAGTTTATTTTCTTTATCTTTAACGCCGATAGCCATATGATTTACATCAAATATTAATTCCGGCTTTGGAGAGTAAAACATAAATATAAAAGATATTGCCATGATTACAAGACCAAGTAAACGCCACGAGGTTTTCCATATACAAATCCAAAAGAACCCGAATAAAAAAAGTAAAATACTAAAATTGGTGATATAACCGAAATACCATACCGCCGCCGGTAAACTATTAAAATAGGCGGCTGATTTTATTATTATATCAATAAAGAATCCCATGAGCTTTAGGATATAGCTATCAAACCCAATCATAGTAAAAGGCAGAGATAACAAAGCAAGCGGCATAAGGAAGAATGACGTTATCGGAACGACAATGAGATTAGCCGGTACTGAGTAAGTAGAAAATATGAAGAATTGATTAATTACCACCGGAGCGGTTATAATACTTGCTAAGAAGCTTGAATAAATATTTGATGCCGTATAAAATTTTACTGCCCCAAAAATGCCTTTCTTTTCTCCAAGTAGCCATGAATTTTTTAAGTAAAACTCATAACCTGCAACAAGGGATAATACGGCGATAAAAGATAATTGGAAGCTTGGATGAAAAATATATTCAGGGTTTAACGATAATATTATAAAAGCCGCAATTGCAAGTGAACGAAGAGGAAAGCAAGATCGTCCGATAATAATACCGTAAATAAAGATTGCGGCAGTAATAAAAGCTCTAGTTGCTGCTATTTGCATGCCGCTTAGCTCTAAATAACCAAAGCTAGCTATGAGCGAACAATAAGCAGAGATTAATTTTATATTATAATTATATGCCAAATAATTTGAGAGATTTAATAAAAATCTTGTAGTAAGGAAAATAATCATCACGACTAAAGATAGATGCAACCCTGAAACGCAAAGCACGTGTGATATACCGCTTTGTCTCATATCTTGCATGATTTGTCTGTTTAAACCTTTCGTCTCGCCAAGTAATATCGCAGCGGCAAAATTTCCTTTATCCTTACCTAGCTTCTCTATTAAATTATTATAAATATGAATGCGTATTTTGTAGATAAAGCTATCAAAATTTGTTTCAAGGCGTTCTGTGATTTGTGGAGGCGACATCGCATAGCCGCCCGCTCCTATATCTGATAAATAAGCGTAAAACCCAAAATCATATCCACCTGGTAATATACTGTTTTGCGGCTTATAGAGCTTAGCAAGCAAAGAAATTCTGTCATTTACCCTAATTTCTTGTATATATTTCTTCGGTATACTAATTTTAACTTTTTGTAAATTACGATTAATTTTTTCTATCTTTATGCTACTTAATACTACTTGTCCTCCTATAATAGTCGGTTTTATAGATTCTATATTGCCGCTAATTTTTGTGATTGTTGGTTTGTAAAGAGTTGACCCATGTAAATTTATCACACGATATTTAGAGATGAATATGCCAAAAATAAAAGCAATAATCAGGAGGTAAATAAACTGTAAAAATATATTAGAATTTCTAGTAAAGGTTAATATTAGACAAGCACAAAAAATGATAAAAATTGCTGTAAATGAAAGCTTAAAATCAAGCGAAAAATAAACAATAATACCGCAAATAAAACTAACAAAATATCAAATATTTAAATTATTATACTCTGCTTCCAAAGTTATTTTAAAATATTGTAGCATTTTTAATCAAAAGTTAAAAACGCACTATATGTTATATCTGTTATATTTTCAATAATTAGAACAAAATTTTCTTGTAATTAAAAGTTAAGATAAATTAATTTATATATTGCTTTTTGTTAACTTATTTATTATAATGCCGAGGTTTATATAAATAAATTTTAATTTAAATTGAGATATTTGTAATGAGTAAGTTAATAGAACAAAACCAACCAAAAAAATCAAGATTTTTAAAATATTCTCTGCTTGCCTCTATTTCAGTAGGAGCAATAATTGCAATGCCTTTTGAAGGAATGGCGATGAGTAAAGAAGCATTTCGCACCGCACTCGATAAGAAATTATCGCTCAGTTTGAAAAACAAGGATACGACAAGTACGGCGCAAAAGAGTAATGGAGGTGATATAACAGTAGATGCTGGTCAAACCACCAATACGATTTATGAAGCTAAAAAGAGTGCGGTATCAACATTAAAAAGAAGGCCTTCTACAAGAAAAGGAAGACATGCAAGTCTAATTAATACAGAAGAGCAAAGGAAAGAAATTAGTGAAGGTTTTAATGAGTTTTACGAGACTTTAAAAGTCAATACAAGTAAAGAAGTACCTGATGTAGATTTTAATGCATTTGTTGGGGGTTTAGAAGGAAAAAAAGTATTGAATTCGGATTCAAGTCAGAATCAATATACTTATACTTTTAAACCGGCAGAGCAAACCCCTCAAGAACTGGAGATAATAATAACAGCATCTTCACCTACTGTTAGCCCAGCTTCAAATAGCTTTGTTAATGCACCTAATACCCCAATATCACCGGAACACATTTATAAAACACCGCCTAGTACTCCGTTGTCATCAGTGGGTACGCCGTATCAGCCTACTCCGGATTCTAAACCAAATAATATTGTAGGAGCTAATACACCACCAAACGCAAACTCAAAGGCAGTACGAAAGTTATCGTTTAGCGAGCCGCAACAGACAGTACAACTTAAACCAACAGTTCCTCCGAGACCGATAACATCTGTACAGTTGCCTACAAAAAAAAGCAGTACTGAAGTTGCAGTAGAAATTATGAGTCATATATCTGGATATAGGGAAAACGCAACGAATAAGTTAAGGGCAGTAACAACAGCTATTGAAAAGACATCAGATCAAAAAGCTAGGAAGAAAGCACAGGATATAAAAAAGCAAATAATTTCACAGCAGAAAAATATACAAAAAATAGAATCACAAGCAAAAGAAAAAGCAGACAAAATAAAAGAACTAGATCAAATAAACAGTCCTCTATATGATTATAACAAAAGAGTAACAAGTGATAATGAGAGAACAAAAAATAAGCTACAAATAGGTGAGAATAAAGATAAAATAAAGAAACTTGAAACAGAGTTAGCAAGTAAAAAAAATGAAGCAGATAAGTTATCTCAAAAAATAGATATTTCAGTAAATAAGGTAGTTTTAACAAAACCCCAAGAAAAAGCTCCGGTTACAGAGATACCGAAAGCTGGACTATTCTTAAATCAGCAGCAACAACTAGATATGCTTACTCAACAGCAGAGAGTCAATGCTGCTAGACAAGCTGAAGTTAATAGAAAGAAAGCAGAAGCAAATGAAGTAAAAAGAAATAGTGCAGAATACAAAGATCTGATAAATGAAAGAGAGGGAGTTCAATTAGAACAAAATCAACAATATATTGCTGCAGAAAAAACAAAAAAGCAGCAACAAGCAGAGAATAAGCAAAGATCAGAAAGAGAAAAGAAAAATCATCAAAAAGAAAAAGCGCGAGATATAGTGAATATCAGGGAAGATATTGTAGCGAAAATGCAGCAAATACCAGGTACTAATATAATCTCAAATAAGTTGCAAGAGCTGGAATTAAAAGTAAATAATATAGAAGATAAAAAGAAAAAACAAGAAGCACAAAAGCAGTTATCAGAAATAAAGAAACAAGAAAAAACTATAAAAACAGCAACAGATAAAGCTCAAGAAATAGCGGATAGTGCAAAAACAGAAACAAGTAGAACAGAGATACAAAAGCTGCAAACAAAAATGAACGGTTATTATGAAACAGTAACAAATGGTAAGATTGCCGTAGATATACAAAATCTAGAGAGACTAGTTCTTACTCCGTCAGCACCTCCTTCTACTGCTACTATTTATAATAAAGCAAAGCCAATCATGCCGTTAACTCCTGGAGTTCAGGGAATTTTAGGCAAACAACCGGAAGAAGAAGATGGGTACTTAGTGCCAATACAAGGTAAGCCGCAAACTTATATAACATTATTGCCGACAGACCCTAAAAGTATGGATTCAGGCTTAGGGAGCAGAACTTCAGATACTGGGTTTAGTTCAAACCATAATAGTAATAAAGCATACGAAAATTTGTCGCCGATAGAACCTGAAAATCAGCAACAACATGAAACGGCCATATCAAGTTCTATGTATAACTATATCCATAATTATATGATGTATAGTGCACAGGAGAGTGATGACAGGTATAAAAGTGCTATGGATAATAGCTTACAGCAGCTAATGAGCTTAGTAACACAAGGCGGAGAGAAATCGTTTATGTATGCAGCAGAGCAAGCTGCAAAAATTACTAATAGCGACATCCAAAGCATGGTATTATCACAATTATTTAAGCTTCAGAATACACAACAAAAAGGTAATTCATATGGTGGTATTCCAAATAATGATGATAATTTAAGCATTCTTTCAAATTTTGAAGAAAAATCAGCAGTGTTACAAACAACGACTACAGATGAAAGCTTGAGATCTGACAAAAATTGGAAAAATCCTGCACCATATTCTCCAAGTCCAGAGTTTGACAAAAAGCAATCAGAGTATTTAGATTTAGCCGGCAATTCATCTACTCAAAATCCAAAACAATCTGATATATTAGAAGCTCTTGATTTAATAACACCAAAACAAAAGACAACGGTTGCTAAAAGTGACTCATCGAGGAAAAGTAATGTAAGTGGAAGTATTCCGGATATACAACAACCGCAGTCAGAAAAAATGCGTATTGAAACTTTAGATGTGCAGAATGATCTAGGGCTAGATTTACATTCACAAGAAGAACGGCTTGAAAGTATGGATTCAGGCTTTGGGAGTTTGAAAAGTCAAAATTCGTTGCCAGCTGATCATTTCAATCAACTATCAGCGAGTTGGGATGCAGCGTATAGCCAAAGAAATACGGCTGCTAAAAGTATACATCAAGAAACTTTAACTGAAGAAAGTGCTACTTTAGACTCTAGAGAGAAGAAACCAAATGTGCTTCAACGGGTTGGATCGTTCTTTAGCAAAAGTCAAAAAGTTGCAAAAGATCAAGAGGCAGGATTTGGACAAGATTGGGGAAATGAGCATAAGGAGCCTAGTTTAAGTGTAGATAGTGGATTAACAAAAAAGGCAGCTCAGCTTATAAGCCTTTTAGATGCAAAGAGAACCGAAATACGACAAACAACCAGTCCTTTACAGCAAAAATCACTTAATTCTGCTTTACAGGAAGTAGAAAATGATTACCAAGAAGCAATTAAAATCTCTCAAGAATTACAACAAAGATTAATACATAAACCGGAAAATGCAAAAGCATATAATGCAAAAGCAGAAAAAAAATTGGACGATATTAAAAACAGAGCGGATAAACATTTTAATAATATAGAAACAGATGCAGATGTTGGATTTAATCCAAATTGGGGTAAAGGTACATATTATACACAAATTGGGAAAGAACTTTCGTTTGAATTGTCTGCTTTGAAAGCTTTGGGGTATCAAGATAATATTAATCAGACATTAGGCACAGTTGCTAGAGCAGATAGTATAAAACGTCCTATATTATTTCAGAATCTACTAAAAGATTTGGAAAAAAGAAAGCAGGAAGCTAAGGTGGTAGCAGAGCAAGCCATTTTGGATGCAATAAATAATCCAGATGATAATAAAGCAAAAGAGCAAGCAGCATTAGTGGATAAATTATTGGAAAAATATAATACGGATATAAAATTAGTTAAAAAAGCTTCAGAGGATAACAAAGAGAAGAATAGAAAGAATAATAATGTACGAAAACCATTAGAACATTTAGACCTAGCACTTGAAGCAAAGCTTGCACCTCTAAGAGAATATGATGCTTTAGATGAGGACTTCAAAAAAGTGATTGCTTCTAAGAAAGATGTTGAAGCAGAATATCACGCATTACGTAATCAAAAACATAATCAAAATCCCAATATAAACTTAGATAATGATCCAGAACTTACGGAATTAGCTACAAAACATATAAATCTAGAGCAAGAACAGTTGCAGTTAAAACGAGAGGTGCAACCAAATATGGAAGGACATCCAGATCATTGGTTTAATGAGGCGGTTTATTCATTCCCAAATAAGCCGGTGTTTTCACTTTCATCTTCCGTTAGTGAAGCAGCTAAACAAAGTCCTGAATCACCAAAACTATCGCTTTCCTTTTCATTCGGTAGTCTAAACAGCTTAGGCGATGCAGAATCAAATCTATCTCGTTCACTTTCAGTTAACAGCTTAGATGATTTAAGCAATGCTAGTTTTGGAGTTCCAAAATTAGAAAAATTAAAATCTAAATATGAACAAACAATCACTGGTATAGAAACTATTGAAGCACAGTACTCTCTGTTACGTAATCAATGTGAAGATGATCCAAAACTTGAGGAATTAGCTATAAAACATTTGGATCTACAGAAAAAACAGTCAAAGTTAGAACAAGATATAAAAGCTATAGATCCTTTATTTCAAGTTGCTAGATATTCAGATACAGGCGACTCAGAGCTATCACGTTCCTATTCAGTTGACGACATAAGCAGTTTACTTAGCGATACAGAATTAAATCTATCCCGCTCATCTTCAGTTAGTAGCTTAAATGATTTAAGCAGCTCTAATATTATGAAATTAGGGAAATTAAAATCTAAACATGAAAAAATAGCCAATGATTATAAAGCTAAGGAATTAGAATTAGATACCTTAAATCAAGATGATCCAAAATTTAAGGAGTTAATGCTCGAAGTCTTTGAAATGTCAAAAGACAAGATTTGGTTAGAAGGGGAGATAAAACATCTAGATACGGAATCTAAGTCTAAGGTAGCTAAGGGTAAACTGGTGTTTTCACGTTCACCTTCAGTTGACAGTATAAACAGTGTATCTAGTGATGATGATTATATTAATACAAATTATTCAACAACATCACTTGAAAATAAAATAGCTGCTTTGCGGACATATCAAATGGCAGTAACGGTTAAAAGGCAAGAACTGGAACAATTGTCAAGTACAAGCTCAGAAGTTGATCAAATCGCTCAGCAGATTGAAGAGCTAAAAAAAGAAGAAGTAATTATGCATGATGCTATAAATGCATGTTTAGCAGATCCATCAAAATTAAATAATGTTTCTTTTGAAGAAATAAATGAAAATCTTAAGCAATTGGGGGCAGGAATTCCCGAATCAGTTATTAATGTCCTTGAATCCAAAGCTCAGAAAGATCCTGAAGATTTAGCGTCAAATGGTAAATCGGAATCTACCTTACCTACCGAAGATGAAGAGTCAGAAGACAAAGAAGTAACAGACGTAAGTAGAGAATTATCTTTATTACCTGCATCAAGTAATGATTGTGTATTAGCATTAAGTGACTGTAGAGAAAAGGAATGTTTAGCATTAGGCGACGGTAGCGATGAAGAAGATGATAATGATTCAGGAATAGATTCAGAATCTGAAGAAGCAGCAGTAGAGCAATTATCCGAGTCTGAAGAGAATACTCTTGAAACAATAGCAATTGATACGGCTATTCCTCTTGAACAGGAAGCAAAAAAAGAAATGCAAACGCAAATTTCAGAAAACGCTCCTACTTTAAATCAAGCGAAAGTTGTTAATACTATTGTAAACAATATGATTCGTAACAGATTAGATGCATCTATAAATATGTCTAATAATATGGTAGCAGTAGGAGCCGGTGATGATGATGAAGTTCGTATTAAAAGAGGTTTATGGGTGCGTGGTATGTATGGCATCAACAACCATGGGCGAGTAGAGAATATCAACGGTTATAGAGGTACTAATAAAGGTGCTACTATTGGGTTTGATGTTGAGATCGACAATAATATTGTAGGTATAGCTTACAGTAATGTTCATTCGGTATTTAAGTTTAAAAATAGTAAAAATAATGACAAAGAAATTATTGATAGCCATGTAGTTTCTGTTTACGGACAAAAAGAATTACCAAGGAATTTTGCACTACAAGCTTTAGTATCTGCTTCTAAAAACTTTATTAAAGATAAGACAACTTATTCATACGGTGATAGTAAAATTAGAAGTAATGTAAAGCATCGCAATCATAGTTATAATGCGGAAGCATTACTGAATTATAATTATCTCGTTAAAAACAATCTCGTTATTACTCCAAATATCGGCTTAAGATATGGTAAGTCACGAGACGGGGTATATAATGAAACCGGTATTAACGTACAAGAAATAGCTCTTACAATGAAAGAGAATAACATATTGTCCGGAATTGTCGGTACTAAAGTTAAAGTGCCTTTGAAAGATGCTCTAAAATTTAATAATTTAGGACTAACATTCCAAGGAGCGGTGGAACATAATTTTAAAGAGAAAACCCAAAGAATAAATAGAGTCGTTAAAATATTTGATACTGAATTTAAGCAAAATTATGCAATACCGAAACAACCGAAAACATCCTATAATTTAGGAACAGGTATTATGGGCAGTATCAAAAATACTACTATTTCTTTGGATTATAATTATTATCTAAATAAACATTATCGAAGTCATCAAGGTAGTGTTAAGCTTAAGGTAAACCTATAATTTTTATACTTGCAATATTTGCAAAGGTGTTGTATAAAACTTCTAACTTACTGTCGTGCCGTGGTCATAGCCACGGTATGACACGATTTTAATACATCTACTTGCCTACTTTAAAATTAAGGCCCCTTCGTCTAGCGGTTAGGACACCACCCTTTCACGGTGGGAACACGGGTTCGAGTCCCGTAGGGGTCACCATTCTCTATTTTCCTATAAACTCATGATCTCAAATAATCTAATTTTAAATTCAGAATAAAAATAATAATTGAAAGTAATAACTTTTAATTTATAATTCTTCAAGAAGTTTGGTTGAAAACACAAAATTTAGTTCAATTAGAGCTACGTAATACAGCTAATAAAATTTTATGAAGTATACTCGATCAATTTGAAAAATTGGCTGCGTCGTCTTTGTAAGTCCTCCGGTCCTCACGTATTATTATACGCTGCGGTCCTCGGCTTACAGACCGATTACTCTTTTCCAAGTTGATCTTCGTATACTACTCTTCATTTACTTGTAGTATATACTTATGAAAGCAGATGTGTTTTCTTCAAAAAATCCGGTTAATACAAGTGATTATCAAACAATTATAGCGTGTCTAGAACAGAACGTCCCTTCATTTGTTCATCTAGATTTTAGCAAGCTATCTTTAACGCTTCCGCAGTTAGAGGAAATAGCCGCTAAAATCCAAAATAATAATTTTATCGGTAATGTAAGCTGGGGCAAGATGCCTAATGCTTCTAGTGATATTGTACAAAAAATCGAAAGTAAAATTATCTTAAATAATCAAAACTATAAGCACCACCCTACCGACTTTCTACATGGTTTATTTAGTTTACATGCTTATATAGATTCTACGGAAAATGATATTGTAAAATTTACTGTAGAAAAGGAAAATAATGAAAAGGTCAAAACCCGAAATGAACAATTAAAAGACTGGAAACTATTTAAAATATTTAACAAGCCTGAAATAGGTAGATATTACGCAGTAGCATATATAAATGAAAAAACAAAACAAATAGTACTTGCTTATCGAGGTACTACATTTGAAAAATTGGATTTGCTTAAAACTAATTCACCGTTTAAAGCTCATTTTAAAAGTATTTTAGGCGATCAGATAGTAGCACAGCAAGCGGCAGCATATGAGGCTACAGGAGAAATTACCAAATATGCTGAAGAGAACAATTATAATTTATCTTTTACCGGTTATTCTTTAGGTGCATGGCTTGCAGAGCTAAGTCTATATTTTGCTCATAGAGATTTTCATTATCCAAAAGCAAAGGCAATCACATTTGATAGTCCTGGTTCGGCATTAACTATAAAAAGCTTTAAGTCAAATGTTCATAGTTATAAAACTGATTTTAATACGAGAATCCTAAATATAACTACTTATTTATCTGCACCGAATTTTGTAAATGTCTGTAATTCTCATATTAATAAGGCATATAGATTATTTCCTGAAATTACTGCAAAACATACAAGTAAGATAGTAAATATATTAAATAAAACACCGCTAATTAAAAACTATGCTCCCTTGTTAGAAGGCGTATTATCATTATCCGGTTATTTACTTGACCCAATGCTAGATAGTTTTGATCCCAAAACCGGTAAGCCGATAAAATATCAACAGATATTAGATTGGCCTCGCATAGAATATAATCCTAAAGATAATACGCTAATAAATAAGGCACTTGATTTTATACCTTTAGCAAGCAATCTAATATATAAAAATGCTATTGCAACGACATTTGGAAGCTTCTTAGAGATTGTAGATCAGCTTATAAGCGGTAATATTGCAACCGGACAATTTTTAGAGGTTTATAAGCATTTAGAAAATAATGCCGCACAAGGATACCCATCAAAAGAGATCATAACCTCTGAGGGAAAATTTGAACTTTCTTACAAAGGTCATTATCGTATAGAAGAAGTAAAATTGTCTACTGATATAATAAACACGAATAATAAGGGAAGTAGCGATTGGTATTTAGGGCAATTAGCAGAATTAAACCTCGAAGCAAAGGAAATACCAAATTTAATTAAAGAGCAGTTAAAAGTAATAAAAGAGAAATATAGAATAAATTTTCAAGATCACAAAGAATATATATTTGCAAACTCACTTAATATTAACATAGATGATTTAAGAGAGCGGATTTTAAGGTTAATTGAAGTAAGTAGGGAAGCAAAGGAAGTATTAGAATCTAGTAACAATTATATTTTTATTAAAAATGATAGAAATATAATTAGCAATTTACCTCTTTTATTAATCCCTAATCTTATTCATCGTGAAGAAGTATTGCAAGAAATAGAAAAAGCTTTAAATAAAAAGAAAGGCGTAGCAATTAGTGGATCCCCAGGAATAGGTAAAAGTACTCTAGCTAAGGATTATGGTTATAAACAAATACAAGAAAGAAGGAGAATAGTACGTTTTATTAATGCAGATTCCTCAAGCAAAATTAACGGAGCATTTAGACAACTTGCTGAGGAGCTTGGTATTAACGTAAGAGAAGAAAAAGAAGAAGAGATTATAATAAGATTAGTCTGTAGGTAATCCTCCCCAAAAACAATCGACAAAAGGAGTAGAATTTTCTAGGAACAAAGAAGGAGATTCTATAAATGACAATATCAAAGCACAGTGATAGCCAAATCATGTCTATCTTAAAGCA